>JAQWIW010000011.1 GCA_029248665.1 Opitutia bacterium | reverse complement strand
CAGTATTTCCACCATATTGGGCTAATGAATCTTTATAAAAACGACCTGATGCACAATCACCGATCTTTCCGATAAAACTGGTCGGTGTGCCCAGACGAGCTAGGGCAAAAATAGTGTTTCCAGCAGAACCACCGGTTATTTGCACTAGTTCTTGGTCGATTTTAGATTTAATGGATTCTATTTCAGACTCATCAAGGAGTTCCATGCCACCTTTTGAGCCCGATATCGTATTTAAAAACTGATCTTCAACAAATGCTATTTCATCAATAATTGGACTTCCTAAACCAATTATTTTTTTCATTATATTAGCTATAAATGGGTGGGATGTTTAACCAATTATTGGTCAAGGATCATATCTTCAATCTCTGCTAGAATAACTTGAGATTCTGGTAGATTTCCAATCATGCATACGCGTATGCTAACCTGAGATTGCTCTGGAGAAAGTTTAATGATTTTTACAACAATTTTCTCATCACCCACTTTTCTTGCAAAAACAGAAGTTTCTAGTTCGCCATGAATTTCGCCAGTGCGAAAGTAGCCAAGTAAGTCGAGTGCTTGTATAGACGCCCTAAATGCAGTGTCAGTATCTGTCTCAAAAACAGAAATTAAAGCATTGAGTTGATATTGTGCAGTCGTTGAGGAATTGTTCTTCGGGTTGACGGTTAATGATTGGCAAGCAACTAGGAAGAAAGATGCTAATGCTAATGTGCTGATGAATCGGATTACTGAAGTTGTCATGTTTAAAAAAGGTTACTGTAGCTTATATAAAAGAATAATATCAGCTTTTATCTAATTTCAATTTAAAAGTGAGTCTTTTAGCTTTTTATCTTAAATATTCGGTTTCTAGGCAAAAAAATGCACTTTAGATCTTACTCTAAAGTACATCCAAGACTTACAGTCTTTATACTCACATCATCCTATGACTAAATCGTCATACACATGAGAGTATTAACTTCTAAATTTCTTCCATTTTTTTTCATTTTTTTTCATTTTTCTTTTTAAGTGCTATTTCACCATCAATAAAACAGGCTTTAATTTCCCCTGAATCTTGCGCCATCTTTAAATTACTTAAAATCTGATTTGAGTTGTTTTTTAATATCACATACCCTCGTTTTAGACTGGATTGTATACTACTATTTTGTAAACGATGGTCGTTATATTCAAGGTTTTGGCGTTTGGTGTGCAGACTATTTTTTGAATATTGTTCTATTTGTTGCTTTCGTAATTTTGATTCAAACTGGTAGGATTTTAAAAGTTGTTTTGGATGCAGTTTGCTTAATTGTGCATTTAAAGCAAAAAATTGTGCAGTTTTGACTTTAATTGATTCGGCTAAATTTTGAGACAATTCTTTTTCTAGCACATCCATTTGAATCATCATTTTGTCGATATAATTTTGAGGAGTGTGTAGGATAAGTTTTTGATTGCTTGCCTGAACGGTAAACTTCTCCGCATTTAGTATTTCTTGTATCGTATCACTCAATCTTTTTTGATTCTTTATAAATGATTCTTTGATGGATAAATAGTTAGAAGAAATGAATTCAGCGGCACCTGAAGGTGTTTCGGCTCGATAATCGGCTACTAAATCGGTTAATACGGTATCTATTTGGTGTCCTATGGCAGAAATACTTGGGACAGGGCAATTAAATAGGGCACGAGCAACAGATTCTTCATTAAAGCTCCATAAGTCTTCAATGCTCCCGCCACCTCTAGTTAAAACGACTAAATCATATCGCTCTTGGTTTTCTGAAATATATTCAATAGCTTCAACAATTTCATCTTTTGCTTGTTTACCTTGAACTTTTACGGGAAGTAGATGGATATTACTGGCGAAATTTCGTCTTTTAAGGATGCGAATGAAATCTTGGGCGGCCGCTCCAGTCGGAGAGGTGATTAATGCAATATTTTGTGGAATTTGAGGAATCGATTTTTTTTGCTCAGGATCAAAAAGCCCTTCGGTATTCAATTTCTTTTTTAACTGCTCGTAAAGGACATGTAAATTTCCTTTGCCTGCCTCTTGTGCAACTTTTACGGAGAGTTGATAGCGGCCATAAGGCTCATATAGAGTGATTTCTCCAAAGAGTATTACCTCTACGCCGTCTTCGAGCTCAAAGTTGCAGGCACTGGCAAAGCGGTTGAAAAAGACGCACGGTAGCTGACTGTCTTTATCTTTAAGTGAAAAATAGCAATGTCCGGATTGTTGAAAGCGAAGGTTAGATATTTCTCCTTTAACCCAAATTTGTCTAAAATTTGGTTCGAGAGTTTTTTTAATCTGTCGGGTCAATTGGCTGACGGTTTGAACCGACTCAGATTCTACATCTGGAAAGTAGTCTTCCATTTTTTTGGTATAAAGGTTTATGGCTTGCTTGCAAGGTTCACATTTTTCATAAAGAACTTTTATTTATGGAATCACAAAATAAAAATCTAAAAAGCATTTTTTTAAATTTCCTGCTATTACTCGCATTATTGTTTTCGGTAATGGGACTTTATATTAGTTTAAGCTTTAGCGAAAAGATAAGTAATCAAGGCAAAGGATCTAATGAGGATGAGCTAATTGTGGAAGTTCAGAAGTTAAATCAATCTATCGCTTTATTGGAGGAAAAGGTATCGGATCAAGGCACTGTAATTGAAGAATTGAAGAAAAAATTGGCTATTTCACTCAAAGAGGTAGACGTGACTCTATTGAAATCCGACAACAAAGAAGTGCTGAAATCGATTAAGAAGACCTCTAGTGCAACTCGATTGCATGTTATTCAATCAGGAGACACCTTTTCAAAAGTAGCTAAAGTTTATCAAGTATCGCTGAGTGCACTGATGAAAGCGAATCAGAATTTAAATCCTAGAGCACTTAGAGTTGGGCAAGAAATTGTCATTCCAGTAATTGCTGAATAAAGACTATATCCTAGGCATTAATTATGACAGACGAAATAAAGATCGATCGATGGCAGATTGAAAAAGAAACCGTGAATTTTTCATCACGTGTTTGGGAATTGAGAACTCGGAGGTATTTTCACCCAAAGAGAAAAACTTCAGAAGATTTTTATTATATCAGTTCACCTGATTGGGTGGTGGGCGTGGGAAGGACAATAAATAAAGAAATTATCTTGGTTCGACAATTTCGTTGGGGGATTGATGACTTTTCTTTGGAACTGCCGGGTGGTATAGTTGATCCCAATGAAGATCCTTTAGAAGCAGGTGTTCGTGAATTTAAGGAAGAGACTGGATATGAAGGAACAAATTGTATTTCTTTAGGGACTTGTTTACCAAACCCAGCAATGCTGAACAATCACTGTCATTTTATCTTTATTGATAATATGGAGCTGGGTTCAAGTGGCACCAATTGGGATCAGCACGAAGAAATCGAAGTGATTGCTTTGCCTGAAGCAGAGGTAGCCAACTGGGTTAAAGAAGGGAAGTTATCCCATTCCTTAACCTTAGCGGCATTATATCGCTACCTCTTATATAAAGGCTCAGTTGATTAAATTTTACCAAATGTAATTGATACTTACTCCGTAATTCAAGGGATCGGCTGCGGCTTTATAGAATCGTGAATTAGGTACATAATTATCATCGGGGTGATAGTTTTCAAAGTAGAACACTCTTTGAGTATAGTCATGGTCGAATAAGTTTTTCGCCCATAGGGATATATCCCATTGATTTTTGGCAAAGCCTACAGTCGCATTGACTACAGAATAGCCTTCTCTTTTGAAATCATGACTATTTTCTTCATGATAATCGGCACTGCCAGTTAATGATAAATTAGAGTAAAATCCATTTCTTGGTGCATATTTAAGCAAGAGTGAATATTTATATTCAGGAGCATTGGCTAAGTCTCTATTGGAATTATCTCTAGTGGCCTTTAATGCACTAAGGTTAGTTTCCAAAGACCAATTAGGCATGAAATACCATTGTGACTGATACTCGGCTCCATAATGCTTTGCATCGCCTTGATTCGAAGTGAAATAATTAAAAAAGCCCTTAGACCCTTCATCATCTCTTAATTGCGCATTCTTTCTTGTTAGATAAAAAATGTTTAATTTTGCCTGATAGGAATTATCTGAATTTAGATAAAGCAATCCAATTTCATAATTATCAATCTTTTCAGTATCAAACGTGAGAGGAGATGTGCCATTTATTGATCTAAAGGAAGAAGTATTTGCCCCAGCAGCTTTATAACCATGGTTATAGGAAAGAAATAAGGTATAATTATCAGAGATATCATTTTGATAGCAAAGAGATGTGCCAATAAGCTTGTCGCTTATGGAGACAGCCGAGCCTGAATCAAGGGTCGGAGAACCAGTGTAATCTGCATTATTAAGGGTGAGTGAAGAAAAGTCGACTTTTTGGTATTCAAAACGAAGGCCAAAGGTAATCTTTGAATTTTCATCTAATTTATTTTCAGCCTTAGAAAATAATGAAATCGATTGGGTTTTATAATCTGATAAAACATCGGCTCTTCCATCATCTTCAAAATTATCTAAATAATTAAAATCTGATGTTTCAGATAGTTGATTAAAATATACTCCAGCTGTCCACTTATTGAATAGGGGATTGCTTGAATGATCTTCCAATGAATCAATTCTGATTTCCTGAGAGAGTGATTTTCGATCTCTATCAATGGATAGAAAACCATCATAGCCACTGCTAAAGGAATCATAATTACCCCAATCAGCATCATAGCTGTAGAGTGAGTCTGTATTAAGAATACTGGATACGGAGGTGAGTGAAAAATTCTTAAAATTATTTGAATTCAATCGAATTGAAATCCCTTTAGAGCGTTGGTTATCTTGACCAATATCATCTGCTTGGGTTTTTAGATAGGTATTATTTAATGAAAACAAGTCAAAATCTGCTTTTGCGTCCGCATAAACAAAAGAAGTTTGGATACTAGAATGATTGGTCGGATTATGTCTAAATTTAAGCAGCGAAAAGGTTTCTTCGCTTTGATTGGTATCATCTTTATTGAGGAATTCATTTTCAATAAAACCATCCGATTTATTCTGCGAAAGAGTCAGTCTATAGTTCGTCTTAGAATTATTGCCTAATGTTCCTCCTGTAGCATATCCCAAAGATCTTTGGTTCTTCGTTCCAAGAGAAAGTTTGAGTTTAGAAGTGCTCTCGCCATTTGCTTCACTGGTCGATAATTTGATAATTCCTGCAGAGGCATTTACACCGTAAGCACTGGTCTGAGCCCCTCGAATAACTTCTACTTGTTTAAGATCAAAGAGTGAAGCTACGCCTCCGATGCCTGTGAAATCAAAATCATCGATTAAAAAACGAACACTGATATCGGGAGTCTCTCCTTCAAATTGAGAATTTTCGCCCATGCCACGAATCTGAAAATAGCGTGAACGATTATTTCCACCGGTTAATGTTAGATTGGGTATCGCGTTTGCGAGATCCTGAAAATGGATTGCTTGTCTGTCCTTTATTGAAGCATCGCTGAAAAGCGTGACACTTTCGGCAACATTTTTAACAGGCGTATCCCATAAGGTTCCAGTAACTATTAAGTCAGGAAGCTCGTAGACAGAACTTTGTAAACTAGGCGTGTCTGCTTCTTGTGCGATGGCGTTGAATGCGAGAAGAATCGTAATCAGTAATAATTTGAGTATGTGCATAATGATAAGAATTGAATATAAAATCCTATCAATACAAGCAGGGTAATAGTGAACGCATCAAGTTACCGAACACCTTTCCCTCCGCCAGTATCAACTGGATCAGGTTCGAAGGAATCATTTCTGTACGGTAAAGTGTAAGGAAATATCTCAGACCCATCTAGGTCACTCCTAAGGACAATTAGAAAACAACTATTCCTGGAATGTTAGTCAAATGAAAAGCACCAATACTTTATCGAGCGATATCATTTTGACCTAAGACATTGATTTGGTGACGTCTTAAGGTCTCGCTTGCGAGATCGTTATCCTCAAGGCTTATCGCGAGTGCAGAACGATTATTTGGCCGGGTAACAAAAGGGTAGACGTAGTGTATATTGATCTCTGCTTGGACTAGGGCGAAAGTAACTTTAGCGATATCTGCTTCGGTATTAAGCTCTGTAGCTATCATTTCTGTACTGACGTAGGAAAACTTCTCTGAATCAAGGATATGTTGGGCCTCCTCCGGATAATCAACAATAACTCGTATCAAAGAACTATCGGTCGTATCTAAAATTGAGATGGCCATAATGTGGACATCATGCGACTTGAACATACTAACGATTTCATTAAGCCGACCCACTTTATTATCTGCATGGATTGATAGCTGTATAACCGGTCGGAAAGCATTGGGATCATTTAATACTCGTGTGCTCATAAAATTTTATTCTATATTCTGAACCTGTTCACGGATTCTTTCCAGTTCATTTTTCCCATCAATGATGTTTTTTGTGACCTCAATTTGCTGAGTCTTACTGGAAATAGTGTTCATCTCTCGAAACATTTCTACACAGAGAAAATCCATTTTTCGTCCAATAGAGTCAGGTGATGCAATAAATTGGTTAAATTGGCTAATATGTGATTTAAGTCGGGTTATTTCTTCGGTGATATCCGAACGATCTGAGAATAAGGCGATTTCTTTTAAAACTCGATCGTCATCAAGATCGATTTCTAAATTCATAGAACTGAGGCGGTCGATTAATTTCTTGGAAAAGTCTACAGTGGCAGTAGCGGCTAAGCTTTCGACTGTATCAATTAACTGAGATAATTTATGCATCCGTTGTTCAAAATCATTTTTCAAGGATTGTCCTTCGGTGCTGCGCATCTCCTGCCAATGACTTAAGGCTTCATCAAAAGCATCTTTAATAAAGGATTCAGAGTCTTTCCAGAGAGGTAATGCTTCTTGGTCTTTCAGTAGCTGATTGAGTTTGATCAGCAATGAAGGATTTAGGTCGAGAGGAATGTTGCGTTGACTGCAGAATTCGCCCAATTCTTTGATGCTTTGATCGAGTAAGGTTTCGTTTAGATTAAAACCACTATGGCTTTGTTTCTTTTTGTTAATTTTCAAATGAATCATAATTCGACCACGGACAAACTGATCTTTAGTCCATTCGGAAATCTTGGGTTCTAAATCAGACCATTCTTGTGGGACATGAATCTGGAAATCTAAATTTTTTCGATTTACCGACTGTACGGTGAATTCAAAAAACAAAGGGCAGGAGGGAACTTCAAATGTGCTACTTCCGTAGCCAGTCATGCTTTTCATAGTTTTTTAATTATTAAATGATTCAAGGTTTTGGCTATCTAAAAATTATAAAAAAAAGCCCTCATTAAAGAGGGCTTTGAAATTTATTTGATAAATTGCTGTAGACTTACAGCGCTGCTTGGGCAGCTGCTAATCGTGCAACAGGAACTCTTGGTGGTGAACAACTCACGTAATTTAATCCAACCTTATGGAAGAATTGAATTGATTGAGGGTCTCCGCCATGCTCTCCGCAAATACCTAATTTGATATTGCGATTTGTAGAGCGGCCTTTGTTCGCACCGATTTCAACAAGTTGACCGACACCAGCTGCATCAATTGAGGCAAATGGATTTTGTGGCATAATATCAAGGTCCTTGTATTTACCTAAGAATGATCCTGCATCGTCACGGCTCATTCCTAATCCAGTTTGGGTCAGGTCATTGGTTCCAAAGCTGAAGAACTCAGCTGTGTTTGCAATTTCATCAGCAGTTAATGCACCTCTTGGGACTTCGATCATTGTTCCGACTAAGTATTTGAATTTAATCTTCTTAGCGGCCATGACTTCTTTCGCTACACGGTGAATAACAGAAACTTGATTCTTTAACTCATCGTTAAATCCAACAAGTGGTACCATAACTTCTGGAACAACCTTGATTGGAGTTTTCAATTTATAACAAGCTGCGGCTGCTTCAAAAATCGCTCTAGCCTGCATTTCTGTAATTTCAGGGTAAGAGATACCTAGACGGCAACCACGGTGACCAAGCATCGGGTTGGACTCGTGAAGAGCCTCAACACGCTCGTTGATTTCACTGAGTTTAACACCTAATGATTTAGCTAGCTGTGTTTTAGAAGCGGCATCATGAGGAAGGAATTCATGTAAAGGCGGATCAAGTAAACGAACCGTTACTGGGCGACCACCCATTGCTTTAAAGAGACCATTGAAATCTTGTCTTTGGAAAGGCAACAATTTCTTCAATGCAGCACGACGTTCCTTTTCGTTTTTAGAAAGAATCATCTGACGCATGAAAGTAATACGATCACCTTCGAAGAACATATGCTCAGTACGGCATAGACCGATACCTTCAGCACCAAATGCAACTGCTGCCTTAGCTTGGCTAGGTGAGTCTGCATTCGTTCTTACACCCATTTTTCTATACTTGTCTGCCCATGCCATTACTTGAGCAAAGAGTTTGTAAGTATAGCTTTCAGAGGCTTTCATTTTGCCGTTGAGCACTTGGTCGACTTCAGAAGGAGCAGTTGCCACATGACCGGCAAAGATGGCTCCAGTTGTTCCGTCGATAGAAATATCAGCTGCTTCTTTTAAGACTTTTTTGCCGATCTTTAATGTTTTCGCTTTATAATCGATAATTACATCAGAGGCACCACAAACACACACTTTATTCATTTGGCGTGCGACAAGAGCAGCGTGAGAACTCACACCACCTCTAGAGGTTAATATGCCGTCAGCTGCAATCATGCCACGAAGATCTTCTGGAGTAGTCTCTACTCGGCAAAGGATCGCATGGCCACCTTTAGCAACAACGCTTTCTGCTTTTTCTGCAGTGAAGCAGATTTTACCAGAAGCAGCACCAGGTCCTGCAGGAAGACCGTGAGCAAGTGCTTTAGTCTTTTTGATAGCTGCTTGGTCAAATACAGCAACAAGTAAACTTGAAATAGAATCAGCAGGAATCTTCTTTAGTGCTGTCTTTTGGTCGATCAGTTTTTCTTTGTTGAGTTCAACCGCAATACGAACTGCAGCTAGACCGGTACGTTTACCGTTTCTAGTTTGCAACATATAGAGCTTGTTGTTTTCAACGGTAAACTCGAAATCTTGCATATCTTTGAAATGCTTTTCTAATTTGATTCGAACGGCTTCCAATTCCTTGTAGGCACCTGGCATTTCATCATTCAATTCAGCAATTGGATTTGGTGTACGGATACCCGCAACAACGTCTTCACCTTGTGCATTGATTAAATATTCACCATAGAAGATTTTTTCTCCGTTGGCAGGGTCACGAGTGAAAGCAACTCCTGTTGCACAATCATCACCCATGTTTCCAAATACCATGGCTTGGACATTTACCGCAGTACCCCAAGCGGCAGGAATGCCGTATTTTTGACGATACAATGTCGCACGTTCATTCTGCCATGATTTGAATACAGCACCAACAGAACCCCATAGTTGTGCATATGGATCTTGAGGGAAAGCAGATTTTGTGCGTTTCTTGATGATATCTTTGTAACGCTTAATTAATTCTTTAAGGTGTTCTGCAGTGAGTTGATTATCGAACTCAACTTTCACTTCTTTTCTTAATTTTTCAAGTGCACCTTCAAATGGGCAATGCTCGTTCTCGTGAGCAGCTTGTACTCCCATTACCACATCACCGTACATTTGGATGAAACGGCGGTAGCAGTCGTAAGCAAAGGCTTCGTTTCCAGAATCTTTAGCTAATGCGATAACTGTCTTATCGTTGAGTCCAAGATTCAAGATTGTGTCCATCATGCCTGGCATTGATTCACGAGCACCTGAACGAACAGACAATAGAAGTGGTTTTTTAGAATCGCCTAATTTTTTGCCTAATTGTTTTTCAATAATGTTAACGGAGTCTTGGACTTCTTTAACTAAGCTTTTTGGGTAGCTTTGTTTGTTATCATAAAAATAAGTACAAACTTCAGTGGTCAATGTAAAACCTGGAGGAACGGGTAGGCCGATTCTTGCCATTTCTGCAAGGTTGGCACCTTTACCGCCAAGTAGCTCCTTAAGTTTGACATTACCATCGGTTTTTTTACCGAAATTATAACTATATTTTATCGCTGAAGCTTTACGCTTTGCGGACTTTTTTTTAGCTGCTTTTTTTACTGGCATTATGATTTTGATTTGAGAATTAAATTCTGCTTTGGTTTTTACTGATAAAGTTTTAGATAATTTGGAGTATCCTAAAAGATTTTGAAAATGTAAAAGAAGGCAACTGTCAAACGATAAGGCAAAACTTTTTTGTTCTTAGCATTTGTTTTTTATCTTATTTTATCTATACAGAAGATTAATTATTCATTTAATTCACTGATTTTGAAAGACAATCAAGAGGACATAGAAGAAGATATGACGTTTTTGGAACATCTAGAAGAGTTCCGATGGACGCTTGGGCGCAGTTGTTTAGCCTTTATTGTTGGAGTAATATTGGTGCTCTTGTTTATGAAAGATGTGTCCATCTTTTTACAGATGCCTTTACTAAAAGCATATGGATCAGCGGAGTTACTAGAACGTAACTTAATCACGTATCGTCCGATGGGAGTTATATCGGTTTATATACAAGTGGCCGTTTTAGGAGGGCTTAGTTTAGCCATGCCCTTTATCTTATATTTCCTAGGTCGTTTTATTGCACCTGGATTGACAGATTCAGAGCGAAAGATTTTAGGGCCAAGTTGCTTTGGTGCTTTTGTTATGTTTGGCTTGGGTATCTTATTTGCATTTTGCATTATACTGCCTCTAACATTGAGCTTCACTGTTCGCTTAAATGAAATGCTTGGCTTTGATTTGCTTTGGGCTGCTTCGGATTATTATAATTTGGTAGTTTGGTTCAGTTTAGCTACAGGTTTATTTTTTCAATTTCCGCTGATTATCATTGTTTTGATCTATTTAAATATCGTTCCACTTCGTGTGCTTAGATCTTCTCGTGCCGCTGTCTTTGTTGGATTAATGATTTTTTCTGCATTAGTGACTCCAGGCGGAGACTTTGTTTCATTGCCTGTAATTACAGGTATGATGTATGCGCTGTATGAATTGGCAATTTTTGTTGGGGGAAAGATCGATAAGCGAAGAGCGAATAAAGAAATGGAATCGATGGATGACTTATAAACGTTAATGAAAATATTGGTAACAGGTGGCGGAGGCTTTCTTGGGCGTTATATCGTTGAAGATTTATTAGCGAAAGGACATGCGGTGAGTTCTTTTGGCCGAAGTCCACAGGATGAATTAAAGTCCATGGGCGTTGAGGTTGTGCGGGGGGATTTATCGAATTCTGAGGCAGTGCATTCAGCCTGTATTGGTATGGACGCAGTTTTTCATGCTGCCGCTAAGGCTGGAATATGGGGAAGCAGAGAATCCTATTTTGCGGTTAATGTTATGGGAACTCGAAATGTATTGAATGCCTGTAAGGCTCATGGAGTTAAGTATTTAGTATATACGAGTACACCGAGTGTGGTGTTTAATAGGGAATCTTTTAAAGGAGCGAATGAATCGCTGGCTTATGGAAAAAATTGGCTCTGTCATTATGCAGAGACTAAGGCAATTGCAGAAAAAGAAGTGATCAAGGCCCACTCAGATAGTTTGAAAATTTGTGCCTTGCGTCCGCATTTGATTTTTGGTCCTAGGGATTCGCATCTGCTCCCTCGTGTAATTGAATCGGTTTTAGCTAAGCGTTTGAAAATAATTGGAACGGGAAAGAATCGAGTAGATGTTTCTTATGTCAGTGATGCGGCTTCAGCTCATGTGAATGCATTAGAGGCATTGATTGACGGGAATGCCTGTGGTAAGGTTTACTTCATCTCTCAAGGGCAACCTGTTGTTTTATGGGACTGGCTAAATCGTATATTCTCTGAACTAGGTATTGCTCCTTTAAAAAAGCGTATTTCTCTAAGGATGGCTTATTTGGTAGCAACAATACTTGAAGGTATCTGGAAACTATTTTCAATGAAAGGGGATCCTCCAATGACTCGATTTGCCGCTGTTGAGCTAGCTAAAGATCATTATTTTGATATTTCTCATGCAAAAAATGATTTAAACTATCAGCCTAAATATACAATGGATGAAGCTATTGCAAAAACTGTGAGTGACCTAAAGCAATATTTGTGAAAGAAGCAAGTAGGGGCAAGGGCTATAGTTCTTTGCCTATCATTTGAGTTAATTCCTGATCAGAAATAATTGTGACTCCTAGTTTTTGTGCTTTATCGAGCTTCGATCCAGCCGATTCTCCGGCGATTAAATAATCAGTTTTAGCACTAATGGAACTGCTGACTTTACCACCTGCACGCTCAATGAGTTCGCTAGCTTCATCTCGTGTCATAGATTCAAATTTTCCGGTAATGACAAAGGTTTTATTGGCAAGTGTTTGCTCTTCTCCTGAATCAGGCTTTTGAGCATCCATGTTTAATCCTTCTGCTTCAAGTCTATTAAGCATGGATTGATTGTCGGGATCATCGAACCAAGTACGGATACTTTCTGCCATAGTTGCACCAATACCGCCAATTTGAATTAATTCAGAATAGGAAGCTGATTGTAAGTTTTCCATTGATAGAAATTGAGATTCTAGGTCTTTGGCCGCTTGTTTTCCTACGTTGGGAATACCGACCCCGTGAATCAATCGCCATAGCTCTTGCGATTTGCTTGATTGGATCGAGCGATACAGGTTGCCTGCAGATTTTTCCTTGAATTTATCAAGCTTGAGGAAATCATTTTGAGACAGTGTGTAAAGGTTTGAAGGGTCTTTGATTTCGAAGATTTGGATAAGTTGTTCTATGACCGCAGTGCCTAGATTTTCAATATCCATAGCAGGACGGCTGGCATAATGCATGAGAGCTCTTTGGCGTCTGATTGGGTCGTCTTTAGCGGTAATTCGCCAAGAAGCTCCATCTGAATCTCTCTTAGCTTCTATGTTTAAGGATTTTAAATGATCAGCAAAACAAAAGGCTTGGGAGTCGCATGGTCTTTTATCTAAGTTTACCGAAAGGACCTGAGGAATGATTTCACCCGCTTTTTGCACAACTACAGTATCGCCTATGCGTATGTCTTTTCGTGAGATTTCATCTTCATTGTGTAAGGTTGCCCTTGAGACAGTAGTTCCTGCAAGTTGTACTGCTTCTAGGATGGCAACTGGAGTGATCGCTCCAGTTCTTCCAATTTGTAACTGAATGTCGTTTAAACGGGTCTCTGCTTTTTCTGCTTCAAATTTATAGGCAATAGCGTAGCGGGGTGCTTTCGCTGTTGATCCTAAGCGTTTTTGTTGGCTGAAGGCATTGACCTTAATTACAGCACCATCAGTTGGGTAGGAGAAGTGGTTACGTATTTCATCCAATGCTTCAATTGAATCCCAAGCTTCTTTGGCATTTTTAGCTTTCCAGAATTTTTCCAATACAGGAAATCCCCAATCTTTTAATTTTCCTTGAATACTTATTTGACTGGAAAAGAGATTAGCCGGCTCAAAGGCCCCTAGGCCATAGGTGACAATATTCAAAGAACGTTTTTTTGCCTCTTCAAAATCGAGGAGTTTAATCGTTCCGGCAGCTAAATTCCGTGGATTTTTGAAGGTGTCTTGTCCGGTTTCTTTTCGTACAGCATTGATGTGTTCAAATTCATCGTGCCGCATATAAATTTCTCCACGTATTTCAATGAAAGCTGAATCACAGGGAATAGTATCCGGTAAGTCTTTAATCAGTTTAACATTTTGAGTGATATCATCGCCTTCTGTTCCATTACCTCGAGTTAGAGCTCGTGTCATTATGCCATTTTCATAAGTGATGCTGACTGCTACTCCATCAATTTTAGGCTCAATTGTTAATTGAAAATCTTCATCAGTGAATTGGCTCTCTAAGCGTTCGGCAAAAGTAAAGAAATCACTTTTATTGTAAGTGTTATCCAAGCTGAGCATCGGTAAACGATGCTTAAAGCTTTGAAAGCCTTCAACACGATCATCTCCTACTAAAAAAAGTGAAGTTTGGGCATCCTCTAATTCAGGGTATTTTTTAAGTAGCTCTTCTAAATCAGCTTTTAATTGATCATATGCCTGGTCATCTATCTCAGGAGTTGCTTGCTTATAGTATAGCTTATCGTGATGGGCGACTGCTTTCTTTAAGCGAAGGTAAGCTTCTTTTTGTGAGGACATTAGAAAGAAATTTAAATGCTTTTGTATCCATTTAAAGTCTTTTTCTCCCTTTTTTATCTACTAAAAATGGAAATTCAGGCCAAAAGTATATTGATCATGGCTATCTGAGCTCATCCAGCCTATGATAGGATTCAAAAGATGGTTGAATAAGCGAATTTTATGGCTGATTTCAATGTGCGTTCCGTACTCTGATTCCCATTTAGATTTTTCTTGAACCATCTTCATACCCATGCCCATCTTCATATCCATATTCGAATGGTTAGTGCTATGTTTCATCCACATGATACCAGGCATTACTGAGAGTATTGTATTGTCATTGATTTGGTACATAATTCCAATCATCGCACCAACATGCTTCTCTTCGGTAAAGGTTGTGTGAATTCCAGCAGCGATAAATAATCTATCTTTAAATCTATCAGCTTTAATCGGTTTCATTGCATGTAAGCCAAGGGACATGCCTGAATCATCGGACATGTGGTCATTGTTTGAAGCAATATGAGAATAGCCTAATTGATAACCAAGCATCCATTTAGAGGAGGGGTCTTGATGATCTGAGTGATGAATATGATCTGAATGAATTTCACCGGCTTGTATCGCAGTTATTCCCGTGTAAGCTAAAAGAAGGATGTAAAAAAGAGTACGCATTAGTATCTGTGTTAAATTTGAATATCTCATAAACCTAAAATGGCTTATTTAAGTCGATATAATTGTATCGACCAATTTATTTTTTATAGCAATCAAAATAGGATTATATTTCGATAGTTTAAATTGATCAGATAATTGTCAGATTAAAGGTTCTGTTTTCTCAATAATGCTAAACAGTATCCAAAAAAAACTCAGCATTTACGCTGAGTTTTTAAATATAAAATTATGTGGTTTTATTATTTGCGTCTGCGAACAACAAGGGTAGCTAGGCAAATAATACCAGCAAACAAAGCGTAAGTGGAAGGTTCAGGAACAACAGCGAAATCACTATTGTGGTCAATGATGGCCCAGACAGTATTTGATTCAGGATCTCCACCGTGGTCTCCAACTCTAATTTCACCAGCAACCTTGGTAAGACCATCGATTGAAGTAGTCGTACCTGCGATATAGTTTTCTAAAGTTCCGATATATGCACTGCCGATAACACCATGCTCATCGAAGCGGTTAGGGTTGTCAGGCATATTGTCATAGTTACCTTGTACAGCATGTACCCATCGATCTCCGTCGCTTATAGATGTAGAATCACCATCAATTGCTGGATTGAGCCATCCTAAGAACAGGCAACCATTAATTAATTCTTCTAATTCAGTTAAGCTGTAAGTAGCATCAAAATCTGCTTGTGTGTAGGTACTCTCGAGGGCGAAAGGGTTAGTTTTAACACGACCATCACTGGTAGCTTCCTGTATACCCATACCGTGAAGGCGCATAACATTACCAACAAGAGGAGAGTGTCCAATTAGAGAGTTATTAGAATGATGGCCATGGAAGTCATGGTAACCAAAAGACTCAGCTTCTGATTTTGTTCGGAATTGAATGCTTACATTCATTCCGTTACTAGCGGAACCACCGAAAATTTCGAAATTTTCAGTCCCATTTCCTGTTTGTCCTCCCATGCCTGTAACAGTATCACTAGCACCAAGATTGTAATGCTCTGCTGCTCCAAATTGTCCGTAGTTCTTAAATCCGGCATTAGGTATATCTGAGAAGAACTTTTTTGATTTTGCGCCTTTGTTGAAATTGACGTTCATCTTTTTCGCATTTAAGAAACCATGGCTGTCTTCATCGTAAGTAATATCATCCCCATCAAAGAAATTACTAGCGGCGTTAAAGTATGCTGGATTGTTAAGTATGTTGGTAGTCGACCAATCAAAATCTGCACCTGTACGGATTCCTGCTATTGCATTAGCTTGAGGAGGCAGGATTTTAGCTGCGTAAACGTTTACGCTGGAAAGGGAGACAATACTAACTAAAAGGAAATTTAAGGGGCTATTTTTCATTATTCTTAGACGTTATTGTTACGATTAAGTAATAATATCTCTAATTATTGTAAGTTAGTCAATATTTATTAATAATAATTATAAATAAATTTTACGGCTTTATATTAGTAAAAAAGCAATTAAATTTGCGTTATTGTGGTGAGGTTAAAGCAAATAAAAGTAAGACGACTTTTGAATGATCTTTTGAATGATCTTTTGAGCCAATCAGTGGACTGATAGATATTTAAATGGTACTCGGGGAGGGACTTGAACCCTCACGCCTTACGGCACCAGAACCTAAATCTGGCGTGTCTGCCAATTTCACCACCCGAGCATTAATGTTTAAATAGGAATCGAGTTAGAGGTATGTTGTCAATGTGAATTCTTGAAAACTGTAATTCTTTAAATAGGAAGTTCTTTTTGCAGGCTGTTTTTAGTATTTTTATTCGGATCTGAGCGGATTTGTTTTTGATAGAGAACAAGAGAATCACCGGATTTAATTTGAGCTTCAAGAGCTTCTTCATTGTTAATTGGAATAGCTTGTTTCCCTCGAAGTATGATAAGGGGTATTGCATCGGAAAATTCAAGTGTGGAGGCATCATTAATCTTGATAGTATCGATGCCATAATTGTGCTTGATCAATTCGCTACTGAGTACTGCAGGAGGCTCAAGATTTCGAAAGATGGGTTGTCCAATTATATTAGTGCTTGAAGAGCCACTTTCCAAAGGGATCCAGCCATAAACAATATCTCTGTTCAGTTGCTCTGCCCAGCGTTGCATTAAGAGTTGATTGAGTTCGCTATTATCGGTGAGGGCGAGAACGAAGCCAGTTCCAAAGAGCATTTGTTCTTCTTCGTAGAGTTCTTCCGCTTCCATTCCGTCGCATAGTAGGGCGTTCAGTCCTTGTTTTTTAGCGAGTTTGATATTGGTTGGGTTGTTATCTAATAAAATAGCAGAACGCTCTTCGTTGTGGTTCATGGCTTGAGCGAGTTCTCGACCAAAGCGATGTGCACCAATAATAATCCAATCGTTTGGATCGGGTCTTTGTAAGCGTAAGAGTCGAGCAACTATTCCAGAGGACATACCTTGTAGCAGTACGGTTGTACAGATGACTGAATAGACAAAGGCTTCCATAAGGAGTGGGTCACCGATGGGGTTTTCCTTATTTTGAAGAGAGATGGCGAAGAGTGAAGCCATGGAAGCAGCAACAACTCCTCTTGGAGCGATCCAGCTCAATAAAAGTTTTTCTCGAAAGTTTATTTGGGTATTATGTGAGGACAAGAATACGCTGAGCGGTCGGATGATTAAAATAACCGCAATTAACACCCATAGACCGCCTTGCGAGAAAAAGTGTTTGAATTGATGTAATTCAAGTCTGGCCACTAAAACCAAAAACAATAGCCCGATTAGTAAATCTACAATTTCAGCTTTAAAGGCTTTGATTTCTTTTAAACGATGGGGCTTTTTTATACCGACAATAATACCCGCAATAGTGACGGAAAGTAGACCTGCTTCTGGCTTAATTAATTCAGTTAAGCCAAAGATAAACATAGCACTGGCGAGAGCGAAAGCATTGATTAAGGTATCGGGTATCCATTTTCGTTCCATGCTTAGGTAGATTACATATCCACCAATACTTCCAATGAGTAATCCACTCAATATACGGATCATGAAATTGGGAAGTGCAACCGTTCCACCGCCTTCAACAACCCATTCAAAACAGAGAATAGCAATGAAAACACCAATTGAGTCGATTAGGACACCTTCCCAATGGAGGATATTGGCAATACGAGACTGAATTCTTATCCTTCTTAGCAAGGGGACTATTACAGTCGGTCCAGTGACAATAACAAGGCTACCCATCAGTAGGGCAAAAGAGATGTTCGTTTTGAATACCAATACAATACAGATGGCGACGCCGATCCAAGTGATGAGTACGCCTACAGTGAGTAAGCGTTGGATAACCACGGAGGTCTGGGTGAACTCTCTTAGGTCCAAGGTAAGTCCTCCTTCAAATAATATTATGGCGACGGCTAACGAAATGAAAATGGGTAAAAAATCACCGAGTGCTTTGGGGTCAAAAAGATTGAGGCCTTCCGGACCAAAAAGAAAACCACCCAATAATAATAAAACTAAAGTCGGTAAATGGGTTTTTCTAGATAAGCTAGTGAGGAAGCAGCCAGCACCTACAGCAAAACAAAGCGACCATAATGCCGAATTATTTCCAGTGACTGCAATGAGGAATGAATCAATCATCAAGCATTTGGCACATACCAAGAGCGGGGTTATCTTCGCTGGTGTGGCCTACTATGACTGCGGGCACGCCAGCCACACTTTTGTGTGGCGGAACATCTTTTACGACTACGCTACCTGCTCCAATTTTTGCACATTCACCAATGGTGACATTGCCAAGGATTTTTGCTCCAGCTCCTAGTAAGACGCCTGATTTAATTTTGGGATGGCGGTCGCCTCGATCTTTTCCGGTACCGCCTAAAGTCACTTCATGTAAAATAGAAACATTGTCTTCAATGACGGCAGTTTCTCCGGCAACAAAGCTCGTGGCATGATCGAGTAAGATCCCGCATCCAATTTTAGCAGCAGGATGAATATCCACACCGAATCTTTCAGAAACAAGACTTTGTAGATAGCAGGCAAAATCTTTGCGACCTTGGTGCCATAAATAATGACTGAGTCGGTAGCAAATTAATGCTTGAAGCCCTTTAAAATAAAGAAGGGGAAAGAGGGTATGAGGGCAGGCGGGATCTCGCTCCTTGACCGCAAGCATATCACAGGCGATTGATTGGAGGATATTTGAATCTTGGTCAAAGGCATCTAAAAATTCTTTTCTCAGTACATCAATGGATGCCGTTTCATTAACGAGTTTTCTAGTCACACGAAAAGTTAAGCATTCGGCGAATGAATCTCGTTCTAAAATAGTTTCATTTAAGAGCGTTGATAGTGCAGGTTCTTTTGTTTTTAGGCTTTCAGCGAGTGCCTGTAATTCATCCCAGAGAGACTTTAGATCGATGTTACGCATAAACTTATCTTAAATGTTATGGTTCTTTGATAATAAACTCTAGTTCAAGGTAAAGCTTACTTTTTTTAATTTCCTCAGATTTCTTATTGATTCGATGTAGATGAGTCACATATATAAATCGATATTACATTACTTATGGCAACAGGACTATTATTTTCAGGACAAGGTGCACAATTCGTTGGAATGGGGCACACTTTATGTCAAAATTCAGAATTAGTGGATGACTTATATACATCTGCAAATTCTATTCTTGGTTGGGATTTGAAACAAATTTGTTTTGAAGGGCCTGACGAAGCATTGACAGAGACACGTGTCTGTCAGCCAGCCCTTTATGTGCATGGCTATGCTTTATATAAGCTCTTAGAAGCCGAAGGATATCTTAAGGATATTGAAGTGGTTTTTGGATTAAGCCTTGGAGAATTAACTGCATTGGCTGTAGCGGGTGTCTATGATTTTGAGACTGGGCTACGTTTGGTAGCAGAGCGTGGGCGTTTGATGCAGGAAGCCTGTGATGTCACAGAAGGGGGTATGGCTAGTGTGATTGGCGGTGAGTCATCAGCGGTTCAAGATTTGTGTGATCGTTTTGATATTCAAATAGCGAATTTAAATTGCCCTGGACAGATTGTGATTTCCGGTGAGAAGGCAAAAGTAATGGATGCAGTGGAAGCAGCCAAAGACAAAAGCATGGGCTTTAAGTTGGTGCGTCCTTTAAATGTAGCGGGTGCCTATCATAGTCGATTAATGGATTCGGCTAAAACTGCGTTCGCCTCTTTTATTGAACCCTTTGAATTTAAAACTCCTAGCTATCCAGTTTATACAAATGTTACAGGTGGTTCTATTTCCGAACCTGAAGCGATTAAAGATGCTTTAGTTCAACAAATTGTTTCATCGGTTCGCTTTGAAGAATGTATTGTCAGCTCGAGCCAAGCTTTACAGATCAATAAATTTATCGAATGCGGACCAGCAAAAGTCTTAGCGGGTTTAGTGCGAAGAACGGATAAATCGATCCTTACTGAATCAGTATCCGAATATGCGGATATCCAAGCCTTATTGGCTGATTCATAATACAATATTCAGTTCAGTTGAGTTGAGTTGATTGAATCGCCAAATATAGAATCATAAATTCTATATTTGGTAATCACTAACACCTGAATCTAAGTGCAGTCCACACTCACGTTTGATGCCGTTGAAGCGGGTTTCTTCTGCGGTCTTATCGCCAGTCAGTGGACTTGAACTGTGCCAATCACCAATTGAAACATAACCTTTTTCCCAAAGTGGATGATAGGGGAGATTGTTTTCGGTCAAGTATTTGTAAATGGTCGCATCGTCCCAATCAATAATTGGATAAATTTTAGCCACTTTGTTTTGCTGATGAATGACGGAAAGATTTCGTCGGCTTTGTGATTGTTGACGCCTGAGTCCAGAGATCCAAGCAGTTGCTTGAAGTTCCGTGATGGCTCGATTCATCGGCTCGATTTTATTCATTTTGTTATATTGATCGAGACCTTCTTCACCTTGTTCCCATAATTTTCCGTAACGGCTTTCTTGTTCTTCCGAGGAAAGAGTTGCACGATAGGTTAGTAGATTTAAATTTAAGCGTTCTGTTAACTGTTCTGCTAATTCATAAGTTTCAGGAAATAAATAACCCGTATCAATAAAGATAACTTTAATATTTGGGATTTGCTGGGTGGCTAAATGTAGTAATACCGCACTTTGAATACCAAAACTGGTACTCATAACTAGCGAATCACCATAGGTATTTTTGGCCCATTGGATTCGGGCAAAAGCTGTACTATTTTCTAAATCTGGAAACGGCGTATCCTGTGTCTGTATTATCGGCGTTTTCTGCATAAACTCCTTTTATGAGTTTATTACTCAAAAAGTCAACTTTACTTCACTTGATTATTGAGAAAGGGGTAATTCAATGACTTGCCATGGAAGTCCATAGATATTGAGGGCTTCCATAAAAGGATCGGGATCCATTTGTTCCATATTCCAAACGCCAGCTTCCTTCCATGCCTGGCTTAAAATCATTTCAGCGCCAATGCGGGCGGGAACGCCTGTGGTGTAGCTAATGGCTTGGCTGTTCACTTCTTGATAACAGGCTTCATGATCGCAGGCATTATAGATGAAGATGCGTTTTTTCTGACCATCTTTGATTCCCGTGATATCACAGCCAATGCATGTTTTGCCTTTAGTTTTTGGCCCAAGGGTTGCGGGATCTGGTAAAACGGCTTTGAGAAATTCGATGGGTTGAATCGTTTGGCCTTTGATTTGTATGGGCTTAATTGATGTCATACCGATATTTTCAAGAACTTTTAGGTGGTTTAGATATTTCTCGGAAAAGGTCATCCAAAAGCGAATTTGCTTTAAATCAGGGATATTTTTAGAAAGGGATTCTAATTCCTCATGGTACAATAAGTATGCATCTTGTTCTCCAACTACCGGAAAGTTATATTTTTGATTTACACTCATGGCTTCAATTTCTATCCATTGTCCTTGTTTCCAATAGCGTCCATTTTGAGTGATTTCGCGTATATTAATTTCGGGATTAAAGTTGGTTGCGAAGTGGTATCCATGGTCACCTGCATTTGCATCTAATATATCAATCGTTTCAATTGAATCAAATAGGTGTTTTTGGGCGTAGGCGCAAAATACATTAGTAACACCAGGATCGAAGCCAGAACCGAGCAGGGCGGTGAGGCCTGCTTCTTTAAAACGATCTTGATAAGCCCACTGCCACTTGTATTCAAATTTTGCTTCATTAGGTGGTTCATAGTTTGCCGTATCCAGGTAATCAACTTTGGCCTCTAAACAGGCATCCATTAAAGGTAAGTCTTGATAAGGTAGGGCTACATTAATCAGTAAATTAGGTTTTTCTGCTTTGAGGAATTCAATAGTACTGGTGACATCATCGGCATCTAAGGCATAGGTTTTTATGGTGCGACCTGTTTTTTCGTACACTGTTTGAGCAATGGCCTCACATTTACTCAAGGTTCTTGAAGCCAGTACAATTTCAGAGAATATATTGGGAGATTGGGCACATTTATGGGCCACCACATTTCCCACACCTCCAGCACCAATTATTATTACTTTTGACATAGTTTATTTTAAGTATTTTAACTTAGGTTTAATCAAGATTTAAAACCGTAAAATACTTTCCTTAAGCAATGAACATCGATCAAGAAATCACTTTAAATCGAGATACTTTAGCAACAGTTATCCCAGCGGGTGAAGAGCACATGATTCCGGCTGGTACCGTTGTTACGATATCTCAAGCATTAGGCGGTGCTGTTACTGTTCGTACTGCAGAGGGATTGTACCGAATTCCTGGTAAAGATTGGGATGCTTTGGGTGCAGAGCTTAAAGCCTATTTAAATGAGACGGCTACTCAGTCAACTCAGGAAGAGTCCGATCAACCATTTTCAGAAACGGCAGTTTGGGATGCCCTAAAACAATGTTTCGATCCAGAAATCCCCTTAAATATTGTTGATTTGGGTTTAATTTACGATTTGCAAATTTCTGAGCCGAATGAGTCTGGCACTTATCAAGTAAATATAAAAATGACCTTAACTGCACAAGGCTGTGGTATGGGACCCGTTATTGCGGAAGATGCAAAAAACCAAATCGAATCTATTCCACATGTGGAGTCTGCTGAAGTTTCAATTATATGGGATCCACCATGGAATCCTCACATGATATCTGAGCCTGGCCGAAAACAGCTTGGCTTAGAGTAATGGTTCTTTTGAGTTATCGTTTGAAACGTTTTCCCAATTGCTTTTTTGAAGAGCTGTGTACTTCTAACGGCTCTTTCTTCATCCCTTTGATTTGAATTCCGTTGTGCATGCCTCCTGAGAGTAATGCATGAAAATTTCCGACTCGAATTTTACTCATAAATTTCACAGGAATCGATGGGCTATGCTCGCTTAAGAAAAGGACAACTTCTGCATTGGGGCTTTTTTTAAATACGCCACGAATCCCTTTGGTTTCAACATTAATGGCATGAGTCTGAAATTCTCCAAGACTGGTATTGATTACTTCTTTGTTCAAATAGGACGATTTTATAGAAATAATTTGCCCGCCGTCGCTGACATCTTGTTTGAATATAGGGTTTGTTTGAAAATCATTTTGGCATAGTGCTAAGATAAGACTTAGAGGATCTTTTAAGTTTGGAGTAAGTGCTATTGGTTGTAGTTGGATGTTATTTTTTTCTTCAATGATTTGATTTAATTGATAATCAAATTTTACGACTGTATTTCTTTGTTTTCCGCCTTCATTTGATCTTTTTGTGTAAATCAAGGGCTTTGTATTTTCGTCCGTTTTTAAAAGCTTGCTTACGATATAATTATCTACTGGATAGATGACATTAATGAGATTATTACTCTTTATGCTAATATTTATTTCGTATCTTTCAGAGTCGTTATTACTAGCCTCAAGTTCATGGAAATTTAATCGAGCAAAACCTACTTTTAAAAAGTTCCAATATATATCATAATCAAAATAACTGTTATTTTGAAAGTAAGGAGCATCTTTTTTATTAGCATAGTTAAGCTGAAAAGGCATCAATCCTGCTGTGATTAGTAATGCTATATGAAAGGACTGTTTAATCTTTCGTTGATTCATTAGAAAAACAGTCTAAAGATGACTATAAGATGAAAAAAAGACAATCTGTTTACGAGAAAGCATTCGAAATAAATTTAGACCCTAGTATATATGGGGTTTTCGCCGAGATTGGTGCAGGTCAAGAGACGGCAAATTGGTTTTTTCGAGTTTCCGCTTCTGCAGGCACAGTGGCAAAAACAATCTCAGCTTATGATATGATTATGAGCGATACACTTTATGGAAAGACTGAGCGTTATGTGTCTCAAGATCGACTTAAGTCTATGCTGGAATATGAGTATGATCTTTTAGTGGAGCGTCTTGCAGAAACAATGGGAGAAAAAACTACTTTTTTTTCATTTTGTAATACAGTACGAGCACGAGGTTATAAAGATGATGGAGAGTGTTATGGTTGGTTAGGGATACGCTATCAGTTGAAGCCAAATGATAAACCTTGTGAGATTCGTATCCATGTTCGTTTGCTCGATAAAGATAACCGAGAGCAAATGGAAGCACTTGGAATCATTGGCGTTAATTTAATTTATGCGGCGTTTAAATATAAGGACGATTTGAAATTATTTGTAGAATCATTGGTGGATGATTTGCATTCAAGTCGAGTTGAAATTGATTTGCTCCGTTTTGAGGAAGAAGGGTTCAAGTATATTGATAATCGCTTATGTGCTTTGCAACTTGTTCAAAGTGGACTTACTGAAGCCACGGTTTTTGATACTAATGGTGAAGTAGTTCAGCCAATGGGAGTTTTTTACAAGAAACCAGTACTTTTATTAAGAGGGAGCTTTAATCCTATCTTAAAATTACATTTAGATATGTTAGCCCAATCAAAGCGTGTTTTTCAGAGTGAATTATCGGAAGGATTATCTGAAGACATTGTCGAAATTTGTGAAATTAGTACGAATAATTTATTGCGAGATGGCCGTATGGATCACGCAGATTTCTTGGATAGAGCTGATGCAATTCAAGCTTTAGGGAAGACGGTATTAATATCTAGAAGTGCTGAATTTCATCGTTTAACTACTTATTTAAGTCATTGCACGTCACAACCAATCGCCATTGTTCTTAGTATCGGTTTATTAAATGAATTGTTTAAAGAGAAATGGTCTCAAGATTTAGAAGGTGGTATGCTTGAGTCATTTGGCCGATTGTTTAAAAATAAAGTAAACCTTTATGTCTATCCTTGGCATAACTCGAAGAGCGGTGAATTGGTGACTGCCGATAACTTTATCGCTCCAGAAAGCTGGGAATTATTTTACCGTCATTTGAGAAATAATCACCGAATTTGTTCAGTGGAGGTAGGAGACTCAACTTTATTAGAAAAAACGAGTCGTACCGTGATGAGGCAAATTTTAGATAAGGACCCAGATTGGAAAAATTGGGTGCCTAAAGAGGCATTAAGAATTATCGAACGACAATTCTCACAACTGAAATAAAAGCTCCGGAATCGAGCTTTTGATTAATAAACATCTCTAAGATAGCGTTTTTCAGCTTTCATAGTTTTTACGTATTCAGCGGCGGATTCTTCGGAAATTTTTGCTTGCTCTTGTACGATATGGTGAAGTGCTTTATCGACATCATGAGCCATGCGACTGGCATCACCACACACATAAAAATATGCTCCTGATTCGAGCCACGCATATAACTCTTTCGCATTAGCGATCATCTTATCTTGTACATAGACTTTCTCTTTTTGATCACGAGAAAAGGCTAAATCGATTTTACTGAGTAAGCCTTCTTTTTGGTAGGCCTGCCATTCCGCTTGGTAAAGAAAATCGGTGATAAAGTGTTGGTCACCAAAAAAGAGCCAATTTTTGCCTTTTGCACCAATGGCTTTTCGCTCTTGCATGAAAGCTCTGAATGGAGCAATACCTGTGCCTGGTCCAACCATGATGATCGGTGCATCGGTGTTTTCAGGAAGCTTAAAGTTTTTATTGGGTGTGACAAATACATCGGCTTCCGTATCTAGGTCTAAACGATTAGCCAAATAGGTTGAGCAGACGCCTTCACGTTTTCTTCCATGAGTTTCATAGCTCACCACGGCAACTGTAAGGTGTACAGAATCGGGGTGGGCCTTTTGGCTTGAAGCAATGGAATATAAGCGAGGCGGTAATTTTCTTAGCAAATCAACGAGTGACTGCGGGCTTAAATCTTTTACTGGGTAATCAGTTAATACATCAATTAAGTCTCTTCCATTGATATAACTTTGGATGTTGGACTTATCCTCGTCTTCCAATAAACCAGCGAGAGTCTCATTATTAGCAATTGCATTATATCGAGTCAGAAAAGGTATGGAGATCGTATTAATGTCTAATACAGATTTCAGTGCTTCACCGAGGCTGTAATTCTCATCTTTAATGGATATATTTGTGCTTGGATCAAATTGAACGGTTTTCAATAAAGTACTTACGAGTTGATCGGAATTTTTTGGTTGAACGGCCAATGAGTCACCTGCCTGATAGGTGAGACCAGTGTCACTTAAATCTAGCTCTAAATGTATGGTTTCTTTAGCGGAGCCTGAGCCGTTGAGGTTGATGCGTTCAGATAGGGCGGATTGGCATGGATTTTTTCGTGAATATTTTACTGCAGTTTTAGTCGGTGCACTTACCGCATTGCTACTGGTGTCTACAGTTAAGATATTTGAAAATGCTTTAAGGGCACCGTCGGCCCATTCAGCAAAATCGTCATCAAAATCTACATCACAATCTTTTCTTTCAAATAAGCGATTACCTCCTAAATTTTCTAGACGAGTATCAAAATCTTTTCCTGTTTTACAGAAGTGTTCATAGCTGGTATCGCCCAATGCAAGTACTGAATAATTCACTTGTTCCATTCTAGGTGCAGAATCAGCCATGAATGCTTCATGAAATTCAGTCGCACTTTCAGGAGGATCGCCTTCACCCCATGTGCTAACAATAACAAGTAGGTTGTCTATTTTTTTCAATGACTCTAATGAAATATCAGCCATGTTACTAATTTTAGCTTTTAAGCCTAACTTATTAGCTTTTTCCGCAGTTTGCTCGGCTAAGCTTTCAGCGTTGCCTGATTCAGTCCCGTATAAAACAAGGAGTTCAGAGGCTTTTGCCGCTGCTTTTTGGGCTAGGGTATTTAAATGCTCACGCAACCAATTAATTTCATCGTCATGCATTTCAGAAAAGAGGGACGATAATTTTTCTGATATAGTTGGGTTTAAGGGTGAGTTCTTTGGAAAATTGTTGGCCATTTGAGACATTTATCGTGTGAATAGTTAAAAATTTGTTTAATCTTATTGTCTTATTACTTGCTAATTTGAATACTTTGATTTGATTTTATTACTTCTTAACTGACAAACAAATAAATAGAGTCAAGTCGTAGCATCAAATAAGTGTTTTAAGAAATAGTCTCACAGAGTAAAACTTTTTATGATATCAGACAGTCAATCACCAGAAAAATTGCATAAAAATGAGTCAATAAAATCGGCGAGTGAGTTCCTTCGTGGAACCATCCTTGAAGGTTTATCCGATTCATTAACGGGATCTATGTCAGCAGACGACCAGCAATTAACTAAGTTTCATGGCATTTATCAGCAAGACAACCGTGACCACAGGGCAGAGCGAAGACGTAAGAAATTAGATAAAGCCTACACATTCATGGCACGTATTTGTTTACCAGGGGGGACTTGCACTTCCGAGCAATGGATCGCAATTGATGATTTAGCAAATTATTGTGAATTTAATACATTGAAGATAACAACACGCCAAGCGCTACAGCTTCATGGTATATTGAAAAGTAATCTAAAGAATACTATCAAGACTGTGAATGATGCCTTGCTCACAACATTAGCTGCTTGTGGAGATGTGAATCGAAATGTCATGTGTAACCCTAATCCTCCAAAAAGTGAGATTTATAACGATGTACAATCAATAGCTGAAGCAGTGGATACACATTTAAAACCAAGAACATCAGCTTATGCTGAAATTTGGTTGGATGGAGAGAAAATAGTGTCTCATGGTGGTTCAGATGCAGAGCCACTTTACGGAGAGACCTATCTTCCTAGAAAATTTAAAATAGCTTTTGCAATACCTCCGCACAATGATGTCGATGTATTTGCTCATTGTTTAGGCTTTATTGCGATCATTGAAGGCGACAAGTTACTAGGATTTAATGTGACTGTTGGTGGTGGAATGGGAATGACACATGGCAATGAAGAGACTTTTCCACGTTTAGCAGATGTAATTGCATTTTGTACTTCAGATCAAGTTCTCGATGTTTCAGAAAAAATTGTATCAATACAAAGAGATTTCGGCGATCGAACAAATCGCGCTCACGCTCGTTTCAAATACACAGTGGAAGATCGAGGGAAAGATTCGATTTTAAAAGAGCTTGAAGCTCGTTTAGGGTACAGCCTAGAAGAGCCAAAAGCTTATAAATTTGAAAGCAATGGTGACCTTTATGGATGGGTTCAGGATTTTGAAGGATTTTGGAATCTAGGACTCTATATCGAAGGGGGTCGGGTTTTAGATGAAGGGAATCTGAAAATCAAAACAGGGCTAAAGGAAATCGCAAAAATTCATAAAGGCGATTTTCGTTTAACCGCTAACCAAAATATTATTATTGGGAAGATAGCCGAGAAAGATAAGAAGACTATTCAAGCTTTAGTTGAAGAATACGAATTAGACGGTTATGAAAGATTTTCTGGTATTCGTAAAAACCAAATTGCCTGTGTTGCACTTCCAACATGTGGCTTAGCTCTCGCTGAATCAGAACGTTATTTGCCTAAATTAGTCTCGGATATTGAAGTTTTACTTGAAGAATTGGGCTTATTTAAGGAACCAATAGTCATTCGATCTACTGGATGCCCAAATGGCTGTGGTCGCCCTTATTTAGGTGAGATTGGTTTAGTAGGTAAGGTGCCTGGTAAATATAATCTATACTTAGGGGCCGGGTTTGATGGAGAGCGATTAAATAAATTATATAAAAATTCAGTGACTCACGAACAGATTTTAGACTGCTTAAAACCAATATTTATTGATTTCGCAAAAAATCGAAAGGCAAATGAACGCTTCGGAGATTTCACCATTCGTGCCGGCTACGTAAATGCTACTAACGATGGCAACGCTTTTCATAGTGATTTGAAAGAAATTCAGTATCAGGAGAAGTCTTAGCAGCAGGCATTTATTGTTACAGTCTCCGAGTAGTTAATCCGATCATTTATGTGACTGCTCATGTCCTCTAGTGTGTCTTCTATTATGCCCTATAGTGCGACCGTTCCATGGCAATGGTTCTTTCTATGTCGTTTTAATGTTATGATCAGAGATTTGCTGCAATAAATTTTCAGGTGGAGTGAGTAAAAGCTTGAAAATTATGCGACATAAAAGACATTTTAAAATATGATTCATTGGGAAATAAAAGATTTCGGTAAGCAGTCATCAATTACGGGCAAGGCTTTTGAGGATGGGGAAAATATTCTCTGTATTGTTTTAAAGGATATTAAAAATAATGAAATGATTCGTTGTGATCTTCTAGAGTCAGAATCTTCAGAATGGGAACAGGTGGAAGAAACCGTTATTCTTGGAAGGTGGTCTAGGGTGTACTCGGAGGAGGCTAAGGCTTTGACTCAGGAAGAAAGAAAGCATTCGGCTGAAAGTTTCTTTTTTTCTCTTTATGATTCTGATGGGCTAAGCAACGAACAAGGAGAGCTTGGATTGCTTCAATATTTATTTGCTGTGAGTTTGGAGCGTAAGCGTGTTCTTAAATCTCAAGCGATTAAGGACCAAGCTGATTCGCAAAACTTTATTCATGTAAAAACAAAACGAGAGTTTAGCGTACCATTAGTGATACCTGATATTGAAAGTGTCTCTAAGGTAGAATCTATCATCGGTGATCTTTTACTTTAGTTTGATGAAAAATTTAGCGAGTATGCAGATACTTAAAAATGTTCTACTGCTTCTGTTATTTAGTTATAATTGCAATGCTTTGATATGGCCTACCTCTAATCCAGCATTTGCCAATGGTGAATCTATTGAAGCATTTGTTCAAGCAACAGTTTCTGGAAATCCATCATCTGGCATGTATGGATTAGTCCGCAATAAAGGTAAAAAGTTTCATGAAGGGTTGGATTTATTCGGCATTAAATTTAATGAAAAAAAGGAAGTCTTAGATTCAATTTTTGCAGTCCTTCCTGGTAAAGTTGTGTATATTAATGAAAATTCCAACCAAAGTAAATATGGCTTGTATGTTGTTTTATTACATAAAGAGGCAGGGTTAAAATTCTATTCATTATATGCACATTTGGATTCAATTGATGGTGGTTTACGCATAAATCATTTTGTTGCCGAAGGTGATCGATTAGGACGAATGGGGAATAGCGCTGGTGGCTATACGATTCCAAAAAATCGAGCTCATTTACATTTTGAAATTGGGCTTCAGCTAAGCGATAATTTTCAATCATGGTTTAAGTCACAATCTTACGAAACAAAGAATTGGCACAAAAAGTGGAATGGCATGAATTTACTTGGGGTGGATCCTCTAGATTTTTATAGATCAATTCGTATGAATCAATCTGATGGCTTTAAATCTTATCTTGAATTCTTGCCCCATATTCTTGCAGTTCAAGTACGTAGTAATGACATGCCTTTTTTTATTCAAAATAATCCAAGCTTTTTAGAAACAAATGGCCTTTCTAAATCGGATATTGAAGGATGGGAAATTACTTTTTCAAGATATGGTGTGCCCGTACGTTGGAAAGCATTAGATCATTCGGAAGTACGCTTGCAGGATGGGGTTGATATAAAGATTATTCGCTACAACCCTAATTATGATTTCGGCGTAGAGCCGGTTTTATTTTATAAAAAAGGTTCAGAGCTTATCCCTTCGAGTACTTTACTCTCAAATATCGAAAAGATATTCTTTTAATTATTTGATTTTGCTAAGGTCTCCGTCTGAGACAATTGTATCTACCCCTAAGCTGTGGAGTTTGTGTATTAGTTTGGGATTTAATTTTTTTAAATAGGCTTGGATTTTTATCGGTGAATCTTCAATAGATGAGAGTTGATTGATTTGATTGCAGGTCTCTGAAAATGAAGCACCGTACGAGCTGAGGAAAGCATCTGCTTTTGATTGGATAGAAGCATTGTAAGCAAACTTAAGGTGCTTGGGTTCGAGAATTGAACCTTCCAAAGCAATAGTTAAATGTAGTTGTAGTTTTTGACTGGCAGTCGCTAATGCAAATATTTCATCAGTGGTGGCGTTCTTTTCTCCCGAACGAAGGGCAGAGTAATTAATAAATACAGTAACCGCATTAGCTCCTAACTTTGCTACCTGATTGATTTCCGCTATTTTAGATTCAAGGGTCGAGCGGCCATGCGGGTAAGCGATTACTGCATCGAGTTTGAGATTTGTATGTTTTAGGAGGTTGGTGCAGAGTGGAATACTTGTGGGGAATACAAGTATGGATAATAAATCATGAGCAATAGCGGCATCGCATAAGGAGCAAATATGACCATTACTTGCAAATAGGTTTAAATTTGCGTATACAATACGATTAAAATTCAGGGGGATCTTTGCCATAAAGCTTACATGGATAATAATCTTTCAAGGCCAAGGAATCAATAACTAAAGAGTTAGTTAATTTTTTTATCTATATCATTCCAACTGAGTTCAAAAAATATAATTTTCCCAAGAGGATTAGTAAGAGGTTCTTCGCATTGGAAGAGCAGCTTAGGTAACTTTTCAAGGGATGACGCATGCTCTTTTTCTGAATTAAACAAAAAGTCTTTAATCGCACTGTGTGCTATTTGTTCCCAGAAAATCGATTGTTTAGGATTTTTTGAATAACTTCCTCTAGTTCTTAATTGATCAATTAGATCCAGTGTGAATTTTTTTACCTGTTCTATTTTCAACCAATTAGGTATACTGAGTATGCGATAAAAATTCTTTCCGAAAGGTTCTATAGTAAAGCCGTAGTCATTGAGTTGGTCTAAATGAGCATTGAGAGCAGATTCAGCTAAAGGTTCTAGTTCAATTTGTATAGGTATGATCAGATCTTGTTTAATCTGTTTACTTCCGCTCAGATCTTTTAAAATTTGTTCATAACGAATTCGCTGTTTTGCTCGTAAAATATTGAGAAGTACAATTCCTTCGGGAGTCTGGTATAAGGCATATTTTTCCTTAAGAGTGCGTAAATAGACCCAATTGACCTTTAGATTTTTAATGGGTTCTGGAGTCGGTGTTATATCGGAATTTTGTGACTCAAATGGCTTAAGTTTTAGATGTGGATTTTGCTGAGGGTTTTCAATTGCTTGGTTTTTTTTAGATTCAGCATTGCTCGGAGTATTCTCTCCATTATCAGATTCTTCCTGTCTTAAATCTTTTGCAATAATGGGAAGTGGCTTGGCTTCTGGGAATTCGGATTCTGTGCTTTGTTGTTTTTGAATTAAATGTGGATTGGATGCTTCTAATTTTTCGTGTATGGCATGAAGCACAAATTGACGTACTTTCGCTTCATCGCGGAAACGTATTTCTTTTTTTGTTGGATGAATATTTACATCAATATTTTTGGGGTTAATTGTCAGAAAAAGAAAGACAATGGGAAAACGCCCTTTGGGGATTTTACCCATATAGGCATCCAGTACTGCATAGGATAGAGTACGGTTATCTACAGGACGATTATTTACAAAGAAAATCATTTCTCTGCGGGTAGATCTATCTATGCCGACTTTTGCAATTAAGCCGTTTATTTGAAGATCAGAATTTTCATCTTTATGAGATATCGGCAACAAGTCTTTGGCGATATTGCGATTCCATATTTCACTTATTCTATCATTTAAGCTATTGCAGGCAGGTGATTTTAAAATGATTTTGCCAGTATCAATGAGTTCAAAAGCAATTTGAGGATGAGCTAGGGCAAATAGTCGTACTGTAAAATAAATATGGGCTGATTCAGTATTTTCGCTTTTGAGAAATTTTCTTCTAGCAGGGACTCCAGTGAATAAGTTCCTGACATCAATTACTGTCCCATGTGGCATTCCACAGGCTTTTTTGTGTAACAACTTACCAGCATTAATATAGATTTCAATGCCTTCTATAGAATCTTTTGTACGTGACTTAAGAGTGAATTGTGAGACAGAAGCGATTGAAGGTAGGGCTTCACCTCTAAAGCCAAAGCTAGTAATTTCATCAAGGTCATTAGCTTCTCGTAATTTACTGGTTGCGTGACGTTCTAAAGAGAGCAGTGCTTCATCTTCATTCATTCCTATTCCGTTATCGGAAATCTTTATCGATGATTTTCCACCATTACTGATTTCAATTGAAATTTTAGTAGCTTGTGCATCTATGCTATTTTCAACTAATTCTTTGATTACCGCTACAGGTCTCTCAATCACTTCACCCGCTGCAATTTGATTCGCAACACGATCACTTAGGATTTTAATTCGAGGCATAGTTTTATTGATTATTTTAGCTTGTATATTGATTGTGATATATCAATGCAATAGACATATCTCCAATTTCTAATTTTATTATATCTTTTTATGAAAAATTCTCTCTCTAATGAGGCAAGCTTGTATCTACGTCAACATGCAGATAATCCTGTTAATTGGTTTAGTTGGTGTAATGAAGCATTTGAATTAGCGAAAGTGAAAGATAAGCCTATTTTGATTTCAATTGGTTACTCTTCCTGCCATTGGTGCCATGTAATGGCACATGAGTGTTTTGAAGATCCGTATATTGCTGAAATCATGAACCAGCACTTTATTTGTATTAAAGTCGATCGTGAAGAAAGACCAGATGTTGATCAGGTATATATGGAGGCGGTGCAAATGATTATTCAACGGGGAGGCTGGCCTTTAAATGTTTTTTGTTTACCAGATGGGCGGCCGTTTTTTGGCGGTACTTATTTTCCGCCTGAAGATAAGGGGAATGGTCTTGTTCCTTGGCCACAGTTATTGGTTAGGATATCGGACTTTTATCAAAAATCACGTGATGAGTTGACCGAAAACGCTGAGGCAATACGAAATAATTTATTAGCGAAAAGTGCTTCAAGTATTGAAAATAAAGACTTTGATTTAGCTAATTTGAATCTAGCCGTTCAGGGAATTTGTGGAAACCACGATGATCAGTATGGTGGATTTGGTCAGGCCCCTAAGTTTCCTCAAGCAATGGTTTTGAATTTCTTAATGTCAATGCGAGATCATAGGGAAACAAGTTTAGAAGTTAGGAAACGAATTGATTTAGTTACTGGTCTTACTTTGAAAGCAATGGCTCACGGTGGCCTTTATGATCAAATCGGAGGAGGTTTTTCTCGTTACAGTGTAGATGCCCATTGGTTAGTTCCACATTTTGAGAAAATGCTCTATGATAATGCTTTGCTGTTAGAAAGTTATGTAAAGGGATATTTGTTGGAAAAAGATTCTTTATATAAATCCGTTATTGAAGAGACAGTAGCTTGGTTGGATAATGATCTATTGTTGGATTGTGGAATGTATGCTTCAGCTTTGGATGCAGATGTGGAAGGCGAAGAAGGAAAATCATATGTTTGGAATCTTGAGACGATCGAACAAATATTAGGGCCTTCTTTAGGCAAGGAATTTTCTTTAGCCTACGGAGTCACTCAAAAAGGAAATTTTGAAGATGATTTGTCTGTGTTAGCCCTACAGGATGGAGATTATCAAGTACGTGATAATTTTAAAAATGCACGAAACACATTGCTTAAATTTCGAGAAGAAAACCGAACTTTACCAACTCGAGACGATAAAGTATTAACAGCATGGAATTGTCTTTTAGCGATAGCATTAGCAGAAGCAGGTTTTTATTTTGGTCGAAAAGACTGGGTGAAGAAAGCTCGTCAGATTGTTGATTTTATCGGCTCGAATTTAATCGTAACTGAGGAGGGAATCTTTTCTTTAAGTTCAGTTTATTATGAGGACTCAGACAAGCGTGTGCCAGGATTTTTGCATGATTACGCCTATTATGCACAAGCATTATTAGCTGTAGCAGGGAAGGTGGATTGGCTAGAAGCAGGCTCTTCTTTAGGTTATATAGAGAAAGCTAAGATTTGCTTTGCCCATATTAAATCACATTTTAGTGATACCGCAGCTACTGGTTTTTATTACACTGCTGAGAATGCTGAAGCTCCTATAGTTCGAAGGAAAGAATGGTTTGATAATGCGACTCCTTCTGGGAATGCCATGGTCTTACACGTGCTTTCAGGATTGTATGCTTTGTCTGGGGAATCTGAATATGAAACTATTTTTTCAAGAGAGCAGTCTTTTTATTCTCAAGGTGCCAAAGAACATGCCAGTGCGATTGCTTGTAGTTTAGAGGCGATAGCCCAGCATGACTCAATTGCAGTGATTAAAACTAATAATCAAGATACGATTGAATCGCTAAGGGAGATTTTATTCAAACATTCTTGGCGTAGGCTTTTTGTTCTTTTTGATCCCGAAATAGATTTCCAGCTATGTATTGGTAAAACATGTTATCCTAAAGGCGCATCTCTTGAGGAAAGCCTTGTTAATTATTCTCAAAATATTTGATTGTGAATATTTTTGAATGCCTATAAACGATAATTAGATTCAGTATTAAATAATGAGTGAAAATAAACAACAAGCTACTTGGGGAGGGCGTTTTGAAGACAAGCCCTCTGATTTAATGTTACAAATTGGTGAGTCAGTATCTTTTGACTGTCGACTAGCTATGTATGATATTGAATGCAGCCGTGCTCATGCTTCCATGCTAGAAAAGGTAGGTATTTTGAATAATCTTGAACTTAAATCAATTTTGTCGGGTTTAGAAAAAATTGAAGAAGCTATTGAGTCTCAGGATTTCAAATGGCGTAGTGATTTAGAAGATGTTCATATGAATATTGAGCAGGCCTTGACTGATATATCGCCAGAGGCACTCAAGTTGCACACAGCAAGAAGTCGAAATGATCAAGTGGCCACAGATATGCGTTTATGGTTTAAGGATGCTTGTGTAACGATTATCGGAAATATTGAATTATTAGTGCAAAATTGTATAGAATTTTCTGAGGCAAATGCGCAGGTTATAATCCCAGGATATACCCATTTGCAGAGAGCTCAGCCAGTGCCTATTTCGCATCACTTATTAGCCTATGTTGAAATGTTGGTTCGAGATATGAATCGTTTTTCTAATGTATGGGATTCTGCAAATGTGTGTCCTTTGGGTTCTGGGGCAATCGCTGGAACTACCTTGCCAATTGATCGTTTATTTGTCGCTGAGAAATTAGGCTTTGTCGATGATGAGGGAGAACCAATTATTACTCAAAATAGTATGGATGCAGTGAGTGATCGTGATTTGTTCATTGATTTTGCCAATGCATGTGCAACAGCGGGTGTACACTTGTCTCGCTTGTCTGAAGATTTTATCTTATGGAGTAGTTCTGAGTTTGGATTTGTTCGTTTACCTGATGCTTTCACTACAGGCTCGAGTTTGATGCCACAAAAGAAAAACCCGGATGGCTTTGAATTAATTCGCGGTAAGTCAGCTCGCTTAATTGGTAACACCCAAATATTGTTTACTATGATGAAGGGGCTGCCTTTGACTTATAATCGAGATATGCAAGAGGATAAATTACCAGTGTTTGATTCCTATGATCAGATTAATCTTATGCTTAAAGTGACAGCTGCAACACTTAAAGGTGTTAAGGTGAATGAGTCACGTTGTGTGGATTCCGTTTCAGATCCTTTATTATTGGCAACAGATGTAGTGGATTATCTGGTACTCAAAGGAGTGGCCTTTAGAGATGCACATCATATCGTTGGCGCCTTAGTTAAATTATCAGAAACTTTAGAACTTCCTTTAGATGCATTGCCTTTTGATCAAGTAAAAGCAATCGACGAACGCATTGATGAAGATTGGGTATCCGTTTTTTCATTAGAGCGAGCTTTGAAATCTAGAAAGCAAATCGGTATGCCTAGCTTTGAGCAAATTGCTTCACAGATATCAGTTTTAAAAGAACGTTTTAAAGAATGCTAAACCAGCAAGTGCTTCTAGTGTTTTCTTTTTTACAATGAGCAGGTATTTTTGATTTCACAGTTTGGCCGTGCTACTAGCCCTGATATTGGCTCAATTGGGTAAATCTTTTCCGCATTTCCATCCTTGATTAGGTATTGGTCGCAAATGATATCAAGATCGCCTTTAGTTTTGCAACGCCTTGCTTGATAAAGAAACTGTCCTTCATTATCGATGCTTATTCCAATGAAATTTAGGAATTTCTTTAAATAATTGATTCGGAATCGCTCCTCTTGATTTGATTTATTGGATAATTGGTAAAGATCTTCAATATAGCCGCGTACATCCTTAAAGGTAGGAGCAAATATAGACTTCCCCGTAAGGTGTTCTTGAATTTGGCGAAATATCCATGGGTTACGAATGCAGGATCGACCAATCATCACTCCTCGGCATTGTGTCCCTTCGATTACTTTTTCCGAACTTATGTATGAAGTTATGTTACCGTTGGCAAGAACGGGGCAGTTCGCAATTTTGGCGGCTTCTTTTATGTATTCGTATTGGACTTCACTTTTATAACCACCTTTTACCGTTCGAGCATGAAGACTGAGTAATTCAACTTGGTAGGTATTTATAAGATCGAGAATTTCGTGAAAATGTTGGTCGCTTTCGAATCCTATTCGCATCTTAACCGTGAAAAATGTTTGAACAGCCCCTTTAAGACATTTGAAGATATCTTCTATTTTGGCTGGGTCTCTTAATAATCCGCCACCTACATTCTTCTTGTAAACTTTAGGGGCAGGGCATCCCATATTTAAATCTATTCCGGTTACTGGTAATTCTCTTTCAAAGATTGTTCCGACTGTTCTTTCTAGGTCGGGGATGCTTTCTCCAATAAGTTGCGCAAATATAGGTTTATCGGTCTCGTGATAGAGTATAGAGTCAACAATATGTTTTTCTAGGGTCGAGTTACCGTGTACTCTAAAATATTCAGTAAATAAAAGATCGGGTGCTCCATATTTTCCAAGTAACTGGATAAATCCTAAAGTCGTTACATCTTGCATAGGTGCAAGTGCGGTCCATGGACGATCAATAGCTATGTGTTTTTCTAAGTTAATATTTAAAGAAAATTAAGGTTTAGTGTTGATGATTTTTTGATAGATTTCGCTCATATCTTCTACTTTATCAATAACGTTGTCGCTTGCGTATATGGGCTTGCCTGACAGTAAAGCCAATACAATTGAATCACTGGGGCGTGAATCTAATTCAACTATTTTATGCCCAATTTCATTTTCCATGGAGATAATTAAACGGGAAAAATAGGTTCCGTTGTCGACATGGTTAATGATGACTCGCTCCACTTCGGCACCGAGTCCATCAAGCATATGAGTGATTAAATTATGGCTGAGTGGTCGCTCATGTTCAACTTTATCAATCGCCATTTGCATCGTTTCGTCTATCGTTTTATCTACGTATAAAACAAATATTTTCTGCCTTCCGGTTAAAAATACAGCAGATCCATTGGATGTAGGTATGATCGATTTAATGGATATGAGGTGAATATTAGGTTTCATTGTATCGATTGGAATAGATTTATTTCTATTATTTTCAAAATCTATAAATTGCAGATTAAATATCAATTTTCTTATTGTGTAATTGTCGATTTATTAGAAATTTGTAATAACTATCATGGAAAAGCAAAAACCTGCCATTAATAATCTTTATTTGATTGGATTTATGGGCGTTGGTAAATCACATTTTGGTCGGATGGTAGCAGATGCTTTAAATTATCAATTCTTTGATACAGATCATGAAATTGAAAACAATGAGGAAACATCGATTCCCGACATATTTAATAATCATGGTGAAGCCCACTTTCGAAAGTTGGAGAGAAATTTAATTGAGTCGGGGTTGCCCAACGAAGCATGTGTAATTGCTTGCGGAGGAGGAATAGGTTCACAAGAGGGGATGATGGATGTATTGAAGTCAAAGGGGGTAGTGATCGCATTATTTGCTTCTGAAGAAACAATTTTAGAAAGAACCAGTCGGAATCAAAGCCGACCTTTATTAAATGTGGATAACCCCAGAAAAAAGATAATTCAAATGATGGCTGAGCGAGTGCCAAAATATTTAGAAGCAGATGCTTGTATCGCTACAGATGACCGAATGGTAGCGGAAATAATGCAACACATCATTAGATCCTATCAAACGGTCAATAAAGTTAAATAATTTGTGTATTTGATCACTGCCAGTATTTATTTACTGTCTCAGTGAAGATTTTTGGCGGGCGAATGACTTTATTGCTTTGATTGATGAACGTGTGCCCAGTTTTACCAGTAGCGATTAATCGCTCATTATTGGTAACTGTGTAATCAAAATTGAACCGAACCTTAGGTTTGTCTTTTAATTCTATTCCAATGTCTAAGGTTTCATTAAAGGATGCAGCTTGAAGGTATTCAATATTTGCAGAAATGACAGGTATGTAAAAGCCAGAGGCTTCTAGCTGATCATAGGAAATTCCCATGTGATCCAGCAATTCTATTCTGCATTCTTCAAACCAAATAAGATGATTGCTATGATGTACTCTTTGCATGGCATCAGTTTCTACATAGCGAACTTTGATAGAATGATTAAATGACAACATAGTTATGAAATGATTTGACGGATATTTTAATTAAAAAACTATTAAGGTGTATCTTTTTTGAAGCAACTTATTTTAAGTAAGAGAATCTTATATGAAACAAACAGACAGAATTGTTATTTTTATTATCGGTTTTACGATAGGGACATTATTGGTCTCTTTATATCTGGAGAATAAATCGACTAAAAAGGAGCAAGAGGAAGTAATTGCTATGAATTCATTGTTTGAAATTGGTGAAGAGGTGCGTCAACTGCCAAAATCCTTGCCAGACGTTTTCTTAAAAGGAAGCTTAATTGATTCAGGTACAGTAATTAATTCGGATGGAGAAGAAGAGAATATTTGGATTATGGAATATAAATCAAGTTACCCTTTTGTACGAATCGTTGAAAATGTTTCTGAGGAAACATTTGAGGTGATGGCAGCCGATCAGATTTTGATTCATTTAAGAGAAAGTGTTGATGTGACGGACTTTCAACCCATGTTTGACGCTTTAGGCTTAAATGTGAGAATGTTTAATCGAGATCGCAATATTATGGTTATTAGCATACTTAATCGAGAATTAGATGCGATTCCTCAAACGCTCAAGGCACTGGCTCCTTGGGAAAACTTAATAGATTCTGCCTCGCCAGATTATATCAAAGTAAAATAATTTTTTTAAAAAGGTGGATTCTTAATTGACCCGACAAACACTATTTTGTTGATTACACACTTTTTTACATCACTTAATAGAAATTATGAATATTGAACAGAAAGATATTTCGCCTACTAGAAAAGCAATTTTAGCACATTACTCAGCTGATGAAGTGTCAGCCGAAGAAAAAGCAGTATTATCTGAATTTATTCAATTTGCTAAAATACCAGGCTTTAGACCGGGCAAGGCAAACCCTGCCATGGTTCTAAAACAATACGCTAAAAAGATCGGTAAAGAGCTTAATCAGCGTCTTGTACAAAAGGCACATGAAGAAGGGCTTGGGAAATCTGAGCAACGTATTTACAGTATAGTTGAAATTGAAACTGGCGATATTGTATCTGGTGAAAAAGCGACTATTAACTTTTCAGTGGATATTATACCTAATTTTGATCTTCCTGAATATGAGGGAGTGAAAGTCAAAAGTGCTCCGACTGAAGCGGACGACAAGGAAATCGATCAAATGATTGGCTATATCTTAGGTCAAAGGGCTGAGTTTAAACCTGTTGAAAAGGTCATAGAAAAAGGTAATTATGTACAATGTGCCTATACGGGGAAGATTGGGGATACTTTAATTGAAGAGATCGCACCAAATGAAGCTATGTACGGTACACAAAAATCAACATGGGAAGAGGCGGGGGCAGAAAATGCACCTGGTGTACCTGCTATCGTTGAAGGTTTAATTGGCATGCAGAAAGATGAAACGAAAGAAGTGGAGATGGATTTTCCTCAAGATTTTAAAATCGAAGCCTTGGCGGGAAAAAAAGCTACCTATGAAATCAAAGTGACTGATATTCGTGAAAAAATCCTTCCGGAAATGGATGAGGCATTTTTTGAAAGTATGCAGGTAAAAGATGAAGAAGCCTTTCGAGAGCAAATTAAAGGAACTATCGAACAAAGAAAAGAAAATGAAATTGCCAATGGGAATCGTCAGCAAGTAGTCGATCATCTTATACAATTTGTTACTGTTCCATTACCTGAAAGCGGTATTCATTCAGAAAGAGAATCTATTTTGAAAGATTTCATGCAGAAAAACATGCAACAAGGAGTTTCTGCTGAAGACTTTGAGAAAAATAAAGAGGCCCTTCATGAAAGTGCTACAAAAATGGCGGAATCTCGCTTAAAGTCATTTATCATTCTAGATATGATAGCAGATAAGGAATCAATCAAAGTTGAAAACGACGATTTAAACCGAGCGATCATTCAGCAGGCTTCAATGTCAGGTCAGAAGCCTGAAGCCCTTGTTAAGGAGTTGAAGAAAGATCGTAGTAAGATTGATGCTATGCAAAGAGATATCAAAATTGGTAAAACCTTGAATTTTTTAATGGATAAGGCTGAAATTACCGTTGAAGAGAAATCTGAGTCTAAAGATTGAGATTTTTATTAAGTTGATTTATTATACGCCTTCCATCAATCAGTTAATAATTAAAATATTTTAAAATAAGGATTTATCGTGAGTTATGTTCCATTACCAACTGTCTATGAACGTGAAGGTCGTACTGAGCGTGCATGGGATATTTACAGTCGCCTGCTAAGAGATCGTATTATCTTTATTGGCACACCAATAAACGATTTTGTTGCCAATGCAGTAATAGCTCAAATGCTGTTTTTGCAAATGGAAGATGCGAAAAAAGATATTAGCTTATATATTAATTCGCCAGGTGGTAGTGTGACCGATGGTATGGCCATTTATGATACAATGCAGTTTTTAAAATGCGATATCGTTACTTACTGTGTAGGTCAGGCAGCTAGTATGTCCACTTTATTACTTGCATCTGGAACACCTGGTAAGCGTTTTGCTCTGCCTAACAGTCGTGTGATGATGCATCAACCTACTGGAGGTGCAACTGGGCAAACGTCTGACATTTCTATTGCTGCTAAAGAAATTGTTCGTTGGAGAGAGCGTATGAACGAATTAATCGCAATCCACACAAATAAAACCAAAGAAGCGGTTGAAGCTGATTCAGATCGTGATTTTTATCTTACAGCTGATGAAGCCGTGGATTACGGTATTATCGATAAAGTGATACGTAAAGATTCATAAATATTTCGCTATTATGTCCTATTCTAGTCGCACTTCATTTTGTTCATTCTGCAAAAAAAGCCATGACGAAGTAAATCGTATGATTGCAGGTTTAGAAGGTGCCCAAATTTGTGACAATTGTGTGAGTATTTGTAAAACAATTATTGATCGAGAAAATACAGATGAGGTAAAGGAGGTAGAGACTACTTCTGAAAAAAAGCCATTTAAGCTACTCAAGCCAAATGAAATCAAAGCTTATTTAGATGATCATATTATCGGACAAGAGTACGCTAAAAAAACACTTTCTGTAGCAGTTTATAATCACTATAAACGTTTACTTGATGAAAAGAAGATTGTTTCAGAAAATTCTTTCTCAAAAGTAAAGAAATCACTTTCTGATGTGTCTATCGAGAAAAGTAATATTTTACTCTTAGGGCCTACTGGAAGCGGTAAAACACATTTGGCCAGAACTTTAGCAAATATTTTAGACGTGCCCTTTGCCATTGCAGATGCGACAACATTAACTGAAGCAGGTTATGTAGGTGAAGATGTTGAGAATATTGTTTTACGTCTTTTACAAGCCGCTGAATATAATGTTGATCGAGCTTTATCAGGAATTATCTATGTAGATGAAATTGATAAAATAGGTCGAAAGACTGATAATGTTTCAATTACCAGAGATGTTTCAGGTGAAGGTGTGCAACAAGCACTTTTGAAAATATTAGAAGGTACGGTTTGCAATGTACCACCTCAAGGAGGTCGTAAGCATCCAAACTAAGAATATATTCAACTAGATACCTCTAATATTTTATTTATTTGTGGGGGTGCTTTTGTCGACTTAGAGGACATTGTTGGCCGAAGAGTAGGCAATCAATCGATTGGATTTAAACCTTTAGAAGGAATTGATGAAGCACTTAAGGTGAGCGAAATGTTGAAAAATACAGAGCCCGAAGATTTGGTTCAATTCGGATTAATTCCAGAATTCATAGGTCGATTACCGATGATGGCTGTATTGAATCCTTTGACTCAAGAAGACTTAGAGCACGTTTTATTGTCTACAAAAAATTCTATTGTGAAACAATTCACAAAGCTTTTTTCGATGGAAGGCATTCAATTGCAGTTTTCTAAGACTGCTATCAAGGCAATTGCGGATAAGGCGATTGTACTGAAAACAGGTGCTCGTGCTTTACGCTCAATTATGGAAAAGATCATGCTCGATATTATGTATGAAATTCCAAGCTTAGAAGGTGTGCAAGAGGTTCAAATCGATTTAGGTGTGGTTGAAGGTACCAGTAATCCTAAAATTAAATTTAAGAATAAAGAATCGAAATCTAAAGGCAAAGTAGATAAGAAGAGTGCAGCATAATGTATAGGCATTTATCACTATTTTTAATTATCCTTTTTTTCTACACTAGTCTTTCAGGCAATAGTGCTTCCAGAATACTAGTGTATTCTTGGTCAAATGAGGATTATGTTCGAAATACAGATGAGAGCGGTAAGCCACTTGCTGAAATATGTGCTTTTTTAGAAGGTAATTATTATCCTGAAGTGACTCAAAACGAAATGCCTGTTGAGTCAGTCAGTTTCCAAACTGTAATTCAGATTTTAGCTCCCGAAATGATGAAGCAAAATTTCATTCTAGATCAGCCACCGGAGAGCGTTGATTTTATACTCCTAGTGAATTGGGGTTTTACGGAAGAGGTGACTGATGATTACGAATTTATGGATCAAGAAATGGTCGTGATGGATTTAGATGATGGGTCTCAGGAAATACAAATGATAGATATAGGTTCTACTAATAGCTTTTCTACAGTAGGCAGTGATAATGCTAAATTAATAGGAGCAATGAAAATGTCTGAATTGTATCCTTATTCTTTTAAAAGACGTTTGTTACTCGAAGCCTCTGAAGAAAAACGCCTTTTTGTCAATGTGACTGCTTTTGAGAAAACCCACCTGCAAAATAAAACTCTAGAGGATAAGCTTAAGCCTTCATGGATTACTTTCTTTAGTATTCCTTTTTATAATATAGAAACAGCTGATGCAATTCAGGCTATTTCAGAAATGGCGAGTCGTCATATGGGCTATGATTGGGATTCGCCTTCATTCATTGACTACAATGATAAGAAATTTGATACCACCCCAGATGCTTTAGAGTTTATTAGCATTGAAAATGACGAGGAATAGCCAACAGCAATCTATTATTTCATATGATTCAATTCCTTTATATGATTTGATAGTCGGGAATAGGATCTTTAAAATTAATTAAATTTAGGGCATCTTTTTCGGCCTGACGCATGGCGGTAATCGCGACTTCATTTTTGTCATCAAATCCAAATAGATGAAGCCACCCATGGATCAAATAAAGAGTAATTTCATGACTGATTGTCGTGCTAAAAGATTTTGCATTTTTGATAGCTTCATCAATCGAGATACAAATTTCACCAGCTGAATCAAAACTGGGATTTGCCGGAAAGGTGATGACATCGGTCGGGCTAGGGTCATCTAAAAATGATTCGTGTAGTTGTTTAATCGTAGTGTCATTAACAAATACAATAGAGAGAGTTCCAGGGTTCAATTTAAACTGTGAAGCTGCTAAGGCCGAACATATGGCCTTTGTTCGAAAATCAGGATCCTTAAGTTGTGTAAATTGATTATTTATTTCTATTTCAATTGAGTCCATGAATGTTTGAAATAGGAGCTTGTTAGTTGCCAGACTCAATTTCAGAGTCTTTTGGGTATTCAATTCGTGAATGTAGCATATTGAGCAGTGTTCGAGTAAAGCTAGCTTTAATTGTATCAAGCTCTTTAAAAGTCAATGGACATTCATCTAGTTGCCCGTCCTTGATTCGGCTTTCAAAAATAGAATCGATCATTTCCTCAATAGAGGGTTGGGAGATTTTCTTTAACGATCGGCTTGCTGCTTCTACGGCATCAGCAAAAAAGATAATCGCACTTTCTTTAAAATTTGGTTTAGGTCCATCGTATCGATAAGTGGATTGGTGGATTGATTTGTCGCTCTGTGTATCTTGTGTCTGGTTAATATCATTATATGCTTCAGAGTTACGTTGTTTCTGTGCTTGATGATAAAAATATTTAATTAAACTCGTTCCATGGTGCTGTTTTATTACATCAATAACGATTTTAGGTAACTTCTCCTGTTTTGCTATTTCAACTCCTTCTTTTACATGTGCCTTAATGACTAGAGCACTCATGGAAGGGTTTTTCTCGTCATGTGGATTAAAGCCTCTCTGGTTTTCTGAAAAATATTCTGGTTTTACAAGCTTTCCAATATCATGAAAGAGACAGCAAACTCGGCATAAAAGGGGGTTAGAACCAATCATTGCAGCAGCATTTTCAGACAAGTTGGCTACCATTAAACTGTGATGATAGGTCCCAGGTGCTTCCAATTGCATCTTGCGTAAAATAGGGTGATTGAAATCAGTTAGTTCTAATAGCGTAATACTGGTTGTGATTTTAAATATTTGTTCAAAGGTTGATAAGAAACCAACGACTGTAATACCCGTGAAGAATCCGACACCAATAGAGCAGATTATTTGTTGAGAAATGAGAGCGATTGAACTATCGTTGAGTAATGAAATGATAGAATAGCAGATTGCAGAGGTAACACCTGTAAGTAAGCCAGCTCTTAATAGTTTGGAACGATTTCGGATTTTACATGAAGCAAAAACACCTACAATCCCTGGCAAAAATGTAATTAGAAATTGCTCGAGTGAATTATCGAAGCCCAAAGAAAATAAAACAGAGATGATTAATGCAGTAATAATACCTGGCATTGATCCGACCAAGACAGCAGTTAAAATGGGAGCTAGTGCTATAGGGAGTAAATTAGGTAAGAGTGCCAAAAGTGCTTCGTTATTATTTAAAAGCACGCCACCTAATTCTAAAATAAGCCTAAAAAGAATTAAATTTAAAATAATAGACAATCCAGAGACGGCTAAAGTCGTGTTTCTCTTTGTCGCATCTTTTAAACTGTAACCGATGATTAAGAAGATAATTATTAAGAGAGTTAAAGTAAGAAAAGTACGCTTAATGAATAAATCATTAAAAAACAATGTATCACCTTTTAAAGTATCTTCAGCCAATTCATAGGCCTTGATTTTTTCAATTTCAAAAGGGCTGATAAGTTGACCTGGTGCGATTAGTGTATCACCTTGCTCAAATGAAAAGATTTCTGGCTCCATAGCATCTACTGCCAATGTAATAGAAGCCTTTGTTTTTGATTCGTTAAAAACTAAATTCGGACTTAAGTCATATTCATAAATAGCCAATAAAGTTTGGGCAATATTCTCATTTTTGCTTATATCATCTATGCTTTCCTTGAGAAAAGATATAGCTTCATCCCTTAAGATAGGGGAACTCGTATTTTCATGTATTTCAGAAATATCAGAGATGCTGAATAGTATGTTTTGGTTATTTAAATTACTATTAATCGTTGGGTCATATATGCCTATGGTGTAAATATTTTTTAGAACTTCTAGGCATTCTTTAAATAATTTAGATCGTTCCTTAAGAGAAGTATTTGCAAATAATTCATCAATTAACTGATAATTAAATGCCCTGGAACTATTGCCCCAGATTGAGTCGAAGTTTTTAGATAAATATTCAGCAAACTCAGGCCTTTCAGATTCTTCAATATCTTCATTGTCTAATGTGAATGTTTCATGGGCAACGCTTATAGATTCAATGAAGTGAGCAAAATTATCATAAGCTTCCAAGGTCTTATCAAAAATAGGGGGAGTTTTCGCACGTATGAGCTTAGCTTTTTCTTCATTAGCAATGTCGCTTGTATAGCTGAAAGGGAATTCTGCAACAATTCTCTCTTTGGCATATTCTTTAAGAATCAGAGTGCGAGATTCATTAGCTTTACCGAGAAAGCTGATCATTAAAATAGTGATTCCAAAGGCGATAAAACAAGCAAGTTCTATGAGGTCCTTAGTTTGTATTGTTTGAATAAAACTTATCAGAGGGGAGGAGGTTCGTTTGAGTGATTTCGATCCTTTTTTTGTGCCTGTTTTTTTATGTACCATACTTGCCTAATAGAGGGTTGAAAAGGTGAGCTTATGAAATTCTCACCTAACTTATAGTGCGGGTCTTTTGTTGAGTCGTCTATTATTTTTTTAACTGTAATATTTTAGCAATATTGTTTTAGTTGCTTCCACATTTCTTCAATTGATTCAGGTAGTACTCTTGTATTTGAAATAACTGGCATGAAATTGTGGTCGCCTTCCCAACGAGGTACAACATGGCAATGTAAGTGCTGAGGAATTCCTGCCCCTGCTGCTTTTCCTAAATTGAAGCCAATATTAAAGCCATTCGGATTCAATGCTTTGATTAATAGAGACTTAGCTTTTATCATGAATTCCATGAATTCTTTTTGTTCAGCCTCATTTAAATCAGAGATATCAGAGACCTCTCGAAAAGGTATTACAAGTAGATGTCCTGCGTTATAGGGAAATAAATTGAGTAAAATACAGGTATGTCGTCCTTTGACTAGGATATGGTGCTTAAATTCGTCTGAATCCTTTAAATTAGCAAACGGATTGGAAGAATCTGTACTTTTGCCATTCGCTTTGATGTAAGGCATGCGCCAATACGCATGCAAACGTTCGGTTTGACTGTGACTTTCGGAATCCATGTTATAAATCTAATATTTTATCTTTTAAAGAGTTATAGGAAAGTTTACTACTTTTTCGAGACTAATATTGACGATTAGCTAGGCATTATTATTTAATCTTACCTATGTCGCAAAATAGTGATCAATTAAACCTCAAAGATCTTCCTAAATCTCTTGTTTCTGTAGTTTTTTTGATTCTATTTCTAGCAGCCTTCATGGTTTGGGACCAATCTTATTGGTGGGAATCACGTGATGATTATAGTTTTGGCTACTTAGTCCCTTTATTTGCACTTTATGTCATATATGACCGTAAGGAAGCGATTATAGGATTTATTACCCATACTGACTCAAATAAGATGAATGATGAAAAGAAAGGAAGTTTATGGATTTGTAATCTTATAGCTATTTCCTGTTTTATCACTGGATCACTTTTGTATTTAGTCGGCGGTCTCTTGAGAGCAGCGACTATGCCGCAAAATCCAGCTACTTTAGCCATATCAATGGGTTTTGCCTTAGTGCTTTTGTCTTCAGTATTTATTTTTTCATCCGAAACCATTTATGGGAAAAAGATGCTTTTGAAAAATCGCTTAAAGCTTACTTTTTTATTTTTATTTCCAGCACTTATTTGGTTAATTTCAGCACCTTTGGTATCTGTTTTAGAGACTCAAATGCGTGTATTTTTATTAACCCAGGTTACAATTGTTGTCTTCACTTTAATGGACTTTCTTGGATTTGAGATTGAACGTCAGGGAAATATTCTTGTTTTGCCTAAGGGAGTTGTTGGAGTAGAGGAAGCTTGTTCAGGCATCCGTTCACTGACCGCTTGTCTGTTTGCAGGATCTTTTCTCGCTTCAGTCTATTTAAAGAAATTTTGGAAAAAAATTCTTTTGGTTATTATGGCTATGATTTTCGCAGTGCTTACTAATCTTTTTCGAAGCGGATTTTTAACTTTGTGGGCCTATTTTTATGGAGCAGAAGCAATTAATGATCATTGGATACTTCCATTAATAGGAGATATAGGTAGTGTTCACGATGTTATGGGCATGGCTGTTTTGATACTTACTACCATAGGGCTTATTTGCTTGTTACCGATATTGAATTTTAATTTAAACACTTATTTAAATCGACTCAATGATTCAGTAAAACCAGAAGAAACGGAAGTTAACACAACCTCATCCTAAATGAATATTTTAATGGTTGCCCCCGAGTCGGTTCCTTTTGTTAAAGTAGGTGGCTTAGCAGATGCAGTTGGTGCTTTAGCTCAAGCATTAGCTAAAAAGGGTCATGATGTTCGCATTGTAATCCCTAAATATCATAATTTAAAAAACTTTGAATCTGCCAACCTACTAGAAAATCCTTTTATGCGGGTTGAATTGGGGGAAGAAGATGCTTACACGCGTGTATGGGAAACTGCTTATCCAGATTCTTCAGCTAAGGTCTACTTTTTGGAATATGAATTGTTCTATGGTTCTGGCGATGTGTATTGTGGTCCGACTGGCAATGAAGAAGATAATGGTTTTCGTTTTGCATTTTTGTCTCGGGGTGCCTTGGATTTGTGCAATCATTTAGAATGGGTTCCCGATATTATTCATTGTCATGATTGGGCAACTGGCCTTGTTCCTGCATTTTTAAATACGAGTGATTTCAATAAGCCAATAGGGCAAGTAGCTTCTGTAATGACTATCCATAATTTGCAGCATCAAGGATACTGCCACAGTTCAGTATTAAATTATGCTGGATTACCAAGTGACTTATTTAGGCAAGATGGCTATGAGTCTTACGGCAAAGTCAATATGCTTAAAGGGTCTATTTATCACTCAACAAAGATTTCTACAGTCAGTCCATCTTATGCTAAGGAAATTCAAACTACAGAATATGGATGTGGCTTAGACTCAGTTATGCGTTTTCGCTCTGCAGATTTGATCGGAGTAATCAATGGGATTGATACGACAGAATGGAATCCCTCGACTGATCCTATGATCCTCGAAAATTTTTCACCTGGAGATCTTGATGGAAAATCTAAATGTAAGAAAGACCTTCAATCTATTTATGGTTTAGAAGAAAATGAAAACCTACCCTTGTTCGTTGTGGTTTCTCGCCTATATGACCAAAAGGGCTTAGATTTACTATTGCAAATTAGTGATCGTTTGATGCTCGAAACCAATATTCAAATTGCACTTGTTGGTACCGGAGATGCAACATTGGAAAATGCATTTGTTGATTTAACTAAACGTTATCCTAAGCGCTTTTCAGCATTATTGAAATTCGACAATCAATTGGCGCATAAAACAATTGCAGGAGGGGACTTTCTTCTAATGCCAAGTCGATTTGAGCCCTGTGGATTAAGTCAAATGTATGCAATGCAATATGGAACGATTCCTATTGTCAGATGTACAGGTGGCTTAGGAGATTCTGTTCCAGTTTGCCATGAGGATTGGTCCAAAGGATGTGGCTTCAATTTTTTAAATATCGATGCAATTGAATTAATGAATGTTATGATTCAAGCTTCTGAATGCTATACAAAGGATAAACAAGTATTTTTATCTATGCAGAAAAACGGCATGAATATGGATTTTTCTTGGGCTCCATCAGCCGATAAATACGAAGCAATTTATGGATGGGCAATGGATGCTCGCAAACAAGCCTTCGTCTAGGTTCAACAACTTGGCTTAACAACTTTTTTGGCGATTAATTTCGTATAAGCATATTGCTGTTGCGACAGAAACGTTAAGCGAATCGGCATGGCCTTTCATTGGAATGTGGATTAAATGATCCGCTTCTTTGAGCATTTTCTCTGATAGACCATGGCTTTCGCTTCCCATGAATAATGCAGTTCTGTTGGTATAAGAATGTTCTGAGTAAGAATTATTAGTATTTGGTGTGGTAGCAATACTGACAAATTGATTATTTTTTAGCCACTGGTGAAGGTAATCTGTTTCGACATTAATGATAGGAAGTCGAAATAGTAAACCTTGGGATGCTCTTATGGCATTAGGGTTATAAGTGTCTAGTAGGCAGTTGTTCAGTAATATTGCATCAACTCCAGAGCCTTCTGCACTTCGTATGATTGCTCCTAGATTTCCAGGTTTCTCTATACCTTCGAGAACTAACAGAGTGCACTCTTCTTTAAGCTTAAGCTCTGATAAACTCATTTCTTTGGCCTCGGATAGAGCAATCAGTCCATCGGGACCTTCCCTGTAGCTACTTTTTGAAAATGCAGAAGTATGCATTCGGATTAGCTGAAAAGCTGAGTTTGATGCCAATTTTTCTATAAATTCAGTGTGTGCTTCAGAAGGAAATAATTCCGGGCAATAATATATTGTTATTATTGGATAACTAGAATCAATGGCGTGTTCCAATTCTCTCAAGCCTTCTATAATAAATTTGTCTTGTCGATTTCTGTGTTTTCTATCTCTTAACTTAACAAGATTTTTCACATGATTGTTTTGTGGGCTTTCTATATACATGGATTCCATAATTCAAATAAGACACATCTTTTCTTTTTTACAATTTTTTAGATTCACCTATGCAAATTCCTAAAAACTTTATTCCTACACCTTTTGAATATCATGAAGAAGTAGAACTAAAAATCGATCACTTGACTAATCTAGGTATGGGTGTAGGGCGCGTGGATGGCTGGGTGGTAATGGTGCCGTTTGTTATTCCAGGTGAATTGGTTAAGGTCAGTATTTTCAGAAACCATAGTCAATATTCAGAAGCGGATTTATTAGAGGTTTTAGAGCCTTCGGAGCATCGGCTAAGTCCAAAATGCGGACTGTTTACTTTATGTGGTGGTTGTCAATACCAGCACATTAATTATGATGTACAATTAAAAATCAAAACACAGCAAGTACAAGAATTACTCGAAAAAAATGCCAATATTCAATTCCCCGTTTCCTTGGCTAAGTCATCAAAACAAATTTATGGCTACCGATCCAAAATAACTCCTCATTATAATCGGCCTGACAAAAACGGTGATCAACCAATTGGTTTTTTGAAATATGGTCGTAGGCACGATATTGTTGATGTGAAACAATGCGTGATCGCTACAGAAGCGATTAACCAATCATTGCCTGAGATAAGGGAAAAGGCTATTTTAGAAGGCGGCAAAAAAAGACGACAAAGGGGTGGTACCTTGTTATTGCGAGAAACATTGGAAGGTGTAGTCAATAACCCTAAGGCTGTAGTTTCAGAAAAGGTAGGCGATTTAACTTTTCAATTTAAAGCAGGTGAATTTTTCCAAAATAACCCATTTATTTTACCTGACCTAGTTGAATTTGTAAAAATCCATGCTTCAGATAATGACATTTATCAACTAGTAGATGCATATTGTGGTGTAGGGCTTTTTGCATTGAGTCTCTCTTCTATGTTTGAATCGGTTGTAGGTGTTGAGATTTCAGAAGCCGCCATACAGTTTGCTAAAGTAAATGCTCAAATTCATAATATTGATAATGTGCGTTTCCAGATAGGAAAAGCAGAGGCTATTTTCCAACATATTAATTTCTCAGGCAAAAATACTTCGGTAATCATTGATCCTCCAAGAAAAGGCTGTGACATAGCTTTTATTGAGCAATTATTGGACTTTAATCCTAGAAAAATTATCTATGTGTCTTGTGACCCTGCGACTCAAGCAAGGGATTTGAAGTATTTTGTAGAAAATGGATACAAATTAACACAAGTACAGCCATTTGACCTTTTCCCGCATACACGCCATATTGAGAGCGTGGCTATTCTTGAGATCAATAGTGGCTCAAATGATTGAATTTAAGGTTGACTTGATATCGGCATAATCTTTTGTAATCTTTTTCAATTAATTAATTATGTCATTAGATGTTTCAGTTCGTAAAGGTGAGCCAATGGAAAGAGCTCTCCGCCGTTTAAAAAAACGCCTTGATCGTGAAGGGGTAATTCGTGATGTGCGCGCAAAGCGTTACTTTGAAAAACCTTCTCAAGCTAAGAGACGTAAAAAGAAAGAATTAGATTTCAATAACATGCTCAGAGTGCGTTATTCTAAAATGTAGTTTTTGCTTTCCTATTTTTTTAAATTTTTATAGCATTCATCCTCGATTACTTTTTTGTAACGAGGATTTTTTTTAAATGGGTGATATAAGTCAAATAGAAGACGAGTTAGCTTTATCAACATGCTGCTGCTCTCACAGATTTCAAGATGGTTATGCTATGCTTGAATGGATGGCAAATCTTGGATTTAAGAAAGTTGAGTTAAGCCATGGTATTTCAATTAATTTAGTTTCTGGAATAATGGAAGCGGTTGAAGATGGAGTAGTCACTGTTTCATCTGTGCATAATTTTTGTCCTTTACCATTTGGGATGAATTCTCCTATGCCTAATATTTTTAAGCCGACAAGCGGAAGTCAGCGTGAAATAGACCTTTGGAAGCGTTATACTGAAGAAACGATCAAATTTTCTAATAAGATTGGCTCGAAAAAAGTAGTAATACATTCCGGTTCAGCATGGTTCTTTTTTAAATCTCCCGTGTTTAAATTAATGAATTGGATGGATGAAAATGAAATCAAAGAATCTGAATTCATAAACAATGAAGAGTTTATTAAGATAAGAAATAAAACCATAGCTAAGATTAAGCATGCGAGTCGACGTCGGTATGAAATATTGAAAGAAAGTTTTCAGTCGATTGAAGAGTTTTCTAAAAATCATTCCGTTCAATTAGGTGTTGAAAATAGGGAAGGCTTTTCAGAGTTACCTTTAGATGAAGATCATAGTGATCTTGTTCGAAGCTTCGGACAAGGCAGTCCCATTTCTTATTGGCATGATACAGGGCATGCCGAAATAAAATCACTCTACGGTTTATTAGATCACGAACAACGTTTACAAGAAATGAAGGCACATACGATTGGGTTTCATTTGCACGACGTGAGTGATTCCGGAAATGACCATCAAGAAATTGGCACTGGGATTATCGACTTTGCAATGGTCTCACGCTATATTGATAAAAATAAGCATGCAATGGTTTTGGAATTAAGTCCTAAATTATCAGAGGATGCTATTAAGCGTTCTAAAGATTCTATTTTATATCACTTAAATTAAATCATTTAAGCTAGTTTGATCAAATTCTGGGAATATTTTGATAGATGAAAGTTTCTACACAAGTAGTGATTAACTCTATTTAAATTTTATTTTAGATAAAGGACATAAGAATTATTTTAAGTACAGGCAGCAAAGATCAATAGGGGGGTTTTGAGAAATTCTTTTAAAAAAACATCTTAGTCTAATCCTTTTTTAATTGGTAAGCGTCTAATCCTTTATTTCAAATCTTTGTCCCCAGTGAACCCTCCTAATCAAAATATAAATTATCTAAAAAATAATCATTACAGATTCAAAGTTGAACCCCTTGAGTCCAGTCAGTGTAAGCATTTAGATGAGTGTGATATTGAGAATTTTAATAATGCGAATGATTCAAATTATTCACTTAAATTTAAAATAGACCCACAATTTTATACTTTTTTCATTAAATCAGACAAATCATTTAGTGATTATGTTATTGTGGATATAGAAGATTTTGTGGTGACAGTTATGCAACTTTCTGGATCAAATGAGAGTATTGAAGGATTTTCTCATTCTTTTGCCATCCCTGAGTACATTAACTTAAATAAAATTAAGGTATATTCCAAAGGTAAGGCTTTGTTAATTGTCATACCAAGGGTCTAAAATCCAATAAATTGAAAGCATACAGAACATAACACGCTTAATTTAGGATTTAAATATCCCTTTGATGAACATTTTCCTTGATTAATTGAGTGGCTTGACTTTCATTTGTTGATTCTCGACTAACTTTAATCATTAACAATAAACCAATAAGAAAACCTTATTTCTCCTGTATGAAATGATACGGGCTTTGAAACTATCATGAATATAACACCTAAAGATCTATTAGACGCAGGTGTCCATTTTGGGCATCAACTAAAACGCTGGAATCCTAAGTCAAAACCATACGTATATGGTAACAAAAACGGGATTTCTATTATTGACCTAGAAAAAACTCATAAACTTTTGGGTGAAGCATGTGAATTTATTGAAAATATAGTATCATCTGGAAAAGATGTATGGTTCATCGGAACCAAAAAGCAGGCTCAGGAAATCATTAGAGAAGGAGCAACTGCTTGTAAAATGCCATACTGCGTGAACCGCTGGATGGGAGGAGGTCTAACAAACTTCTCAACAATGAAAACGTCTCTTGTTAAGTATAGAAAGTTTCTCAAAATGGACGAGAGTGGAGAGTTGGAAAAGCTTCCCGGTAAAGAAGAGGCCGCTATCCGTCGTCAAATGAGCAGAATGAATCGTAATTTTGAAGGAATTCTCAACATTGAAGAGCTACCTGCGGCATTATTTATCGTAGATGTGAAAAATGAAGAGATAGCGGTTGCTGAAGCGAATCGCTTAAACATACCTATCGTTGGATTAGTGGATACAAACTCTGATCCTACACCTATTGAATATCCAATTCCTGGGAATGATGATGCGGTTAAGTCTATTAGAATTATTGTAGAATCATTAGTGGATGCGATTGCTTCTGGAGTTCAAAAAAGAGAACTTAAGCAATCCGGAAAGGTTTCAAAGTCAGTAACTCCGGAAACGACCTTTGAGCAAGAGGATGATATGGAAGTGACTTTACCAGAAGGTTACGTAGGCGAAGAATAATTTTTAACCAAAATATTTAAAATAATTTACTAGTTATGGAAATAAATGCAAAAATGGTAGGTGAACTCAGAGAGAGTACAGGTGCAGGCTTAATGGATTGTAAGAGAGCACTTGTGGAATCAGAGGGCAATGTAGATAAGGCAGTAGAAATCTTAAGAAAAAAAGGTGCAGCCACAGCCGCTAAGAAAGCGAGTCGTGAAGCCAGCGAAGGATTAGTTAATTCTTACATTCACTTAGGTGGAAAAGTAGGCGTGCTAATTGAAGTAAATTGCGAAAGTGATTTCGTTGCTAAAACAGATGATTTCAAAGCTTTTGTTCGTGATATTGCAATGCATGTTGCTGCGACAAACCCAGTATGCGTCTCTAGAGAAGAGATTGACCCAGAGATTATCAAAAAAGAACGTGTGATTGCAGAAGGGCAAGCGGAAGGGAAGCCACCAGCAGCAATAGAAAAAATTGTTGAAGGTAAATTAAACAAATTCCTTAGTGAGTCCTGCTTGCTTGAACAAGCCTATGTGAAAAACCCTGATCAAACAGTTCAACAAATCTTGACTGAAAAGATCGCAACTATGGGAGAGAACATGGTTATTAAACGCTTCGCCCGTTTTCAAATTGGTGCTTAATTAATCTTTGATATCGATTTTCAAAAAGCCTCGTATTTTTCGAGGCTTTTTTATTTTTATCTGCCTTCTGCTTGCATAGATTCATGATTCCTTATCATTGCTTAAATGGCGAATTTTCAACTTAAGAGTCAATATCAACCCACGGGCGATCAACCTGTGGCGATAAATTCTATAGTTGAGTCTATAGATCAAAAGAATAAACACCAAACTCTACTAGGTGTAACTGGCTCAGGGAAGACCTTCACCATGGCAAATGTGATTCAATCCTGCAAAAAGCCAACTTTGATTATTTCTCATAACAAGACCTTAGCGGCTCAATTATATTCAGAGTTTAAAACATTTTTCCCTGAAAATGCAGTGGAATATTTCGTCAGCTATTATGATTATTATCAACCTGAAGCCTATGTGCCACAGACGGATACTTATATAGAAAAAGATTCTTCAATTAACGATGATATCGAACGATTAAGAATTTCAGCATCTTCATCATTAATCAGCAAAGAGGATGTTATTGTTATTGCGAGTGTATCTTGTATTTATGGATTAGGTTCTCCTGAAGATTTCAAGACAATGATGCTGAGTTTGAAACAGGGTATGGATTTATCACGTGATGGTTTTTTGGAACACCTTGTTGAAATCCATTATAATCGAAATGATATTGATTTTAAACGTGGAACATTTCGTGTACGTGGAGATGTTGTAGATGTTTTTCCTGCTTATTTAGAGACGGGTGTACGTTTAGAATTTTGGGGTGATACCCTAGAAACCATTACTTCATTAGACCCTTTGACCGGCAATTCTATAGAGAGCTTGAGTGGCTTTGAACTATATCCAGCAAATCAGTATGCAACACCAAAGGATAAAGTCGTCAGTGCGGTAAAAGGTATAAGAAAAGAGCTTGAAGAGCGAGTGCAGTGGTTTGAGTCACAAAACATGCTATTAGAGGCGCAAAGAATACGTATGCGAACAGAGTATGATATCGAGTTATTGGAAGAAATGGGCTTTTGTACAGGTATTGAAAACTATTCTCGTTATTTATCCGGAAGGAAATCAGGGGAACGCCCATTTTGTTTAATTGATTTCTTTGATAAGGATTTTCTTATCTTTATCGATGAAAGTCATGTCACGTTGCCTCAAATACGTGCCATGTATAATGGCGATCGTGCTCGTAAGGAAAGGCTTGTTGAATATGGGTTTCGATTACCGTCAGCTTTAGACAATCGCCCACAAACCTTTGATGAATTCAATCAAATTAGTAACCAGATTGTATACGTATCTGCGACCCCCGCTCCATATGAGCTTGAAACTGCATCTGTGATTGCAGAACAAGTGATTCGACCGACTGGTCTTTTAGATCCAGTTATAGAGATTCGTCCAATCAAAGGTCAAGTCGAGGATTTGATTCAAGAGTCGCACGAAACAGTGGAAAAAGGAGATCGTATCTTGGTATCCACCTTAACCAAGCGAATGGCTGAAGATTTAGCCGATTTTTTAGATCAGGCAGGCTTGAGAGTTGAATACTTGCATTCAGATATTGATGCGATTGAGCGAGTAGAAATTCTTCGTCGTTTAAGAAAAGGAGATTTTGATATATTGATCGGAGTTAATTTACTAAGAGAAGGTTTAGATTTACCTGAAGTTGCCTTAGTCGCGATTTTAGATGCGGATAAAGAAGGTTTTTTGAGAAGTCGTACCAGCCTCATTCAGACTGCAGGCCGTGCTGCTCGTCATATAGAAGGACGTGTCATATTGTATGCCGACAGAATAACAGACTCGATACAGGCAACTTTAGATATATGTGATGAGCGTCGAAGCAGACAAATGGAATATAATGAAGAACATGGGATTATTCCTAAGACGATTACAAGAGAGATACAGGAGGGACTGCAATCTAGCTACCAGTATGAGCAAAAGGAAGACAAGGCTAAGGTAGTCTCAGAAGATGAAGCCGTTTCCAAAGAAGTTATAGCTGAATTAGAAACGTCCATGCTTGAAGCAGCTCAACAATTAAATTTCGAAAAGGCAGCTTTATTAAGAGACCAAATTGATCTTCTTAAAAATAAAGCAAAAGGAACAGCGGCAAGGAAATCAAACGGGAGCGCTAAAAAGAGAAAAAGTAAAGGTATGTACAACAAAGATGGACTGCCTAAGCGAAAATCTCGCAAACGTTAATTGAGTTTAACAAATTGAACTAGTTAATTTCAAACCCAGTTGATACAGCATTAGCTTCTTGGAAAGCAGTAAGTACTTTGGAACATATAGATTCTAAATCTAAGCCTTGGCTTTCTCTAAGATCTTCCACAGAGCTTGCATGATCAATAAACTTATCCGGCCATCCTATTGACTCCACAGGGCAAGCTATTTTTTCTTTTTGAAGGACTTCTGTAATAGCTGAGCCAAATCCACCTTTTATCACGTTGTCCTCTATACTAACTATGAGTTTTACTGTTTTTGCGGATGCTTTAATTGTATCGATATCAATAGGTTTAACGAAGCGTGGGTTTACCACTCCAGCATTTATGTTGTGCTCGCTCAATTTGACAGCGAGTTTTTCGCCAACATCAAGCATTGTTCCAAGAGCCCATATATCAATTTCTATTCCATCTTTAATCCTTTTAGATACACCGAGTGGCAATGATTCAGGGGTCTCTTTCAAGGGAACTCCCATGCCTTCACCACGAGGATAGCGAACAAAGGCAGGACCTTGATAATCAAGTCCTGTTTGTATCATATCGGCCAGCTCATCTTCGTTAGCAGGTGCCATGATCAAACAATTAGGAATAGGACGAAGGTAGCTAATATCAAATAAGCCATGGTGTGTTGCACCGTCATTAGGAGAAAGACCTGAGCGATCCATACAAAATAAGACTGGGAGATTTTGTATCGCTATATCGTGAATAATTGGGTCATAAGCTCTTTGTAGAAATGTTGAATAAATCGCACAGACTGGATGGTAGCCTTTGGTGGCCATTCCTGCAGCAAAGACGGCAGCGTGTTCTTCAGCAATACCGACATCAATAAATTGTTTGGGTAGTGCTTTTTCTAAAATATTTAAACCAGTACCCGAAGGCATAGCTGCGGTTATCCCAATGATTTTAGAATTTCGCCTTGCGAGTTTAGTCACCGTCTCTCCCATGATATCTTGGTATTTTGGAAGAGGAGCTTTGTTAGAAGTTGTAGATTTGCCTGTATTTACATCAAAAGGACTGGCTCCATGGAAACGTTCAGGATTTCGAATAGCAACATCGTATCCCTTTCCTTTGGTGGTAAGAACATGTAGAATAACTGGTTGAGTCGCATTTTTTGCAAATTCCAAGTAATGATTGAGTTGCTTAAAGTCGTGCCCGTCAATCGGACCGATGTACCGTAAGCCAAATTTCTCAAATATAGAGGAAGAAATAAGAAGATTCTTAGTTTCTTGTTTCCATTTAGAGCCCCACTTGATGATTTTTCTACCACCTGGGATATTGGATAATATATTTTCTAGATTATCATTAAGTCGGTTATAAATTGGATTGGTAATTAATTCATTAAAATACTTGGCCATGGCACCTACATTTTTAGCGATAGACCATTTATTATCATTTAGAATAACAATGAGTTTTTTTGTGGAATTAGATATATTGTTTAATGCCTCGAGAGTTATACCACAGGTAAAAGAGGCATCTCCACAAATAGCTACAACATGCTCATCGCCTTTACTTAAATCTCGTGCTTTAGCCATCCCGAGAGCGGCAGAAAGTGCAGTGCCTGCATGACCAGCTCCAAAAGCATCATGAACGCTTTCACTTCTGTTTAAAAATCCACTGAGGCCTTCAGTGCTTCTTAATTTTTTAAATCGTTCATCATTTCTACCTGTGAGTATTTTATGCGCGTAGCCTTGATGGCTTACATCAAAGATAAATGAATCTTTTGGACTGGAAAAGATTCTGTGCATTGCGATGGTTAATTCAACAACACCAAGGTTAGGTCCAACATGGCCACCATTTTTAGAGGTAGTATTGATGATTTCTTCCCTTATTTCGGACGCTAATACAGCAAGTTCACTTTCTTTGAGTGATTTAATGTTTTCAGGGGATTCGATGGAATCAAGAATGGCCATTAGTTTGTGATTTTTTCGGTATTTTAATTACAACCTTAATTATAATGCATCAAAATCTGATTCAGAGCCATCGGTAATATCAAGTTTTTGAATTTTTAATTCGGCTTGTTTTAACTCTTTTTGGCATATTTTAAGCAATTTAGCACCTTCTTCAAATTGGGCTACTAATTCAGCAAGGGGAATGCTTCCATCTTCCATTGCTTCAATGATTGATTCAAGCTTCGAGGATGCTTCTTCGTATGAAAGTTTTTTAGGTTCTTTATTTGGCATTTTATTTTTTTCTGTAAATAATATCTATATTCCTATTTTCTAATTCATATATTATAAAATAGAAATAAGAATTTTCTTATAAAACTTACTAATCAACCACTTTTCAAATGTTTAATGTTCAATCTATTCGTGATGAGTTTCCCATTTTATCGACTTTGATGAATGATAAGCCATTAATTTATTTAGATAATGCGGCTACTAGTCAAAAACCACTATCGGTGATACAAGCAGTTGAAGATTTCTATAAAACTTCTAATTCAAATATTCATAGAGGTGTATTCCGTCTTAGTGAGCAAGCAACTTTACAATACGAAGCTACTCGTGGGCTTTTTGCTGAATTTATTTCCGCAGAGAAAGAAACGGAAATAGTTTTCGTGAAAGGGGTCACAGAAGCGATTAATCTTGTTTCATATGGTTTCGCTCAATCGATTCTTAAAGAAGGTGATGAGGTTTTAATTTCCGAGATGGAGCACCATGCAAATATTGTTCCTTGGCAGATTGCTTGTGAACAGACAGGTGCAGTGTTAAAAGTTATTCCTGTTCTTGATGATGGATCTTTGGATTTATTAGCCTTTGAGTCATTGCTTTCAGAGAAGACTAAATTGTTATCGATTGTACATATTTCCAATTCACTAGGTACGATAAATCCTATTAAGTCTATGATCGATAAGGCACATTCAATAGGTGTCCCTGTTTTAGTAGATGGTGCACAATCAGCACCACATATGGAGGTAGATGTGAGGGACTTAGATTGTGATTTTTACGTCTTTTCTGGGCATAAACTATTTGCGCCAACAGGAGTCGGTGTTTTATATGGCAAAGAAAAGTGGCTGGAAAAGCTTCCACCTTATCAAAGTGGGGGTGATATGATTGAAAAGGTCGATTTTGGAGGCACTACATTTAAAGGTATTCCTGGAAAGTTTGAAGCGGGAACTCCCAATATTTCTGGGGTGATCGGTTTGTCGAAAGCAATTCAATATCTACAAAAATTAGATCGTAAGGAGGCAATGGCTCACGAAGATGCTTTATTGAAGCAAGCTACTGAAGGCTTGAATGAAATAGATGGGTTGAGGCTGATCGGAACCGCTGAAGCGAAGGCCTCAATTGTTTCTTTTGTTTTTGATGCCATTCATGCTCATGATGTAGGAACTTTTCTTGATGCGGGTGGCATTGCTATTCGTACTGGGCATCATTGTACAATGCCTTTATTGAAACGTTTCAATGTTCCCGCTACAGCTCGTGCTTCATTTGCCTTCTATAATAATTTAAATGATGTAGATTGTTTGGTGGAAAGTTTGAAGAAAATGAAATCCTTTTTTTATGAATGAGACTGATTTACAGGATCTTTACCAATCTGTCCTTGTTCAACATTCTAAGTCTCCTTTGCATTATGGGAAACTAGATTCTCACACGCATTATTCAGAAGGCTACAACGCACTTTGTGGTGATGCCATTTCCATTTATTTATCAGTCAAGCAAGGTAAGATAGAAAAAGTTTCATTTGAAAGTGCTTCTTGCGCTATTTGCAAGGCTTCGGCTTCGATTTTACTGGAAGCAATTAAAGAGACAAATGAAGAAACCTTTTTTTCTATGCAAGATGAGTTTTCTAAAATCCTTGATGGGGAAGTCTCGGATCAAATGGGTGCTTCTTCCCAAGAAATACTTGCTTTTCAAGGAATTAAACAATTTCCATCAAGGAAAAATTGTGCGCTTTTGCCTTGGGAGACATTACATAAGGCACTGAATTCTAATATTAAAGACTGAGTAATTCAGATATATTTTTTTCAAAGATTTGATCTGATTCTTTTTTACTCAACCCAGCATTCAAACGAGTATCTTTGATGAAGGATTGCATCTCTGGTATCTTTTGCTTTTTAGGGTACACTTTTAGAGGAAAATCTGATCCGAAAAGAATTTTTTCTGAGCCTACTAAATTAATGACATTTCTAAAAACATTAATGTCATAAAGTAAGGGAGAGGCTGCTGTATCATAATAAACATTCTTTAAATGATTTTTTATTTTATGATTTAGCTCGAAAAAAGGAATACCGCCTCCCCAGTGAGACAAAATTATTTTTAAATTGGGGTAGGCTATTGCTATTTCTAAATAAATATTAAAGGGAGTGGGGATAAAATTTGGATATTTTACATTTAGCCCTTCGCTGACATGGAAATTTATCGGCCAATTATGTGCTTCACACCATTGTGCCATTGCATGCCATTGAGCCTTATTTGTCGCATAGTCCTGAACAACCGGGTGTAATTCACCGACACCTTTGAATCCCATAGAATTGGCTAGTTCCAATTGATTAATCGGATCGTCATTTGGATAAATAGAGGCAAATCCATGGAGGCGTTTTGGTGCAAAATCCATCCACTCTTTCATTAGTAGATTATGTTTGAGACAAGTAGTTTTATTTTCCCAATACCAGCCTAATAGAATGCTTTGGTTGATATCGGAATCGTCCATTGTCTGAACCATTGATTCTTTTGAAGCCCAGCCTTGTAAACTAGGTTTATTTTTAGGAGCAACTAATTCTAGCCAATGAGGTTCTTTGTTATCCTTAGCCCATTGACTAACATTATCCGAGATTTCAGGAGGGAAACAATGAGTGTGTGCATCAATCATAGTGCTTGTCTTAATAATTTTAAAAGTGCTACTATTTTGCAATAAGATTATAAATTTATCCTCAAATGCCAGAGTTAGCAGAAGTAGAATTTTTTAGAAGAGTTTGGGTGCCTGCCGAAGGTGCTAAGGTGATTGATGCAAAGGCTAATCTAGAGAAGCGAATTTTTCGTGATATTAATACTAAATCATTCCCTAAATGCTTTATAGGAACCCGTTTTCAAAAATCCTTTCGAAAAGGAAAACAATTGTGTTTTTTGTTTGATAAAGAACATTGGCTGGGATTGCACATGGGTATGACTGGGAAATTATTTTATAGTAATGATCCTAACGAAAATTTTAAATACAATTACCTAACATTATTTTTAGAGAATGGGCCTCGGTTGATTTTTCAAGATCCACGCTTGTTTGGTAAAGTCATCTATGAGCATTCAACAAAAGCACCTGTCTGGTGGGAAACAATGCCAACAGAGTTAACAGAGGTCTCGTATTGCTTAGATAATATGAATGCATTTTTAATGAAGCGTCCTAAAAGCCAGATTAAATCGGTACTTTTAATGCAGGAAGGTTTTCCAGGTATTGGTAATTGGATGGCTGATGAAATATTGTGGAGGAGTCGAATTGCTCCATTTGTGAAAGTATGTGAGATCAATTCGGCAAAGCGAAAAGATTTATACCATGCAATTAAAGAAGTTTGCTTAGATGCCTTAGAGGTAATCGCAGATGGTTGGCAAAGGCCGCCTGATTCTTGGTTATTTAATCATCGCTGGAAAAACGGCGGAATTTGTCCAAAAACAAACAAGCCCCTCGTTCGAGAAAAGATAAATGGCCGAACCGCTTGTTGGTCACCATCTTGGCAAAGCTATCATTGAGAATTATTGTTTAGTGGCCTTATGAATCGCTACTGTTGAAAATGTCATGCCGTAAGCATCTACTTCAGAGTAACCAGCTTTGAATAATTGGGACTTAAGTAATTCTTTACTAGGAAAACTTTCAATTGTTCCAGCAAGATATTGATATGCATTTTTATCTTTAGACACTAGGCCAGCAATACTCGGTAGGATGTATTTTAAATAAAGAAAATAGAAAGGTCGGAACCAACTATTGGGTTGGGAAAACTCTAAAATAAATAAAGAGCCCTTAGGCTTTAAAACTCTCAGTATTTCTCTTAAGCCTTTTTCTCTATTTTCAAAATTACGAACACCAAAAGCTATGGTTACGATATCAAAAGTATTATCATCAAATTCTAAATTCATAGCATCTGCGTATTCGAATGATATATTTTCATAATACTCAGATTTATTTTGTTTTATTTTAGCTTGGTCGAGCATAGGATGACAAAAATCTGTAGCTGTAATCGAGCATGTTTTATTCAGTGTATCACTCAATTTGAAGGCAACATCTCCACTGCCTGTGGCAAGATCCATGAGAGTACTTGGAGCTAATGATTGGACTTTTTTTGCCAAGCGATGACGCCAATAATAATCTAGCCCAAAACTTAAAATATGATTAAGGAAATCGTATTTATTGGCAATTCCGGAAAACATCTTCTCAACTTTATTTCCAATAGGTATGTGCATTGTGTGATTTTGTTAATTTTTCGTATTAAAGCTTAGTAAACTTAATTTTTTCTTTTTCTATATTTGACAGATAATAAGGTACTTACAAATATAACTCAGTAATACCATTACCAAATAAAAGCAAGATGTCCAATAATCTAACAAAAAGAGATATAGTTACAAAAGTTTATAACAAGACGAACTTTTCTCAAAAAGAAATTAGAGAAACTGTCCAATTAACTTTGGATTGTATACAAGAGGCATTAACTAATGGACGAAATGTTGAATTGAGAAATTTTGGTGTTTTTGAGCTTCAGGTAAGAAAAGCAAGAATAGGGAGAAATCCGAATAAGCCAGAGAAGGATGTGATCATTCCTAAAAGAGCGGTTATTAAATTCAAAGCAGGTAAAGAAATGCGTGCAGGCCTTAATGAAATTAATCTTGAAGACTAAAATATCTTTTTAATTCAGCTTTAGTTTTATGAATTTTGAAACCTTACCTGGATTTCGTTCTTTTTTTCCAGAGAATTGCTTTTTAAGAAATTATATCTTTAAGACGTGGAGGAAATCTGCTGTTAGTTATAATTTTCAAGAGTACGATGCACCAACTTTAGAACCTCTTGAATTATATAAAGAGAAATCTGGAGAAGAAATCGTAAATCAATTATTTAACTTTGTCGACAAAGGTGATCGAGCGGTTGCTCTTCGTCCAGAAATGACACCGTCACTTGCTCGCTTAGCAGGTGCCAAAGCAAATAGCTTAAAGCGTCCTATCAAGTGGTTCAGTATAGGAGAACAATTTAGATATGAGCGACCGCAGAAAGGTCGCTTGCGTTCATTTTATCAATTCAATGTTGATATTTTAGGTGAACCAGGAGTCGGTGCAGATGCTGAGCTTATTGGCTGTTTAGTTGAAACCCTTAAGAATTTTGGTTTAGAGCAAGATGATTTTAAAATTCGATTAAGTGATCGCCAGCTATGGATTCTGTTTTTGAAACATTGGAATGTAAGTGATGCGCACATGACTTCAGTCCTTTCAATTATGGATCGTATGGCACGATTGAAAAAGGATAAGTTAAGGAGTCAGCTCAATGAGTATTTTGGAGATGATACGGATTCTTTTATTAACTCCGTGGAAGGTCTAATGGCCATTAATTCGGAATCAGATATGCTTAGTTTCTTTTCTCAATTAACACTTTCTGAAATACACAAGCAACTGGTTGATGATCGTTTATCTGAATTAGCTTCTTTGATGCAACTTATCAATTCAATGAAGATCGGGCAATTTGTTACAATTGATTTTTCTATTGTTCGTGGACTTGCTTATTACACTGGCTTTGTTTTTGAAGCTTTTGAAGCTACTGGAGAAGGAAGAGCACTTGCAGGTGGAGGACGTTATGATGATTTAATAGGGCGTTTGTCTTCCAATGCAATGGAAGCGGTTGGTTTTGCAATGGGTGATGTTACTTTATTAGATTTGCTGGAATCAAAAAAGAAGCTTCCTGAGTATTCTCAAAATCCAGATGTTATGATTTTATTTTCTGAAGATGAAGCTCGTGACTGTGCCTTAGCAGATGCTCAATTTTTGCGTAGTTCAGGCATAAAAGTTGATTACCCTTTAAAGCGTGTGAATTTTTCAAAGCTTTTCAAAGAAGCGAATCAACGTGGCGTGCCTTTTGTTTTAATCTACGGAAATGAAGAAATTGAAAAAGGGTTAGTTAAGCTAAAAGATTTTCAAACAGGTGAAGAATATTTGATTGATCGGAATGAAAGAGAATTATTGGAAAAACTAAAAAGCCTATTATAATTTATTATGTCTGGAATCGAAAAACTGTTAATTACAGTCGCTAAACTAAGAGAACCAGAAACTGGATGCCCGTGGGATATTGAGCAAACGCATCAATCGATTACCGATTGTCTGATAGATGAATGCTGTGAATTACTTCAAACCATTGATCGTTTGGATATGGAGCATATGGAAGAAGAGCTAGGTGATGTATTGCTTCAGGTTATTTTTCATGCACAAATCGCGAAAGAAAATGGACATTTTGATTTTGATTCAGTTTGCGAAGTATTAAATGAAAAGTTAGTCCGTAGGCACCCCCATGTATTTGGAGATGAAAAAAATTTAAAGACAAGCGATTCAGTTCTTGATCGTTGGGAATTGATTAAGGCTAATGAAAAAAAGCGGGGATTTGTCGCTTCAGGAATATTTAAAGACTTACCACCTCAGTTACCTGCATTAATGTTTGCAGAAGATGTGCATAAGCAAATTGTAAAGAAATCGCTCGACGCTTCGGAATTTTACGATTTTGACTCTGTCAAAAGTCTTATTGATGATAGGCTCATAGACGAATCAGCAATAGGCTCTTTATTATTTAATTTAGTAGCATTGTGCAAAGATAATCAAATTGAGCCAGAGTCCGCATTAAGGCGTTATGCTCAAAATATTGTAGATACTATAGAATCTAAGTAAGTCTAGTTTGTTATGCGAGTACTAGAGTCTGACGGGAATATTTTGTGATTTTAAGTATTCTTTAGCTTCAGCGATAGAGTAAGTACCAAAATGAAAGATCGATGCAGCAAGAACAGCACTGGCTTTGCCTTTGGTGATGGCATCAGCTAAATGATCAAGTTTTCCAGCACCTCCCGATGCAATGACGGGAATGCCTACGGATTCACTGACTTGTTTATTTAACTCTATATCATAGCCGTCTTTTGTACCATCAGCATCCATGCTTGTTAACAAGATTTCACCAGCGCCTCTTCTCTCAATTTCTTTAACCCAATCAATGAGATCTTTGCCTGTATCATTTCTACCACCATGTGTGAAAACACTCCATTTGTTGTCGGATACTTTCTTTGCATCTATAGCCACAACGATACATTGATTTCCAAATTTCTCTGATGCAGCCGATATAAGTTCGGGGTCTAGGACGGCTGAAGTATTTAAACTCACTTTGTCTGCACCTGCATTGAGCATAATTCGGATGTCTTCTAAATTTCTCAAACCTCCACCGACTGTTAAGGGCATAAAGCATTCAGAAGCGGTTCTCTCTACAACATCGAGCATGATTTTTCGCTCTTCATTAGATGCGGTAATATCTAAGAATACCAGCTCATCGGCACCTTGTTTTTCGTATGCCTTTGCTTGCTCAACCGGATCACCTGCGTCAATTAAATCTACAAATCGGACACCTTTCACGACTCTTCCAGCGTGAACGTCAAGACAGGGGATGATTCGGATTGATAGCACAATTAGCGAAAAATGATTTAGAGAAAAAAAGCTTAAGCATCGGCAAATGTAATGTCTGGCTCGAAAGATAATGCTAAACGGTATTCAACACCCTTACGCATGATTAGTGGATGGTCTCGCTCTAAAGTTTGAATGTAGTGTATTTTTCCGTTGTAGGTTCGATACGTTGGATCCTGTGAAACGGTTTCAGTTTGTTTCCACTGTGCTTGGAAATCGTCTTTCAAAACTTCAGCCCTATGTCCTTCTTCGCCCAAGGTAAAAGAAGTTCCAATACGGTAGGTAGAGTGAGGTGCAGAAATAACCATTGAATAACGTATACGGCTTAATTGAATCTGATTTTCAACCTTGAAAATATATTCACAGTTAATTTTGCCACCTGAAAATATCCAATTAACTTTGCACGAACCAATGCCATTGGCAAAGGCACCTTCTTTGGTAATGAGGGTTGGTTGCTCATAAGAAAATTGTAGAGCGTTTCGCATCCCGATTTTGGTGGTACAATTCTTTCCATAATAAGCAGGTATGATGGTAGTATCTCCAAAAGTTAATTCAGGAGTCATGATCGGCATGTAGTGATTTACTGGCCAATCAAATATTCCAGGTGCGTGGGGAAAAGCTAGGTAATCGCAGCTATTGACATGCTCTTTATTAGGAGCAATCAAAGGTAATTGGAATGATAAGCAGGAATCAGGGTCTTGATAGACGAATAGGCCTTGTTCTTTTTTTGAAGTTTTATCGAAATTGATAAAGCGACCAATTTTTCTCGATTTAGGTGCACCTTCTGAGGAGTAATTACTACCGATTGATTTTATCAATCGTGCCCATTGGCATAAATAGCGAGCCGCATCAAAATTTGCGATACGACTTGTGCAAGATGTTTCCATATTTCTTTCATTGTCTCGTATAACTAGGTAGCCATGTTCCTGATCTAGGTAAGTAATGAAAAAATTGAGGAATAATTTTTTTACAGTATCTTGATAGAGGTCTGTTTGGTTTTTTGGTATCCATTCATCTCTCATTGCCTGTAATATGATGCTGATAGCGTGCATTTGACCATAAGCACCGATAGAGCGACCAAAACTCCAGCCTGTCCCATCTTGGCGTACCAGATCTGGAATAAGCTTTATGTATTTTTCTGCTTTAGTTCTAAGACTGGCTAATTTTCGTTCTCTTAAATTTATGTTAGCATGTAGTTGGAGAGCCTGGCGTATAAAGACAAAAGAAGATATTCCATAAATATCAAATGTTCCTGATAGAGTACTTGAATCTTGGTCTACATCATCAAAATATCCTGAGGATGAGTTGGACTCTATTCGCTCTAAAAAGCGATCGATCAATTTGCCTGTTTCATCTTTTTTTGAAAGACCAATGCTATAACGTGTGACGGATTTGCCAATGTTGAAGGCTTGAAAGTGATTATTATAATCGTTTCGTTCAAGTAATTGCTCATCGAGTTGCAAGCGAGTAGGCTCCAAAAGGCGCTCCCAAATTGGATTACGATCTTTTGCTGAACCAAATGATAGCAAGCCGAGTCCTGCAAAAGCGAGTCCGCCTTCTTCAATGTCTTCAGCAAAGGCTTGTGCGGTGATTGTCCGAGCAGCGAGATCTAATAGGTCGTAATCTTCTAAAGTACTCTCATTGGTTGCTCTAAAATATTCGCCAATAGCAAAAGCAGCATGACCAGATTCGTGACCTGTAGCTGCCTCATTTGGTAAAGGCTTTATTGTTCCGTTCTCTTCTATAGCGTTTAAATTTTGGCTTAAAATAGAGCGCGCCATGTCTAAACATTGTTCTGCGAAATTTTCCATATGTTAGTTTATAAATTGATCCACTTCTATTTTCATGAATTTCTCTAAGTTTATGTCAACTGGGTATTTGTTAATTTGACCAATTTTTACTTCTATCATTGACGATAAATAATAAAATTAAAAAATATGTATAAAGATTACAGTAAATTATAAGTCATGGAAAGTTTATCCCAAGAAAATAGAAAATTTAGTCCAGTCTCTGAATTTGTTAAAGAAGCAAAAATAGCGGGAATGGATGCCTATAAAGAGCAGTATCAAAAAAGTATCGAAAACCCTTTGGCATTTTGGTCAGATATTGCCAATGAACTTCATTGGTTTAAGCCATGGGATAAAGTCTTGGATGATTCCAATGCTCCTTTTTACCAATGGTATTCAAATGGAAAGACAAACATCAGCTATAATTGCTTAGATCGTCACGTTGAAGCAGGTAGGGGAGAAAAGGTAGCTTTTTATTGGGAGGGTGAACCTGGTGATAAGAAAGCATTTACTTATAAAGAGCTTTTAGAAGAAGTCTGTCGGTTTTCTAACGTATTGAAATCACTTGGAGTCAAGAAAGGCGACCGTATTGCGCTTTATTTGCCAATGATTCCAGAATTGGTCTTTGCTGTTTTGGCCTGTGCGAGAATTGGCGCAGTTCATTCAGTGATTTTTGCTGGATTTTCATCTGAATCAATTCGTGATCGCGTGGATGACTGTGAGGCTCGTATGGTTATTACAGCAGATGGTGGCTACCGAAGAGGTAAGATACTCGAATTGAAAAAAATTGTTGATGAAGGCATTGTTCACTGTGATTCAATTAGTGAAGTGCTTGTGATAAAACGTGGTGGCGATTGTGCAATTAGTTGCCCTATGTCTGAGGGTCGGGATTTTTGGTATGATTCTTTAAGTAAAGAATCTTCGACTGAATGTCCTGCTGAAGAAATGGATTCGGAAGATCTTTTATTTTTGCTGTATACCAGTGGTACTACTGGTAAGCCTAAAGGGATTATGCATACTACAGGAGGCTATCAGGTGTTTAGTTATATTACATCGAAGTATGTTTTTGATTTAAATAATGAAGATGTCTATTGGTGTACTGCAGATGTAGGTTGGATCACCGGTCATACTTACATTGTATATGGCATTTTGCAAAATGGAGTTTCTCAACTAATTTATGAAGGAGCACCAAATCATCCTGACCCAGCTCGCTTTTGGAATTTAATCGAAGATTATAAGGTCAGTATTTTTTACACTGCTCCTACCGCTATTCGAGCTTTTATGAAATGGGGAGACAATTGGCTGGAAGGTAAAGATTTGAGCAGCCTAAGGTTGTTGGGAACAGTAGGTGAGCCTATAAATCCAGAGGCTTGGATGTGGTATCATCAGAAAATCGGGAATTCAAAATGTCCAATTGTAGATACATGGTGGCAGACCGAAACAGGTGGTCATTTATTAACTCCATTGCCAGGTGCAATACCGACTAAACCGGGTTGTGCTACGGTTCCATTTTTTGGAATTGAGCCATTAGTTTTAAATGAAGCAGGCGAAGAAGTTGATGTAGGAATCTTAGCTATTAAGCATCCATGGCCAGGAATGCTTCGTGGTATCTATGGCGATGAACAACGATATATTGATACTTATTGGAGTAAGTGGAAAGGTCGTCATTATTTCCCTGGAGATGGTGCTCGAGTCGATGAAGATGGTTATTTTTGGATTCTTGGACGGGTTGATGATGTTGTTAATGTATCAGGGCACAGAATCGGTACCGCAGAATTAGAAAGTATATTTGTTGAACATGAAAGTATTGCAGAAGCAGCAGTAATTGGAATAAAGCATGAAATTAAGGGACAGGGGTTATTGGCATTTGTTACCGTCATTCTTGGAAAGATCGCAGATGAGCAATTACAAAAAGATTTAATAGAACTCGTTGATAAGCGTATCGGAAAATTTGCCCGTCCAGAAAGAATTATCTTTTCATCAGATTTGCCTAAAACGCGCTCTGGGAAAATTATGCGACGTTTGCTGAGATCTATTGCTGATGGAGATGATCTTGGCAATACCACTACTTTAGCGGACCCTTCAGTCGTTGAAGAAATTCAAAATAAATTCAATCAATAATTTAATTTATTCAATTTGTAAGCTAGACAAAAAGAGAACTTAACTCAATCTACACACATTATCTTATGAAAATATTTTTAAACAATCAGCTAGTTAATTCCGAAGATGCAAAGATTTCAGTATTTGATCACGGTCTTTTATACGGTGATGGCATTTTTGAAGGGATTCGTCTCTACAATAAATGTATCTTTAAACTAGAAGAGCATTTGATTCGCTTGGAAATGTCTGCTAAAGCATTAATGCTTGATATTCCAATGAATAGGGAAGCACTAGCCAAAGCAGTTTGCGACACTTGCAAAGCAAATGGATTGGAAAATGGGTATGTTCGTTTGGTTGTGACTAGGGGTGTTGGTAATTTAGGTTTATCTATTAAAAATTGTAATCAACCTCAAGTTATCATTATTGCTGATGACATTCAATTATATCCTAAGGAATATTATGAAAAGGGTTTGAAAATTATTACTGTACCAACCCGCAGAAATAACTCAGCTGCTTTGCCGCCTATGATTAAGTCGCTGAACTATTTGAATAATATTTTAGCAAAGATTGAGGCTCAAAATCTAGGCTACCAGGAAGCAATTATGCTAAACGACCAAGGTTTCGTAGCTGAATGTACGGGCGATAATATATTTATGCTTAAAGATGGCATACTGTATACACCTAAAATAGCTTCAGGTTCGTTAAAGGGGATTACTCGTGAAGTAGTTATTAATATTGCCAAAGAACTTGAAATCGAACTCGTAGAGACCGAAATGACTCGCTATGATACTTGGATTGCCGACGAAATGTTTTTGACCGGTACAGCCGCAGAATTAATTCCAATTGTTGAGGTGGATTTTCGGAAAATTGGTAATGGTCAACCTGGGAAAGTGACTGCACAATTTCTTGATGTATTTAAATCAAAAGTTAGCAATGAAGGTGCTTTCATTTAAAGTTTCTTAATTACTTTGAGAACGGAGCTAAATGTTTTAAAAGTATCGCATTAATTGCCTTTATGCGTGTATTTCTAATTTTTCTTTTGCGATTTTTGAAATTATTTTTACCATATAATTATGTCTAACAAACTTAAATGCAGCCTTTGTGATGAGAACGCTACGGTTCACCTAACACAAATCATTAATAATCAAATACAAAAAATTGATTTATGTGAAAGCTGTGCACAAAAGAAAGGCGTAACTGATTCTGAAGGTTTCTCCTTAGCGGAAATGTTATCAAATACAGATTATAGTTCAAATAGTCTTCAGCAAAATTGTAAGTCATGTGGGTTAATGCTTTCAGAATTTAAAAAATCGGGGCGTTTCGGTTGTACCGTGTGCTATACGAGTTTCGAATCTTTTTTAGAGCCCATTCTTGATGAGATGCATATTGGAAATCAGCACATTGGAAAATTGCCTGTAAAATGCCTCGAAAATATCAGCAAGGGAGAACAAATCACTTTGCTCGAAGAAAAGCTTCAAAATGCAATTAAATGTGAGGCATACGAAGATGCAGCACTATACCGAGATGAATTAAATGCTTTGATGGAATCTCTTAATGCCGACTCAAACAATGATAATTTATGATTGAAGAATTGATAAAAAAAGCATCCGCTAAAAGTGCTAAAAGCACTTCAAAAGCATCTTCAGTTGTCATCAGTTCTCGTTTAAGACTTGCTCGTAATTTAAGAGATTGTCCCTTCCCAAATCGGGCAGATATCACTCAGAAGCGTGAAATTTTATCTAACATTGAAGCTGTTTTAAATCATACTTCCTGTATGAAAAAAGGCAATTTCTTCAAAATGGAAGAGTTGAGTTCGCTTGAGAGAAAAGTATTAGTAGAGCGACATTGGATAAGCCGAGAATTATCAGAAATGGAGGAAGGTTCAGCGGTATCGATATCAAGTGATCAACTATGTTCTGTGATGATTAATGAAGAAGATCACCTAAGAATACAGTTTATTAAAAATGGATTTAACTTAAATGCTCTTTGGAAAACAGTGAATGATTTTGATGATCTTCTAGAAGATAAGTTACCATACGCCTTCTCAAGAAAATTTGGCTACTTAACAGCATGTCCAACTAATCTAGGTACTGGATTAAGGGCATCTGTAATGATGCATCTACCTGGACTATCTATTTCGGATAATATTGAAAAAGTAATAAGGGCTTCAAATCAGCTCGGATTAGCGGTTAGAGGCTTATTCGGTGAGGGCTCGGATGCAAGTGGGCATATTTATCAAATTTCAAATCAGCAAACCTTAGGCGAATCAGAAAAAGATATTTTAGACCGTTTAGCGGGTGTTCTAAAAAACATTATTGAGCATGAATTAAATGGTCGAATTAAATATTATGAAAATAATAAGGAAAAACTGATCGATATGATATCTCGATCATATGGGATTTTACAGAGTGCGCATTTAATTGATTCTGACGAGGCAATGAATCATTTATCCTTTATTAGGATGGCCATTGATTTGGGGTTTTTACCTGAAGAATTTAGACGACTCATTGATTTCTTATTCATTGAAATTCAGCCTGGTCATATTCAATACCCGGATAGTAATATTAGCGTTGAAATTAGAGATATAAAAAGAGCACAAATTTTAAGAAATAATTTTAAAAAACTTCCTTCACTTAATTTTGACAAATAATCGGAATCCTTTTAGTTTAAGTTAAATCATATATGGAACCACTTAATAATTTTACGCCTAGAGCACAGCAAGTGTTAGCTTTATCAAGAAAAGAGGCTGAGCGCTTTAATCATAACTATGTCGGTACAGAGCATCTCTTGCTTGGATTAATCAACCTTGGTCAAGGTGTTGCGGTGAATGTGCTGCAAAAAATGGACTTAGATCTCCAAACAGTCAGAGTTGCTGTTGAAAAACAAGTGGGAGTAGGTCCTGAATCAAAGCCTTTAGGAGCAATTCCTTATACCCCAAGAGTTAAAAAAGTATTAGCCTTATCTGGAAAGGAGGCAAAATTACTGAATCATTCTTATGTTGGTACTGAGCATATATTATTAGGACTTTTAAGAGAAGGAGAGGGAGTTGCTGCACGTGTCTTGAAATCACTTAATGTGGATATAGAGCGTTGTAGAAATGAAATTTTATCTGAATTAGATCCAAATTTCTCAGGTGAAGTCGATACTTCTAATGCAAATGCTTCTTTTGAAGATGAGAAAAAAGATTCTAAGACCCCAGCTCTAAAAGCTTTTGGGCGAGATTTAACTGAGCTTTCTAAGAAAGGAGAGCTTGATCCAGTGATTGGCCGTCATCATGAAATACAAAGAGTCGTGCAGATATTATGTCGTCGAACAAAGAATAACCCTGTTTTAATTGGTGAAGCCGGTGTGGGTAAAACAGCGATTGCTGAAGGCTTGGCCCATGAAATAAACTCTGGTTTGGTGCCTGAGATATTAGAAAATAAGCGTGTCATTACATTAGATTTGGCACTCATGGTAGCCGGTACAAAATACAGGGGGCAGTTTGAAGAGAGAATTAAGGCGGTTATGGATGAAATTCGCCGAGCGAAAAATATTATTATCTTTATTGATGAATTACATACTATAGTGGGTGCAGGTGCAGCGGAAGGCGCCATGGATGCCTCTAATATTTTTAAACCAGCATTAAGTCGTGGTGAGCTACAATGTATAGGTGCGACAACATTATCTGAATATCGAAAATTTATTGAAAAAGATAGTGCCCTTGATCGACGTTTTCAGTCAGTTAAGGTCGACGCACCATCAGTCGAGGACTCGGTTTTGATTCTTAAAGGTATCCGTAGTAAATATGAAGAACATCATAATGTGCGTTATACCGATGAGTCATTAGACTTAGCAGTAAAACTTTCCGAGCGCTATATTACATCAAGGTTTCTTCCCGACAAAGCGATTGACATTTTAGATGAGGCTGGAGCACGAGCAAGAATTGATTCAATGAAACGTCCTCCAGATCTCGAATCAATGTCAGAAGAAATTGAATCGGTTTGTTCTCACAAAGAAGAGGCGATCTCTAAGCAATTATTTGAAGAAGCTGCCAAATATCGTGACGAAGAAAAAAAGTTACGTGAAACACAAAAACAATTTATTGAAAGTTGGAAAAAAGAGCGCGCAGAAAAAGAAATATTAGTTGATGATGAAGCCATGCTAAAAATTGTTTCTGATTGGACAGGTATTCCTTTGTCCCGCATGGAGCAGAAAGAAAGTAAAAAACTACTCAATCTTGAAAATGAACTAAGGGCTGAAGTTATTGGTCAAGAAAAAGCTACCGAAGTTATTGCCAAGGCATTGAGACGCTCTCGAGCTGATTTAAAAGACCCGAAACGTCCAATTGGTTCATTTATGTTTCTTGGGCCAACAGGTGTAGGTAAAACTTTATTGGCTAAGATACTAGCAAAGCATATGTTTGGTAACAGTGACTCAATTATACAAATTGATATGTCTGAATATATGGAGAAATTTTCAGTATCTCGCTTAGTGGGTTCTCCTCCTGGCTATGTAGGTCATGATGAAGGTGGTCAATTGACGGAAGCAGTTCGTAGGAAACCATATTCGGTCGTACTTTTTGATGAAATTGAAAAAGCGCATCCAGATGTTGTGCAGTTATTGCTACAAGTACTTGAAGAAGGCCGCTTAACAGACAGTCTCGGTAGAAAGATTGATTTCAGAAATACAATATTGATAATGACATCTAATGTGGGTGCCGATATCTTGCAAAAAGACACTTCAATGGGCTTCGGTATCGAGGTAAATGCAGATAATGAATACGAAAAGATTCGTGATAAGATTTTAGATGAAACGAAACGTGTTTTTAAGCCAGAATTCTTAAATCGTTTAAATGACCTTGTTATTTTCCGTTCATTGAGAATGGGAGATATGCATGCGATTGTAGATTTGGAATTACAAAATCTTTCAAATCGTTTGAAGGAACGAGAATTGTTCTTTGTTTTGGATGAGCCTGCTAAGGAATTCATCATTGAAAAAGGTTATGATGAAAAATTCGGTGCACGCCCATTAAAGAGAGCGATTGAGCGATTCCTTGAAGATTCTTTGGCTGAAGCTATATTAGAAGGAAGTATCAAGAGAGGTGAGGAAATTAAAGTATCTATGAATATAGAGAAAGATGGGCTTACCTTCATTCAAGATAGCATTGCTTCAAAAGCTAGCCATTAACTAGCAAATTAATTCAGTATATTTTTAACGACTTTATCTACTGCATATTAGTCGAAAAAAACTTTATGAAGATAGGGAAATTTGTTCCGTAATAGAGAGATTATAAGCGTCTAGTCCGACAACTTTTCTTGGGTTATCCGTGAGTATCTTAATTTCATTTAATCCTAGGTCTACAAGTATCTGTGCACCTATTCCGTAATCCCTTGGATCCATTTTGGGAGGACTGATTTGTTCAGATTTTAAGATATCTTTGAGGAACTTAATTCCACCATGTTTTTGTTCGATATAAACGAAGACTCCGTGTTTTGCTTCTGCTATTTTTGTTAAAGCTTGATCTAAGTTTTTGTGTCCTTGAGTACCGACTTGTTTAAAGAGATCTGATAACCTGTATTCACTATGAACTCTGACCAGAGTAGGGTCTTGATTCAGTTCTCCCATGGATAGCGCTATGTGTTGTCGATCATCTAAAACACTTTTATACAGATGAAAGTCAAATTCCCCATATTCAGTTTGTATCTTTTTAGAAGAGATTCGCTTAATTAAGCATTCTTTCTTATGTCTAAATTCGATGAGTTGTGAAATAGAGATGAGTTTAAGGTTATGCTTTTTCTTAAATTTAACAAGATCAGGTACTCGTGCTAAGCTACCATCCTCATTTAATATCTCACAAATGACACCAGAAGGGTTTAATCCTGCTAATACGGCTAAATCTACGGCTGCTTCAGTATGGCCTGCTCGTTGTAATACTCCACCAGCTTTAGCCCTTAATGGAAAAACATGTCCTGGCTGTACTAAATCCTCTGGTTTAGCCTTTGGGTTACTTAAAATCTGTATAGTTTTTGCTCTGTCGTGAGCACTGATGCCGGTACTTATGCCTTCAGCTGCATCTACCGATATAGCGAAGTCTGTGCCGTGTGATTCTCGATTTTCAGAAGACATTGGGTTGATGCCAAGGCTTCTTAATTGCTCGGCCTGCATAGGTACGCAAATTAAACCTCTAGCATGCAAGATCATTTGATTTATACTCTCTGTAGTTGCTTTTTCAGCTGCTAATATCAAGTCACCTTCATTTTCCCTAGCTTCATCATCGGTGACAATTACTGCCTTACCGTCAGCGATATCTTTGATAGCGCTTTCTATACTATCAAAATGTGCATTTTCGTTATCTGAATTACTTTCCATATGTTTGTTCTGTCAAAGTGATGATTTAGTAGTGCCACAAGATTTATTAAACACAACTTATTAGATATGAATCCACAAAAAAACCCGCCTTTCAGCGGGTTTTTTTAAAGTTATTTTGCTTAGGCACTTACTGCTTCAACAACATTTATTTTGCGGTGCTTAGAATCAAAATTCACAGAGCCTTCAGTTAAAGCAAAAAGAGTGTGGTCACGTCCCATGCCTACATTGTTACCAGGGTGGTAGCGAGTACCTCTTTGTCTCAAGATGATGTTTCCAGCAACTACATGCTCACCACCAAATTTTTTAACACCTAGTCTCTTTGAGTGACTATCGCGTCCATTTCTTGAAGTTCCTTGTCCTTTTTTATGTGCCATGGTCTAAATTGGTTTTATCGATTAACCTTCGATAGAATGAATTTTAATAACAGAAAGGTGCTGACGGTGGCCTTTAACTCTTTTATAGCCTTGTCTGCGTTTCTTTTTAATTGTTGTGACTTTCTTGTCTTTCTTATTTTCTAGTATGGTAGCTTTTACACAAGCGTTTTCAATTATAGGTGTTCCAAAGCGAGTGGCTTCACCTTCACCGAGCATGATAACGTCTGTGATATCGATTGTATCGCCTGCTTTTGTCTCTGGGTAAAGATTCACTTTTAAGATGTCTCCTTCAACCACTGTAAATTGGCGACCTTGTGTTTTGATAGTTGCTTTCATGTTTTGAAAAACCATTGAAAAAAGCGTATTATCAGAAGAATTCAAGAGTTTTCTGCGTTTATCGGTAAAAAAAATATTAATTAAGCGATAGAATGTTATTGAGTCTCAATTGAGTCTCATTAAATTGGAGGTTAAATTAGTTATGAAAATTGAAATTAAAGATCAATACCAAGAAACTTTTAAAGAGTTTTTAACGCGCAAAGGTTTAAGGGTTACCAATCAGAGGTTAGCGATTTTCAATGCTGCTTTCACATGCGGTGATCATTTTACGGCAGAAGATTTATTGGATAAGGCGAGAAATTTGGATGATTCAGTCTCTCGTGCTACAGTTTATCGTGCTTTACCATTATTAACCGAGAGTAATCTAATTCGTGAAGTAGATGTCGGTAAAGATTACAAGTACTATGCAGCGAACAAAGATGTTAAAACCTTCCAGGCGCAAGTGATTTGTATGGATTGTGAGAAAATCTTTGAAATTGATGCACCCTTTATGGAGTGGTATGGAAAAACGGTTGCTGAGAAATTACTATTATCGGTTGAAGATCAAAGATTGCAGGTGTCTGCTCGGTGCGATCAACTGAAATCTAAAGGTTCTTGCGATAGGATATCACAAAAATAATTCTATTGATTTATGAATAGTGATGAAACGGTAGAGAATCTATCCTGTGATTTTGAATATAACTTTTATAAATCGCTTTATAAAAAGTTGCCCAATGATAAACGTCTTATTTGTATACTCGCAGAAATGTATACGCGTCATGGAGATATTGATAAGGGTTTAGAATTAGACAAAAAATTAGTTAAAATAGATGCAGCTAATCCACTAGCGCATTATAACTTGGCTTGTAGTCTATCGCTTAAGGAAAATTTCAAGCAAGCAATAGATGCTTTGAGACAATCGATCAAGTTAGGGTATAGCGATTTTAGTTGGATGTTAGAGGATGAAGATTTGAATGCCTTGAGAAAAACTGAGTATTTCTTGGAATTAAAAAGTGATTTAGGGATTCTGTGATTGCTAAAAGAAAAAGAAATTTTGAAGTCGATGCCTTGGTTGAAGTAATACCTCTGGCTGGTTTTAATGCACAACTAGCGTATAAAGTACCTTCTTTCTTAGCTGAAAAAATTCGAAAAGGGCATTTAGTTAGAATACCGATTCGAAATAAAAGTGAATTCGGTGTAGTTGTTCAGTTATCTTCTGAGCAAATAATTGCTAGTGAGAAGATTAAATATATTCTTGAGTTAGTACAAACTGAGCCCGTTTTGACCGATGATCTGCACGCCCTTTTGAGATGGTGTGCTTCCTATTACACAGCTTCCTATGAATCGATACTTGAGGCGATGATTCCTAGTTTCATTAGAAAAGGAATGGGATCCAAGAAGATACGCACGATACAAATTGCAGAGAATTTTGATTCGTCAGTGATTGAAAATTTATTAAAAAAGGCTCCCAAGCAAGCTGAGCTTTTAAAGTTTATGTTGAGTCAAAAGTTTGCTTTGCCAAAGCAGACGGTGATTAAGCGGTTGAAAATTTCTATATCAGTGTGTGATGGCTTGATTAAAAAAGGCTATCTGAGAGAAATTTTTAAAGAGGAAAAACGTGAAGCTTATACAGACTCACTTGCTCAAGAATCAAATGAAGTGAAAGTGCAGGCACATAAGCTGACGGAGGAGCAAACATCAATCACTAATAAGCTTCAAAAGTCTATCGATAAGAAGGCGTTTTCTGTAGAAGTCGTACACGGGGTTACTGGCTCTGGAAAAACAGAAGTTTATTTGCAAGCAATTGCTTCTGTCGTGAATCGAGGTGGTGGAGTGATTTTTCTTGTTCCAGAGATTGCCTTAGCTCCTCAAACGGTTGGACGAGTGCGAAGTCGTTTAGAGGCGATTGGAGTAAAAACGGTGGTATGGCATAGTCATTTGTCTGATGGTGAACGATACGATGCTTGGGCTTCTTTGGTTAAGGGCGAAGCTTCTGTTGTAGTTGGTGCACGGTCTGCAATCTTTGCACCTGTTAGAAATTTAGAATTGATTGTGGTCGATGAAGAGCATGAGCCAGCTTACAAGCAAGAAGATGCACCAAGGTATCACGGAAGAGATGTAGCCGTTTATCGAGCATATATTAATAATGCGGTCTGTATATTAGGATCGGCTACACCTTCTTTAGAAACGTTTCACAATACCTCATTGGGAAAATATCAATTACACAAGATGTATAATCGGGTGGATAATCGAGAGCTTCCAAAGATTCATGTAGTGGATATGCGAAAAGAAGGAAAGATGGGTGACGGTGGAGGACCTATATCTTCAATGCTTGCGGATAAAATGATCGATCGTTTTGAAAAAAAAGAACAAACCATTCTTTTTTTAAATCGTCGAGGATTTGCCTCTAATTTCCTCTGCCAAGAATGTGGACATGTTGCGACTTGTGAGCATTGTAGTATTCCTATGACAGTTCATCGGACGGACTGGACTTTAAAATGCCATCTTTGTTCGGTATCCTATAAGTTGCCTAAGGTATGCCCAGAATGTAATAATAAGTCAGTTTTATCAAAAGGATTTGGCACACAAAGGATTGAAGACATTGTACAGAAAATTTTGCCTAGAGCTAAGATTGTCCGCATGGATGCAGATGCCATGACAAAGAAGAATTTATTTCGCTCGATTTTAAATGATTTTCGCACCGGAAAAATTGATATTTTAGTAGGTACACAGATGATTGCGAAAGGTTTGGATTTCCCCAATGTTACATTAGTAGGCTTAGTGGATGCGGATAGGTCTTTGCATGTGGAAGATTTTCGTGCTAGCGAACGTACTTTTCAATTAATTGTTCAAGTGTCAGGTCGATCAGGCCGTGGTGATAGGTCGGGTGAAGTTGTTGTACAAACGTGTACACCTCATGCATCGCCAATACTCTATGCACGGCAGACGGATTTCGAAGGGTTTTTAGTAGAGACCTTGGAACAAAGAAAAGAATTTAATTATCCGCCGTATCGTCATTTGATAAGACATCTATTTTCAGGGAAAAATCCAGACAAGGTTTTATTTTTCATGAACCAATGGCTGAAGTTTTTAAAAGAAGTGATGGGAGAAGACCTCGATATTCGAGGGCCCGTACCTGCTCCGATTGAAAAAATCAAGGATGAGTACCGTTTCCACTTTTGGTATTTTACCCCTAGTATTATTCGTTCTATAGATCCTATTAATGAGGCAAGAAAAGATTTTAAATCTAAACTTGATAAAGACGTAAGGGAATGGATCGATGTTGATCCAATTCAAATGAGTTAGTTAGATGAATTTATGCGTCAATAACTAGGTCGCTATTATCTTTAGGTTTTGAACAGCATAATAAGATATGCCCCGCATCGGGTTCACCAGTATGTCCGAATGGATATTCCACTTCTCCAGATACTAATGGATGTTGGCATGATGTGCAATTACCCATGCGGCAACTGAATGGTAGGGCTAGATCGTAAGCTTCTGCTAATTCAAGGATGTTTTCGTAGGTTCCATCCCAAGTGACGGTTTCATTGGATTTAGTGAATTTAATTTCTGACATGGTAAAAAAATAGATTATCCTTTTTAAATTGGCTAGTATGAATTATTGTTTTTTTAACTTATGGAGAAAGTACGCCAAATTGATTACAAGACACCGAGGATTTTAGTATCCTATTCTAAAAAATGCCATGTTTTGTTGATGGGTGAAGAATCTCGTTATCAATTTTCAGGTAAAATGGTGGAGGGTACAGCGACAGAATTTGCAAATGTTGGAGATGTGCGACATGATTGGCAAAAATCTTCATTCCCTTTACCGTGGACCGATTCTGATGAAATTGTTTGGCCTGATTGAATATTAATGTGCATCTTTTCTTGACAGAATGTATTCGTATCGGTTTTTTCTTCCTTTTCCTATTATTTAAGGAGTTTATTAAATTATGGCATTAAAAATACGATTACAACGTCATGGAACTAGTCACCGTCCATTCTACAGAATGGTTGTAACTGAAGCGAACGCCCGTAGAGACGGTCGTTTTGTGGAGCTTTTAGGCACTTATGAGCCACAGGCTAGTCGCCCAGAAAACGAATTGAATCTTAAAATAGATAGAATCGAATACTGGAAGTCAGTAGGAGCTAAGTCTTCGGATACTGCGGAAAGTTTACTACGAAGAGCACGTCGTGAAATTGATGGTGTGATTCCAGAGAAAAAATCTAAAAAAGAAGATAAGAAACTTGAGGAGACAGTTGCTGTAGAAGAAGTAGAGGAGCCAATCGTTGAAGCTGAGGAAGCTACGGAAGCCTGCTCTATTCCTGAAGCTGAATCAGTTAAAGTTGAATCCGAGGAATCAGACGCATCTACTGAAGAAACTTCCAAAGAGTCTTAATGCAATTTAAGATCTAGCTCTTAGAGCTATGAAAATTGAATTTGATATATTAACCCTCTTCCCAGAAATGGTGGAGGGTTTTTCGTCTTCTAGTATGTTGGCAAGGGCACAGTCTAATGATGTTATTAAACTGAATACTCATAATATACGTGATTGGGCTCTAGATAAACACAAGACAACAGATGATCTTCCTTATGGAGGTGGTGCAGGAATGGTAATGAGCCCAGGTCCAATTTTTGATGCGATTGAAGGTCTTAAGCGAAAAGAAAGTAAAGTAATTTATATGGCACCTGACGGGGTTCCTTTAACTACGGCTAAGGCCCAGGACTTATCTAAAGAATCACACATTATCATCCTCAGTGGACATTACGAAGGTGTTGACCAGAGAGTCCGAGATGAGCTTATTGATGAAGAAATAAGTATTGGTGATTTCGTCTTAACTAATGGCACTTTACCAGCAATTATCGTGGTTGACGCAGTCAGTCGATTTGTTCCAGGATTTTTAGGTGATGAAAAATCCTTGACTGAAGAAACATTCATGAACAATTTACTCGCTTTTCCTCAATACACACGACCTGCGAACTTTCGTAATTTGTGTGTACCAGAGGTCCTTTTATCAGGAGATCATAAAGCGATTGAAGAATGGCGTAAAAATCAACAGATAAAAAAGACAACTGGCATGAGGCCGGATATACTAGAAAATGGAGAATAACAATTAATGAGCCAATCAATTATAGATGAAATTACAAAAGATCAACTGAAGGACGACAGAAGCGACTTCAAAGTTGGCGATGGTGTGCGTGTACACCTTAAGGTTAAAGAGGGTGATAAGACACGTATACAGGTATTCCCTGGCATCGTTATCGCTCGAAAGGGTAGCGGCATCGGAGAATCCTTTACTGTGAGACGTATCGCATCTGGAGTTGGTGTGGAAAAAGTATTTCCAGTACATAGCCCTGCGATCGAAAAGGTAGAGATTGATCGAGAATCAATAACTATGCGTGCTCGTATGTATTACATGCGTGATCGTATTGGTAAAGCTGCCAACCAAGTGAAAGAAAAACGCCTCTTTGAAAGAAGGAGTTAATCTCACTAATCTTTTTATACGAAAAAGCCCTCAAGAACTTGAGGGCTTTTTTTGTAAATTGTTTTTTAAAAAAGACTAAGCTTTTTGTACTTTACCGGCTTTGATCGCTTTAACCGCTACCCACATACGCTTTACCTGACCTGAAGGCAATTTAACGCGGATGCGTTGTACATTTGGCTTAAAGCGTCTTTTGGTGTTTTTTACCAAGCTAGTACCAATCCCACCACTTTTCTTGGTAAGACCTTTTCTGATAATTCTACCGCCTTTAACTGGGCGTTTTCCTGTGATTGCGCAAATTCGTGACATAATATTTCTTTGTTTGGGAAACAGATGACAAAAATGGTTTTAAGTAAAGATTCAAGCCTTTTCTTAAATTACCTGATTAATTTTATTTCCTTAATGCGTGCAGTGTTTGAAATTTCTGCCCCATATTGGCAGGGTGAATTAATTCTAAGAGCGTTTGTTTTTCTTGTGAGAAGCTAAATTGTGCGTTGGATAAGATTTTCTTTATGTGCTCTTGAGCATGATGAACAAAGAAAGATTCTTGTGATTGAAGATAGCTTTGTGTGTCTTTGCTTGAATTAATGATATCTTTGATGAAATCCCAACATATATCAAAGGTGATATCGCATTCGCCAGGAGTTTTTAATAAATCAGTACCTTGTTTATGCTTATGGTAAGTGCGGGCACTACCATTAGGCATTTGTGTAGAGATTTCCTGCCATGTTTTTCCATAATCAAAAAACATGACAAGCCCTGTCCATTTTTGATCCATAATAAATTTAATGTCATTTTCTATTTTTGGCGATAGGTCAACTTGGTATCCATTAATTGAATCTTTGGGGAATCGATGAGCAAGCGATTGAATAGGCTTAGAGAAATTTTTTAATAAAGTTTCCTCAAGTTCATTTTTTGAATTAAGAGTAATTGCTTTTTCGTACCATTGACCATTTAAAAACACTAAGCGATGGAAAGGTTGTGCATCTAGCCATTCGTTTGCAAAAAGAACAATCGGCCCATCTTCTATGTTAAGTTTATTATAGGGACGAATCACACTTTCTTTTCTAAATGGACTTTTTTCTAGGTGAGTTAATAAAGAGGCATTAGGCTCTGCTCCGATTTCAATAAAGTGATACGTAGAAAGATCTTTGGTTTTAAGAAGTTCCTTTGCCGCACTTAAAACTAACTGAGCGAAAACTTTACCTAGGCTTTCTGAAGTGTAAAAATCTGTTTGCGAAGAACGCCCAACTCGTTGGGACTGTTTTGAATAGTAACCATACTCTGGATGATAGAGGACTGTTTGAATATACTCCTTATATGTTATAGGCGACTTTGAGCAGACTTGCTTTAAGATATCTTGGAGATTTGAATTCATAGAGAAGGGACTTGCTTCTAATCAATAAATAATAGTCTATTTATGGCATTGAAGTATTGGGTTCAATTTTTGTATTAGAGAAATGATTTTAGCAATAGAAAGTTCATGTGACGAATCGGCTTTAGCTTTGTTTGATCCTTCCCGTGGAATGATTGAAGAAAAAATATCTTCTCAAATTGAATTGCATTCGGAATACGGAGGGGTGGTTCCAGATTTGGCCAGTCGTGAGCATTTGAAGAATTTTCCAATATTGTTGGAGCAGCTAGCTTTAGAGAAAAATAAAGATCAATTGAGCCATATTGCGGTAACTTACGGTCCAGGGTTAGCAGGTTGCTTGTCTATGGGTGGTATGCTGGCTAAGAGTTTAGCTTTTGCTTATGATTTGCCAGTAGTAAGAGTGAATCATTTAAGAGGACATGCTTGGTCACCTTTTATTGCCTTACATGAGAAAGACCCTTCAGCTTTTGAGATAAACTTAAAGGCTCAATTACCACATTTAGGGTTAATTGTTTCAGGTGGGAATACTGTCTTATTTGAAATTGATACAAATAAGTCGATTCAGATTTTAGCAGAAACCGTAGATGATGCTGCGGGTGAGGCCCTAGACAAGGGTGGTAAGTTATTGGGATTAGCTTATCCAGCGGGTCCAAGGATAGAGACTTTAGCTAAAGAGGGGAATAAAGAGGCTATTGAATTCCCGAAAGCTATGGGTAGCCGAAAGGAGAAACGCTTTAGTTTCTCTGGATTAAAAACAAGTTTACGTTATAAGTTAGAAAAAATGTCTAAAACAGAAATAGCAGAAGAGTTGAACTCTATTTGTGCCTCTTATCAAGAAGCTGTATTCTACCAACTACTTAAAAAAACAGGGCAATTTATAAATGAAGGAAATTATAAAAGCCTTGGTCTTTCTGGTGGTGTGGCTAATAACCAACTTTTAAAAAATAAATTTCAACGATTAGCAAAAAGCAATAAGATCTCATTTTATAGTGCATTACCTAAGCATAGTGGTGATAATGCTGGTATGATTGCTTTCGCTGGATTCATAGACTTAAACGGTTCTTTGAATAATCCTCAAAACGGTTTAATTAATATTGAGCCCTCTTTAAGTTTAATTGATTCATAATTTTTACATTTTTTAAAAAACTCGATTGACTGTAGGATAAAATCATAACTTACTTTCCAACTTTAGGGATGGCCAGATAGCTCAGTTGGTAGAGCAGAGGACTGAAAATCCTTGTGTCCGCAGTTCGATTCTGCGTCTGGCCACCATTTCCCTAAATTTTCACATTATAATTTTTCTTCGCTGAAACTGTATTTATGAAGTTATATTATATAAATAGGAAAGCGTAAAATATTAGGGGATTATTTTTATGGAAAATTTGTGGGTAGCTATAGGATTAACTTTGTTCGCAGGAATGGCGACTGGGATTGGCAGTATTCTTGCCTTTATGACTTCTCGGACAAACTACCGAGCTTTGTCTGTAGGAACTGGTTTCTCTGCTGGAGTCATGCTTTATGTCTCTTTTGTCGAGATATTTTCAGAAAAGGGTGCCACTGCCTTAGTTGATTATTATGGTTATACTCAAGGCCATTGGATAAATGTTATTTCCTTTTTCTCAGGTATCGCGATTATTGGTGCAATCGATGCAATGATCCCTAAGTTCGAAAATCCTCATGAAGTGCATAAGGAAAAAGAGTTTGAATTATTGCACTCTAAAGGAGAAATTTCTGAAGAAGATATTGAAGACTTTAAGCGTTCAAAAAAGTTAATGCGAATGGGCTTATTTACTGCTTTAGCCATTGCTATTCATAATTTTCCAGAAGGCTTAGCGACTTTTTTATCGGCCTTGGAGGATCCTAAAATTGGTATTCCTATCGCTATCGCCATCGCCCTTCATAATATTCCTGAAGGCGTTAGCGTTTCGATTCCAATTTTTTATGCAACCGGCAATCGGAAGAAGGCCTTTATATATTCTTTTTTAAGTGGATTGGCCGAGCCTGTTGGAGCCTTGATCGGCTTCGGTGTCTTGTATTACTTTATGGGTGGAGAGTCAGGGGTGATCCCTTCAAATATCATGGGAATACTTTTTTCCATCGTTGCAGGGATCATGGTTTACATTAGCTTGGACGAATTACTGCCGACAAGTAGAGCTTATTGTAAAGGTCACGACAGTATTATTGGGCTGATTCTTGGAATGCTTATAATGGCATTGAGCTTACTGCTGTTTAAATAAACGGACTAACATTTCCCAATCATCTGCTAAGATGTGGATTTACTGCCTTTTTCTGAAAGGTTACTATGTGTAGATACTTAAGCCCACTTAAGCAAAATCTACGCTAAATCTAGAGGTTTTTACAAATACTATCAGCAAGTCCGTATTCAATAGCTTCTTCTGCAGTCATGTAAAAATCTCTGTCCGTATCTTTTTGGATTTTTTCCAGAGGCTGACCCGATGCTTCAGCTAGGATGTTGTTAAGTTCATCACGTAGTTTTTCCATTTCCTTTGCTTGAATATGGATATCCACTGCAACGGCAACCATTTGACCTGAAATGAGTGGTTGGTGGATCAATACTCTAGAATGAGGGTAGAGGACTCGCTGTCCTTTTTCTGCTCCTGAAAGCAGTATAGAGCCCATACTCGCGGCCATTCCAGTGACGACTACTTTAATCGGCGAGCTGATTAGTTGCATAGTATCGTAAATAGCCATTCCTGCTGTGATAGATCCACCTGGTGTATTAATATAAAACGTAATTGGTTCTCCAGGATTTTTGAATTCTAGATAAAGAAATTTTTCAGTGACATCTCGGGCTGACTTGTCTGAAACCTCGCCCCATAAGAATACTTTACGCTGTTCTAGGAAAGTGTCCTGTATTTTGATTTGTGAATTCTTTCCTTCAGATTTTTTTGATTTAGTGTCTTCCATGGTAAATAAATTATAATAGTTCTATTGAGTAAGTCTTTAGCTAATTTTCAAGGTTAAGCTTCAATCTTTTTGATTCTATTTAAATGCCGGCCTCCTTCAAACTCGGTAGACAGCCATTTATCAACAATCTTCAAACTAAGCTCTTCTGAGGTTGCTCGTGAACCTATCGCTATACAATTAGCATTGTTATGCTTACTAGCCATTTCTGCCGTCCATAAATCGTAGCATAGTGCACAACGTATGCCCTTTACTTTATTAGCTGCAATGGCCTCGCCATTACCTGATCCGCCTAAAACGATGGCTTTATCTGCTTCACCAGAAATCACCTTTTTAGCTGCTGGCTTAACAAAATCTGGATAATCACATGAATTAGAGTCGAAACACCCCATATCTATGATGCTTATTCCTTTTGATTCTAGTAATTGAATTATCGATGCTTTGAGAGGAAACCCCGCATGATCAGTTCCTATTGCTATAACTTTAGTGTGCGAATTCATATGTTAAATTAAAATATCAACAGTATTGTATATACAACTTAAATAAAAAAAAAGTTGCAGTATTTAAAACAACGACTTAACTCCATCTTAATTTTATATATCATGGCTAGAGAACATATCATTTTAGAGTGCACAGAAGCAAGAGCAGAGGGTAAACCGGTCTCTCGTTACATGAGTACTAGAGATAAAAGAAAGCAACTTGAGAAGGTTGAGAAGAAGAAGTATAACAAGCATCTTCGTCGTCATACCTTACACAGAGAGATAAAGGACTAACCTTTCTTGCTTTTTCTGAAATTTCTCCAGTGACATCGATGTTTCTGGATCCAATCGAGTAGAGCTTTTTCGAAGCCTATATCGTTGCCTACCTTTTCAGACTCAATCCACTTATGTTTGAGTATTTCGTCACGCTCGGCTAAAAATTCCCTATAGACTGATGAATTATGCATAAAGTCATTGTCTAAGTATTCGGGCTTACAATCTTCGGAGCGATCAAGGGTGCTAGTATTACTATTCATAATTGGGATGGTATAGATAAATAAAGGTATATTTATAAATAGCAAAACATATTAGGTACTTACAAATAAATGACTACTTATTGTATAATTTATCAATTAATTGATTGGCTATAGAAAGAAATTCTTTCGAGGCATGTGCCTCTTTTTCGTTAATAACAATAGGAATGCCTAAGTCGCCTCCTTTTCGAATATTCACATCTAGTGGTATTTGACCTAACAGTTTTGATTCAAGCGAATCTGCGGTAGTGGCTCCACCTCCTTCTCCAAATAAATAGCTTTTTTCTCCAGAAGCATCTTCTAAGTAGCTCATATTTTCAACAACCCCTAAAATAGGTACATTTACTTTTTCAAACATTCGGGCACCTCTTCGAGCGACTTCTGAGGCCGCTTTTTGAGGGGTGGTGACAATAACAGCACCATCAAGTGGGATGGTTTGAGTGAGTGAGAGCTGTGCGTCACCAGTTCCTGGTGGTAAATCTACAATTAAAACTTCAAGATCACCCCAATTCACATTCTCAGCAAATTGTTTAATTGTTTTCATGATCATAGGTCCTCTCCAAACTACTGGGGTATCATCATCAACTAGTAATCCCATAGAAATGGTACTGATATCATAATTTTTTACTGGAATAATCAGATTTTTTTCAATTTCCGGCTGGCCATTAGCACCTAACATAAGAGGAATCGATGGACCATAAATATCACAATCCATTATGCCGATTTTATTTGGCTTATTGCGATTACTAAGGACCTCTTGAAGGGCACAAGCTAAATTAACTGAAACAGTCGACTTTCCAACTCCTCCTTTGCCAGAAGCTATCGCAATGATGTAACGGACCTGTTGCATAGTTTCGATATTTTGGGGAGCAGAACTAGAATCACTGCTTGGTGGTTTTGAAGCAGGGTCGGGCGTATTGACTTCCATGGTTACATTCACTTTCTTAACATCCTCTAATGTTCCCACTTTTTCTTTAAGCGAATGGGCAATTTTTTCAGGGATGGATGCGTCACCAGTCGTAAGCTCTATAGTGATAAAAACTTCATTTTTCTCAAATGTGACTTCTTTAACTAAACCAAAGGATAAAATATCTCTAGAGAAACCTGGATACTTTACTTCTTGAATTTTTTCTCGGATTGATTGCGTGTCCATTTTTTAATTTTAAATATTTATAGATTAACAATACTAAATATAGATTTAAGCAAATTTTAAAATACGCTTAGTTTAGATTTGCTTATTTTTGTCACAAAAACAGCATAAAATTTCATGCGTTTGTTTTATCATTTTTTCGTTATTAAAGCATTGCTATTTCAGGCTATAGTAAATGCTGCAATTATTGAATTACCCGATCTTGTACGAGCTAGTGACCAAACCATTACCATTACCTTTTCTTGCAATAATGAAAAGTATGAAAAAATCGGAAAAATCGCTTTTAATATTCATGGGGCTTATCGCTTAGTAAAAACCAAAGATTCTGACTTTAATATTCAAATGGTTATATTAAAGGATGAATTTGTCGGCTTAAGGATACTGAATAAGAATACAGTTATTCATGAATCTAAGATAGGACTTAATAATACTTATAAATCTTTTTTACATCTTTTGGATAAAGCAATTTCGATTACTGGAAGCTCTCAAAATCTCGTAGGTATTTATTCAGGTCATTTTGCATTTGTGGGTAAACGTGGCGAAAGTTCAGAATTATATTTAAGTGATTTCTTCTTTAATGAAATTGAACAAATAACTTCAGATAAGGCTTTATTAACTCGGCCTAAGTGGTCTCCTGATGGCAAAAAGCTCATTTTTACTAGTTACTATAAATCGGGTTTCCCTGATTTATTTGAAATGAGTCTAGATACGCGCAAAAGAAGCATTATTGCAGCCTTTAAAGGTACTAATACGGGAGGTGTTTATTCTCCAATTGGTGATAGGGTGGCTATGACTTTATCTAGTGAAGGTAATTCTGATTTATATACGCTTAATTTAAACAATCGAAACTTAAAAAGACTTGCAAAGACCAAAGCTTTAGAATCCAGCCCAAGTTGGTCTCCAAATGGTGAACAGATAGTAATTGTGTCAGATTCTTTAGGCAGTCCACAATTATATCTAGTTGATTCAAAAGGAGGCTCAATGAAGCGAATAAAAACAAGCATCAGCCGATATTGTACTGAACCCGATTGGAATACATTCAATGAAGACTTAATTGTATTTACGGCTTCAATTCATGGTCGCTTTCAAGTTGTCCTGCATTCTTTTAAAACAGGTAAGAGTACCAAGCTAACTTCAGTGAAGGGCGGAGCCATGCAGCCATCTTGGATGCCAGATGGTCGTCATATTGTTTACACAGAGCGATTGAATGGATCCACTCGTCTTGTTCTGCTGGATTCAATCACTAAAAAGAGTAATCTTCTGCACTCGATGTCTTTTGGCGACGCCTCTGGGGCATCTTATTTTAAAGACCTTAATTAAGGTCTCTTGATTACAGTCCCAAAAGAGCCTTCTTCTCCGGATAGGACTCAATAGCGATTTTGAATTCATCTACTGAAAAGTCAGCAATTACGCACTCATCATATACGAAAGTAGGAGTTAAGTTTTGTCCGCTAATTGTCTGCATATCAGACATATCCTTAGGAGTTTTTAAAACATCTCTTACATCTAACGCGATATTTTGGGTTTTGAAAAAAGCTAATGCATCCTTACACCAAGGACATTGAGATTTTATATATAAGATCGGTTTGCTCATTTATATTTTTGTATATTAGTAATAAGACTGTCTATTATTGTTAAAAAGTATCTAATTTGTCAAATCTGTGAATAAAAGTCTTTATAATACTACATCTATCAAAGTTAAGGGTGCTCGTGAACACAACTTAAAGAATGTGACTGTAGAGATTCCTCGAAATGAACTTGTTGTGATTACTGGAGTCAGTGGCTCTGGTAAGTCTTCATTAGTCTTTGATACAGTATACGCTGAAGGATACCGTAAATATATTGATAGTTTATCAACAAAAGCGAGAACGGTTTTAGATCAAATACCAAGACCCGACGTGGACTTCATTGAAGGACTGTCACCGGTGATTGCCCTTGAGCAAAGAACAGGTTCTGGCACAAATCCTAGAAGTACAATCGCTACGGTAACCGAGATAGCAGATTACGCTCGTGTTTTATGGGCTGCCTGTGGTGTTGCTTATTGTCCAAGTGATGGTGGTGCGATTATCAGGCGTTCTTTAGATCAATGTATCGAGAAAATTTACGATGAGAAGGAGGGAAGTCGTTTAATGTTGCTAGCTCCTTGGATGGAATTGAAACCATCTATGCTCAGAGAGGAATTGCCTCGTTTAGCCCAAAAAGGCTTTCAGCGTGTTCGCTTAAACGGAGAGATATGTCGCTTAGATGATGATGACATCATCGATTCTAAATCAAAATTAATTCAGGTTGATATTGTGATTGATCGAATCATTTTGAGAGAAGATCAACGTAGCCGAATTGCCGATTCCTTGGAACTGGCTTTCAGTGAAGGTTCTCAGCAAGCTATTGTTTTAGTGGAACAGAAAGATTCTAAGGGTTGGGAAGAGCTAAAATTAAGTATGGAATTATCTTGTGAAAATTGCGGTGAAATATTTCCAAACACTTCTGCGAGAATGTTTTCTTGGAATCATCCTGATGGTGCCTGTGATATGTGTGGCGGTATTGGAGAGACTTTGCAATTTCGTGGCGAACTCTGTGTGCCTGATGGATCAAAATCAGTAAAGAACGGTGCAATTAAGCCTTGGCGTTTGGGCTCTAAACAAATGATCATTAAGCGAAATGCGATACTTAAACAATTAGCTGAGCAATTGCCCTATGATCCTGATTCTCCTTGGGATGAATTAGAAACAGACGTTAGGAATCAAATTTTGTATGGTGTCGATGGAAAAGAATTTTTGTTTAAATTGAAGGGTGGAAATCGCAAGCCTGAGAGCATGCCTTATGCTGGTGTGCTTGTGGATCTTGAAGAGACCCGAATCAACACTTCAAGTGAAGGATTAAAGTCTCGTTTAATGGCTTATCAAACTTCTAAAGAATGTGAGCAATGTAAGGGCGAACGCCTCAATGCAATCAGCCGAAATGTTTTGATTGAAGGTGTATCTTTAACCGTATTTCTTAAAATGTCGCTAAAAGAAGCCAAGCTATTTTTAAGTAAGTTGACTAAGAATAAGTCATTCAAATCAATGGGTGATGCGATTAATGGGCTGCAGTCGAGAGTACGCTTTCTTGATGAAGTAGGCTTAGGCTATTTGAATATGAATCGTGCCTATTCAAGTTTAAGTGGTGGAGAATCGCAACGTGTGCGATTAGCGACACAGTTAGGTATGTCTCTTGTAGGAGTCGTTTATATCTTAGATGAGCCGAGTATCGGACTGCATGCTCTGGATAATCGACAACTCATCCAAACCATCACAGGTCTTAGAGATCGAGGCAATTCGGTTATCGTTGTGGAGCATGATAGTGAAATGATGTTAGCGGCAGATCATTTGATTGAACTAGGGCCTGAAGCGGGTCATGCGGGTGGGCATATTACTTATGAAGGAAAACCAAAAGATGCACACAAGTCGAAAAAAAGTCGTTCGGGTGGGTATTTATCAGGAGAACAGCAGATTGAAAAAAATGTTAAAAGAAATGCGGTTTACTCTGAGTATTTTAAAATCAATGGAGCAAGAGAGCATAATTTAAAATCAATCGACGTATCATTTCCTATTGGTTTAATCAGTGTAGTTTGCGGTAAATCGGGTTCAGGCAAGAGTACTTTAATAAATGGTATCTTAGCTAAATATGCGGCATTTAAACTGAATCGTGCAAAATCAATTCCAGGAAAACATAGCTCGATTGAGGGATTAGATGCATTCAGTTCGGTTATACAAGTAAACCAAGATCCAATTGGTCGAAGCCCACGTTCGAATCCAGCGACCTTTATTAAGTTATTTGATCTATTAAGAGACCTCTTTTCCAAATGTTCTTTGGCCAAGGTGAGAGGCTACAAAACAAGTCGCTTTAGTTTCAATATAAAGGGTGGGCGTTGTGAGCGTTGCAAAGGAGATGGTCTGGTCAAATTGGATATGCAGTTTTTATCGAACGTTTATTCAGAATGTCCTAGTTGTTTAGGGCGTCGTTATAATCGAGAAACTTTAGATATTTTATATAAAGGTTATTCTATATCCGATGTTTTGAATATGAGTGTGACAGAAGCACTCAAGGTATTTTTGAAGCATCCTAAAATTTCACAAAAATTAAAAACTTTGTCTGATGTTGGACTAGGCTATTTAAAATTAGGTCAATCCTCGACGACTTTGTCTGGAGGGGAAGCACAAAGGATAAAACTATCCCTTGAACTGAGTAAAAAACAACAGGGTGACACTTTATATATTTTAGATGAGCCGACCACGGGCTTGCACTGGGCCGATATTCAAAAGTTAATGGATTTACTTTTTCGTCTTCGTGACGCAGGTAATACGATAATCATTATCGAACATGATAAAGATGTGATTCGCTTAGCAGATTGGATAGTAGAACTCGGACCCGAAGGCGGGGAAGCAGGTGGTGAATTGCTTTTTTCAGGCTCACCTTCAGAGTTTTTCTCAGACAAGTCGACTCCAACTCAATCGATCTTTTAAAATAGTTTTTTGACCTGATGGATCGGACTATAATTATTTTTCTTTTTTATAGTTACACCATGATCATTTTTTGTTGAGGTACATGATGAAAGTATAAGAATAGCTACCAGTAGTAAGAATGTCTTTTGAATCATAATTTTACCTTTATCTAATATTTATTTATCTATGGCAAATTTAATCACAGTTGACGATTTGAAAGTGCACTTTGTGAGTAAGCAGGGGCTTTTATCGCAAAAAATCCACACAGTAAAAGCTGTTGATTCGATAAGTTTTTCTATTCCTAAAGGAAAAACTGTAGGCTTAGTAGGAGAAAGTGGTAGCGGTAAATCAACGACAGGAAAGGCAATTGCTCGTTTAGTTCCAATGACTGGAGGTTCAATCTACTATAATGAAAATAATATTTCTGAGTTAAGTAATAAAGAATTTTACCCTTATCGAAAGAAGATCCAAATGGTGTTTCAAGACCCTTTCGGCTCTCTAAATCCTCGAATGAGTATCGGCTCGAGTATTAGCGAACCAATGACGATACATTTAAAAGCATTAAATGAAACTGAAAGAAAAGACAAAGTCGCCTATTTATTAAATAAGGTAGGTCTTTCAGCAGATATGATGGCTCGGTTTCCCCATGAGTTTAGTGGTGGGCAGAGACAGCGAATAGGAATTGCTAGGGCAATAGCTGCAGAGCCTGAGTTTATTATCTGCGACGAGCCAGTAAGTGCCTTAGACGTATCTGTTCAAGCACACATTATTAATCTATTGAAGGATTTGCAGTCAGAGTTTAATTTGACTTACCTATTTGTGGCACATGATTTAGCCGTTATTGAGCATATGAGTGATACTATTTTAGTGATGACTGAAGGTAAAATAGTTGAGCAAGGAGATGCGAAAGAAGTGTGCCGAAATCCTCAGCATCCTTATACTCAAAAGTTACTTGAGGCGGTACCATTAATCTAAGTTTATGCAAATCGGCTTATATTGCCATATTCCATTTTGTGCGAGTACCTGTGATTTCTGTGCATTTTATCAAGAAAAGCCCAAGCGTTCAGAATTGTTGGCCTATCTCGAGGGAATGGAGCTTGAATTCAAACAGATTCCAAAATCTACACGCTTTGATACTATATTTTGGGGAGGCGGAACACCTACATTATTACCTGCGAATGATCTGAAACGATTAGGTGAATCAATGCTTAAGCATATAGGCAATGACTTCAAAGAGTGGACAGTCGAAATGGCACCTTCAACAGTGAAGGCAGATAAACTAAAAGTATTATTGGATTTGGGAGTGACACGTTTTTCAATGGGTATCCAAAGCTTTAATCCAATTTCTTTAGAAAAGTTAGGACGCTTACATAATCCTAAGCAGGTCTATACTGCATGGGAATTGATCGAAGCTTCAGGAGTGAAGGAAACAAATGTGGATATGATGTTCGCTCTGCCTAATCAAGAATTAGACGATTGGCATGAAGACTTGAATAAAGCAAATAATCTTGGAAGCACCCATCTTTCAACATATTGTTTAACCTTTGAAGAAGATACTGCACTCTATGTGAAGCTCTCTGAAGGAAAGCTGAAAATTGATGAAGAAAGAGAGCGTGCCTTTTATGAAAAAGGTTGGGATTTATTGAATAGTTTCGGCTTATCTCAATATGAGATTTCTAACTTTGCTCGTTCTGAATCAAGTCGTTGTTTCCATAATGTTAATACATGGAAGATGTATGACTGGATCGGTTGTGGGCCATCGGCAGCCTCTCAATTTGATGGCCTTCGCTATTCTAATCCCAGCTCCATAGAAAAATGGTTAAAAGGATTAAAGTCGTCTAATTTAAATAAAGAAGAGACAGTGAATTTATCACAAGATTTGCTCTTTGCCGATAGTTTAATATTTGGATTGAGAATGAATGAGGGCATTGATTTTTGTGAGCTATTAAATCGTTTTTCTCCCAATGGGAATATAGATGCTAGTCCATTCTTGAAATTAATGAATCAATTTAAAGCTGAAGGCTATTTAATAGAAAAAGGCTCTCGCTTTGTTCTCACCAGAGAAGGGCAACTTAAATGTGATGGAATAGGGTTGGAGATCTTAGATTTACACTCCAACATTTATGTTTAATCAAATCGTCTTCTTAGATGAGTAGGGAGTATGCCTTGTTGTTCTCTATACTTAGCAACTGTTCTTCGGGCGATCTTAATTCCTTCTCTTTCTAACTCCTTAACTATACCTTGATCGCTGATCGGCTTGTGAGAGTCTTCTTTTTGTATGATTTTTTCTATTGTTTCTTTAATAGAACGATTAGCGATGCTCTCTCCGCTATCAGAAGTAAATCCGCTGTTGAAAAAATGCTTTAATGGAAATAGCCCGTGCGGAGTTTTTACATATTTATTAGCGATTGCACGGCTGATAGTAGTTTCATGTACGCCGATATCTTCAGCAATTTCTTGCATCGTCATAGGCCGCAAGGATGGATTGGTCGTTACGAAAAACTTTGGTTGGTGTTCTATTATTTTCTCTGAAATTTTCTTCAGCGTATTTTGTCTTTGTCCTAGTGAATTAATTAGGAATTTTCCTGAACGCATATTTTCAATTAAATACTCCTTTTCTTTTTTGCTGAGATTTCCTTGAGCTAAGAGGTCTTTGTATTTTTGACTGATTCGTAATTTGGGAATATATTCATTATTTAATTCAATTTTCCAAATTTCATCTTCAAAAAAGATCTTAATATCTGCTTCAATTACGGAATTGGTATCTGCACTGAATCGCTTACCAGGTGATGGATCCATATTCGCAACATCTTCAAGAGCCTTTTGTATCGCTTCATCGGTAACTTTTAATTTTTTTGCAATTTCTTGTATCCTTCTTCGAAGAAGCAAGGGATATGTTTTTTCAATCACAGTATAGGCTAATGTGTCTTCTTTATTAATTCTTTTTAGCTGTATAAGTAGGCATTCCTGCAAATCTTTTGCGCCAATTCCCGCAGGATTAAAGGTTTTAAGGATTTCCAAGGCCTTTAAAAATTTAGGATAGGGTATATTTAGTTGAAGGGATAAATTAGAAGAAGATTCATTTAAGTATCCATTTTCATCAAGACTACCAATGAGCAATATCAGATTTTCTTTAGTAGCATCGTCGCAATCACATAAGGTTATTTGATCTATTAAATGCTGTTGTAGCGATTCTTCTTGCCTCAATGAATTAAGGAAATGATCTCGCCTTTCTTGGATTTGCAAATCAGAGCCAGAGACAACTGCATCTGTTACATGATTTTCCATGTAATCATCTGACATTTTTTCTAAAATACTAAAGTCATCACTATCAAAGTCTAGTTCCTCATTTCTTGAATCACCGTTTTCTTGAATCAATTCAGATTCAGCTTCAACGCTTACGCCTTCTATAGGCAGTTCTTCTAACAGCGGGTTACGCTGCAATTCGAATAGTATTGCTGTTCTTAAATCAAAAGATGCTGATTGCAGAATCTTAAGTGAATTCTGCAATTGTGGAGCAATTGTTAAAGATTGAGTCTGCTTTTGGCTTTGATTGAGAAAGGGACCTGACATAAATTTTTAATCGGAAATTTTTTGGGGAAGAAAACCACCCTCAAAGATAGAATTGCCAATGTTTGACAAATACTAATGCTATCATATTTTTAATGTATGATAAAATTAACGGATTCAGCAATCAAACAAATTACTAAATTAAGTAAAGAAAATGCTCAAAAAGACCAACATCTGAGGATATTTGTTGAAGCAGGTGGTTGCTCTGGTTTCGAATATGGTATGTCTTTTGATAGTATTAAAGAGGGTGATAATGAAATCAAGGAAGGTGAGATGACTGTACTTGTGGACCCTTCTAGTTTGTCGTACTTAGAGGATTGCACTATTCATTTTGATGACGGGTTAACTGGGAAAGGATTTGAAATCAAAAATCCTAATGCCTCTAGCACCTGTGGCTGTGGGCGCTCTTTTAATTAAACTTAAGCTCTTAATCGTTATTTAAAATATGGATCAGGATAAGGATCAATTTCACTTTGAAAAAGTATTTCAATCGTCAAAAGATGATACGACTGAGTATGAATTACTGACCGATAAGTTTGTTAATACGATTGATTTTGAAGGGCGAGAAATTTTACAAATTGATCCTGAAGCTTTGAGTTTTTTAGCAGAACAGGCAACACGTGAAATTTCATTTAAATTAAGAACTAAACACCTTGAACAAGTTGCACAGATATTTGAAGACAATGAATCGACGGAAAATGATCGAAGAATCGCTTATACTTTAATTAAAAATGCATCGATTGCAGTACATGGAGTGCTACCGCTTTGCCAAGACACTGGAACTAGTATTGTTTATGCAAAAAAAGGACAAGCTGTTTGGACAAATGCTGATGATGAATCATTTATCGCCAAGGGTATTTATAACTGTTTCAAAAATGAAAACTTAAGATATTCTCAGATGGCACCTTTAAGCCTTTATCAAGAGAAGAATACAAAAACTAATTTACCCGCACAGGTAGATATAATCGCTACTCCTAGTGATACTTATGAATTTTTATTCATGACTAAAGGAGGAGGTTCAGCAAACAAGAGTTTCTTTTATCAAGAAACAAGAGCTGTTTTAAATCCCTCTAGTTTGGTCAAATTCTGCATAGAAAAAATGAGTACATTAGGAACTTCTGCGTGTCCTCCTTATCATATAGCGTTTGTTATTGGCGGAACTTCAGCAGAAGCGTGCATGAAGACAGTCAAACTCGCATCTGCTCGATATTACGATGATTTACCAACGACTGGAAATGATCAGGGAAGAGCATTTAGGGATATTGAATTTGAGAAAAAATTATTAGCTTATACAAGAGAGATGGGCTACGGAGCTCAGTTTGGCGGAAAATACTTTGCTTTAGATGTTCGAGTGATTCGATTACCACGTCATGGTGCTTCGTGTCCAATCGGTTTAGGAGTATCATGCTCTGCAGATAGAAATGCAAAAGCTCGAATTGATAAATCAGGTATTTGGCTGGAAAAATTGGAAGATAATCCTTCACGCTTATTACCAGAATATAATTTTGCTTCTTCAGAAAAAGCAGAAAAAGTTAACCTCAATCAACCAATGGATGATTTGCTGAAACAGTTAAGCAAATACCAGATTTCAACGGCCTTAGAGCTGACAGGAAAGATTGTTGTAGCTAGAGATATTGCGCATGCTAAATTGAAAGAAAAACTAGACAATGGTCAGGATCTTCCGGAATATTTTAAAAAGCATATTATTTATTATGCCGGACCAGCAAAAACTCCGAAAGGTATGGCTTCAGGTTCCTTCGGCCCAACTACAGCTGGTCGAATGGATAGTTATGTTGATCAATTTCAAGCTGCTGGTGGCTCTTTGATAATGCTTGCAAAGGGAAATCGTTCAAAAACCGTCGTCGATGCTTGTAAGAAATATGGAGGTTTTTACCTCGGTTCTATTGGTGGACCTGCAGCACTTTTAGCGGATCAAAACATCAAGTCAGTAAAGGTTCTTGAATATCCTGAACTAGGGATGGAAGCGATTTGGGAAATTGATGTCATTAACTTTCCTGCTTATCTTTTGATCGACGATAAGGGCAATGACTTTTTTGCGTCAGTGGCTGAAGCTTGTTCAAAATGTGCGATCAATGCCTATGAATCGGCTAAAAAATAAACCTGAATTAAACATTCATTTTATTCAATAAAAAGACCCCTGCGCCATCATGTTGGTCGGCCCAAGGATAGTATACTTTCTTCTTGATTACATGGAAGCTACTTCCTTCTTGAGTCTTCAAGAATGCCTCGATAACTGCATCATTTTCTATTTTATCTATGCTGCAGGTACTATAAACAATTCGTCCATTAGGTTTTACCCAATGACTGGCTTGAGTTAAAAGCTTTAGTTGTAGTTCTGCACATTGATTAATATCATTGTAATTAAGACGCCACCGAATGTCAGGCTTACGCTGTATGACACCTGTATTTGAACAGGGTGCATCAAGTAAAATACCATCATATTTAGTCGGTAGTTTGGCTTCTGCAAATGTTTCATCTTTGATACTCAAAATATCCTGCGGAAAAATTCTTAGCTGAGAATTCTCTTTTAAGTAAGTACTGAGATTGCGATTCAATCGCTCAATTCTTTGATTTGGCAGATCAACAGCGACAATAGTACCTTGATTCTTCATCCTTTGTATACAATCAAAAGTCTTTCCTCCTGGTGAAGCGCAAAGATCTAAAATGCTTTCATTAGGTTTAGGGTTTAGAGCATCCACTGCATTAAAAGTGGCTGGGTCTTTGATATAAGCGAGTCCTTGATTGAGTAAGTCTTTGATTCCAGGATGATGTATTCCTTTTTCTGGAAGTTCATAGCAATCGGTTCGAATGTTTTTAAGCTCAGCTTTATCTGTGTCGGGTAAATGCTTGGAATAAAGATACAAGTGCGGGATTTGCTGATTCCATTTTAAAAGTTGTTCAGTCTTTATGTTTCCGAATTGTTTTATCCAATGCTGAACAAGCCATTGTGGGTGACTATAAAATATAGATAACGATTCTTCGGGTGATTGTTCGTCTAATGCAAAAGCAAGTTTTCTCAATACGGCATTAATGAACTTTACTTCTTTCGCACTAATTAAGCTTTTGGCTTCTTCGACTGCGTGATGGATGATTTTCTCTTTTTTATTTTGAGAAGGCCCTAACAATTCGTAGCCACTTATCAAAAATATACTTAAGACTAAATGTTTTGGTTGCTTCTTAATTAATTTTTTTAAGGCCGTCTCAATTCTTAAGATATTTCTTAAGGCACCATAAAAAAGAAATTTACAGTGATTCAATTGATTTTGATCAATCTTCGAAGTGATTGTGTCGAATAAGTCACTAGGCTTCTCTCTAGTATCCAGATATTTCTTCATCAAAAGAGTTGCCAAGACCCAAGAGCTCTTATTTTTATTAGATTTATTGAAATTAACGCTTCTCATTTGCTAAATATAACTCATAGTTAAACTTTATCTTTTTACAACTTGCATTATTATGAACAAAAGTTCCATCGATACTTTAATAGAGAAAAATCCAAAATTAGAATCTTTTCGATCTAAATTTGAGGTTATGATTCCTGGAAATTACTGCCTCCATAGAAGTTGGGGATTTGGCAAAATTGTTGATTACATAGAACCAGACGATCGTTTAATTATTGATTTTGAGGAAGGTAAAAAAGGCCACGCAATGGCACCAGCTTTTTGTGCCGATAAGCTAGATGTTCTTCCAGAAAATGATGTTTTAGTGTTATCACGTACAAATCCTGAGCGTATAGAGGAACTAGTTAAGAAAAAACCATGTGATTTGATTGCACTGATCTTGGAAAACGCGGATTGCCAATCTATGATGGCTTCTGAAATTGAGAGAGTTTTGGCACGTTTGCCTTTATTAGGTGTTATTAAACACAAAAAGTGGTGGACTGCGACAAAGAAGCTATTGGCAAAAGATCCAAGAATTGGGGTACCTCTTAAGAAAACCGATTTTTATATTCTCAGAGATGACCCAGTGAATCCCGAGGAAGAAGTACTTGAGCAGTTCCATGCTACTAAAAATTCTAAAGAAAAAATTAACTTAGCGGAAAAACTTTATAAGCTGTCGGAAAATATTTCTGTGATTAAGGAAGAGCTTCCCGACATTCTTAATGCACTTACTGACGCGATCAAGAATACTAAAACACTAACTCAAGCTAACCGTTTGCATGGTGTATGGGTTAGAAATAACTTAGCGAGAGATTTGCATGAAGATGTTGAGACATTAGAGCCTTCATCTAGGTCTATTTTAGAGGCAACTGTCGATTTCTCCGAACTAGCCTCTGATTTGCCAGTTATTTACTTTGGTCGTTATTTAGACTTAATTAAACGTGTGTTTCCTGACCGTTATTCAACAATGTCAGAAGATTTACTCAAACACTCTAGTGGTAAGTTTACAACAGAATGCATTAACTTTATGCTCGAAGAAGAAATGGAAGAGCGTGTGAATTTCTGCTTAGATCGTTGGCTTTCAGACCAAACTATCAAAGGGCCATTACTATTTTGGGTAGTCAAAAACCGTGCTTCTAAGAAATACCAAAGCTTAATTGCACCTTTGATTTCGACCAAATTATTATCGGCTATGTTCTATGCTATTGATAATGAGGCGCTACAAAATGCAAGTGCTCGACGCATACCGCTTGCTGATTTACTCAGTGATGATCGCAATCTAATTCCAGATTTGTTAGATGGCACGAATGTTGAAATTGCCACTGATTTAGCTCAGACTCTTTTGTTAAACCAAGGCTTTGAAGATTTAACTAAAAAATCTCTCATGGCTCGATTTATTAAACTTTACCCATCTATACAAAGTTTACTTTCTGCTGAAGCTACAGTTCGTTCAGAAGAGAAATCTGACGTATTAGTGGTATCACAAAAGAGTTTTGATTTAGCAAAATCCGAGTACGAAGAGTTAATCAATGTAAAAATCCCTGATAATAAAGAAGCAATTGCTACGGCAAGAGAGCACGGTGATTTGAAAGAGAATTCTGAGTATAAAATGGCTAGACAGGATCAGGATTTATTACTCGCCCGTAAAAATGAGTTAGAAGTTAACTTATCAACGGCAAAAGTTACAGATTTCAGTGATGCAGGTAAAGACAGCATCGGAATGGGTAATGTTGTGACCTTAAAAGAAGGTTCAACTGGAAAAACTCGCAAGTATTCGATCTTAGGAGCTTGGGATAGCGATCCCGAGAATGATATTCTTTCTTATAAAACTCCGTTAGCTCAAGGCATTATTGGTAAAAAGGTCAATGATACAGTAACTACGAGCATTAATGGAAATGAAGAGAAATGGACCATTCTAACCATTGAGCGTTGGTTAGATCTTAAATAGTCTACTTGTTACTTGTTCACAGGTTAATGGCTTAAAGAAAGTTAGCACCTTTCCGCATTTGCCTATACGGTCTCTCCAGGTCTCAAGTAATGTGGATAGCTCTGTAGCAGCAAGTGTATCTAAGTCCTTTATTTCGTCCTTCTGACTATAACTATATTCTGATAGGGTTTTACCGCTGAGTCGCTACAAATTCTTCACCATTAAGTGCGATCTTTTGTTTAAATTGGACAAAGGCCATAAGTACGATACAGGCCCCAATTACATAAGTAATTTGAGAACCTAATAGGAAGTAAAGTAAGGCAGATAAGAGAGGTCCAATGGTACGTGCGAATGAACCAGCAGATCGAAATAGTCCCAATATCGTACCTTGTTCTTCATCATTAGCAGAGAGTGATGCGAGTGAACTCATAGATGGCGAGGCTAAGCCTATCGATAATGCCATAAAGGCTAAGGCAATAAAGAAAAGTGGCAATTGAGTCGATTGGGACAATAAGATGAAGGCGATGACTCCAGAGGCAAGGCCTGCTAAAGAAAGTTTTCGTTCACCCACCACTGGTGTGAATCGTCTAATGAGAAATCCTTGAGTGACCACGAGTAAAAATCCGATATACACAAACATAAGGCCGTTTTGTACAGTGGAAAACAGAAACCTATCAACTGCAAGAAAGGTTAAAGTGAATTCCATGCCACTGAAGGCGGTCATGTAAATAAGGTAAGTCAAATTAAGTGCCTTTATTTTTTGATTTCTATGACGAAATAAACTAAATAATTTAAAAGGCTCAGGCTTTGTTTTACTTCTTGCTTCTGGAGGAAGTGATTCATCAAATTTAAAATAAACCCAGACAAGGTTAATCAGTGAGAGTAAAAGACTGAAAAAAGCAGTCACAGAAAATGGATTTATTCCTATAGAGGCTAGTGAGGGATAGCTATCTAGAAGATTGAATTGTCCTAAAAAGCC
>JAQWIW010000005.1 GCA_029248665.1 Opitutia bacterium | reverse complement strand
TAGCTCAGCGGTAGAGCAGGTGACTGTTAATCACTTGGTCGCTGGTTCGATCCCAGCCTGAGCAGCCATTTTTCTACCATTATCTTGCCGCTTAAGCATTTTTGCCACCACAGCGTAAAATCAGCAAATTGTTATTCTTTGCTTGGTTAAGATATTACAATTAGACCACCGTATAAATGGCTCTCAATAAAGTTGGATAACAGTGCTTACCAACTGATGGAATCAGACCTCTTTAGATTCAACCACTAAACGCTCTAGCTCTTTGACTGCTTCTCCTGAGCCATTTTCAGCCTCCAGAGTGTCAGCGATACACCTAGCCTTTTTTAAACGTTTCTTACTGCGTTCGACAATTCGTACTGCTCTAGGTAGTTCTTCAGGCCATCGAGAAAGCCTAAGGGATAAGCCTACACCTAAGCGCTTCACTTCCTTAGCAAAAAACATCTGATCCCCAAAATGCGGAATGACAATATGAGGAACGCCTGCATGCAAAACACTTGCTGTAGTCCCAGCTCCTCCATGGTGGATGACGACTGAGGCAAACTTGAATAATTGATCGTGAGATATTTTATTGATCGTAAAAATGCAGTTATTGGATCGCTCAATCGCCAACTGTGCCCAACCGGACTGTATGATGATTTTTTTGTCTTTTGGCCAATGCTTTAAAAAGCGACGCATAATCTTTCGAGTGTTTTCAAAAGTCACGCTACCAAAAGTTAAGACGGGGACTTTTTCACCATTACAAAAGGCCTCAACTGCTGTATTTTGCTGTTCACATTCAGGAGCTTGCCATCTTAAGTATCCGGTGAAAGAAAATTGCTCATTCCAAAGTTTCTTAGGTTGAAATAATGTCGGTGAAACTGTGACGAGTATTTTATCCGCAGGATTGATTAAATAGCTGTCCATTTCACCAATCTCATTTTTGATTAATGTCTCACCGATTACTTGATTTAAATTCCAGCAAAGGTAAAAATCTGCAATCTTCCACAAATATTTGTTAAAAGGCTTCTTAATAAAATGAGGGATTTTCAATGCCCTAGGCAGAGATATAGGCGATTTCGAATAAGATGGAATCGCATTATGGGCAAATGTAGTGACCGCACAAGGGACTTCCATTTGTCGAGCAAGGCGACACAAGTTACCAAAAATATAATTACTCACAAATGCATCAGCGGTGGTTAACTCGCGCCTGAGTATTTCAATGATTTCATCTAAGAAGGGATTTGCTTCAGAATATATCATTTTGAGTAAATCAACCGGGTTCTTAGACTTGGTTAATTCGCGCATAGCCTCAGCAAAACCGCTTTGATCCCAATCAGGCGGGAGCTTTACAAATTTCAAGCCCGCAGACTCAACATCACTTTTAAATAAGTTTACTGTAGCAAAGCGCACATCATGCCCTGCTTCGACTAGTGCACGGCCTAAGCAAATCACAGGAAATATGTCACCGGTTGAGCCGTGAGAAGTTAATAAAAAACGCATGAAATATTATCGGGAATAGTGACGTATTATTGGGGATCAGAAGGAGAAAATGTCAAAGTAAATCAGCGGCCAACTCGGCAAGCTCAGAACGAACCCCCTTAGTTAATTCTATATGTGCCGTAATTTCTGTTCCTTTTAAACGCTGAGCGGTGTGGACTAATCCATTAGACATGGCATCAAGAAACATACTGTCGACTTGAGCTGGATCTCCAAGAAGTATTACCTTTGAGCCTTCTCCCATTCGGCTTACAACGGTTTTGGCTTCATGGGGAGTTATATTCTGAGCTTCATCAATAATAAAGATAGTATTGGCTAATGAACGACCTCGGATAAATGTCATCGCTTCAACTATGACCATTCCGTAATCGAATAAAAATTGATAAGGTTTTCTAGGTGATTCAGCTACATCTGAATGCCCGTCATTAGACTGAGGTTGTTTCGCCAATTTCGCCATGGCTTTTTTTCGCTTTCGGTTCGACGTGATTCGATCAATTTGGGAATCATCATCGCCCTTTCCTGTTTCCCCAATTGTTTTACGATTACTAAAGAGGACTTCAAGATTATCATAGAATGGTGCAATATAAGGTGCCATCTTCTCTTCAAGTGTTCCGGGTAGCGCTCCTGTATCTTTACCTATATGGACTAGGGGCCGAGTAATAAACACACGTTCATAAATATTATCGTCACCTAAGGTTTGGTAGAGTGCTGAAGCTATGCTTACTAAAGTCTTTCCCGTACCAGCTTTACCACGACAAGTAATTAATTTTATATCTTCATCGAGCAATGCATCCATCAGCATTCGTTGCTCTAGATTGAGTGGTTGTAATCGGATACCTTTAGGAATTTTTATTCCCATAGAGTCTCCGATAATGAGTGCCTCTAATTGTCCATCTCCATGATATCGCGCAATTTCCAAATTAGATTCATGGCGAAGGTATACATATTCATTGATATAAAGATCCTTCGTATCTTCAGGTGGTAGATCGACTCCGTGTTCTTCAATGAAAAGATCGAAATTTTCTTTAGATAAGGTAATCTGATTAAGACCTGAAGGCATTTGCTTATTAGAAATCTTATCGTTCATGTAATCTTGAACTTCTAAGCCTAAGGAAATCCCCTTAAGGGCCATATTGGCGTCTTTAGTTACCAAAATAACACGTTGGTCATCGCATATTTCTTTCAGAAAGAAGACAGATGCTAAAATACGACTATCCATCTTATCTAAGTCAAACAATGTTGCTCTCAAGCGATTGAAATTTTCACTTTCTTTTGTGTTAATCAAGAAGTCGTTTATAACAACAATCAATTGTCCTCCTGTTGGCAATGTACAGGATAAAGCAGAACGAAAAGCCTCCTTTAACTTTGTTTCATCTTCTAGATCTGTATCAAAAAGCAATCTTAAGTCTCGATGGATTTTTCGTGCAGAAAACCCTAATTCACCTGGTGCTGATTTCTTTTTGTCTAATTCCTCAAGAACTTCAACCGGAATGGCGATGGTATTGTCTTCAAATTTCTGCAAGCATTGCGGGTCATGCAACAATACATTTGTGTCTAAAACGAATATTTTATTTCGTTTATTCTCTTGTTTCTTTATCTTAGTCAATGTGTATATGTTATTAAATGTTTAACTTAACTTGTGATATAATACTAAAGTATTTATATAGGGTTAAGTTTCTCTAAAAAAAGTCGCAAGTCGTAAAATTACTTTCTTCAAATTTTGTGATAAATATGAGTTTAGAATCCATTATAAATTACACATTCAAAGACATAAAGCTGCTTGATATAGCTCTATCTCACCCTAGTCAGAAAGTTTTTGCGTCCGAGTACCAGAGATTTGAGTTTTTAGGCGATAGTATTTTATCCGGATGCATATCGAAATATCTCTATAATTATTTTAAAGATGCCAATGAAGGTACATTGAATATTATGCGAACAGCTATTGTCAGTGGTAATTCTTTATCAAAAAAGGCATTAGAGCTCGAAATCGACAAGTACATAAAATTAAGTGATGTTTATCGTAAGAATTTCGGTGAACCTTCTTCAAGCATGCTTGAGGATACCTTTGAAGCATTAATTGCTGCAATTTATTTAGATTCAAATTTGGACACAGCAGAAGAGTGGATATTAGGAACATTTAAAACAGAGCTTAAAAATGTTCGGGAGATGATTAAAGAAATTAACCCTAAGGGAGCATTGCAAGAGTGGTCTCAATTAAAACAGAAAGGTGAAATTCCCGAATATAGCCTTAGAGAGACATCAGGCCCTGATCACAAAAAATCTTACACTGTAGAGGTATCCATAGATGGAAAAGTACTGGGAAGTGGTATGAGTAGTTCGATTAAGAATGCTGAAATTGATGCGGCACTAGACGCATTAAATAATATCAAATAATTTTTTTCGTATTGATGAAGAAATTGCAAAACAGGCTATTGTTTACTGGCGTTGTTGAAAGTGCTAAAATACCCACCTTCGCTCAAATCTTACAAGATCAGTCAAATTCAATTGGGTTTATGCTTACTTCAAGCCCCAAGCAGATAGAAGTATATATAGATCAGTTAAATAATTTATCGGCTATTTATGATTCTAAGGGAACAAACTCTTTTTTGCCTTTCCCTGAATCTCCTCCAAAGGATATCGACCTCTCTATAAAGCGATCAAGAAATGCACTCCGTCTTTCTACCCTACTTCAATTGAAAGAATTCAAAGGAGAAAAATTGTGCATAGTGACAACTCCGGAAGCTCTTTTTGGCGATGTACCACCATTGAAATCATTTCTAGATAATGCCTGTTTGTTGGAAGTCGGGAAGCAATATGATTATCTTGAATTGGTTAAGCAATTAACTGAAAATTTAAATTATGACGTTGAGGCGGCGTGTGAAAATTTAGGAGAAATTGCAATACGAGGTGGCATCATAGATATTTACCCAATCAATGAAAAGCAGCCGTATCGAATCGATTTCTTTGGTGATGAAATCGAGTCGATAAGAATCTTTGATCCAATGAGTCAAAGAAGCATTAAGAATCAAGAGACACTCTTTATTCCTCCTAATTTCATAGAAGAAAATAGTGATAGTACCTTATGTGATTATTTACCGAGTAAGTCACTTTTTTGGTTATTTGACCATCCGAGCTTGATTGAACGAGAGCACCCTTATCGCTTTGCTAATTATGACAAAGAGAATGCTTATAAAGGCATATATTCTATCTTCTCTAAAAGAAATAAATACAAAGACCATTATATAGGACTTTGCGAATTTGATTTAAATAATACTCTATTTAAAGATTGTTCAAAAACAGCCATAACTACTGGATCTAAAGAATCTTTTCTCTCTTTAAAGAACCAAAATATTAGAACTAAAGAGGATTCCGATATACTCGATAATACGAAAGAAGCTCTAAAATCACTCAAAAGTATCTTTAACGAAAAGTTACCCTCTCGAATTCACTGTATTCTCAATGATAAAATAAATCGTGACTTAATTTTAGATACCATTGATTTGCTCAATGATATTGATAGAGAGCAGATCGAATTTATTGAATCAAATACACTAGAGTCTACTTATATTTTGCACTCTAGTACACTTTCCTCTTGTAGCGAAGGGTTCATTTTACTCGAAGAATCTATGTTTATTGGAAATAAGAAGGTGAATCATGTTTCATCCAATAAACCTAAAAATTCACAAGTACTTCAGCTCTTAGATTTTTCTGAACTCATACATGGTGATGTGTTGGTTCACCTGCAGCACGGCTTATGTCGTTACAAGGAAGTTACGCAATTAAATGTTAATGGACACAGTCATTCTGAAGTCATTACAGTAGAATTTGATCAATCGATGATTTTACATGTGCCTATTCGTGAAGCACATCTATTAACACGCTATCTGAGCTTTTCGAAAAAGAAACCTAAACTAGCCAAAATAGGATCTGCCCAATGGATTAAAACGCGAACGAATGCGGAGTATTCTACTTTTGATTACGCATCAAAGTTGCTCAAAATAAATGCAGAAAGAACGTATGCTGAAGGATATGCATTTCCAAGTGACCATCCTTGGCAATCTATTTTTGAAGGCGAATTTCCATACACTGAGACCCGAGATCAATTGTTAGCTATTGAAGACACAAAGAGAGACATGGAATCGAATAAGCCCATGGACCGATTAATTTGTGGAGATGTTGGATATGGCAAAACTGAGGTGGCCATACGGGTAGCATTTAAGGCAATCAATGCAGGTAAACAGGTAGCCATATTAGTCCCTACTACAGTCCTTTGCCAACAACACTTCTTAACCTTCTCAGAACGTTTTAAAGAATTCCCAATTGAAATTAATTGCGTGAGCGGTTTTTATTCCAACCAGAAGAACAAGCGAATTCTTTCGGATGTTAGCGAAGGAAAAATCGATTTAATAGTTGGTACACATCGACTTTTAAGTAAGGACGTAAATTTTCATAATCTGGGATTACTCATTGTAGATGAAGAGCAGCGATTTGGAGTTAAACAAAAAGAAAAAATTAAAGAAATTGCTCATAATGTTGATATTTTAACGCTTACAGCTACACCCATTCCTCGTACCTTACATATGGCTTTATCGGGTGCACGATCTATGAGCGTGATTGAGAGCCCCCCACTCGAGCGAAAACCTATAGAAACAATAGTAAAAAGCTATGATTTGAATTTGATCAAAAAAGCAATTCGCTTTGAAACAGATCGACAAGGACAGGCATTTTATCTTCATAATCGAGTTGAATCAATTGAATCAGTGGCGAGTCGATTGCGTGAACAAATGCCCGATTTAAAAATTGCTGTCGGACATGGTCAGATGGACGAAGGCCATTTAGAGAAAATAATGATTGGATTTATTAATGGTAATTTTGATGTATTAGTCTGCACGACAATCATTGAGTCGGGTATTGATATTCCTAATTGCAATACATTGATTATCGAAGGTGCTGATCGATTTGGCCTTGCACAACTGTATCAAATCAGAGGACGAGTTGGTCGATTTAATAAACAAGCTTATGCCTATTTATTTCTTCATAGACATGTTGCTTTAGTTGAAGCTGCTCACAAACGCTTGAGTACTTTAAAGCAATATAATCAATTAGGTGCAGGATTGAAAATTGCTATGCGAGATTTAGAATTACGAGGTGCAGGCAATATTTTAGGAGCCGAACAAAGTGGTCATGTTTCAACCATCGGATTTGAACTCTACTGTCAGTTACTCAAAGAAAGCATTGCTCGCCTAAAAAACGAACCTCATTCAAATTTAATTAAAGCTGAAGTAAATCTTGATTTTATTATCTATGGAGAACCTACAAGTGAAAAAGTTTCTCAAGGAAGCAATCCGAGGGGATTAATTCAACAAAGCCAAGAGATTAAGCTACAATCATATGCATCGATTCCAAAGAAATACATATCAGAATCAAGTATAAGGATTCATTTTCACAGAGCTCTTTCTATGACTAAAAGCATTAAAGAAGTCCAAAACATACAAGCAGATCTGATTGATCGCTTCGGACCAATGCCACTATCATTGAGCATATTACTTAAAATACATACAATCCGAATATTAGCTGAAATTGCAGGGTTTAAGTCAGTACAAACCGAATCAAATCGTTTAATGTGCGTATACGCTCACACCAAAAAAGAATATTATAAGGTCGGGGCGCGATTTCCTCGCTTGACCCAAAAGACGACTAAATTAAGGTTAACTGAAATCCAAAATTTCCTAAAAAAAATAAAAAAACCGTAATGCGATTTTTCTTAAGTATATTTATAATTTCATTAGCACTTAGTTCAAATATTTGCGCTCAATCTTCGAACAATAATGAAGAGCGATTACACTTAGGAAATGGTATAGCGGCAATTGCAGAAGGAGAAATTATTACTTTTGAGCAATTAAGGAAATCTTTAGACCCAATGATTCCCAAGCTGCGTCTTCAGGCAAAAAGTGAAGCCGATTTTAATCAGTTAATTAATTCAGTCAGTAAGGATATCATACAAAATATAGTTGATCGTATTATTATTGTTAATGAGGCCTATGAGCAAGGTATTCAAATTCCGCCTTCTTATGTGGATAACGAATATGAATCGATAATTAAAACCGACTTTAATGCTAATCGCAGTCAGTTTTTGGCCTACCTCAATTCAGTTGGCAAAACCCAAGACGAATTTAGAGAAGAATTAAAGAGAAGCATCATTGTAAATGTGATGCAGTCCCAAAATCGTAAAAAACAATCACAAATCAGTCCTGAAAAAATCGAAGATTTCTACATAAAAAATAAACTTCGTTTTTACCAACCAGAGCTTATTCACTTAAAACAAATTATTTTAATGCCTAAAGCGGGAGAGACACTTGAATCAGTTCTTGAAACGGCTAACGGGATCGTAAAACAATTAGAAGAAGGCGATTCTATTCATACTTTAGCCAATAAGTACGGAGATAAGTCCTTCAATCGAACTAATGGAGATTGGGGTTGGGTAAAGCGTGAAGACTTAAGATCAGAACTATCAAAAGTCGCTTTTGATTTAGCCATTGGCGAGCACACTCAGCCTATACAATTAGGCGATGCGGTGTTCATTCTTTATGCGGAAAATTTACAGGAAGAAAAAATTCAACCGATTTCACAAGTTCGAGATCTTATAGAAGATGTACTTAGTAGAGAAATCGCTCAAGAGTCCCTTGAGCAATGGTTAACGGAATTAAGGGCTAAGGCCTATGTTCGCTATTTCCTTTAGTTAAAGCAAAAATCTTTAACGATCTTTCTTAGGAAATAAGATAGATTTCTCACCATAGCTAGAACCCGCTAATTGAGTGCCCCACTCCACATGGTCGGAAAATAATTCTACAGATTTTTGGCCTAAACTATTCAAAATATTTTCAGCAGTCTGAGGCATTACTGGTTGCAATAAAATAGATGCCAATCTCAAACCTTCTGACATCGTTGCCAATGTGGTAGCTAATCGAAGCTTATCCTTTGCATCTTCAGATTTTGCAAGCTTCCATGGTGCCCTCATCTCGGTATATCGGTTAAGCTCAGCGATGAAACTAAATATCTTTTCCAATGCTTTGTGAAATTGAAAAGTGTCGTATAAATCAAATATGTCTGATTTGAGGCTTTTCCAATGCTCTAACACAACCTTCTCTTCCGCTTCCTCAATTTCTGCCTTAGGTATGATACCATCTGCAAATCGATGACCCATATTAAGGAGACGGCTGACAAGGTTTCCTAAATCATTAGCTAAATCTGAGTTATAGCGCTTTTGGAATAACTCTTCAGAAAAATCACTGTCCTGTCCTACATTCATTTCGCAAATAACAAAATAGCGGAAGGCATCTGCACCATATGTGTTAATTAAATCAAGTGGGTTGACGACATCTCCATCTGATTTTGACATTTTAGAACCAGAGTTTAGCCACCAGCCGTGGACTAAATAATGCTTCGGTAATGGAATGCCTAAAGCTTTAAGCATGATTGGCCAGTAAACTGCGTGAGGAGGCGATAGAATGTCTTTACCAATCACATGATAATCAGCTGGCCAGTAATCCTCAAAGCTCTCAGTGCCATAGCCTGCAGCCGTTATATAATTTACTAAAGCATCAAACCAAACGTAAGTGACGAATCCATCATCAAATGGAAGCTCGATACCCCACGAAAGTCTTTCTTTAGGACGGGATATACATAGATCATTTAGGGGCTCTTTGAGGAAATTCAAAACATCAGCACTACGGAAGCGGGGATAAATCAAAGATGCATCGGAGCGTATTGTGTCGATCAACCAATCTTGATGCTCAGACAATTTAAAGAAGTAATTGCTTTCGGTTATTTCATTAACTTCCCCATATAGCTTTGGCCATTGGCCATTCACTTTTTCTTTTTCCGTTACAAACTGTTCTTGGCGAACACTGTAATAGCCGTTGTAGTCTGCTTTATAAATTTTCCCTTCATCAAAGAGTTTTTGTAACAAGGTTTGTACAACTTTTTTATGACGGGTTTCAGTTGTACGAATATAGTCATCATTGCTGATATTTAACCGCTGGCATAAAGATTGAAATTCTTCAGCTAGTGAGTCGCAGATTTCAAGCGGTTCAATGCCTTTTTTTTCTGCACTCATTTGAACTTTTTGTCCGTGCTCATCTAAACCTGTAACAAAATGTACAGGAACATCTGAAAGTCGTTTATACCGTGCGATTACATCTGTGAGAATCTTCTCATAGGCATGTCCGATGTGTGGAGAGCCATTGGCATAATCAATTGCCGTGGTGATTAAAAATCGTTTACTCATAAACCTTGAAGCATTAATCAGATTCTAAGGAAGCCAAGGAAATTTTTTAAAATTCGGCTTTCTCTTATCATTCCAAGCTTTTCGCCCTTCTTCGCCTTCTTCGGTCAGATAATAAAGTAAGGTGGCATTACCTGCAAGTTCTTGTATGCCTTGTTGTCCATCAATGTCTGCGTTAAATGAAGACTTTAGGCAGCGTATAGCCAATGGACTATGTTCCATTATCTTATGTGCCCATTCTATTCCTTCTTGCATTAGTGACTCATACGGTACGACTTTATTGACTAAACCCATATCTAATGCTTCTTCAGCAGTATATTGCTTACACAAATACCAAATCTCTCTAGCTTTCTTTTGTCCGACGATATGTGCTAGATAACTTGCACCAAATCCGCCATCAAAACTGCCTACTTTAGGACCTGTTTGACCAAATATAGCATTTTCTGCTGCTATTGTCAGATCACAAACAACATGAAGTACATGACCGCCACCAATTGCATAGCCCGCAACTAAAGCAATGACAACTTTCGGCATAGAGCGAATTAACTTCTGCAATTCTAGAACATTCAAACGGGGAACACCATCTGAACCAATGTAACCACCTTTCTGTTCGCCTCTGATTTTCTGATCGCCTCCTGAACAAAATGCAAATTTACCATCTGTTTGTGGATTAAAACCGGTTAATAAAACCACCCCGATACTGCTGTCATCTCGCGCATCGGAAAAAGCGTCAATCATCTCATGTATAGTATCTGGAGTAAATGCATTCCTACGGTGAGGACGATTAATTGTGACTCGTGCCACTCCATCGCATTTGTCGTATAAAATATCTTGGTAATTTTTAGCTGTTTTCCAATTCATAATCGTTTAATTAGCGTCGGTGTTCGGATGATTTATTTGATAAAAGGTTTTCACATCATTCTTTCTATCAGTTACTATTTCAATAACTTTTAGTCCATTTCCTGCTATGCTACGAACTTCCATTAAAAGTGTTTCTGCATCTTCAACGGCTTGATAGTTAACACCGTGAGATTCGCACAATTGATTAAAGTTTACGGTTTGTGGTGTCGCAAAATAGTTTTCAAAGTGATCACTTTCAGCGATGGGCAAATGTTCAAATATACCACCTCCATCATTGTTGATTAAAATGACCAATAAATCACCATCAAAAGAGTGTGTATTTAATAGACCATTTGAGTCATGCAAAAATGCCAGATCTCCGGTAATTAACAAAGAGGGTTTTCCGTTGTGAGCCATGCCCATAGCAGTACTGAGAGTTCCGTCTATGCCGTTCGCACCTCGATTACAAAAAATAGAATTATTCGTCGTATTTTTTTGCCAGAAAGATTCCGCATAGCGTACGGTCATGCTGTTGGCTAAAAATACATCCGTATTTTCCGGGAGATATTGGGAAATTAAGCGAGTCACTTTTCCTTCAAATTTGAAATCAGCAGATTGAATTGATCGATCAACTCTAGCAGAATAATCACACTCTAGGTTAGACCAAGAATTCACCCAGTTTTCATCGACTTGGCATGGGCCTATCGCTGAAGACAATGCGTCAATAGTGGCAATCAATGGTATTGAATGTGCGTTAATCGGATCGATATTTTTAAAACCATTACCTAAAAGAAATTGGACAGGAGAAAAAGACTTCAAATAGGCACGGAATACTTTGCTCGTTGGCAAAGCACCGATTTGCAATATTGCAGTCGGTTGGAGTTCTTCACTCATCTCAGCATCTCTCATAAAGTAATCGTAATGAGTAATCAGCGTGCTAGTCTCTAGTAATTGCTGTGAGTTTCTTAGTGGACTTAAAACATCCGCAAGTATCGGCCAGCCTAATGCATGGGAAATTTCGGCAATACATTTGATTGAATCAGGATTGTTAGCCAGTTCTTGTGCATTCCCCACCACTATCAAGCCTTTCCTGTGGCTAGTTAATTTTTCAACAAGTAATGGCTCTGGAGAAATACTCGGTTCTGAGTGCTCCGTGATTTTAGCCACTACATTAGCATGAGAATTTAAAAGTTGTTCTAACTTAAGAGAGATACTTTTGGGATCAGAACAAATAAAAGGTTCTCGGAAAGAAAAATTGAAATGTACTGGACCTTTATTCAGGCCATTTGCTTTTGTGACTGAATGCACGAGCGTTTGGCGAATATAATTAAAATAGCTATCTGTATTTTCAGGTAAGCCAATTTCATAGAAGGCATTCACATTGTTCCCAAATAATTTTATTTGATCGATCACTTGTCCGGCGGAACAGTTTCTTAAATCAAAAGGCCGATCACATGAAAGTACTAACAAAGGTACATTACTAATTTGTGCCTCTATGACCGCTGGATAAAAATTTGCGGCAGCTGTACCTGAAGTACAAATAAGAGCGACAGGCTTGCCCGAAGCTTTGGCCGCACCTAAAGCGAAAAAGCCTGCTGAACGTTCATCTAAAATCGAGATAGCATCGATTTTTCCATTTTCGGCAGCAGCAAGCGTCAAAGATGTACTTCTTGAACCTGGAGCCGATACAATGAGACTGACCCCTAAGCGTGCCAAGACTTCTACAACTAAACCACCAACAAGGGTATTTAATTGAGCCTGTGCTTCTCCATCCGATGGACTGTTGCTTAAAACCATACCTATAAGTATAAGTAAAAAATATAAGATTCAAATAAAACGTGTCTTTTCTTATTAATAAAGAATAACTTAAGGTATTAAAAACGATTTAAAAAACCGACCTTTTTGTAGACTTTACGAAGTGTTTTGAAAGCAAGCTTTTGTGCACCTTCCGCACCCTCTTTAAGTACTGACTCTAAATATTGGGTATCTTTCATTAATTCATTATAGCGTTCTTGAACTGAAGTTAATTGAGCAATAACCAAATCTGCTAGATCAGATTTTAAGTCTCCATATCCTTTCCCATCGTAGGTAGCAGCAACTGCTTCAGGACTTTGATTGGTAAAGGCTGAATATATATTTAATAAATTAGTCACACCTGGCTTGTCCTCGGATATTTCAATCACTGCCGATGAATCCGTTACTGCACTCATAATTTTTTTTCGGATTACTTTAGGGTCATCGAGAAGGAAAATAGTCGCATTTAAGTTCACATCACTTTTCGACATCTTTCTGCTTGGATCTTGCAGAGACATGATTCGTTGACCTTGTTTGGCTATATATGGCTCAGGAACATTAAAGGTGTCTGAATATTTCTGATTGAAACGCTGTGCGAGATTACGACACAATTCTAAGTGTTGTTTTTGGTCTGCACCGACAGGTACTGAATTTGCATTATACAAAAGAATATCTGCTGCCATCAGCACTGGGTACATTAATAAACCCGAGTTAACAAAAATTTTGGACTGTGGCTCATCATTTGAACTAGTGTCATCATCATTGTTCGCATTTTTAGTCTTATCTTTAAACTGAGTCATCCTCTGAAGCTCACCTAAGGGTGTCATACAACTCAAGACCCATGCTAGTTCAGTATGTCCTGTAACATGGGATTGAACGAAAATATTTGATTTCTTGGGATCAAGTCCACAAGCAATATATTGTGCAACACAGGAAAGTGTATTTTTCCTCAGTTCAGCTGGGGTATAATCTACGGTGATCGCGTGTAAATCGACTATACCAAAAAAGCAATTATTAGACTCGAGCATGTCCGCCCAATTCTTAATCGCACCTAAATAGTTACCAATGGTAAGACCTCCGGTTGGTTGAGCACAGGTTAAAATAACTGGTTGTGTATCACTCATAATTTTTAGCTTATACGAGGCTTAGTTAATTTCTGCACTGATTACAATAGCAGATTGGGACACCCTCTTCATTACGATAGCGAAATTCAAGTTTCGGGTCCGATATATCACTTTTTCCGCATTGATTACAGGTGTGCATAGCCTCGTTAGTTTCTTGAGATTGCTTTCGATAGGATTCAGTCCGCTTTCTCTGCTTAAGGGTGAGTTTTATTTGATCGTAGAAAAACAAAACAAAAGTGAATACACAAATAAGCATTACAATTTTATCCATAAGAGTCACGGCACCGAGAAAGGATAAAATATAGAATACACAGGATAGCATCGCCAAATATTTAACTTTCAGAGGAAGGACAAAAAATAAGAGCATCTCGTACTCTGGATTGAGCACGGCAAAGGCTAAAAATATAATAAAAAAGAAACTATAAAAAAAGACCTGAGGATTTATGAATACAAGCATATCACTTGGTATAAATAAGACTAGGAATGAGGCAAATATGGTTAAAGCTACGACAAATAGACAATACAGATTAAATAAAAATGATCCCCAATAAGTTTCTAGGTATTGTGAAATGATAACAAAAACATACCAGTTAATGATTAAATACAATAAGCCCATTCCTAGATTAGGGATTGCGGGAGGCACGAAGCAAAAAGTAAAAAGTCGCCATACTTGACCTTCACTAATGACTTTTGCCGGGATCAACACAAGTGACTCAATGCTAATAAACTCAGAAAGTAATAATAAATAGAAGATCGCCTGAAGACCCACGATATACAAAGCGAGATTCTGGATCGTCCAATCTTTGTACTTAGGCTCAAGCTGTCTTAATCTTTCGAGAAACATAGAAAATTATGCGGTAATCATATTATTAACTAATATGTGTAGTAATACACAACTGACCAAGGCAGATGCGACATCATCTAAAACACAGCCAAGCCCACCTTCAATACGCTCAATTTTACGAATTCCTAAAGGCTTCAAGATGTCGAAAAAACGAAAGAGCGCAATACCAGCTAAATAGATCGGCCATCCCCCCGCCTCTAATACATTCGGATTAAAGGCATTCAGCCCCAGAAATATAAATGGAACGGCCACAAATTCATCGAGAATTATAGAGCCAGGATCTTTTTGCATCATATGAAATTCGGCAGCATCACAGATAGCAGCAGAAAGATAGGTCAAGATGCATAAAGCAAAAGTGTAAGTAAACGGATTGAAATAATGAAAGGTTATCGCATAGAAGAAGAAGCCCAATATAGCACCAATGGTACCTGGCATTTTACTTCTAGCTCCCACATGACCTAAAGTTGCTAAATTCAAGACTAGCTGTTTTGGTAATAAACGAGCCCAAAAAAATGTATGCGTTAATCTCATCTATTTTTAATAAAATATTTAATATAATGGATGCCAGAGGTTACACTCAGAACGATTGATGCAAAATAAATGGCATAGGCAATTAGAGTCAATGTGTGAATTAATCCTGCATCATTAAGCTGAGACTCAATTGGATAGGAATGACATAAGGAAATGATCATACCTATGAATAAAAAGACAAATTGAAATACGGTCTTTATCTTACCTGAATTAATCGCTCCAACAAAGATTTGCTTTTGGTGCAGTATATAACGAATCCAAGTCACTGCAATATCACGAGCAATATGAATTACTAATAAGATTGAAAGTATCCAGATAGAGAAAACATCAAAATAAATAAAGTAAGCTAGTACGCCAAAAAAGAAAATTTTATCTACAGTGGCATCCAATGATTTTCCTAATCCAGAAACTGCATTGAATTTCCGTGCAATATACCCATCTAAGTAATCAGTAAATATAGATAATAGATATAAAATAATCGCTATCCATTGGCTTTTAGGCGTACTCTCTGACAAGAAATAGCCAATCGCAAAAATAGCAAAAAGACGAGAAATCGTAAGGATATTAGGTAGATGTTTCAAAATTTTTGAGCGAGTTTAAGAATTATTAAATTGCTTATCTTTATTATATCTTGTGTAAGTTTCGACTATATAATTTAAATATTGTTTAAATATATGAGAAAAGCGATTTATCCAGGTACCTTTGATCCCATAACCAATGGACACATTGATGTCATCCATCGAGCCAGTAACCTTTTTGACTCTATCACTGTAGCTGTTGCTAAAAATGAAAGCAAACAACCTATGTTTGACGAAGCAACCAGAGTGCAATTGATCAAAGAAAACTTTGAAAATTACCCAAATATTGAAGTAATTGCATTTGATGGGCTAATCGTGGATTTGGCAAATAAACTGGGTGCTGTTGCTTTAATTAGAGGATTGAGAGTGGCTTCCGATTTCGAATATGAATTTCAAATGGCCCAAATGAATCGCCATCTTAATGATACCATTGAAACGGTTTATTTAATGCCCACAGAAGAACATTTTTTCACTAGCTCAAATTTGATCAAACAAGTTTTTAAATTCACAGATAGAGAAAAGGAGCTAATACCTGAAAACGTTCACCGAGCACTTGTTGATTATTATAAGAATAATTAACTACCCTACTGTATATCTATGAATATCGATACTCGAAAAGGGCCACAAACGCTTAAAATAGTCTTCTTAACACTGTTTTTAGACCTTGTTGGATTTTCTATCATCTTTCCTCTATTTCCGGATCTGTTAGATTATTACATACCTGATGGCAATGCAGGTGATTCATCTAACCTACTAACAAGACTGATCGCACCTTTATATCAGTTAGCTGAACTCAGCTCACATCATAATCCTAAATTTATCACAACCGTTCTATTTGGCGGTATACTAGGCTCGATTTATTCTCTCCTTCAATTTATTTTTGCACCGATTTGGGGCAGCCTGTCCGATACACACGGACGTAAAAAGATTTTACTATTAACTATCGCTGGTCTTGCAGTCAGCTATCTAATCTGGGGATTATCTGGAAACTTTTGGATGATTGTCCTCGCTCGATTCGTTGGTGGTATTATGGGTGGTAATTTATCTGTAGCAACTGCGGTTGTTGCGGATGTCACTCCTAAAGAAAAACGTACTTCTGGCATGGCTATAGTTGGAATTGCATTCGGTCTTGGATTTATTATGGGGCCAGCCATTGGAGGCTTTTTAGGACAATTCAATCTTCTAGATAGCTATCCCTCACTAGCTTCTATAGGAATAAACCCATTTTCTGTGACTGCTTTTTTCAGTCTATTACTCTCACTGATTAACCTCGTCTGGGTTTATTTTAAATTTGATGAATCGCTTCCTCCAGAAGCAAGAAGTAAAACAAA
>JAQWIW010000028.1 GCA_029248665.1 Opitutia bacterium | reverse complement strand
CGTCTCGCTACAGTATCCAGTTTGGCAAAACGGCTGCACGGGTGAAACGTACGATTGCTCGCGGCCCGAATTACGCAGACCATGATCAAGTGGGTCTTGCTCAATACCTTAAGTTGATCAATCCCGATTATCTTTGTGCTCATTTAGGTAAATGGCATATCGATGCTGATCCTGCTCGTTACGGTTATGATGTGCATGATGGTATCACCAAAAATAAGGAAGGTAATTTTAATCACAACAATCATAAGTTACAGTGGAATGGCTATGCCGAAGAAGATCCTAAGCGAGTGGATTCATTAACGGATCGCACGATTGATTTTATCGAAGATGCCCTTGAGCAAGAGCGACCGTTTTATGTGCAGTTATCCCATTATGCAGTCCACTCCGATCTCGTGTATAGTGAGGATAGTTACAAACAGATGCTGATGGAGCGTAGTGGAGGCTTGCACAAAAATGTTTCTTATGCCGCGATGGTGATGGATTTAGATAAATCAATCGGCAAATTACTTGAAGCTTATGAGGCATTAGGCTTGAGCGAAAATACCTATATTATTTTCACTTCAGATAATGGAGGAATGCCCGTCTTGCCGATACAGGTGAATCGAGGCCGACCATATAAACAAGGACTGAACAGTCCCTTATTGCGAGGTAAGTGGGATTTAATGGAAGGGGGGATTCGTGTTCCTTTTGCCATGGCTGGGCCGAATATTCCTCAGGGAGTGGTTTCAGACACACCCGTTGTCGGTTATGATATTCTTCCTACCGTAGTCGAATTGGCGGAAGCCTCTAATTCAGGTGAAGGGATTGCTTTACCTCAAGATATCGATGGAGGTAGTTTTGCCCAAGTCGCACTGAAAGATACATCGCTGCCAGTAGACCGTTCTAATGAGGCATTAATTTTCCATTTCCCACACTATAATAGTGTGGGCCTACAGGAACCTCATTCAGCCATTCGTATGGGCGATTATAAATTGGTTAAATTTTACTCTTCAGAGCGATCACTTTTATTTGATTTATCAAAAGATATTGGTGAATCCAAGGACCTCTCTAAAAAGGAAAAAGCAAAGGTCGAAGAGTTAGAAAAACAGTTAAGCGATTATTTAAGCTCGGTTGATGCAGAGCTTCCTGAAGGTAGTTTTACTTGGGGACGACCTGGTGAGCACGGAGCAGTGAAGACGAATTTTTTCAAACGATACGACTGAGTTTATTTCAGTTTAGAACGGTCTGTAAGTGGTTCTGGCATTCCTTTTAAAGTATCAGAGAAAATAGATTTTAATGCGTTCGATTTATGCGGATAATTTGCAATTAAGTTTATTCTCTCATTTGGATCTTTATCTAAATTAAAAAGAAAGTCTTTCCCTTTATGGTTAACGATCAGTTTCCATCCATCTTTTAGAATCGCACCTCTATGTTTGCCGATTCTCCCTCCTGCCCAAAAGAAATGGTCCCTAGAAATTTGCGAATCGGTATCCAGTAATAAAGGTAACAAGTTGACTCCTTCAAATGGTTCATCTTTGGGTAAATCAATTCCAGCCAAGGCAGAAAGTGTTGGGTAAATATCGAGAGACGAAATGGGTGTTTCTATAGTTTCATTTAAAGGAATTTGACCAGGCCAAGAAACAATAAATGGGACGCGTATGCCGCCTTCAAAGTATTCTCCTTTGTTGCCTCTTAGCCCATTAGTCGATCCAAGCATTTCACCTCTTGGCCATTCTTTAGGTAGACCTTTAAAATTTGTTTTTGCAGGGCCATTGTCACTTAAAAATATGATTAAGGTATCTTCTTTTATCCCTTTTTTATCAATAGTATCTAAGACTTGTCCTACGCCTTCATCTACAGCAAGGAGCATAGATGCATATAGTTTAAGAGCTTCACTCTTAATATGGCTCAATCTTTTTTTATGAGACAGCTTTCCCTGCAGAGGGCTGTGCGGTGCGTTATATGAAAGATAGAGGAAGAATGGGTTGTCTGAATTTTCATCAATAAAATCACAGGCACTTTGTGTGAGTAAGTCAGTCAGATATACATCACCTTTAGTAGTAGGCCCCCATATATTGTTTGTTTTGGTACTTCCGTATTTATCATCATTGACTCCATGATAATGACCAGTGGCATCAGGCCAGTAGTCTCCTTCCCAGACCATCGTGTTTGCAGTATGATCAAAATATTTCTTGGCTGGCATGGGATTCCAGCTTGGGTTGTTTAGATTCCATTTGCCAACAATGGCCGTCTTATATCCTGCTTTTTTTAACTGAACGGAAAGTAGGGGTCTATCATCTGAAAATTGGATTCCTCCCATATCGGGATTCCAGTAAACTCCTGAGCGACCGGGATATGTTCCTGTCAGTAAGCCAACTCTGCTTGGGCCACAAACTGGACTTATGCTGTAGGCTGTATTAAATTGAATACCCCTATCGGCTAGTTTATCGATATTTTTAGTTTCTATCAAGTCACCACCATAGCATGAAGCATCACCATATGCCATATCATCAACAAATATAAGTACAATATTTGGTAGTGTGTCGTTCGCATTAAGAAAAAGACAAAGTGAAAAAAGAAAAGTAATTAAAAGGGATGATTGTTTCATATGTAAAAAAAAGGTGAGGAATAACCCTCACCTTTTCGATAAATTTTAGATTTAATATAAACCTATTTGCGGCGTTTAATTGCTACGAATAAGAATGCAGCGAAACCAGCAATTAAAGCATATGTTGAAGGTTCTGGAACAGCAGATACTGTTAAGCTATCAGTACTTGAACCATAATCGTGGCTGAAGCTATCAAGATTAACAACTCCGGCAATTTGAAAACCGACCATACGAGTGAATGCCACAGCTCCAAACGTCAGACTGTTAGTGCCTTCTGAAAGGTCAGACCAGTTTCCATTAAATGAAGCTTCATTAGCTACTGTTCTAATCGTTCTCCAACGTGGTCCAGGTTTGTCGCCGTGTGCGGTAGGTGTACCTACAATATTTATAGTGAAGGTCTGAGCGTTCGCTGAATCTGCCCACTCTCCGTTAGCGGTTCCCGCTTTGTAAATATCTGCATTTCCAATTGTGGAACTAAGAAAGAGTGTTTGGAACAAAGAGTTATCTGTTACAAAAGCATTCGCAGTTTCCCCTGTAGCAGGAGGAGACCAATTGTCTGAGATGGCATTATCAAAAGCACCGCCAGCGGTACTAGTAATGTCTATATTGAACTGAGCGTGCGATAAACTCGCGAAGAGTACCATGCTCAATAGAAGGGATAGTTTTTTCATATTAGGTAAGGGTTGAGTAAATTTAAATAGATGATTTAAGTTTAGATCTATAATTTCATAATTGTGCAGGTAATGTCAAATTATTTCTGCACAATTATGCACAAATTAAGAAAAAAGTTAGTATCAATTAAAGAATTGATAAGCAGCACCTTATGGAACTTTATAAGGTATTACCCTCAAAATATTCCCCTTTTATTGAAATTAATTGGGTTTTATCGTAAGGGTTTTTAATAATCTCATAGAGTCGTTTAGTGGCATTATAGCCAATGGATATATGCGGGATCTTAATCGTTGATAGCTTATGGTTTTTTAATGGGCTGGATATTCCATCAAAACCAACCACGGAAACATCTTTAGGGACTTTAATTCCGGCCTTTTCTAAATGCTTGATTAAATCATAAGCGACATGGTCTGCAGCACAGACCCATGCAGTCACACCATCTTTGGTTTGTTTGATGGCTTCCTTAATCGAGTCTTGAGGCGAGAGCAATCTGTCTGGATACACATTCACTACATCGGCTTCATTGAGTGGAATCGATTTACGAATTAATTGATCGGTAAAGGCACTATACCTTCGGTAAGACCAACATGCTTGAACGGCATAGCTTCGTGTTAAGTAACCAATTCGTTTATGTCCTTTCTCGATCAGTTTATTAATAATAGTCGATAGCCCTTTGTGGTGATCGACATCCACACAGTCGATGGTTTGATCGCCAAATTGTTCAACCAGTGAGACACAAGGGAAATTCTCTTTTAAAGCTTTAATGATGTCGGTTTTAAATGGGTAAATGAGGAGCACGCCATTCCAAGTCTTTCTATTTTTTTTGATAAGTTTTTCAAACTCTGGGCTGGTGGAAGTGAACCCAGGGGAAATAATATTAATATCGACAACAATATCATTGATAAGGGCAAATTCCGAAATGCCGGGCATAAGGTGAAAACCTGGACTTAGCTCATGGTCTTCATGCATATTTTCATAGTCGGTACAAATAATTACGCCAATCGTTTTCTGAGATACTTTTTTACCAGTCCTTGATTTAAGGTAGTTGTAGCCGATTTTCTCTGCTTCTGAGAACACTAAAGCCCTTGTTTCGGGATTGACGCCTGTATGATTAGTGAAACATCGAGAGACTGTGGTACGAGAGATGTTTAAATTATCGGCAATCTTTTGCTGATTAGTTTTATTTTCTCTAGTGTTCATTAATAGGAACAATTAGAGGCATCATTTACAAATATCAACTATTTTTCTCTGAGCCTTTCTCAGCCAGTAATCCATGGAAGGTTAATTTTGTCCATATTTGATTCTATAAAAAAGCTGTGTGGGATTTTCTGAGAATTCATCGTAGCGGAAATTCAATTTGGGTTTATTAGCAGATGAGTCTGCCGAATAGATGTAAAATTTATAGGCCTGAGAGTTTGTATCTGCGTCTGGACTGATTCTTAGGAATAGATACTGACCACCAGAGTAGTTTGGGTGAGTTTGATAAAATTGCTGAATAAATGGAATTAAGGTGGAGGATTCTGAGGTCACTCTAGTATCTTCATTAGAGAAAGTGGTCCCTAAAATAGCCTCTTTTATTAGGTGAATATTTGAATCACTTTGGGTATATGCTGAGTAGCTAGAAAAAGGCGTTGTGCTATTGTAGATTCCAAGCAGATGTAAATCGGCGCTCCAAGGTGTATCGGGGCTCCATTTTCTTCGTGCGGTAAACTCTAGTTCTATATTGCTTAAATTATATCCTTCTTCCTCTAAAGGAATTTCAAAGATTAATACCGCATCTCCGCCAGCTACATTGTCCCAAGGGTCTAGGGCACCAACGACTAATTCGTTATTATCTAAACGGTAAGGAGTGCCACCATTTGTATCCTTGATCCCGTAGTCATTTTGATTTCCTGTAACCGCAATTTGGAATCCATTACCAGTGGATGAAGATGGGCTTATAGAATAATTAGAGAAATCACCGTTACCTTGAATATTATATTTATAGGACCAGTCGTCTAGATCGCCGGATGTTTCGAGTGTGAAATTATAATTTTTTCCTAATTTTATATTAGCCTGAAGTAAGTTTGCTTGAATGTTAATTCCATTCGTTTTTATAAATTCAGTGGCTCGCATTTCATCTCGGAAAAGTGTTTCCATATAATTCAAATCATTGGAGCGATTAGAGGCATTGATTAAGTTATTAATTTCATAAGAATCATTGCCGGTACTGGTATCAAAGAATTCAGCCCATGATGCATTTTCTTCGTAGGACACTAATTTTAAGCCATTTTCGTGGCGAAGAGCGACATAGGGTCTTACTTTTGCAGTAGGAAATTCTGGGTCATGGTTATATTGGTAAAAGAAAAACTGCCTCCAATCGCTTGGGTTTTGACCTTTAATCAAAGGGAGTAAGCTAAGCCCTTGCATACTTTGAGGTATACTTAGCCCGGCGATATCTAGTATGGTTGGAGCTAAATCGAGATTTAAGGCGATATCATTTACAATGCGTGGTGTAGATTGTTCTTGGGGGTAGCGAATCATCAAAGGAATACGGATGCTTTCTTCGTAGGGTGCTCGTTTGTCGCCCAGTGTGTGTTCGCCTCGGAAAAAGCCGTTATCGCTTATGTAGATAACAGCGGTATTGTTCTCGATATTCAGTTGTTCTAATTTATCGAGTATCGACCCTACGCAGCTATCAATGCCTGCAATGGTACTCATGTATTTTCTTAAGGTACTTGCATAATTCCCTTGGTTAATACCAATGTTTTGTCCAGGGGGTGGGTTATTTAAATTTGGGACATCGAGTGCAGATTGCCCGCTGAAAATATCTTCAGTTCGGTTAGGCGGATCAAACGGTTGGTGGGGCGTCTTAAATCCGAGGACCAAAAGAAAAGGATTTTGTGCATTATTTTGCTGCTCAATAAAATCAATCGCATAGTCAGTGGATACATCATCGATCCATTCACTGCCGGAGGTTGTTCTGATTAGGTTGTTATTGCCGTTATAAAATGGGGTTTCAAAGTAGGTCCCCTGTCCGTAAAAAGTAGCTACCGTATCAAATCCAGGCCGTTGTGTTTGTCGTCCATGGTGCCATTTCCCGAAATACCCAGTTGCATATCCGTTTGCCTTGAGCAGGCTTGCGTAAGTTGTCGAATTAGTTGGGAAATCGGTTGAATTATTGGAGACCCCGTGGATGTGGGGGTAGACTCCAGTGAGCATAGTTGCTCGAGAAGGCGAACAGGTTGAAAACACGGTAAACGCATTGTCAAAATGTATCCCTTCATTGGATAAACGATTAAGGTTAGGGGTTGTGCCGACTAACCAAGGAAAGCGGGCTGTTCGTCCGAGATCATCTATTCGTGACTGCATAAAATCAGTCGCATCCCACCTTTGGTCATCGGCAATGATGACAATAATATTAGGCGAATCACTTGCCCATAAACTAGTATTTGTAAATAGGCAGAATGAAATGAATAAAAGTATGAAGGATGATGTGCTTTTCTTCACAAATTTAAATTAGCAAAGTTGGGGAATAGTTAAATCATTTTTTTAACGATTATATATTTCTTTGATTGACTGACCTTTGCCTCTAATTCGTGTGGGTGGGGTGTAATCAATTTTTTTCAATAATATATTAAATGATTTATCTAATTTAGATAAAACGTTAGCGTAAGATTTATCACCGACCAAATTATAGAGTTCCTTAGGGTCATTAGTTAAATCATAGAGTTCAGAGGTAAAGCCTGCTTCAGGATAGGTTACGTATTTCCAATCTTTAGTTCTATAGGCTAGGATAGTGGGTGTGCCTCCAAAGCCGCCTCTGGGTCTGTATTCATTTTCCCTGTAGTACTCATAGAGGAAACCATTTCTTCCTTTGCTTTTACCTTCAAGGATTGGCTGCCAGCTTTCGCCATGCATATGGGATGGTACTTCAATATCGGCTAGGTCGCAAATATAGGGAGCTAGATCGATATTAAGAACAAGTGAATCAACTTTTCTTGGCTGTTCTTGAAATGGGTTCCACATCAGCAGAGGAATGCGGATGGCTTCTTCATAGGCTTTTCTTTTGTCATGTAGACCGCCATGCTCACTGACGAAATAACCATTATCTCCGGCAAAGATCACGATGGTGTTTTCAAGTAGTCCTTCATGCTCAAGTTTTTCAAAAATCATACCGACACCTTCGTCAACAGCCGTAACGGTACGCATTTTGTCTGGAATTTTATAATGGACTGGGGCGATGCCTCCACCTCGTGCACGATTTTTTGCAGCCATGGTTTGGATATATTTTGGCTTCGTGGACATATCATCATTGAGGTCGTCTTGACTGGGTATATCCATATCCTTGTAGAGGTTTTCATGACGAGCAGGTGGCGTGAAAGGTTCATGCAATGCCTTATGGCTAAGGTATAACATGAAGGGCTTATCTTCTTTTGAAGCTGTGTCGATATATTCTACGGCAAGTTCATTGAGCTGATCGGTCAAATACTTCCCTTCTGGAATGTAGAAATTTTCTCCAGTTTCGGTTAAGAGTGCGTCGTTGAAATATTTGCCTTGGCCCCAGAATACCATCCATTTATTGAAACCAGGTCTTGGCCTGTTGTGCATGGCTTGGTGCCATTTGCCGAAATAGGCGGTTTGATAACCCGCATCTTGTAGAAGGGTGGCAAAGGTGGGTAATTTTTTATCGTAATCTAAGTATTCGTTTACGACAACACCATGTCTATTGGCATAAGTCCCAGTTAAGAAAGAGGCTCTTGAAGGACCGCAGAGTGAGGTCGTCACAAACGCATTTTCAAAATTGATACCTTCTTTATAAAGCTTGTCTAGGTTAGGGGTGACCAGCCATGGGAAATTGCCCACTGCTCCGATCTCATCATACCTTTGATCGTCTGTTAGAATGAAGATGATATTAGGTTTATTCGCAGCCAATAGCTGGGTACTTAATATAAAAAGAAGTAGTGTTATAAGTTTCATAAATGGTTGATTATGTAGGTATTTTTAAATTAAAAATGGATCTTTGTTGTTATGTGGTAAGTTCGTGATTCTCTGTAAGTCCCGTAGTTGCTTCTATTGATAAATTGGGAAATATCGAAGAGGTTATTGACTCGGAAATTAATCGAGTACTTGTATTTTTTTCCGTTAGAACGAAAGAAATTATTATAATTAATAAATCCAATGGTGTTGTGTTCAGGCCTTGATTTTATGTAAAGCTCTTGAGTCTTTGATCGGTCGATTTTTGCTTCGTCTGCGGCATTGAATACATTATCATTTCCTTTGATATCATTTATATTCAAGAGTTCTCCGTCGGCATCAAAATAGAAATAGTATTTACCAATATCACTACCGGATCGGTAATGTTGGGAGAGTCCTAGAGATAAGCCTTTAAGCTTTCCTGATTTAAATGAATATTTTCCGGTGATGGAGCCTCTAAAATCAGGTCTACCAGGAAGAAAATAAAGTTCATTTTTATCATAGCCATTATCATCCAACCAAGTTTGAACTCGGGGATTTACCTTAAGGATTTTGTTATCAATATTATGATTAACTGAAGCGATGAAATTGACGTTCCTAGTAGGATTATAGTTGATATCCAGTTCGATACCCTTGGATAAAGTGACATCACCGTCTGTGCGTCGACCTGGCATGGTGGCTCCATTCAATCTTGGAGAATTGGTCGTATTATAAATATAGATTAATTCTGGATGGCTTCCGATTACAGTTTCGTCAATATCTTCAGTTAATGGATCGTCGGGGATTCCTATGATTTCTTCATAAGGATAAATTTCTAATAGCTGAAGATTTGAATAACTGAATTCATTATCATTTTCTTTTTCGATAGCGTAATAGGCTAATTGCGCGTCAAAAGAATTATCGGGAGTACTGTAACGCATTCCAAATTCAAGCCCTTTTCCGATTTCAGGATCCGGTAATGTCCCTAATGGAGTTCGCTCTTGTCCTGTGGGTGATTCTATCGATTGGGCATAATTAGCAAATATTCCTACCTTATTACTGAGCCAATATAAGGCACCTAAAGAGGGGCTTGCTTTCGTGTATTGTTCACTCTGTTTTTGATTGATTTGATCTGCGGTGAGGTAGATTTTTTCGCCGTTACTCCCTATTACATAAATATCACTGCTTCCATCACCGAATAACGAACTTTTTCTCATCGAAGTTTCTACGCTAATTTTATCAAATCTTAGTCCGATTAAAGTCCTTAAGCGTCCATCATAAAGACTACTTTGAGTGGCTAGCCATTGGCTATTTGCATTGATTGCAGCCGATAGACGAGCACTCTCCTGCCATTTAGCGAGTTGCTCCCTTTGTCCTTCGTTCTGATTGAATAGCATGCTATTGCCACTATAAGAGTTGGCATTTGGGTCTGGGTCGATATTAACAAATCCTGAATTGATAATACCTACATAATTCCCATCTTCGTCTAATATCACAAAGTCGGTTTCAATAATATTGTTGAATCTCATGATCGACCGATCGCTGCCAAATCCGCTATTTAAGCGAATATATTCAACGGCTCTTTCTCGATCTGTAATTTGGCCATTGGTAAGCCATTGAGCTCGAACCATAAGGTCATTGGAATCAGGATTTAAATAAGAGCCATCTGGATTCAGAGGGTTGAGTGGATCGACAACTTCTGAATTATCGCCTCCATAATCTGCAATCTGATCATACTTAAGTTCTGATTTGTCGATATCAATGACATCCCATCCTATTAGGTATTTATTTTCTACTTTACCCACAATAGGCAAAGTATGGTTCTTTTCGTAGAGTAAGGTGCCTTTTAAGCCAGTTCGGTCGTTTTCACCTTCGGTCTTTGTCCAATAAGTGCGTATATAAAGCTCAGGCTGAATGGCCGCTAGTGCAGCTTCGTAATCAGTAAGTGTTCCATCGGTCCAGTAATTATTAATCGAATCTGGATACTCAAAAGAAGAGGCTGGTACGTCATTATAAAATACATGAATTAGCGGTTTGGGCCATGCTAAACTTGGGTCTGAATAACTATCCAATACCCTTCCGGCACCGTAACTATCTCTGGCTATATTTTTACCTTTTTGTGATTGATAATTAGCAGATAGACTGAACTCCCATCCGTTTCCTAAAACTTTTTGATAGTCTAAAGTATTAAAGACACCGGTTATCTTTTTATGTTTATCAGGGCCGGATTGGTATCCATAATTACTTTGATTGATAATAGAGTAATAATCATTGAGGTACTTCCTGACTTCTGCGGCGATTGCAGGAATAGCGCTTTCATCGACATCGGTATAGGCTGTTGAAGCATATTCTGCTTGTAATTCTTCAGTCCCTATGAGATTACCACCTGAGGCTTCTTCTGGAGCCTCGGTGCCAGGTGGAACAATAAAAGGATAATAGGAATTATTTAAAAAACTATCATTGGCTAGTGCACTGGGGTTTCCATTATTTCTCGTGTGCCAAAATAAATTAAACAACATTCTATCTGAAGCAAAGTCTAACCATTCGTTATTGAAGGGCACATTAAAATTCTTTTGCATCGAGCGATTTTCAGAACTGCTTAAATATCCATCATATGGGGATCGATCTTGAGTACTTCCAAAGTCTACCGAATCATCAATCATGGTGGCATCTTTCATTGATAATGTAGGGAAGCTGAATTTTGAATCTACTTTTTCAATATGAAGCTGCAATGAACTGGTATAATCCGGTCTGTAATTGACGGCTAGTGTTCTTGATTTGAGATCATAGTTTTTATAAGCGTGCTCGTATCCCTTGTAATTATCAATTAACATCAACCTAACCGCTAACTTGTCGCTCAATACTTTATTATAATTAAATACTTTTTTGCTAAGGTCCTTATTGCCGAATGAATAGGCGATCGATCCAGCATCTTTCCTGAAATTGGCTAGAAGAGGGATCGCATTTACCGTGCCTCCTGGTGAGGCTTGACCAAAAATCATACTATTAGCTCCCTTGATAATATCATAGCGACTTATATTATAGCCATCTCTAGGAAGCGTTCGTCGAAATCCATTGAAGCGTGTGAAAGAATTTCGGAAACCTCGAATGCGAATTTGATCGAGACTATATGAGGTAGGATCCGTATCAATAGCCGCACTTACTTGTGCTAAATCTTCAGTTGTATTTATCCCTAAATCATCCAATAATTCCTGGTTGAGTACCGTTACATTGACTGGCGTATTTTTAATCAGTTCATTGGCCTTGGTTGCTGAAGTCGAGGAACCTGAAAAATAGCCTTTGTCATCTTTGTCGGTAACCACAAAATCGGACAATTCATAGACTGTATCGCTTGTTTCCGTGGCACCTATGTGCAGACAAACTGAAAATAAGAGTGTTAAATAGGGTAGTTTCATTAAAGATTTATGCATTCAAATTTTGTGAACAATTATTATTGCACTTTTATGCACGATCGATCAAGACTTTAATCATGAAAATCAAAAAATTAATTTTATGTGGAATCACATTTCTATTATTATCAAATGCTAATCTCTTTGCTGATTTATACGAAGGATTTGATTTTACCGGTAAAAAAGAGCTTTCTTTGGGAAAAGAGGGTGCTTATGGCGGTGAAACGAGTTCAGGTTGGATGAGTGCATGGCAGATCGGTTCGGGTGATGCGGTTGTCTCAAAGAAGGATATCCAATTTGAAGGACTAAGCTCTACAGGGGGCTCAGTTGTATTAAAAGGGCAAAGGAAAAACCAAAATTTTTTTGCTAAAGGGTTTGCTTTTAGACAAACAGACACTGCCTATGAAGGAGATGTTTACGGTAGCTATAGGGTGATTCCTGGTTTTATGACCGAGGACTCTGTAGTTTCTATGATTTTTGCTTTACCCAATACTGCTGAAATGTCGGTAAAAAATGGACTCTTCGCGATCAGCCCTAAACGTTGGGGTGGAGAATTAGGCATGATTGGTGCAAAGGGCAAAACCTATAAAGCAGTAGACGGCGTCCCTTGTGTAAAAGGTGAACCTTATCTAGTTATTTGGAAAATGTCTCAATTGCCTGCAGTTGGGAATGTCTCCAATGTATCTTTAACCTATTGGGTGCTGAATGCAGAACAAGTTGAATATTTCGCATCTAAAGGTTTTGAGAGTAAATACTTAAACTTAGCAGAGCCTGGAGCACTCAAAAATAATGTGTGTCAATTTGGAAGAAAAGACCTCAAGCAAACTAAAAGAAGTTTATATAAAGGAATTGTTTTAACACCTTTTATTTTTAATACGAACAATGTCACCTTTGATGAAATAAGAATCTCATCAAAAGGAATCAAAGATGCGGTAGGCTTAAAATAATAATCATTACTTTATCCGATAAAAAGGCGATGTGAATACATCGCCTTTTTTGTTTAGATCATTAAAATGAATAAATCGTTATCGTTAGATAGCTTAAGGGACTTAGCAGTATGGTTGAATAGCATGGATAGCTTGAAGAGCTCAGTCGTATCGTTAGATAGCTTAAATGAATTCAGTCGTATTCATTGTTTACTGTGTGGGCTTCACATTAAGGAATCGTTTTAACGCCTTTTGTTTATCAAACGACTAATCGCTTCTTTGATGAAATAAGAATCTCATTAGAAGAATTAAAGATGTGGTGGAGGTAAGATAATAGGCCTTAGTTTATTTCATAAAAAAAGGCGATGTTAGTACATCGCCTTTTTGTTTAGATCTTAAAATGAGTTAATCATTGGCTAGTTTAAAGAACTTAGTGGTTCCAATTGATTCGGTGTAAGGGCTTTCGGAATCTCCAGTAGATGTCCATGAACTTAAATCATCTGAGGAATGCACTTGGAATCCTGCTGAATCAGACCACTGAAGGGTAATATCTGTGCCATCAGAACTAATGCTCAAGGCAGGTGCTTCTGCTGGAGGAGCTACTTGTACATCTGGATCGTTCGGGGCGTAGTCAGTCCAATCGTTAACTCCGTCACTGTCTGAATCCAATGGCGTGCCGTAAACATCCATTTGATTCACTCCAAAGTATTCATAAGCAACGGTAGTTGATGAGAGTCTGAATTTTACAGTGCGGTCGAAATCAACTGCAGGTACTGTAAAGCGATTCACTCCAAGGACCAGAGCTTTTGGATCACTGGTATACCATGCGCCGCTTGCCGTTGTTTTATTAATTGTATAGTTAGCACCAGCTTCTGGCAATGCTGTTACAACTATTAAGAATTGGAAGGCGGCTTGGCTAGATGCCCCATCAGATGCAAGTGCTGCTGTGTAAACATAGGGCCAGCTGCCGTTAGACGAGAGGTCAAAATCATTATCTGGATAGACTGAACCTTCTGGAGGTCCTGCTGGTGCTGATCCAAGTATATAGTTTCCATTGTCTGAGAGGCTATCAATTGCAACATCTGCAGTTAAGCGAATCTTAACGGTACGATCAAAACTGACTCCAGAGGCTGTAATTATATTTTCTCCAATTATGAGTGCTGTATCAGCTCCTATATTATCGTAGCCATTAACGGTTGTTTTAAAGACAGAGTAACTCGCGCCACCTTCAGGTAATGCGGTCACATTTAAGATCATTGTTTGTGCCTCTTGGCTAGAGGCTCCATCATCAGTGAGTGCCATTGTGTAAAGATAAGGATAAGTAGTTGTACCGGAGTCAAATAAGCTGCTGGCAAGAACGGAACCTTCAGGGGCAGTGAGGGGTGCTGCTCCAACAATATACTCATCATTAACAATCAATTGATCGATGGCAACATCCGCAGATAAGCGAAGCTTAACCGTACGGTCAAAGACCACTGCTGCGACAGAAATTATATTTTCACCGAGTTCTAATGCCACTGGGTCTGCTGTGAATTCACTGCCGTTGGCGGTTGTTTTGTAGATAGAGTAATTGGCGCCACCTTCAGGTAATGCAGTCACATTTAAAGTGAAGGATTGTTCCGCTTGGCTCGTGGCCCCGTCTGCAGTGAGTGCTGAGGTGTAAACATATGGATAGGCCTCGGATCCAGTACTGAACTCACTACTAGCAAGTACAGATCCAGCTGGAGCAGTAAATGCATTTTCGTCAGTTCCAACAATATAGACTCCGTTAACAATCAATTGATCGATGGCGACATCCGCAGATATGCGAAGCTTAACTGTACGGTCGAAGTCTACGGCCGGAACAGAAATTGTATTTGTACCAACAACTAATGGTGTGGGGGCGGCAGTATCGTCGCTGCCATTAGCGGTTGTTTTGTAGATTGAGTAATTGGCACCACCTTCAGGTAATGCAGTCACATTTAAAATGAAAGTTTGTTGTGCATGGCCTTCGACTCCATTTGCAGGAAGTGTTCCGGTGTAAGCATATGGATAGGCACTAGCTCCTGCAGCGAATACGCTACTAGCGAGAACAGATCCAGCTGGGGCTGTAAATGCATCGCTTGCTTCTCCATATAGAGCGACTCCGTTGACGGTTAGGCTATCAAATTCGACTCCGCCTTGATCAAATTGAATTTTCACGCTTCGGTTAAAATTAACTGCACCAACATTGATGGTATTTAGACCAATAACGAGATCTTGTCCTGATGCAAAATACCAACTACCGTTGGCCACTGTTTTACCAACTCTATATCGTGCGCCTTCAGGCATATCCGTAATATTAATCTGCATTGTTTGGGCTGCTTGACTAGATACTCCGTCAGCAATGAGTGCAAGGGCTATGAATCGAGTCCAAGTAGCATTTGATGTGTTTTCGAATAAATCACTCGTCCCGATCAATGGCAGTGTAGCATCGAAGTTGAATTGACCTAGCATCGAGGCGTGAACCGTACAAAAGAAATATAATGTGTCGCTGGCTGGATTAAAATCATTGAAGGTTAATGTGAAATTTTGTGTGCCGGTTATGCCACTGCTTGCAGATCCATCACCTGTTATAGAGATTTTAGATGAGGGCTCTTGTCCGTTACCCACATCTGAAATGTAAAATGGGTGAATTGGAGCATTGTTTAATCTATAAAAAGTATAGCTTTCACTGACATCTAAGGCCGTTAAAGGAAGTGTGCCATCTGAATCCGAATAAAATTCGTAGTGGGGAGACTCAAACGATCCCATACTGACATAAACGTTTGCACCAAACAAGCTAGATGCGGTTAGCACAAGTAACATAAGGGTATAAAGTAGTTTCATAATTGTTAAATAAAACTAATTATTTTATCAGTGCAATATTTTATTGCACTATTATGCACTTTTCATTGCCAAAGATATGGCTCAGCTAAATGTGGTATAAATAGTAGCCTGTATCCTATTTATAATGATATTTGAATGAAAATGTAGAGTTCGACTATTTCTCTAATCTGTTTTTACGACTCTGAAGCCCATATGGTTAGAACTGGTATCAGGGCTATTTTTCATCCGAGCTGCAGGGCGATAGCCAGAGCAATAGGCATCATTGCAAAGAAATGAACCTCCTCGAATCACTCGCTTGGCTAAGTGGGGTTCTTGAGGGTCATAGCTTTCCTTAGGCCCTTGTGGATCGAGCGGTGGGTTTTTTAATTGGGCTCGATCGCGATAGGTGTCGCTATGATACCAGTCAGCGACCCATTCCCAAACATTACCTGACATATCATAGAGTCCATAAGCATTGGGCTCAAAAGTGGTCACTGGTGACGTTGAATAATAACCGTCAGCGAGTGTATTTTTATTAGGAAATTTGCCCTGCCAAGTATTGATTTTCGGAGCTTTTTCGGAGAGAGGCTCATTGCCCCAAGTGAAAGTCATTTCTTTTTTTCCGCCTCTAGCCGCATATTCCCATTGGGCTTCGCTAGGTAAACGCATGCCTTTCCATTCTGCATAGGCTTCGGCATCAAAATAAGAAACATGGACTACGGGATGATCCAAGCGATCTTCAATAGAGCTACCCGGTCCTTCGGGTTGTTTCCAATTTGCCTTGGGTTTCCAAGCCCACCAAGCGAGTGCATTGTTGAGCGGTACGACTTGAGCAGGTGGCTGAAATAAAAGAGATGCAGCGACAAGTGCTTCTGTCGGTGGCGGTGGAGTTCCTGGCGGTAATAAAGGCATGATTTCTTCTAAAGTGGGGGCTTTTTCTGCGGTAGTCGTATAGCCAGTCGCATCAACGAACGCTTTAAATTGCTGATTGGTCACAGGTGTTTTACTGATCCAAAAGCCGCTTAATCGGATAAGATGGACCGGCCTTTCATCATTTCTCGAACGTGCGTAGTAGGGCCACTCATTCATGAAGTCAGCTACTTCCCCTCCCATTATAAATTCGCCTTCAGGTATCCAAACCATTTCTTCATTTTCCGCTGTGTTATTTATACTAGCAAATCGAGAAGGAATGCGGTCACAACAAGGAAGCATCTCAGTATCCGCCTTGTCTTCATTTGTTTTTTCTTGGGTGTAGCCAGTGTTTATTAAAAGACTCAACAGCGCTAAAATGATTAATGAAAATGAAATGTTCATGATTTTATCTTAAAATATAATCTTATGTAATAAATAGTATTGAAGTATAAATAAACAAGTTTCATAAAATTTCCTACTAAATTTGAAGATAAGTACTAAATTATTTTAACCGAATAATAAATAATAAATATGAGTGGATTTGATAAAGACTTTTTATGGGGTTCCGCAACCTCTGCCTACCAAATTGAAGGTGGAATTTCTGAAGGCGGTAAAAAGGATTCGATCTGGGATACTTTTTGTCGTAAACCAGGCACTATTCGAGATCACTCTTCGGGCGAAATTGCTTGCGAGCATCTCAAACATTGGAAGCAGGATGTTGGCTTAATGTCCCAAATTGGCTTACAGTCTTATCGTTTTTCTATTTCATGGTCACGAATTTTACCTAACGGTATCGGTGAAATTAACCAAGAGGGCATTGATTTTTATGACCGCTTAATCGATGAACTTTTGGAAAAAAATATTCTACCATTCATTACGCTTTTTCATTGGGATTTGCCTGAGGCACTCGAAAAACAAGGAGGGTGGTTAAACCCTGAGATTGCTAAATGGTTCGGAGAATACTCAGGAATTTTGTCAGAACGTTTTTCTGATCGAGTGAGTAACTGGTTCACTTTGAATGAACCGCAATGTTTTATTGGCCTTGGTTATTACTCGGGTTCCAAAGCCCCAGGCTTTAAGCTTGAGGTGAGAGATTGTTTATTAGCATTGCATCATTCTTTATTAGCACATGGTCATTCGGTAAGAGCGCTTAGAGCTAATGCTAAAAAGCCGATTAAAATTGGCCCCGTGCCAACGGGCTCAGTCGCTTATCCAGCTGTGGATACTCCAGCGAATCGTGATGTAGCCTATAAAGCCACTTTTAATGTCTTTGGATCGGAAGAAGATAAACACATGTACCATCGCTGGAAAAGTCCGGTCAACCCCCTTTGGAATATTGCTTGGTATACCGATCCAATTTTCCTAGGAGAATATCCTGAACAAGGTATTGAAGTATTAGGCAATAATGTTCCAAAGTATACCGATGAGGAGATGGCCATCATTAGTGAGCCGGTCGATTTTTGTGGTTTGAATTTATACAGCGGATTTCCTGTTCAGGCAGATCCTGAATTAGAATGGGTCTGTCAAGAAAGGCCTCTAGGTAATTCTTTAACTGCCTTCAAATGGTCAGTCACTCCAGAGATTATGTATTGGGGACCAAAGTTCATTTATGAACGCTACAAAAAACCTATTTATATTACAGAAAATGGTATGTCCGGTCATGATTGGGTGAATGATGATGGTCAGGTCAATGATCCGCAACGCATTCAGTTTCTTAAAGCCTATCTCAAGCAATTTCAAAAAGCGGCCAGTGAAAAAATACCAGTGAAAGGGTACTTTTTATGGTCATTAATGGATAATTTCGAATGGGAGCAGGGTTATGAAGAACGATTTGGTATCATCCATGTTGATTTTGAAACTCAAGAACGTCGCTTTAAAGACTCAGCTAAATGGTATTCTGAGTGCATTGCAAATAATGGTTCAAGTCTTTGATTCTTCAAGTTTAAGCCTGATTTTTACAGTAAAAAAAGCACACTACGAATAGTGTGCTTTTTTATGAATGATCTGAGATTTTAGCTATTTAACTAAAGCCAATAAGAGAAGTAGAGATAAATACCTAGAACACAACCTAAAATTACGACTGTGGCTAAAATATCCCAATAATTCCAACTTTCACGGATTTCTTTCTTATCTTCTTCGGTGAGTGTATCATAAGAAAGTCCGCAGTCATTTTCTTCCTCTTTTTGTGTGAGTAGTGAAGTTACGATCATGATAATAACACTAATCAAGAACAGGATACCTGAATAATACAGAAAATTAAAGTCTGCTATGTTTTTTAAGACACCACTCTGAATTGAATTAAAGTTTACGATGGCTTCGATTAAGAGTTTTGAAATACCCAATATAAAACCACTTATCAGTCCAAAAAAAGCACCTGTTGAATTGGTCTTTTTCCAGAACAAGCCAAGTAAAAACACCGCAGTAATCGGTGGTGCTAAGTAGCCCTGCACTTGTTGCAAGTATTTATAAACACCTCCACCAGCCATAGCCTTCATGATGGGTATCCAGATTAATCCACAGATCACCACAATACTCGTGGCCAATCGTCCAACTGAAACATAATGCTTTTGTGATTTATTAGGCTTTAGTTTACTGTAGATATCTAAAGTAAATAGAGTTGCGCAAGAATTGAAAAGCGAAGCAAGTGAACTCATTAAAGCCGATAATAGTCCCGCAACAACTAATCCCCGTAAGCCGATCGGTAACAAAGTAGATACCATAGTAGGAAATACCTGGTCACTATCAATGCCTTCAACTTTAGTCGGTAACAGCATCAAACCTTTTTGGTGCAGAGCATACCCAATTAATCCTGGAATTAGGAAAATAAATATCGGCCAGATTTTCAAAAAGCCTCCCCATAAGGCACCTCTTCGAGCATCCTTTAAGCTTCTTGCTGCAAGTGTACGTTGCACAATATATTGATCAGTACACCAATACCAAATTCCAACGACCGGTGATGCAATCATAATGCCCAACCATGGGAAGTCATTGTTTTTCCACCAAGGAATGCCTTCTTGTACAATAGGACGCCAAAGCTCGAATTGTTCTTTGTTTTCACCCAGTATTAATTTGAGTTCCGACCATCCGCCCAAGAGATCAAGTCCAATAAATGTGATGAAGCAAGAGCCTATGATTAAAATGATTGCTTGAAGTACCTCTGTATATAAAACAGCCCTCAAACCACCCATGATCGTATAGATACCCGTTAAGATTACCGTGGTGATCGCTCCAACCCAAAAGGCATTATCAGGAGATCCGAAAGTATCTGGTAATAAAGTCATAAATACTAAAGCTCCAGCATACACCGTTACAGAGACTTTAGTGAAAATATAGGCGATCAAACTTACAATCGACAACGTCCAACGAGAGCGAGCGTCAAAACGCTTCTCTAAAAATTCCGGCATCGTGTAGACGCCACTTTTATAGTAAAACGGTACGAATACCCAGGCGAGTAAGACCATGATCCATGCATGTAACTCATAATGAGCCATAGCCATTCCAGAAGTAGCACCATTGCCCGCAAGTCCAACAATATGCTCAGAGCCAATGTTAGATGCAAATAGGGATGCACCAACAATAAACCAAGCCGCATGACGACCAGCTAGAAAATAATCCTTAGTACTATTTTGTTTTTTTGAAGCCCACCAGGCAATTGAGCCTAGTAGGATGAAATAAGATCCAACAACAATCCAATCGAGATTTTCCATTTATTTAAGGGGCTATAGGTTGACATATTCGTTTAGAATAAGCTCAGCATGAAAAATGATTCTGCTTTAAAAACCAAGCATAAAAATTCCCTTAAGATTTCTCTACCGTTGGGCAAATCAGTCGTTTTTAAGATCAACTGTATTATCCACCTCTAGCTCTTTATTCGATTTTAGTAAGTTTGGACTATTCTTAAATAATATTTTTTTAAGTAATATTTCGATCATTTTTGACCGAGAACGTTCTTCATCAATGGCAATTCGGTCTATTTTTTGAAGAAGTTCTTGCGGGATTGAAATAGTGACTGTTCGCATCTCTTTTTTATTTTGATAGCTCATGGTTTCTTAGTGTGTTAATATTTAAATTACTTAAGATATAACAGAATACTTTTTAATAATTCTAATTAGAAAAATAAAAAATAACTATTAATAATGAGTATCATTGAGTGATTTTATTCCCGTTTTATTATAATTATATGCAGATTAAATTAGCTATTTCCTTATTTAGGTTTTAAAAATTAACTAAATAAAAGGGGCAAAATTTATAAGGTTTTGCTTTTCAATCATTTAAAAAATGATTTTCGGGCATTAAACTATTGTCAAAGATGAAATTAAATGCACCATCAGATTAAAATTTATGTATATCATACGACTTGCAATTCTCCTTTTAGTGTTATTTCAGTCACTTTATTCTGAATCTTACCGACAATGGATGAAATCGCATAATTTAAGGGATGAAATCTATAATTTAAAAGGTGACTATGATTCAGATGGTATTCCTAATTCGCTCGAGTATGTTTTAGGCACTAATCCATTGCGTAAAACAAAGCAGTGCATGAAAGCCAAAATTAGGGATGGGAAGCTACATGTAGAGCACAGCGTGAATCCCTCTACAGAAGAAGTCGAAGTTGAATATTTATGGACTAAAGACTTAATATCTTATCAATCGAGTGGAGAGGCTGCCGCAGACGGTACGGTCGCACTTATTGTTGAGACTACATCAACAGATAATTTGCGTGAAGTATCTGCAGAAATTGTTCAAGGAGAGGCGGACTCTATTTATATCAAGATGGAAGTGACTCCAACGGCTATCGTCAGTTGGGGCTCAAGCAGTGAGATAGGCGGTGCTTTATTTTCAAATGCCGCAAAAATTTCTTTAGTGGATACAAATTTGAATTTATTATCAGATTCCATAACCGTTGGATACGACCCTTATGGTATCTGGGGTTATGCACATATTGATCAACAAATATCGAATGTTCAATTTACCGGAGTGCCGATGATTTTGATTGATACTTTAGATGGGAGTCAAGGCCTTGTATCCGCTTCCAGTTGGACTGAGCTACTATCAGCATCTGCGCCAACACCGCCACCAGTTAATGGCTACAATATTGGTATCAATGATACCGCAGATACTATAATCGATTGGGGGGCGACTTATAATTTGAGCAGTATTAGAGTGACTCAGACAGGGGGTGTAGGTAGCCAAGGAGTCTCTATTTATGTCACTCCTGAAGTGACAATCGAACCAGAACCAATTTCTCCAACAAATAGTTTAAACTTCAACACCCGTTTTACAATCGACCAACAATATGACACTTTTAATAGTACTTTATCTAACGGAGGAATAACTTTTTCAGCTGAAGCCTTTGGGAATGTCATAAGTGGATATTGGGACAGTCCATTAGATTTATCCAGTTGGTCGTCTGCTTCGGAAGTGGTTGTTTATGGATCAATGATCAGTAATTCGCCATTTACCTATAGCGTTACTCTATATGATACGTCAAATAATACAGTAGTTTTCAGCATCGGCTCATGGGTAAATTTATATAACGACGGACAAGATACTCTGAATATTTCTTCTACTTCTTCTGGAACATTCCAATGGGATAAAGTCATTGCAATGGATATCAATGATGGTGGATTAGGCGAATTAATATCAGGGACAATTACTAGCATAGAGGTAAAATTAGCAACAACACCTGAGCCGAATCCTCCTTTCCCAGAGCCAGAAGCACCATTTTGGGCAACCCCTTCACCGGAAATTTGCCCAGATTGCCTATTTGCTCCCTTCGGAGGCACTGTAGCGATTAGAGATACCTACGTTTTTCAAACTGATTATTATGGCGGGCCTTCATCAGAAACCTGGGGCGGATTTTTATACAAGGATACTAATTCGGAATATCCACTCACATTTGGTACAGGTGGATCAATAACCATTACCGCACGACTTTACCCCAAAGCGGATCTGCAAGATGTTGATTTCTATCTCTTGTTAGGAAAAAACAATTTTCCGGATATTGTTCCATATTACATAACTGAGCAGGTCACTCTTACAGGAACTGGAGCCGCTGTTTATACTCTAAATATACCTGCACAATATATGCGAGAATTCAGTTCCGTGGCACTTTATATTGTACAGCAAGATTCACCTATTGTTATTGAAGATATACAATTTTCGACTTCACCTGCTGTAGAACCAGAACCAGAGCCAGAGCCAGAACCGGAGCCAGAACCTGAGCCAGAGCCAGAGCCAGAACCGGAGCCTGAGCCTGAGCCAGAACCTGAGCCAGAACCAGAGCCAGAATATCCAGAGATCACCAAGGCATTAGAAGCACTCAAAGAAGCACTTTCCGTTTCCTATGACTATGCAATAGACCTATATGAGGCATATCCAAACCTTGAAACAGAACTTCGTAAGGTAGAGCGTAAAATAGCAAAAGCCCATAAAGTGGTTGAGCGTATTGAAAACTCAAACCAAGACTTTTCTAACTTTTTCGTTCGCAAAAAAATCTTGAGAACTCTGCGGAAGGTTAATTTCAGCATTAAGGATATAATAGACCATCTACTTTGTATCTCTCATCCCAAAGATGATTATAATGATTATAATATTTGGAATGATGATTACACCAAGAAATGGGATTTTAAGAAGCATGGCTTTTTGAAAAAGAAATTCTTCCCAAGACCCGATTATTTTGAAAAATATGATTTCGATGTATTGATCGAAAGCCTTAAAAAAGTGAGCTATAAAATCAAAGACGTTAAAATACAAATCAAACAAATACGTAATAAAGCCACTCTTCTGAACTTCTATCAATCAGACGATAATAAGTTGGATTTAATTTATGATCTTTATGATGAGCACGAAGATGAAGATCCGGATTTTGAATATAATAAAGAGGATAAAGAATCCTACAAATTTGAGTACGATTATAAAGAATGGTATGATTAGATGATCTTTTTGTTAACGAAATATCCTATATTTGAAAAAACCTTAGCATTTAATTACTAAGGTTTTTTAATCTAGCTTACTTTAGGTCGTAGAGGATTTCACAAGGTTTTATTGCCGTTTCTATGTGCGGTCTCGGCACTGATTCTAGTTGTTTCTGATTACTAGAATTTACGAGCAGGATTCGTCGGAGCATCACTTTGCTCGATAATCCACTCTGCGATCTCGTCCTTGCGCATAAATATGACGCCTGGATGTTGCTTGGCATAAGTAATAAACGTATCGAGTGCTTTCACGCGTGCTGGTGATCCAGCAACTCGATCATGGGCACTGATCGACATCAATCGACGTTGATTTTTGCCTTCTGCATAAAGCACGTCAAATTCATCCTTTAGATCTTGCGCATATGCAGAACCCGTCAACGCGCTACTACCAGTATAACGAACAATGTCGTTGTTACGAAATGTGTAGGGAACTACAGCAAAAGGTTTATCGTTAACTGGAATGAAAAATGGTTCATCACGTGACAGATCATCGACATGGTAGATGAAACCGAGTTCCTGAAGAAGCTTAAGCGTATTAGGTGAGTGCCTCATCCAGAACGCATTGAATCCTTTCGGACGAGTGCCTGTAACTCGCTCAATGATATTAGCACTCTCAATATAAGAAGCTCGCTCCTCTTTGGCCGTCATCGAGTACTGAGGATCCCAAGTTTGACCGTGCCCTGATGCTTCATGGCCTCGATCGACCACTTCTTTTGCTAATTCAGGGTTGAGTTCGACGGCACGTCCTACCATATGTGAGGTAACTTTGATGTTATGCTTATCCCATAAATTAAGGAGTCTAGGAATACCTTCATACATGCCATACTGATACCAAGTCGGCTTAATTGTATCCACATACTTAGTATCAATAGCGGGAAATGGACTCGGAGCATTAGTACCTTGAGCCGATGCTTCAAACTGCATGGAAATAGAAATCACAAGCTGCGCATCGTTAGGCCAGTAAGGGTTTGTTTTCTTTGGCGAATTTAAATGTGCAAGCAGTGAAGTTATAGATAGCAACGATGTAATCGTTATAATGGATAGAGCTTTATATAGATTCATTTTGAATTATTTCTTATTTTAGGTTAAATTTTGAGATCATTCTAAGATCATTGTAAGACCCATAGCTATGCCCAGTCAGCGAGCACAACTTTGCCGATCATATCGCCTTGTTCGATGAGTCTGTGTGCTATGCGAAGATTGCTAGCGCTAATTGGTCGAATAACTTCGTTCATCGTGGAAATGATTTCGCCTCTATCGACAAGCATTGCTATTTCGTTTAGCAGATGTTGTTGCTCGATCATGTCAGGCGTCTGGTACATCGAGCGGGTGAACATTAATTCCCAGACGAAAGTCGCACTTTTGCTCTGCAGCAAACTCAGATCTACTGGTTCCGTCTCGACGATTGACGCAATGCGGCCTTGCGGTACGATAGCATTGGCCATGGCTGCCCAGTGTTTTTCTGTGCTGTTCAAGCACAGGATATAGTCCACTTGGGAAATCCCGATTTTTTTCAGTTCATCATCCAAGGAGTTTCGATGATTGATGATCTTGTCTGCACCTCGTGCCTTAGCCCAATTAATGGAAGCTGGGCGCGATGCCGTGGCAATCACATGGAGTTTAGCGACTTTTTTCGCGAGTTGGATAGCGATTGAGCCTACGCCACCGGCACCGCTAATGATCAGTATCGACTTGCCTTCATCAGCACCCGTTTTTGAGATCTGCAATCGCTCAAATAGAGCTTCCCACGCTGTTATGCTGGTCAGTGGTAGTGCGGCAGCTTCTGCATAACCAATCGTTTTCGGCATATGTCCAACGATTTGTTCGTCCACCAACTGATATTCAGCATTGGACCCTGAGCGAGTTAAATCTCCAGCATAGAACACGCGATCGCCTATGGCATAATGTTCTACCTCATTACCTATGGCAGTAACTTCTCCGGCTGCGTCCCAACCTAGAATTCGAGGTTCTGTTTCAACCTCGTTATTTGGTGCTCTCACCTTGGTGTCCACAGGATTTACAGATATTGCATGAACCTTGACCAAAAGGTCACGACCTTTCGGTACAGGCTGATCTAGAGTCACATCAACAAATGATTGTTCATCCTCAATCGGTAGGTATTTAAATAAACCGATAGCTTTCATTGTTTTCCTCCTTTGTTATTCCATCTGAATGAATCAGTAATATGCTTAGTATTAATAAAAATTTTCATAGGCGTGATCATGTCATTAATTTCAATAATGTAAAGAATAAGCATTATTAATCTAGGAAATCATTTTTTTCAATTCGATCGATTTACATTACTTAAATGTAGTTACATTTATTTACTGCACCAATGGCAGTATTCTATAATTAAGATCAATAAAGTCGAATAAGTCTGATGTGCTTGGAATATCTCTCTGTCTCCTAAGAAATAGCCAAAATAAAAGCCTCAAATCCTTGCGGAAGTGAGGCTTAAAGATGGAGCCACCTGTCGGGATCGAACCGACGACCT
>JAQWIW010000019.1 GCA_029248665.1 Opitutia bacterium | reverse complement strand
TGGATTTCAATTACCAAAACTAAAAAATATAATTTCTGAAACGAGCAAAACGTTAAAAGAATTTCTAGTTGTGGCACTACCCACATTTTTAGTCATTTGTATTATTTCAGCTCTATCAGAAAGCTTAGGTATATTGACTGGCATCACACAACTATTATCACCTGTTATGAGTTTGTTTAATTTACCACCAGAAGCTGCCCTTCCAATTGTACTAGGATCGATTCGTAAAGACGGGATAGCAGTGGGATTACTCAATGCTGATTTGAGCTCGTTAAAAATCTTAATAGAAACACCAATACAATTATTAACTGTGGTCTATCTCGCAGGAGTTCTTCTACCCTGCCTTGTAACGGTCTTTACTGTCATAAAAGAAATGCGTTTAAGATTTGCTATAAAATTGGTTATAAAACAGGCACTTTTCGTGTCATTTTTTGCTCTATTAATAGCGTGGTTAGGTAATATGGCAATAATCTGGCAATAGTAAGTCTAAAGGGCGAGATGCCCCATTCTTGCTACGCAAAATGGTGGAGGTGGCGGGAGTCGAACCCGCGTGTCTCTTGTTTTCACAAGGGGCGTCTACATGTTTAGCTTTTTATTTATTGTCGTCCTTAAAGCGTGAATAAGCACACTCTTTAATTTCCATGTCTTCAAAGATACGACTTATGTGTGAAGACAAACACATAAGCTATGCCTACTAGTCGTCGCCTCTAGTCCTTAGTAGGTGTCTGGGTAGAGACGTTGCTGAACTAAGCAGCAAGAGCGAATTGTTCTTCGCCAATTAATTTTTGTAATGGATTGATACGGAGCCTCCATTATCTCCGACATGCAGCCTCAGGCTACGGCAAGAGGTCGAATCCGGTACACCCCCAAATTAAAAGTTTAAATGATAATTTGAAACGTAACGAATCACATACCGCTTGGATTGTGGAATGAATTCGTACTTTCAAAGAACAATGAGTGGGTACTATGGGTAGGATTGGAAAAGAAAACAATCCTGAATTTTTTCTGCTGAATTAAAAATTAACCGCTTGAATTTTAATTAAATATAGCATTACTTGAGTGAATTCACAAATAATGAGTCGTGTACTAACTTGGGAAAAACAAAATTTAATCAGCATTGAACCACTTTCACTAGCTGAGATTCAGACTATTTTTTCACTCGCTCGTTATTATAAAGAAGGTACGGAATCGGGCCAACTGAAGTTTGATGCTCTTGAGGGCCGTACGGTGATCAATCTTTTCTTAGAACCGAGTACTCGTACACGGCTGGCTTTTGAAATCGCCTGTAAACGTTTGTCTGCGGATTGTATTAGCGTCAGCGGGGGTGCGAGTAGTTTGAGCAAGGGTGAATCCTTGAAGGATACGGCCCAAAACATCGTGGCTCTGGGAGCGGATGTGATTATCATGCGTCATTCGTCTTCGGGTTCTGCGGATTATCTTTCTAAGACAGTGGATACTCCGATCATCAATGCGGGTGATGGCTCGCACGCCCACCCTACCCAAGCTTTATTGGATACGTTTACGCTGACGGAGCGTTTGGGTGATGTGAATAATAAAAAGGTGACCATTTTGGGGGATATTCTTTTCAGTCGTGTGGCTCGCTCAAATATTCATTGCTTATTGAAGTTGGGTGCGAAGGTGACTTTGGCGGGGCCGAATACTTTGGTACCGAAGGAATTTGAAGCGATGGGTGTGACGGTATCGCACAATTTAAAGGATGCTTTAGAGGATGCGGATGCGATTATGCTTCTGCGAATTCAGCATGAGCGACAAACCTCAACCCATTTCCCTTCGATTGGTGAATACACAACGAGTTTTGGTTTGAATGAACGTCGGGCACATTGGATCAAGCCGAATGCGGTCATTATGCACCCTGGACCGATTAATCGTGGTGTGGAGATTGATTCAAAATTGGCGGACTCGAGTAACTCAGTGATTTTAGAACAGGTGAAGAATGGGGTGTTTGTTCGTATGGCGATTCTCCATCTCTGTCACGCGGCCCACACGAAGACTGAAATTAGCCTACCGAAATAACTTTAAAAAAAATTTAAGCCTAAATTATGACGCAATATACATGGATAAAAAATGGATTGGTAATTGATCCAGCGAATGATCGAGAAGCGATTGGTGATGTCTTCATTCAGGATGGCTTGATCGTGGATAGCTTGAATGATGCGGAAAAGAAGGAGGCGACTCATTTTGATGCGAAGGGTTTGGTCGTAGCACCGGGCTTGGTGGATATCCATGTGCATTTTCGTGAACCGGGTCAGACGCATAAGGAGGATATTGCCAGTGGCTCACGAGCGGCTGCAGCGGGTGGTTATACTTCGGTGGTTTGTATGCCGAACACGTCTCCTGTCTGCGATAATGCGGGCACGCTTGAACGTATTAATAATAGCATCGAGAAGGAAGCGGTGATTAATGTTTACACGACGGGTTGCTTGACGATGGGGATGAAGGGCGAGGAATTGGCCCCGACGGGACAACTGAAGCAAGCGGGCATCGTGGCGGTTACGGATGATGGATTGTGTATTCAGAATAATGAGATCATGCGACGCTCTGTTGAATATGCGACTTTGCACAATTTGCCGATTATGGATCATTGCCAAGATGGAAGCCTTACGGAAAATGCGGTGATGCATGAGGGGGAGGTTTCTCTTAAGTTGGGTCTGAAGGGCTGGCCGAGAGCGGCGGAAGATATTGTTGTCGCACGTAATATAATTTTATCCGAACTGACGGGTGCTCGTATCCATATGCAACATGTGAGCTCTTATCATTCGGTTGAACTGCTTCGTAATGCGAAAGCGAAGGGGATCAATGTGACGGGTGAAGCGAGTCCGCACCATATCGAATTTACGGATGCTTGTATCGGTGATTATAATACATTGTTCAAAATGAATCCGCCTTTGCGTACGGATAAAGATCGCTTGGCTTTGATTGAAGGTTTGAAAGACGGTACGCTGGATTGTATCGCTACGGATCATGCTCCGCACTCGCCTACGGAAAAAGACTGCGAATTTGATAAAGCACCTTTTGGAATTATCGGTTTAGAGAATGCCTTGGCGAGTACTTTAGAAACTCTCTATCACAGTAAAGAATTATCCCTTAAAGAAGTGATTGCCTTAATGACGCACAAGGGTGCTGAAATTTGTGATCTGACAGCGGGCACTCTCTCGGTGGGCGTGGCGGGTGATGTGTGTATTTTTGATCCAGACCAAAAATGGACGGTGGATGCGGAAGCTTTCAAAAGCAAATCAAGAAATTGCCCATGGAATGGCCGTACTTTACGGGGTCAGGTGAAAGCGACTTTTGTTGGGGGTAAGGAAATCTTTCGTTTAAGATAATTGCGAATGACCGAGTACGAGCCTAGTTTACTGACGAGCCTAATTTCCTTACTTTTCTTAGGTATCATTTTATCGAGTATTCTGATTTGGTCTCAGAAGAAGCATCGTAATCCATTGGACTTGGGGCAGAATAATTCGCGTGTTCCGAATTGGGATATTCCTTGGATTGATTTTCTGCTCTTTATCTTTTCAGCCTTTCTTCTGATCATATTAGCACAAAATCTATTGGCTCTGTGGTTGCCTGATCTTCCAGAGGGTGAAGAACTTGAATTGACCCCACAAATCGCCCTACTTTCAATTCTCTCTCTTCAGGGCCCGATTTTGCTGAATTTTATTTTATTCCAAAAGTTTTACCTTAAGGAGAATGCGATACAGTTGAATCTAGTGCCCGTGAATGTGGCTCAAGACCTGAAGCATAGCTTAATCTTATTCGCTCAGTTCCTTCCTGTGATTTGGTTGCTCTCTATTATATGGTCTAGCTTCTTGAGATTGCTTCAACATTTTTCACTTATCGAAGCATTCCCGATACAGCCTTTGGTTGAATTATTGGCGAAGGATATGCCGATTCTTAATTTTCTTATGATCGCCTTACTGGGCATTGCTCTTGCTCCTTTGGTCGAAGAAATCATTTTTCGGGGCTGCTTATATCGATTTCTCAAGTCACGACATTCAATTCTCGTTGCTCAATTAGTGAGTGCGGTTCTCTTTGCCTTACTGCACGATAACCTTAATTCTTTTCTCCCCTTAGTCTTTATTGGATTTATTTTAGTTCGTATTTACGAATCGACGGGCTCGATTTACAAAGCGATCTACTTCCATGCTTTTTTTAATGCTTCTAGCTTTATCTTTATGGGTTTACTGAAATATTCTGGATTACCACTCGAAGTAATTTTTCCCTAGGGCTTTAGCATTGGATTGACAGATTAGGGCCTAAAACTTAAACAAAATAATTCTCTTAAATTTTTTATTATGATCTCTTGGATTCAAAATCACCTCATACGCCACGGGCGCTGGATATTCATTTCGCTTTTAGCAGTTATCATCATTGCTTTTGTTTTTACGATAGGCAATACGCCTGGTTTAACGACTGATGAAAGTAACTACGAAAAACGGCTTATTTTTGGTGTTGATGTGAACAATCAACGAGTGATGGATGAAATCGCAGGGAATGTTGGATTGAGTTACATTTTGAGAACAAAATCCGAGTTGGAAAATCAAAACCAATTCCAAAATGAATTAGCGAATCGTATTTCACAGATGTACTTGATCGATAGTATTGGACTGCCTGAACCTTCTAAAGAAGAACTGAAAGCGTACATTGAAACTTTAGCCTATTTTCAAGATGAGTCAGGTGCTTTTGATCAAGAGAGTTACAATGGCTTCATAAATTTAATAGATGTAAATCCGGAAATCAGCGAAAATCAATTCGTTCAAATCTTAATTGAGGATTATAAAATAGAGGCTCTTAATTCGGTGATTGAGGGACCTGGATTCTACACGAGCTCGCAGAGTGAATCAATTTTAGATCAACAAAATACAAGTTTTGAGCTGTATAATATAAAAATAGATCCAAAGACTTTTGATCCTGAAATCGATAGCAGTGAAGCAGCTTTAAAAGTATACTTTGAAATGCAACAAGTTGCTTATGAGACGGATGAGCAAATCGAAACTAGCTCTATCCTCTTCCCTCTTTCGGACTCTGTATCTTATGCAGATAGTGACACACTCAAGAATTACTACGAAGCAAATAAAGAAGCGATCGATGCTGAATACTTGGCACAAAAAGAAACGATTATTGATTTAGATGCTGAAGCGGTCGAAAGCGAAACGGAAGAAACAGAAGAAGCCGAAGCCGAAGCTATTACCTTTGATCAGGTGGCCGATATTGCGAAAGCGAATTGGCTAGCGAAAGAACAAAGCAAGGCTGCGGAAACTCAAGCCAGTGAATTTGTCTACACTTTGTATGATAAAGATATCGAGCTTAACTCAGATGCTTATGCTAACTTATTAACTGCTTACGCTGTTTCTGAAGCAGATTTCGAGCCTTACTCAGCCTCTGATATCTACGGAAAATCCTTACCTAATAATATTTTAAAAGCGGGTCTTGAATTGAATACTGAGCGCTACTATTCCGATCCTTATAAAACAGATGACGGTTATGTGGTCTTGGTCTACAAAGGATTTATTCCTTCAGAAATTCCTCCTTTTGAAAATGTTGCCGATCAGGTAAAAGCAGACTATCTAGCTGAAGAACTAAGAGCTGAATTCAGTGCTTATGGTGTAGCATTAAAATCACAACTAGAAGCGATCGTTGAATCAGGAAATGATTTTCAAAGTGGAGCTGAAGCTTTAGACTTAACAGTTGAGTACTACTCTGACTTCAATTATGAAAATCGCCCAGAAGATGCAAAGCCTTATGAATTTCAAGCGGTTTACCGTCTGAAAGAAGGTGAAGTTTCTGATATGACAAATTATTCAGAAATGGCGATTATCACTTACTTGGCATCGAAGCGTGTACAGGAATACGAGGCTTCTGATGAAGAGGTTGAGCGTTTAATCACTAACATCAAAAACTTCAGTAAAAATACGGGTCTTAGTGGCTTTTATAATGAGTTACTCGCACTTGAAATTGGAAGTGAAAGTGACGAGTTAGCTGAGTAAGATTTTACAATCGAGCCAAGCATCAAAGCTTTGTATTCTTTAAGCTAAATTAGCCTAAAAGTTCTTTGGCGTGATCTAGAGCGGATTGAGAATTACGATCGCCTAGCATACGAGCAATTTCACCTAAACGTTGCTGTGGCTCTGAATGAATTGGTGCGATGCTTACTTGGGTCTCAGAATCGTCTTGGATTTTATCTACAATGAAATGTTGGGAGCCTAAGGAAGCAACTTGCGGTAAGTGAGTGACACAAAAAACTTGGTGAGACTGCGAGATGCGAGCCATTTCTTTACCTACGGTACGCCCTACTTCACCACCGACATTGGCGTCTACCTCATCAAACACCATGACTGGAGTTTTATCCACATCAGCTAAAATCGTTTTCAGAGCGAGCATCACACGGGCGGTTTCCCCACTGGAAGCAATTTTATTAAGAGGTAAAAGATCTTGCCCGACATTTGGTGAAAAGAGAAAACAACAGTTATGTTTTCCCGTTTCGGTGAAGTGATCGGATTCTAAAAGAGAGATGTCTAATTGGGCTTTTTTAAAACCGAGTTTAAGTAATATTTCGGTCGCTTGCTTCGCTAGGGTTTTTGCCCCTTTAACTCGATTTTTATACAGACGTTCGGATTCTTTCGCTAATTTTTCTTCAAGCTTCGCACACTTGAGTTCAAGCTCTTGTATAGATCCTTCTATGTCGCCTTGCATCCCTACCTTATTTTCAAGAGCCGTTTTTTCTTCGAGTAAACTTTCTAAACTTCCACCGTACTTACGCTTTAATTCCTGCCAGGTGGTCATTTGGCTGATCGTGCTTTCAATCATCTCTGGATCAAAGTCAAAGCCATCGCTTAAAGACTGTATCTCCTGGCTTAGATCATCAGCTTCGATTTGAAGGCTTTTGGCTCGTCCGGATAATTCATCTAGACTTGAATCAATTGAACTGAGGTTGCTCATTTGATGATTTAAAGCATTTAAGCGATCCATTAGGCCTGTTTCTCCGGAAACAATATCTACACACATTTGAAGCATGCCTTGTAATTCCTGTGATTGACTGATCTTAGTGAAGTTGGATTCTAATTCCGTAATCGCTGCTTCATTTAAGTCCAACTGTTCCATCTTCTTGATCTCATTATTGAGAAAGCGAATCGTATCGTCATCGAGTTGTTCCGAAGATTTTAAATTTTCAATGGCTTTGCGTTCCTTTTGCCACTCTTTAAAAAGGACACGATAATTTTCGAGCAAGGCATCATTTTGAGCAAAGGCATCTAGAAGTTCTAATTGGCACTGTTCCTTAAATAGTTTTTGTGGTTCGCCTGGTCCGTGAAAATCGATCCAGTACTCACCTAATCTTTTCAACTGACTCAAGGTGGCTAAACTTCCATTGATACGAATTTTTGACATTTTAGAGGTGTCTAAGCTTCGGAATACAATCAAGCTTCCTTCATCACAATTGGGTAAGCCTAACTCCTCTAATAAAGCATTTACCTCCTCACTCTCTGGAAAAAACAAACTGGCCTCTACAGAAAGCCTATCCGAACCTTGTCGAATCATTTCCTTATTAGAACGTGCCCCTGAAAGGAGATTTAAGGCTCCTAGTAGCACACTCTTTCCCGCACCTGTCTCACCTGTAACGACAGAAAAGCCTTTATCGAATTCCAAAGTGATCGATTTTAATAAGGCGAGATTTTCAATCTTCAAATATTGAAGCATTGGGAAGAAAAGCGTTTATGCAGAAGTTTTGTTTTAGGAAATACTAAGCTCCAAAATAGAGTCTTACTAATGTTAACAAAGGGAAAAAAGTGGTAGCGTAAGCTAAAATAAATAAAAGAAAGGTTTTTAGAAATCCGATTTTCAAAGTTTTACTCAAAGCAATGAGTAAAATAGTAAAGCCATAGATAAAGCCGACAAAGAATACGGGGAAGAATTGATTGATAATCAAACGAGGATCCACTACTGCCATCGAGACGAAAAAGACTAAAAAAAGCACAGTCCAAGGAATTAAGCCTATTCCTAATCCAGTACGCACTTCCTTTGCTTCAACTGTGGCACCAAACCAGCGTCCAAAGGTTTTCAAGGCCAACGAAAAAATATAAAAGACGCCTAAACCAAGAATACCTCCAATAATAACTTTCAAGGGGATGAATCCGCCACCTGAAATTTCTTCAGCACCAGACTCAGAACCAAGCAAAGCGGTACTCATAATAATCGGAATACTTTGTAAAGCACTGAATAAAAAAGCGACTCTCAGAGCCAAGGTATGTGTTTTCGCTTCAGTGAGTGCCGCCTCCATGTATAAGCCTGGACGATAAAAGATTTGTAAGTATTGAAACATAAGCGACACGGTGACAAAAAATCTAAAATCCTCAAACTAAAAGGGATAAAAATAAGCAGTAGGAAAATATTTTTAAAAAAATACGATAATTGCTTGCAGGATAGTTCAAAAATTTCACGATTGCTCTAATTCATGCCAAAAAGAACTGATTTAGAAACCATTTTAATCATAGGCTCTGGCCCCATAGTCATTGGGCAGGCTTGTGAGTTTGATTATTCAGGTACCCAAGCTTGTAAAGCACTCCGAGAAGAGGGTTATAAAGTGGTCTTAGTGAACAGTAATCCTGCCACTATAATGACCGACCCTGAATACGCAGATGTTACTTACATAGAACCTTTAACCGTTGAAGCTCTGGAGAAAATCATTCTCAAAGAAAAGCCCGATGCTCTACTCCCAACCTTAGGAGGCCAAACCGCATTGAACTTGTCGATGGAATTAAACAGTCAAGGCATATTGGAAAAGTACAATGTGGAAATGATTGGAGCGAAGCCTGAAGCGATTGAAAAAGGGGAAGCTAGGGAAATTTTCAAACAAGCGATGCTTAAGATCGGAATGGATGTAGCTCGCTCGGCAACCATTAATAATTTACCAGACGCACTTGAAGCTGCGGATAATCTAATCGGAGAATTTCCAATTATCATTCGCCCTAGTTATACTCTAGGTGGATCGGGCGGCGGTATCGCATACAATCGCGAAGAGTTTATCGGAATGGTGGAAAATGGATTGGATATTTCTCCGACTCACGAAGTTTTGATCGAAGAATGTTTACTGGGTTGGAAAGAATATGAAATGGAAATCATGCGTGATCATAAAGACCAATGCGTGGTGATTTGCTCAATCGAAAATTTCGACCCAATGGGTGTGCATACTGGTGATTCCATTACAGTCGCACCAGCGATGACTTTGACGGATAAAGAATATCAGTTAATGCGTGATGCTTCTTTTGCTTGTATTCGTGAAGTTGGCGTTGAAACGGGTGGATCCAATATTCAATTTTCAGTCAACCCAGAGAATGGCCGTATGGTTGTGATTGAAATGAATCCACGGGTATCACGAAGCTCAGCCCTCGCCTCTAAAGCCACTGGCTTCCCTATTGCTAAGATTGCAGCTAAGTTGGCAGTTGGATATAGTTTAGATGAATTACAAAATGATATCACTCGAGAGACTCCAGCGAGTTTCGAACCTTCGATTGATTATGTGGTGACTAAAATCCCACGCTTCACTTTTGAGAAATTTGTCGGTGCAGACAATACACTCACCTCCGCAATGAAATCAGTTGGTGAAGCTATGGCGATCGGTCGTACTTTTAAGGAATCCTTGCAAAAGGCCTTACGCTCTCTTGAGATTTCGGCCAAAGGCTTGATGGGTCCGCCGAAATTCCACGATAAAATCGAAGACATGCAGAGTGTTAGAGAAGGTATCTCTAGACCAACACCCGAACGTATCTTTTGGTTACGTCATGGATTTTTAAATGGCTTGAGTTCAGAGGAGATGTTTGATCTCTCAAAGATCGACCCTTGGTTTATTCAACAGATTAAAGAATTAGTTGATTTAGAAGTTGAGCTAAAAAGCCATACACTTTCGAGCATTTCCAAAGAGCTTTTACTCAAAGCGAAAGAATCTGGATTTTCTGATTCACTTTTAGCCGATATCTTAGGCGGAAGTCTTGATGCAGTAAGCGATTTGAGAAAAAGCTACGACATCCTCACTCAATTTCGATTAGTCGACACCTGTGCAGGTGAGTTTGAGGCATACACTCCTTATTATTATTCCTCGTACGGATTAGAAAATGAAATCAAAACGAGCGAGAAGAAGAAGATCATGATTCTCGGAGGGGGTCCAAATCGAATTGGACAAGGTATTGAATTTGACTACTGCTGTGTACACGCCTCATTTGCCTTAAGAGAAGTCGGTTACGAAACGGTGATGGTGAATTCAAATCCAGAAACAGTTTCTACTGACTACGATACTTCAGACAAACTTTTCTTCGAACCTTTGACTCTTGAAGATGTTTTAGAAATATACAATCAAGAGCAATGCTCAGGTGCGATTGTGCAATTTGGCGGACAGACTCCTCTGAACTTGGCCACACAACTTGCAGACAAAGGGGTCAACATCATAGGAACCTCACCTGAAATGATTGACGCAGCCGAAGACCGTGATCAATTCCGTACCATCTTAGAAAACTTATATTTAAAACAGCCGGAAAATCGCATCGCTCAATCAAGAGATGAAGCCTATAAAGCTGCAGAGGAAATTGGCTTCCCTGTCCT
>JAQWIW010000016.1 GCA_029248665.1 Opitutia bacterium | reverse complement strand
CATGGGCACCTTATTTGAAAATGCTTATGTTCAGGTGCCAGTCTTTGGATCCTCACGAGCCAGTTTGATGGCGGGTATGTATCCTACAACAAAGCGGTTTACTTGGTTCGGTACACGATTTGATAAGCCAACCAGTAATCAATGGGGAACAAGTTGTACAGGTGCACCGAACATTCCAGATATTCCAGATTGGTTTAAGCAAAATGGTTACAAAACATTTTCCATGGGTAAAATTTACCATCACGCAAATGATAACACAAAAGCATGGGACGTGATTGACCGAGTTGGTTATTTCAAGGCGTATCAGTTACCAGAGAATAAAGAAGGGGGTAAGACTCCTGCTTATGAGTCTGCACCTGTTGAGTACAATGCTTACCCAACCGGTATTATGACGGATAAAATCATCCAACAAATGAGAGATGCCAAGGATTCGGATCAACCACATTTCTTCACAGCGGGTTTCCCTAAACCTCATTTACCGTTTGTTGCCCCAGAGAAATATTGGGATCTGTATAATGAAGAGGATTTAGCCTTACCTAGTAATTACACTTTCTTCCCCAAAGATGCACCTTCCTCATCTAACAGCGATTGGGGTGAATTGAGAGGTATGTATGATGATATCCCTTCCGAAGGGCCAGTAAGTGATGAGATGGCACTTAAGTTGATTCACGGATATTTAGCCTGTGTATCCTATACGGATGATATGGTCGGCAAGTTGTTAGACGAATTAGAAAATTTAGAAATGTTGGATGATGTGATTATCATTTTATGGGGTGATCATGGTTTCCAGTTAGGCGATCACACTTTGTGGTGTAAGCATACGCTTTATGAGACTTCAATGCATGCACCGTTAATCATCAGTGCTCCCGGTTATAATTCAGGGCAAAGAGTGAATTCACTGGTTGAGATGGTGGATATCTACCCAACCTTATGTGAACTTGCGGGACTTGAATTACCGATTCATCTACAAGGTAAAAGTTTGGTGGCAACAATGGAAGACCCTGATGCGATTCATAAAAAAGCAATCTTTGGTCGTTACCATAATGGTGAAACCGTACGCACGGAAAGATTTCAATACAGCGAATGGAATAATGGCGATAAAATGCTTTATGATCACAAGAGAGACCCAAATGAAGATGTCAATGTTGTGGCGAATCCTAAATATGCTAAAGTGGCGGAATCTTTAGCCATGGCCTTGGTGAAGCATCGTGAAAAAATTGAATACGATGAGGGTACGAATTTAGAAGAGCTGGATCAGCCAGATAATTCAGCGCCTACATGGAATAAATCAATGTTTAATCAAAATGAAACACGGCAGCCGGTAGCTACTGTAGGAGACGAGTACCAAGCTTATGTGAATTGGAGAGTTAAAGATGCGGAGAGCGATCGATTAACCTATGCTAAGGTGTCAGGTCCAGCTTGGTTGAAAATGTCGAATGCTAAATTGGGTCGCTTAACGGGAACACCAGCAAAGTCTGATCGTGGCATTAATGAATTCGTATTGTCCGTCTCAGATGGAACGAATCCTCCTGTATCGGCAGAAATGACACTTGAAGTTAAGTAGTATATTTTGTTTTAAATAATGCGCTTAATTGGCATACCATCGCTATACATAGTTTCATTTTTTAGTCTATTGCTCTGCCTGTTTTTAAATGCAGAAGACTTTGATATCAGTGAATTTCCATTGGTGATCAAGGAACATACTGCATGGGATTTAGAAGGTGCTGAAGATCGAATTGATACTTACCGAAAGGGTGATTTTTCAATCGTTTTACAAATGAAATCAGGTGAAGTGATTCCTAGAGGTGTCGAATATGATCTGAAGCAAGTAAAGCATGACTTTTTATTTGGAGGATCTTTGGCGGCTGATTGGAGTGTACCTGAAAAGAAATGGTATCCTCAGTTTAAGGAGTATTTCGCCAAATTATTTAATTATGCCACGGTTAATTTTTATTGGTCTAGCCATGAAAAAGTTCGAGGGGAATGGGATTATGATTCCGCACCTTTATCGAGTGAGATTTACCAATGGGCGAAAGATCAAGGCATGGTGGTTAAGGGGCATCCTTTAATGTGGCACCAAGTTTTACCTGACTGGATAAAAGATTCTGAGCGTAGCGTTCGTAAGATTAATAAGGATATCAAAAAGCATGTAAAAAATTTGATCAAAGGGTATCCTGAAATTGATCACTGGGATGCTTACAATGAAGTACCGGGGATTGTATGGAAAGATGAAGATTTGGGAATGCGTCGTTGGCAAGCATACAAGGGGCATGAGATTGTGGATAATAAATTTGTTTCGGGGCCGGGTTATGTGACCGAAGCGATTATGGAAATTGCGCGAAAATATCGCCCTGATGGCTATTATGTTTTAAACCATTATCAACACAGTGATCCGTTCTACCATAAGCAAATTCAATATTGCTTGGATGAGGGGATAGATTTTGAAGCAATTGGAATTCAAACGCATATGCATTCGGAGACGCAAAGTTTTTCTGAAGCAAGTTTATGGGCCGCTTTAGAGTCGTATAATCAATATGAGAAACCGATATTTTTATCGGAAGTGAGCGTGTTAAGTTGTGGAATTTTTGAGGATTGGCGTGGCTTAGATGTACAAGAGAAAGCTTGGCAGTATGCGATGGATAATAAGTTGCCGATTCCTCTTCTTGAAGGGTCTCCAGAATTAGAGCGCTATCAGTCCGAGATGACACGAGATTTTTACACCCTAGCTTTCAGTCATCCTCAAGTTGAATCGATTACATGGTGGACAATAACCGACCTCGATCCTTGGAGAGGAATGCCCTCAGGCTTACTGAATGTGGATGGCGAGCCTAAGCCAGTCTATTATGTTTTAGACGAATTAATTAATGAACAATGGAACACTTCTAAAGAGGGCGAATTGTCTGATCAGGCGATGTTTGAATTTAGAGGATTTTATGGTTCTTACGAAGTCTCAGTCGATATTGATGGGCGGTCTTATCTTGGATATTTCGATGCATCAAAAGAGTCTGATAAAACTTTAACTGTTACTGTTTATGAATATGAAAACTTATAATCGACATAAAATTATTGAATGGATTTTTTTATTCGTCTTTGCCTTCATGTTGGTTGAGGTAGAATTGAATGCAGATGATTCGACGCTAAGTAGACCGAATTTTTTGATTATCGTGGTGGATGATATAAGCCCAAATTCATTTAGCTGTTATGGAAATACCGAGTATGAAACACCGAATGTAGATGCTTTGGCTGAAGAAGGAGTCTTCTTTAATATGGCTTGGGCCACACCTATGTGTTCACCATCAAGGGCTTTGTTGACCACGGGTAGGTACCCTAGTCGAACAGGTGTTTGGCATAATGATTTACGAGTTAAAGTCGCCGATTATGGTCGTTGGGATTTTGCAATGGGGCATTTAACTTTTGCCCGTGTTTTAAAAGAATTTGGATATAAAACAGCGATTACCGGCAAGCAAATGGCTTTAGGTCATTACGCACCGGATTCAAAATATGTGGGATTTGGTGAATATTTTTTACACATTAATAGTAATGAAAAATTGCCTACGGATATTCCATTTGATGGATTATTTGAAGGTAAGTGGAAGTTTCCTGGATCAAAGCCTGTGCCGTCTCGTTTTTGGCACCCAGCAATCACGCATAATGGAGTGATGGTGAATACAGATGAAACGGATTTTGCCCCTGATTTGTATACAGATTATCTGATTGATTTCATGTCTCGCAATAAGGATGAATCCTTCCTTGCTTATTTTCCAATGAATTTGGTTCATGATATTGCAGGTGGAGGCTTGCCTACAGTTCCAGAAGAGGGCGCTCTAGGTACAAATAAAGGAGGCAATTTAAAAGATTTAAACCTTTATGTGGATGCGATGGTGGGTCGCTTGGTCGGTGCATTAACTGACTTAGAGATTAGAGATAATACGATTGTCATTTTCGCTTCAGACAACGGAACTTCAGGTGCAAGTAAAATGCATGCTACAGAAGAAGGACCAAGAGTGCCTTTTATTGTAAATTGCCCTGGCTTGATTGAGCAAAGAGGAGCGACAAATGCTTTAATGGAGTTTGCTGATGTATTTCCTACAATAATAGATTTCGCCAATGTCTCTCTGCCTAGTGACTATGAGCTGGATGGTTTGAGTATGAAACATTTTTTACTAGGACAGTCGGACCAATATAGAGATTCAATTATTAGTTATATTGCCACAGCAAGCATGGCTCGAACAGATGATTGGTTATTGGAGGCGGTGGATCCTATTTATGGAAATGCAGAAGGTCGCCTTTATCGCTGTAATGGCTCTATGTTGAAAAAAGATTACACACTCATAACGGATTTTTCTTCATCAGAGGTGCTTGAAGCGAGAAAACGATTATTTCAAGCACTCGAAAGAAACCCTTTTCCTGATTTAAATAACCCTATTGTAAGAGATGAGGTCATTCGTTATGATGATATGCCTTATAAGCATTACCTGGAAAAACATTCAAAATTAGGAGAACAACAACTTTAAAATTATCTTACCCTTATGACTCGTTTATTTCATCTTGCATTTGTATTCACACTTTTTGCTCAAGCTTCATTGTGTGGAGCGAAAGAACACATTCCTTTAAAAGACTTATATGCAGACAAGTTTTTAATCGGTAATATTTTAGCAGGAGGTCTAGAGGGTAATTCTTTGTTTAGGCAAGATCGTGAGGAGTTGGCTTTATTGATTGGGGAGTTTAATTGTTTAACTGCTGAAAATAGTATGAAGATGCAGTATGTTCAGCCAGAGGAGGGTGTTTTTAATTTTAAGCCGAGTGATGCCTTGTTGGACATTTCGGAAAAAGCAGGTATGGAAGTTGTTGGCCACGCACTGGTTTGGCATCACCAAGTTCCTCATTGGATTTTTAAAGATAAGAAGGGCGAAACGGTATCTCGTGAAGTTTTAATTCAACGGATGAAAGATCATATTTACAAAGTGGTCACTCGTTATAAAGGAAAAATTAAGTATTGGGATGTGGTGAATGAAGCAGTGGATCTAAAATATGAAGATGGTAAGCAAGTGGCTTTTTTGAGAAAATCACCTTGGTGTGAAATTATAGGGGAAGATTACATTGAATTGGCTTATCGTTTTGCCCATGAAGCAGATCCCGATGCCTTACTTTTATATAATGACTATAGCATGACGGATTTAGTGAAAACACAATTTGTCGCAGACATGGTTAAAGATCTAAAATATAAAGTCATTCCAATTCATGGTGTGGGCATGCAAGGACATTGGCATTTAGAATGGCCGACCAAAAGTAACTTAAGAAAGGCTTTAGATATCTTATCTGAAATAGAGGTTAAAATTAGCGTTTCTGAATTAGATGTTCGAATCTTGCCTCATCCTAAGGATACCGAAATGGGGGCAGATATTCACCTCAACGTAAAGCGATTGAAAGAGCTCGATCCTTATGCCGATGGCATTCCTAAAAAAATGCTTAATAAACAAGCGAAAAAATATGCATCCCTATTTAAAGTTTTCTTAGAGTATAGCGATGTAATTGAGCGAGTGAGTTTTTGGGGTGTGGTTGACCATCACTCATGGTTGAGAGATTGGCCAGTTAAAGGAAGAACCGTTTATCCCGCACTTTTTGACAGAGATTACAGTCCCAAGCCTGCCTACTTTGCTATAAGAAATTTAATTCAATAAATGCCATCTATTATGATTCAGTTGATCAAAAATTTAATTACCTTTGTCCTTTTAGCACTTAGCTTTGCCTTGTTGGCAAATGCAGAAAAGACCCCGAATATTGTCATAATTATATGTGACGATTTAAATGATTCGGTGGAAGGAATGGGAGGTCACCCTCAAGCATTAACGCCAAATATTAACCGTCTTATTGAATTGGGAGTTCAATTTACAAATGCTGCTTCTAATGTTCCGATTTGCGGGCCTTCACGTGCGAGTCTATGGAGTGGGCTACATCCAATTTCAACTGGTTTATATGGCGGAAATCAACACAAGGAACGATGGTACCAAAATGAGGTATTAAAAACAAAAAAGACTTTATTTGAAGTTTTCACCAGCCAGGGCTATCAGAATTTCTCAACTGGTAAAATTCACCATAATGGTCACCAGCAATTAGATATTTTTAAAAACACAGATGGCAGTTCTGGATGGGGTTCGTATCCTAACTTCGGTCCTTTGCCTAACGATGGTAAGGAAGCTAATTTTAGACGCGGAGTATTGCCTCCTTGGTGGCCAGAAAATGAGCGAGCTGGAGGTTGGGGTGATGGATTTGGTCCGATCCAAGATTTATCAAGCTATGGTGAAGGCTATGGATGGTCGATGTTTTATAATGGTGAATTATGGGAATATCGAGATGGGCATAATCGTGATCTAATGCCCGATGAAATCCATGCCGAAGAAGCAGTGGCTTTTCTTAGTGAAGAGAGAGAAAAGCCTTATATTTTAACCGTGGGCTTTTCTCGCCCGCATTCTCCTTGGTATGCCCCTCAGGAATTTTTCGATATGTTCCCACTTGAGACAATTAAATTGGCGCCGTATTTAAAAAATGACCTAGACGATTGTGCGAGAATATTAGCTGAAGATAGAGATTTAGCAGAGCCTTGGGGCTGGTATAAATATTCCAAAATTATGAACAATGGTGGAATGGAAAAATTCAAGCGTTGGACTCGTGCCTATCTTGCGTGCGTGGCTTTTGTAGATGCACAAGTGGGTAAAGTTTTAGATGCGATAGAAGCGAGAGAGGATGCGGATAATACAATTATTATTTTTACAAGTGATCATGGTTATCACATGGGTGAAAAGGATTATATTTTCAAGCTCACACCATGGGAAGAAAGTGTTCGCATTCCATTGGTTGTTTCTGGGCCGAATATCGCAGCTGGAAAAGAATCAAAGACACCGGTTGCTTTGATCGATATTTTTCCAACTTGCTTAGATTACGCAAAACTTGAGTCAACTCACTCGCTTGATGGATATTCTTTAAAACCACTTTTAGAAAATCCCCAAAAGGGACAATGGGAAGGGGCAGATTTTTCATTAGCTGCTTGTGGTTCACAAGTGAAATCCGAGTTGCACCAACCTGCCTTGGCTGAAAATCAACATTTCAGTATTCGCACAGAGCAATACCGCTATATCCGTTGCCGTAATGGAGAAGAGGAATTGTACGATCATTATACTGACCCTAATGAATGGAAGAATTTAAGCAGCTCAAAGTCGCATGCTTCAGTGGTTAAAAGCATGCGTAAGAGACTGGATAAAGCGCTTGAAAAGGCGATAAATTAGTATTAAACTATCCACACTTACATCATTAAAATACCTCATCTAAACTTTCAATATGCTCACATCATCTAAATACCTCATCTGCAGTTTAGCTTTCTTAATGTTCAGCTTTTTACTTCAGGCACAAACTCCAAACATCGTGATCATTGTTTGCGATGATCTCAATGATAGTATCGAAGGAATCGGAGGACATCCTCAGGCCTATACTCCTAACATAAATCGAATTGCCGCTTCGGGGGTTACCTTTACTAATGCTGCTTCTAACGCCCCAATTTGTGGACCCTCTCGCGCCAGTCTTTGGAGCGGAATACATCCAATCACTTCAGGAATGTATGGAGGCAACCAACAGAACAATCGTTGGTATAATAATGCCTATTTGAAAGATAAGAAAACTTTATTTGATGCACTGATCAATGATGGTGGCTATTATAATTTTGCCACGGGAAAAATTCATCATAACGGCCATGAGTCACCCTATAACGGAAACGCTAATAACACAGGAGTTGTTAGCGGGATTATTCATAATAACATCATGAGAAACACAGATGGTAGTGCGGGCTTTGATACAAAGGGCAATTTTGGTCCTTATCCAAATACCAATACTGCAGTTTTTCAAGGTGTAGATCCACCTTGGTGGCCACAGGCATATAAAGATACTGTAAGCCCTCCTTACAGTGGGTTTGGCTACTATCAAGACCTCGGAAATAATCACAAATGGACCAATCAATCAGGAGGTGCTGATAGTGCCAGTTTCACCACTTGGAATTATGATGATAACGGTACCCCTAATGATTTTTCTGATGATACCAGAGATTCCCTTTCTGATGAAATAAGTGCACAAAAAGCGGTCAATTTCATCAATAATTATAATAAAGCAAAGCCATTTTTATTAACAGTGGGTTTTGTTCGTCCTCACTCACCTTATTACGCTCCTGTAGAATATTTCCAAGCACCCTATGTGCCTTCAATAGATGACGTTCAATTAGCACCCATAAACAGTGGCGATTATTTAGACATTACAGGCCCCGTAAATAGTACGGATAAGGACTTAGCTCAGACTTCCGGCTGGTGGAAATACACACAGTATACAAACATGGGAATTGATGCATATAATGACGCTGATCGTGCAATGAAAGAATTCACTCAAGCCTACCTTGCTTGTGTTGCCTTCGTGGATGCCCAAGTCGGAAAAATTTTAGATGCTATTGAAGAGAGTACTGATGCGAATATCAGGGAGAATACAATCGTAATTTTCACCAGTGATCATGGTTATCATTTAGGCGAAAAATTATACATCTTCAAGCAATCACCTTGGGAGGAAAGTTGCAGAGTTCCCTTTGTTGTTTCTGGGCCAGGTGTCGTGAGCAACCAAGTCTGTGATACCCCAATTTCTCTAGTCGATATTTATCCGACCTGTGTTGACTTTGCTGATATGGAAGCACCACATGCCTTAGATGGCAGTTCTATAAGACCTTTATTAGCTAACCCAACAAGTGGTAATTGGGATGGTTCGGAATACTCGGTTTCTGGAATTGGTTCATCCGCTTCCGTAACTTTGAATGCAATCGCTCCTTACTCAGAGCAACATTTCAGTATTCGTACTGCGCAGTATCGTTATATTTATTATCGTAATGGGCAAGAGGAGTTGTATGACCATAATACTGACCCTAATGAGTGGGAAAATTTAGCGTCATTGCCCGAGCATCTGAGTGCTCTCGAGACAATGAGAACTTACTATCGCTATGCAGTAGGCTTGGAAGAGCCACCGCCTCCAGGACCTACATTTTATTTTGTTAAACCGATCGAAGGGGAGGGCTTTTATTTAAATGAACCTATCCTATTAGAAGCAGGAGGAACTAATATTGATTTAAGTAGTGTCGAATTTTACATCGAAGGTACTTCGATAAAAAACGATGGCGCAGCTCCCTATACCGCGACCCTATATGAAGTTAGCCAAGGAGATATTGTTTTATCTGCCATTGGTAAGCAATCATCAGGCGATGATTTAAACGCTCAAGTGAATATTTCAGTTGGCAATTCAGGCTTTGAAGCGAGTCTCATTGATAATTCTGGTTTCGAATCAGGAAATGTGGATAGCGGATTGATTCCTTTTGGTTCGATTAATCTAAGTATTTCATCGGCCCAAGCTTATGCAGGTAACAATTCATTGTTTGTTGAACGAAGTAGTTCGCCTTCGCCTTTAGCATATCATGGAGTGCGTTTTTATTTATCAGGATCAAATGCCACCGATAGCTTAGAAGTAGGCGCAACCTATCAATTTTCATCAAAGGTCTATTTAGATGTATCAAGTGCCAATTTAGCTCTCACCATAAAAGAAATAAGTGACCCTATTGTTTACAATACCGTGGATAGTTTTGATCAAGGAGTGGAAGCAGGAGCATGGGTAAATTTATCGGGTCAATTTGTATATCAAGATATTATGGACTTTATTTACATCGCTGGAGTGGATGCGGGGGTGGATTTTTATGTCGATGATATTTCATTTTCCAAAGTCATCCCTTCAGTGAATCCAGAAGATACCGATTCTGATGGCATGTTGGACGCATGGGAGCAAAGTAATTTTGGTAGTTTAGACATTTTGCCTAATGAGGATTCAGATAACGATGGGCTAAGTAATGTTCTCGAATACCGAAGTAGTACGGATCCCAATAATCAATATTCACTATTTCGACATTACGATTTCACTCATCTAGGAGAAACGAATCAAATACAATGGTTAGGTAGCCCTGAAAAAGAATACAGAGTGTTAGGCACTACGGATCTTAGCCTCAACCAATGGCAGGTTTTAGCTGAAATGATTCAAGGTGATAATACTACTCTAAATAATTGGGCAGAAGACCATTTAGATTCTGTGTCCAAATTCTACAAAATTGAAATTGATAACTAAAATTCCTTATACCTCTCTTATGGCTAATCCATCATTTCGTTTCTTTCGTGGGTGTTTTTTATTACAAGCGTTTTGTGTATTTTTAACCGCTCAAGCATTTTCTTTTGGATCTAAATCAAAAGCTCTCGAGCCTGCAAGTATGTCTGGAACTCGTCCAAACATTATCATGTTCTTAGCCGATGATCAAAGTATTACCGATCACACTACTTATGGTAATGAGAAAGTGCCGACTGAGGTAACTCATGCTTTCAGTAAAGAATCATTGGTATTTAACAATGCTTTTACCGGACAGGCAATCTGCGCACCCAGTCGATCGATGCTTTTAACCGGGCTCTATCCTCTGAAAAATGGTTGTTATATTAATCACACCGCAATTAGGCCAGGCCTGAAAACATTGCCCGCCTATTTGAAAGAATTAGGTTATGACGTATTGCTTGTTGGAAAGTCTCACCTTAAGCCAGCCGATCAATTTCCGTGGACCCAATGGATACAACCCGTTAAAAAAGAGGGATATCCACGCCCAGGTATTTCAATTGAAGCAGTTGACCAATACTTAGGCGAAAGAGAAAGGCCATTTTGTCTTATTGTTGCTAGCGAATACCCACATGGACCTTATTTTAAGCAAAGTAAATTTAAACCCGAAGAGGTTTCATTGCCTCCTTATCAGTATGACAACCTAGGTAGCCGAAATTATTTCGGTCGTTACTACACAAGTATTGAAGAAAAAGAAAATGAGTTCGATGCCATTCTTAATTTGGTCGATAAGCATAGCATCAAAGATGACACCATTGTTTTTTATGCGGATGACCATGGTATGGCTAGAGGTAAATTTACTGTTTATAAATCCGGTCTCAATGTAGCCTTCATGGTGCGTTGGCCGGGTAAGATTAAACCGGGTAGAACTGATGCTTTAAGCTCCTTTGCTGACTTTGTCCCCACGGTGATTGATCTAGCCAATGACCAAGACAGTGAATTAGATCTCAATTTAGACGGGAAAAGCTTAGTGGGTATTCTCGAAGGGAATTCAAGTGAACAGCATGATTATCTTTACGGAGTAGGTGAGAGTCAGGGCATCCAAAATCGTCACATCTTTCCACAAAGGTCTATATATAATGGCCGATATAATTATATCTATAATTTCAATTCAAATGAGCGATTGGCAAAATTAGATATTACCGACGCAGTCAGTTATTATTTTTATAAATTTGGTGCAGATAAACATAAAGATAGTCCAGAAGAAGAGTTGTATGATACCTTAAACGATCCTTTTGAAATGAATAATTTGGCAAAGGATTCAAAATACATCAGTTTAAAATCGGAATTAAATGCGGCCTTATTTAGTTGGATGGAATCTCAGAATGATTATCTGAATGATTCGGAAAATATTCCATTCTTCAAGGTCTGGCGGTCAGCCTTAGATTTAGATCAACAGGCTCCACAATTTAATTACCATATTTCAGAAGATAAAGTGGGATCTCTCAAGGAACGAAGAGTGAATCCCCATGATTTTGGCATCTAAATGAACTTTGATTAGTTTCATAATCTTTGATTTATGGATTAATTAGCTCAATTGTTGCACGTCTCATTTTATGATATTATATGATATTATATTAGTTATTCTTAAAAATACTAATACCTTAATATACCCTTACTAATTACATTTAATTATGAAATTCCTACCCTTTTTAGCATCAATTGCTTTGTTTCAATCATTTGCTTTGCTTTTAAATGCAAATGTTGAATTTTTATTTGATGAGGTTGCCGGAAGTACTGTTACATCCGCCTCAAATTCTGGTGATACTAACGGCTCATGGTCATCTGATTCTCCGCTACTTATAGACGATGGATCTTTAAACCTTGGTTACACCACTAACAATAAGTCAACCCACGTAAATAATAACAATACAACAGATTCTTTCACATTCGATTCCGCTCTTGCTAGTGGTAAGCACACGTTTGAAGTTGTTATCAGTGGACATGATATTTCTTCCGCTTGGAACAATCCATCCGGTTTTGCTTCTTTCTCAAAAGAGGTTAAATTTGTCCTTGTTGATAGTCTGGGTAACGGGAGTGAGATTGGTTTGAGAAGTGCTTGGAATTTAGCCCAACAAACAGCAAATCTTAATGTTTACAGTGATGACTCAAATGGCAATGCAGCTATCAGTGAAGTTGAATTAGATGTATCATCTTATCCGACGCTTATTATGGGAGTAGCACCCGTTACTTTTCAAATTGAAGTGGATTTAGATAACGGAGGAATTTGGACAGCACGAGCTAAATGGGGTGCTGATGGAGATTGGGTGAATCTCACGCAAAATGGAGCAGGATTATCCGATATTACCAATATCAATATTCAGACATCTTACAGCAATTTTTCATGGGGTAGTGATACCACAGATGGCGTAGCAAGTGATTACTTAGAGATTGATTCAATATCTCTTACCGAACTAGTCGCTCAAAGTTCTGCCGATATTTCTATTAACGGGACTAATTGGGGAACTAATAATGATGCCAATTTGACTGGTACAGCGATTTCTTCCCTTATCGGAGATAGCGATCAAATTAACTCAGATCCTGTGACCTTACAAGTGGCCGCTGACTTAAATTCAGGTGATTGGGTATCACGCTTTAAAGTAGGTTCTGGCGACTGGGTCGCACTGGTTACTGATGGGCAAGGTATGACAGATTTTAATCGTTTCATGCTTAATGTTAAAACAGATTCTGCTGAAGCATGGGGAGATTCCTCAATTGTTTCGCCAAATACAGGTGATTACATTAAGGTCGACTCAGTGAGAGTGCTTACTGGTTCAAATTTTGTAAAATCATCCGCTAGTTTTGATGCAGATTACGTATCACCTTTATTGGCCATTGAATTTGAGGATGCTGCGGGTACGAATATAGCAGCTCCAAATGATAATACTGCAACCCCAGATATTGATGAGTCTGATGTCACATTAGTTGCGACATCTGGCAGCATCACTGGTACTTTCAGTAACGCTGGGCATTTGACGGATGGGAATGGCAATCTTAATGTTGGTTACACAGGAGAAAATCAATGGGTGAACAATTTTGAGGGTTCTTTTAGAACATTCACTTTCGATAATACTTTAACATCGACAGATACTCAAATCGCAGTCTTTGAGGTCGTTATCTCAGAATACGATCTTGCAAAAACTTGGGATGACACAAACACCATTGGAAGTTTTGATGGTAAAGGCTTGCAAGTCTCAGTTCAAAACAGTTCCAATGCCGGTGCCGCCATTAATTTATTCACAGACAATGGAATTGTTCCTAATTCAGTCCTTCAATTAGACTTTGATGATGTTGCGGGCACGAACTTAACCGATTTATCAGTGTTTAGTGCTTTGAACTATACCGGTACTTGGGAATTCGGTGGGCCACAAACTGATGGTGAAGGTAACCTAAATATTGGTTACAGTGGTTTAAATCGTTGGTCTGGTATCAATGGAACTAATAACGACTCTTCAACTGTATACAGAACCTTTGTCATTGATGCAGATCCAAATCAAGCGAACAACCAAGCAATCGAAACAGGACGTTATATCTTTGAAACTCGAATCGATGCGGCGGATCTTTCAGGTTCATGGAAAGACGCTGATCATTTAGTTTCTGGAAAAGGTATGCAAATTATCCTTAGGAAATCAGATAACTCGGGTGCCGCTCTTAATTTTTATTCGCATGTAGGTAATACCGGATACCAAATAAAAGCTCAGTCAAACACTTGGGCAGGTGCTGGAACAACTTCAGGTAGTGGTTTCCAGCAAGCTTTTGGCCTTTCAAGTGAAGGAAAAATTGACCTTCAAATTAGGGTGAATGCAGATACTGGACAATGGACAACCCATGCAAAAAGCACCAGCTCTGACATATGGAAAGATATGGAACTTTCAGGAACTGGATTAACCGATATCGCCTCTATCCAAATCGGTGTAAAAACTCCAATCAATGACAACGGCACCGCAGAAGATACTACGGACGACACCTTATATTTCTGGGGTGATGAAACATTGGATGGTAGTTCGCCTGAAGAATATGTGGATGCAAATGAGGACGGCATGTTCAATGCAGGTGTGGCAAGTCAATCGGCATCCAGTAGTAATTTGTTCTCTGATAGCGGAGATGTTACATATCCTTATGCCTATGCTGTGGCAGAGCCAGTGATTGTCGAACTTCCTCAAGATGCATCGATGAGTGCAGGAGTAGGTTCAAACGGAAGTACCATGGAATTCACCTGGACTGGTAGCGATGTCAATTTAGAATTCTCTGAAGATTTACAAACTTGGACATCCGTTAGTAATCCATCTAATCCAATCGTCGCAACGTTATCCGATGCAGATGCTAAATTTTATCGACTCACTATGACCGCTTCAGGTGCATCCTCTACCGGTGAGCAAAATATCGTAATTGACGTGAGCAATATCCCAGAGGGTGGTGCAAACTATAGAATCATTACCAGTGATGCAAATGGTGGTAACCTTGCTCAATCCGATCCAGTTGCTTTAGCACTTGGTGAAAATACAATTACTGTAGCCAGTGCAAATGCAGAAAGAAATGTGGTTCTCTGGATGGATGCGGATGTGACTTTCACTAGCCTTAATAAAAATAGTGAAGCGGTCTTCACTGCTATCCCAGGTGAATCATATACAGATACCAATGAAAATGGTGTTAGAGATTCTGGGAATGCTCCGCTTGTGGGTGATTATATTAAGATCAATTATTTAAGAATTACTCAAGATACATCAGATGATAGTAATAACAGCATCGCTGTTTCTGGTAAATTTACAGGCGGGGATACTTCAGTCTTAGGTGGAACAGAAGTTTCATCTGCACTTGAATCATCCTCCAGTCAATCGGGTAGTATTCAGTTGAAGATTGAGGCTTCAATGGACGCAGAGGGTTCTTGGACATCTGCATACTCAACAGATAACGGATCAACATGGGTGGCACTTGTGGCAGACGGTACCGGCTTACAATCAATTTCCAACCTTGTTTTTGGGGCATTAAATCCTGAATATGGATCTTGGGGTACCGTTACAGCTGGTGGTACCGCGAGTGATTACGCAAAAGTGAATTCTATTATCTTAACCAATTCAAGCACTCAAGATAGCTTGATTTCATTTAACTTTGATGAAACACCGAACGGATATTGGCTCTTACAAAATCAAGGTTCAAACTTCCAAGGTGAAGCCGCAAATACTGGTAGTGTATCCGGCACATGGAATTTTGGAGGTCCTCGATTACAAAGCGGAAATCTTAACATCGGCTATACAGAGCACTATAAGTGGACAGCTGTGAATGATAGCCCGTATCGTAAATATGTCTTAGAGGCACCTATTACTAATACGCCAGTAACCCTTATTGTTGATATTGCTGATTATAACCTAAGTCGCTCATGGGACAATGATAGCCAGTACGATATCAATAGTTTATCCAATAAAGGTGTTATCTTTAGGCTCGATGCCAATGATACAGACGGGGCCGCAATAGAATTAGTCACACAAAATGCAGCTAATGACCTAGTGCTTGCTCAAGACGCCGATGGCGATGGCGAGCCCGACTTTGCCGATAGCCACCCAGATGATCCATTCAATGGAGTGACGCCTACAGGAGTTTATGTAAACAATCAGTTTAACGACGCAGATGGTACTCAAATTAGAGATACACTAGATAGTGGCAGCTATGCGCCGACTACAGATGGTGCGGATGCTGGAACACTTGTTGACTCATGGACTGGAGCGAATAATGATGTACAAGTCATCAACGGAGCGCTTGGTTGGGGTTATCCAGGAAGCTATATCGACCCAGACACAAGTGCAAATGTCTCTGCTAATTGGGCTGATGCAAATACTGGCTCTAAGTTTAGAACAAAAGTACTTGTCAGTGATATCACTTCAGGAATTGCTGTCTTTGAAACCGTAATCTCAGGCTATGACCTTAGTCGTTCATGGGATTCCTCCAACACTAGCCAATTTCAAAAAGGCTGGCGTATGATTCTTAAGAACGGTGCAACATCCACCGACCGACAAGGGGCAGCGATCAATCTATGGGTAACTTCTGATGACGATGTTATGGTTGAAGGGCAATCATGGTATTCAGCCGATGCAGTCGTCTTATCTACAGGAAATGTTCGCTCTAAGTTAAACGATGCGGATCAAGCAGATAGTGCAGGGCTTACTCTACAAATTGTCGTAGATACCGATACAGGTTACTGGTACAGTCGCTATAAGAAGAATGATTCATCCACTTGGAATAATTTAACCGTAGGATCTGGATTCACCAAAATTGATAATATTCAAATCACTCACAAAACACCAAGCGGTGATGCATGGGGTGATGAAAATACATCCATTGGTGACTATGTCTTGATTGATTCAATTACGATCAAGGATAGTAGTGAAAATGCAGTACCTGTTCCAGAAGCACCAACAAGCCTTGCGGATAGCGACGGAGACGGAATCTATGACGATGCAGATCAATTCCCAACCGACAGCGCAAACCAATATGATTGGGATAATGATGGTGTAGGTAATGGAACAGACTCAGACGACGAAGATCCCACAGTTCAATAATTATTAAACTTAATCTTAAACTTAAAAAGAGGGCGGATTCATGTCCGCCCCCTTTTATTTCTAAGCTTGCTGACAATTTAATTTCTTTATAAAAATATCCATTCAAATTTGTATTTATGAGGTCCACTAATTCTTTTCACGCACATCATTCTCCGATGGGTTCTCATGCATCTTTTACCCTTGGTATGTTTGGTGCTAACGGAGGAATGGCCCTCGAAAAAGGAAGCCCTGCCGATCAATCTATCTTTGTCGGTTATCGCTCTGAATCTGGTTTGACTAAGCTCTTTCCTTTTTATGAAAATTTGGTCAATGACGCAGAGCGTTTCAGCCAAGATGATTCTCAAAAAGAAGCTAAGACAGTTGAATTTAAGGAAGGTGAAATCCAAAGAAATTACCAATGGGCGACAGATCAATTTCTCGCACCTGGGATCGATTTCAAAATAAGAACACCATTTTTTCCTATCCCTGATCCAGCAACTGCAGATAAGGCAGCTTTGAAGAAAGCATCTTGCCCTGCCAGTTTCATGGAAATAACTATCCGCAATGATAGTAATGAGAATTGGGAAGGCTTCTTCGCAATACAGGGGAGTACACCTTGGACTCCTTTGTCCTCTCGAGAAGGTGGATTAAAAGGAATGATTACTCGAAATCAAATGGGCTTTGCTTCAGACGATGCATCTGTTTCTGAATTTATCGATTTTGGCATAGAACAAGCCTTGGCGGGGACTCACAAGACACCTAATTTTCTATTAGGTCCGATTGGCGGACTATCGTTTGCTGTGCCTGCGAAGACAGAGAAGACCGTACGCTTTGCCTTAGGTTATTTCATCGAAGGTAATGTCACCTTTAATCGCTCAACAGCCTACTGGTACACACAATACTTTAATTCAATTGAATCTGTTTTTTCTTATGCTCTTGAGCACTATGATGCTTATGCAGATAGTGCGATTCAATCCGATAAGGAATTAGGTACTTATAATTTAAGTGATGATCAGCAATTTTTAATCGCACACGCCACTCGTAGTTACTACGGATCAACCGAATGGTTGGTGGAAAATGGTAAGTCCTTATGGCTAGTCAATGAAGGTGAATATTTGATGATCAATACGCTCGATCTGACGATTGACATGGCCTTCTTCGAATTAAATTTAAACCCTTGGACTGTGCGAAATGTGCTTGAACATTTTGTCTCTCATTATTCTTACGAAGATGAAGTATTCGCACCCGAAGATCCTGAAACACTTCACAAAGGAGGTGTTTCATTCACTCACGACATGGGAGTGGGGAATCACTTCAGTCCGAATCAATACTCTTGTTATGAGTGTGCCGGAATCGACCGAAAGTGTTTCTCTTACATGACCTATGAAGAGCTCACAAATTGGATTCTTTGTGCCGGACTTTATGTCACTCATACCCAAGACACGGAATTTTTGAACCAGCAAGCGAGTCTACTCGAACGCTGTTTTGAGAGTTTGCAAAATAGAGACCATCCAAACCCTGCGCAAAGAGATGGATTGATGGGCTATGATAGTTCTCGAACCATCGGCGGTGGTGAAATTACGACTTATGACTCTTTAGACCATTCGCTTGGTCAGGCTCGTAAAAATGTCTACTTAGGCGGTAAATGTTGGGCTTCATACTTAGCACTAGAAAGTATGTTTAAACTTTTGAAGAATGAAGCATTAGCTAATTCAGCTCATGCGGCTGCCGTATTATGTGCGAATACATTAGAAAATGCTTTCAATGAAAGTTTAGGATTTATTCCAGCAGTTCTGGAAAACGAAAATGAAAGTGCGATCATCCCTGCTGTTGAAGCATTGATTTATCCATATAAAATGGGATTAAAAGAAAGTGTGCAAGTGGATGGTGAATTTGGCGGATACATCTCAGCCTTAAAGAAACACGTGAATTATATTTTAAAACCAGGAGTATGTATTTATGCAGATGGCGGCTGGAAATTATCAAGTAGTGCCGATAATTCTTGGATGAGTAAAATCTGCTTAAACCAATTTGTCATCCATGAGATCTTGGGAATGAATTATGGAGGCGAAGCTGAAGCAGATAGTGCCCACGTAGAATGGGAAGTGAATGGCTCAAAAGACCAAGCTTGCTCAGATCAGTTTGCTTCAGGTAAACCAATTGGCAGTCTCTATTATCCAAGAATTGTGACAAATATTTTATGGCTCGAAGCAAATTCTATGCGTTGGGCAAAAGAAAAAGAAGCTTCTCCAGAACAAATGCAAGGCGTAACCGCTTGACCGTTTTAGAAGTACCTCACAAATCAATATGAAACCTCTAAAACCTCTTAAAAAGACTGAAATTTTCAACTTCAGTATTGGCGACTTTGGAATCAATCTAAATTTTCAATTGCTCGGATTTTTCCTTGCTTACTTCTATACGGATGTTTTTGGAATCAGTCCTTGGCATGCTAGTTTTATTTTCCTTATCGCTAGAGCATGGGATGCTATCAATGACCCATTAATGGGATATCTCGCTGATCGAAGTCGGAACAAGTGGGGGACCTACAAGCCTTATATTTTCTGGGGTGCTATTCCACTCAATTTAATTCTCTTAGCTTGTTTTAGTGTTCCAGAAATATCGGATTCTATGCGAGTGGCTTATTGTTATTTTACCTACATCCTACATGGGATGATATTCACGGCCGTGGGCTTGTCTTACAGTGCAGTTGGTACTTTAATCACTCAAGATCAGCAAGAGCGTGCGAAAATTTCAACTATGCGAATGTTCTTCGCTGTCGTTGTTGTGATTACAATCGTTGGGTCCTATGTAACGCCTTTTGTTAATAGCCAACCTATTGTTATTGAGTTTATTGGCATTGAATTACTCACACTTAATGGCCCGCAATTTAAGGATGAAGCGGAAGGCTGGTTTAATGTCGCTTTAATCTTTGGTATTATTTCAACTGCAATTTTATTTTATACTGCACTTACAACTAAGGAACGTGTGAATGAGCCAGTTCAGAAATATGAATTAAAAGACTTACCTAAGATTGTATTCGGGAATGATGCACTCTTGATTCTTTCTGCTTCTATGTTTTTCAATACGGCTATTTGGGTTATTCAAAATGCAGTGTCGTTTTACTATTTTAAATATGTCGTAGGTATAGAGTCTTTGCAGACGATCTTCTTTCAATGGATGTTACCTGCCAATATTATCGGTGTGTTTTTAACCCCTATTTTAACCGCTCGTTTAGGGAAGAAAAATGTCTTCATTATAGGTAGTCTTATTGTTTTTGCGGTTAATATTATTCGTCACTTTATTCCAGTTCCAACCTCTGAAGCCTATACCTTATTCATTGGCCTTTCCATGATTGGCTCTTCTTGCATGATGTTTTGCTCTATTTGCCAATGGGGAATGGTGCCTGATACGATTGAGTATGGTCATTGGAAAACAGGGATTCGTTCCGAAGGAATTCCTTTATCCTTCTTTAGCTTTATGCAAAAACTAGCCATGTCATTCGCTGGTTTCTTTGCACTTCAAGTTCTTGCGTTTACCGGTTATGAAGCAAATACTGAATTAAGTGAGTCCGCAATTAGTGGTATTAAATGGCTCTATAACATTATTCCAGGGTTATTTTCCCTTGCGTGTTTAGTGACTTTATTTTACTATAAACTCGGTGTTAAGCAATATGACCAAGTATTATCTGACCTAAATAATAAGGGATAACTTCCTGGAAATACTCTCAAAAATCATACTCCCAAAAAAGTCCTAAATAATATGAAATATATTTATTTAATAATCACATCATTAGTTGTATCAACTGGGCTTTGGGCTAATATTGATTTGGTTAATTCCGATACAAATTCAATAATTAATACGCTTAATAATTACCAAACCGATATCGATTTAAATGCGATAGGGGAGCGTGCACTCAATATCAAATACACTAACAATAGTGGGCAGATTGCTAATGTAGAATTTTTTATAAACGATCGAAAGGTTTCTTCAACTAATGCAGGCAGCCCATATTATATGTATAGTAATGGGGAAGCATGGTTGCCAATTCCTGGTAGTTTCACAATTTCCGCCAAAGCTTATTCAAGTACGAATTCTTTGATCGAGAATGAATCTGTGGTAATCGATTTTACCGATGATCTGAGTCACCGTATGCGTAAAGTTTACATTTCTACAGGGACGCCCAATAAAGAGGTACGGATTTCCATGAAAAAGCACGCCTTTGTTTTTGGATCTCAAACCGTTGAGGAAGGTAATTTAAATCCTACAGATACTAAGCCATATCCTGTGAGAATTAGTGGCTTCGAAGCAAACAGTACTCAGCTAGGATGGATCGAAGAATACAGACAGGTGTTCTTAGATAATTTTAATTATTCTGTAGCAGGTAATGCAATGAAATGGTATTCCATGGGCACTAATGGAGTCGATTTTACACGAGCAGATCGATGGTATGATTGGCATACTGCAAACGGAATTTCCGTGCGAGGACACGCTTTACTATGGGGCAAGAAACAATTAAAAAACCCACTCTCTGAAGAAAATATGCATGACCCTCAATGGATTGAGGATCTTATGGAAGGTAGTGAAGCAGAAAAACTACAAGCTAAGGCTGCGATCATTAACCGTATTGAAACGGTTGTTGGTCACTATGCCGGAAAGATTGATGAATGGGATTTCAATAATGAGCTATGGAATTACGATCATTATCGACGACAATTTGATGGGCAAACCAGTTGGAATGTTGGTTCACATTCACCAGCAGGCCAGTCCATTTTAGCCGAATTTGCTCAAGCCGCAATTGATGCAAATCCTGATATAAAGCTTTATCATAATGATTATAATATCATCACTCAATCTGGAACTGGGAATGCGACTAGTTTTAAGAATTTATTGATTGATTTAAGGGATAATCATGGAGTGCCTGTCGACGGTATCGGTGTTCAAGGTCACTTTGGAAATACCGCTCGCTCAAAACAGCACTTAACAGATTGTTTCAATATCTTAGATGATTTAGGTGTCCCTATTAAAATCACTGAGCTAGATATCGGTTCAATAAGTAGTTCTGAATCTGCAAAAGCAAATCAACTTGAAAATGTATACAGGGCTGCTTTTGAGCATCCTGCGGTTGAAGGGGTTCTTATGTGGGGTTTTTGGTCAGGTTGTCACTGGAGAGATTATCGAGCACCTTGGCAATACGAAGGCTATGATAAGAATGACAAAGCCGCCACTGCAGATGATGATCCTACCAATTGGATAGAGACAGATCAAGTGACACGTTATCGTGAGCTAGTTTATGACGAATGGTGGACAGACTCACTTGTTGAAACCGACGAAAGTGGTAATGTTGAATTAGCCGTATTTGCGGGAGACTATGATGTGATTATTGATGGTACTACTTACGCTAAAACAATCACAGTTAATTCAGATCAAGAACCGTATTATTTATCTTATTCAGAGGGTGATTTAACCGAAGGGGATGGTGAATTCAAAATTATAAAACCATATGACAATGAAACTTTTTTCCTGAATGAAGCTATTGAAATAAATGCAGCTTATCCCAGTGGATCGATTAGCGGAATTAATAATGTTGAATTTTATATAAACGGAAATTTATACAAAATAGATTCAGTGCCACCATTCCAAACAAATTGGTATGACGCATCAGAGGGAGTCCATATTTTGTCCATTATCGCACAAGGGAATAATATAATCCAAGACTCTATACAGATTTCAGTCGGCAGTATTCAATTAGGCCCAAGTCTCATTGATAATTCAGGCTTTGAATCAGGAAGCATTGATAGTGGTCTAATTCCATTTGGTGCGGTGAATTTGGCTAGTTCAAATAGCCAAGCGTATGCAGGAAATAATTCACTTAGAGTTCAGCGAGATTCTGCAGGGACTCCCTTATCTTGGCATGGATTAAGGTTTATATTATCGGGTTCTGGTGCGACGGATACCTTGCAAGTAGGGTCGACGTATCAATTTTCATCAAAGGTTTATTTAGATGCATCAAGTGCCAATCTAGCTCTCACCATAAAAGAATCTACGGATCCTGTTGTTTATAATTCAATTACTGAATACCAGGATGGTGTTGAGGGGCAAACTTGGGTCGATTTATCAGGCCAGTTTGTTTACCAAGATTACATGGACTTTATCTATATCGCTGGAGTGGATGCGGGAGTGAATTTTTACGTCGATGATATTTCACTTTCTAAACTTTCCGATTTAGTGAATCCAGAAGATACCGATTCCGATGGCATGCTGGACGCATGGGAGCAAAGTAATTTCAGCAACTTAGATAGTTTGCCAAATGCAGATGCTGATAATGATGGTCTCAGCAATTTAATTGAATTCAGAAGTGGGACAAATCCAAATAATCCATATTCTCTATTTAGGCATTATGGTTTCAATCATCAACAAGCAGATAATCAAATACAGTGGTTGGGTAGTGCAGAAAAACTGTATCGAATATTAGCCACGAGTGACCTCAGCTTGAATCAATGGGATGTCCTGGAAGAAGCTATCCAAGGAGATAATACGACATTGAATACATGGTCCGAAAATCACTTAGATTCTCTATCGAAATTCTACAAAGTCGAAATTGACGATTAAATCAGTTGTTTTCTTTTTTGTGTAACTCTCTGAATTTCCCTGGAGTCGTATCGTATTTTTTGCGAAAGCTATTAATCAAAGAATTGACTGAATAGAAGCCGCAGTTTTTTGCGATGGTATCTAAATTTGCATTTGTCGTTTTCAATAAGAAGGCAACCGCTTCCAATCGCTGATGTCTGATTTCATTGCCTGGACTTCGGATATAATTTACGGCAAATGCTTTTTGCAAACCCTGTTGAGTGACATTCATCGCTGAAGCAACATCGGTCGCTTGTATCCCTTTATAAAAATTATTTTGAATCCAATGCAATGCGTTTGAAACTAGGGGATTTCTCACCGCATAACAATCAGTGCTTCTGCGTGTGACCACTCCTTTTGGAGGATGCCTAAAAATTTCTTCATTTGTTTGTACTTCACCAGTACTTAATAAATTATGCATCAATTTAGCAGAAGACCGGCCTAATCCTTCTTGATCACTATCCACACTGCTCAGTCCTAGGATGAGACTACTTATGATTAAATCATCATTATCCACCCCAAGGATCGCTATGTTTTCGGGAATGCGAATATCATTTCTTAAGCAAAGAGAAATCAAATCAGCCGCAATGGCATCGTTATAAGCAAAAAAACTTAATGAAGATTCTCTAAGTTTTTGCCCTCTTTCTTCTAAAATTGCTTCTAATTCGTGAAGAATCTCATTCTGAATCTCGGATGCAGATTTTAAAATAGTTACCTTGCAGTTATTAATCCGAGAATGTTTCTGGAGTGATTTCAATCGCTCTTTAAACATCATGTTTTTACCGTGATCGATTACGAAAATTTCCTTGTGTCCAAATTCACGAAGGTGTTCGGCCGCAAGTTTTCCAATCTTTTCATTATCCGTAATCATACGAGGAATCGGTATTTGGTGATCCCTAAGCCCCATATCAATTAAAGGAATTTGTTTACCTCTAAGGTATTCAAAGGTTTCATCACACTCAATCATGGCGATACAGCCGTCTCCATCCCAATCTTTCAAAATTCCTGACTTAGAAGATATGTTGTTTTGATTCTTTGGGCAATTTAATTGCCACCCATATTTGCGAGCCATTTGTGCCACGCCTTTATGAATTCGGTAATCATACCATTCCAGTAAGAGTAATATATGTTTGGGTTTTAGCATCTAATAATTTTATACTTATTTTATGAAAATCGGTTACTTAATTATATAAGCCTAAAAGTTTCATTAATAATAATTAATAATTTTTAATTTAATAAATTGAACTTATTAAGCAAGCAAAATAGCAAAAGAAGTTTCATTTTGGGTATATTTTGATTCATTAGTATTAATTGTTGATGCTTTAACAATTTGGTAAGATTTGAAAGTTAATTATCTTTACCCTATAACCTATACCCTATGAAAAACTTATTAAATCTTACGATTGTTTCTTTATTTCTTGTTGGAAACATCTTTGCCGTAAATTTAGAAATTGGCTTTAATGATGCGAATGGAACTAATTTAAATGCTACAAGTGCCCTTGGTGATGCGACTGGTGCATGGAATTTCGGCGGTGCGTCTACTCAAACAGCGGGCTCTAATACCTCAGGAAGTTTGAATATCGGATATACATCCAATTATAAAGGCCTTTTTAATAATGGTGCCGGTGAACCTCAAATTGATACTGGAGATGTCACTAGGCGATTCACATTAGATAATGCTATCACTGGAGATACATTTGCCTTCACAGTAGTTTTGGATACATGGCAATTAAATGACCCAAAGACTGCTAATATGGGTATACTATTTGGTTTAGAAAACGGTGAAGGTAATTTTGCGGCTATCGCTCTTAAAGCAGGATCTGGAAATTTTGCACAAGCATACAGTCAAAAAGGAGGCACCGCAGTCGGTGCATTTGGAGGAACTACTTCAGGTATTGGACTTAATAATTCTTACAACTTTAATGGTTCAAATGATAATAAGGATTTAACACTTCAAATAAATGGTGATTTGTCCACAGGTGCATGGTCAGCGAGATCTTCCCTAGGTGTTAACAATGATGGTGACAGTACAGATTCTCTAACATGGACAGAATTATCTTCAGGTACTGGTCTAACATCAATTACAGGCTTCCAAATGAAAACTATGAATGGCGGAGGAGTTTGGGGAACAGACGCATCTAGTGGTGCAACTGGAAACTGGATAGCAGTGGATAATATAGCTTTATCAACAGTACCTGAGCCATCTACCTACGCTCTTCTAATCGGATTTGCTTCTTTTCTCTTCGTAGCAATTCGTAAAAGAAAGTAACAGTAAGTTATATAAATTTTCTAAAGTGGAGAAGGGTTGCCTTCTCCACTTTTTTTATTTTTTAAATTAATGCATCTAAATATTAAATGACTTTGAAACGGCAAATCCATCTAGATTTTCACTGTTCGGAGTATATTGAAAATATAGGCGAAAGTTTTGATAAGAAAGTATTTCAAAAGTATTTGATAGAGGCCAAAGTGACTTCGATTAATCTTTTTGCGAAGTGTCATCATAGTTGGAGTTATTATCCCACCAAGATTGGTAGAATCCATCCGAATTTAAAGTTTGATTTACTAGGTGCTCAGATTGCAGCCTGTAAAGAAATAGGCATCAAAACATTTATTTATTTTACTGTAGGTTGGTCTTCAAATGATGCCGAAGATCATCCTGAATGGTGTGTGAAAAATAAAGATGGTTCTTTCATTGTTCACGGTGCTTTATCAGAGGAAGAGCAAAAGCAAAAGCAAAAGACTCAAAAATTACCTCATTTTTATTGGAAATTCATGTGTTTGAATACTGCGTATCATGATTTAATCCATTCCCAAATTAAAGAATTATGTGATACCTATTCAGTAGATGGATTTTGGTTTGATATCTACCAAGTGCACCGGCTTTGCTATTGCGAGAAATGTAAAAAATCCATGATATCTTTAGGTCTAGATATGGGGGATCTAGCTACTGTGGAAGCCTTCAATGCCTCACAGATGAAACGACATTGTAGCACCTTAAGTACTTTGATTCATGAAAAGATACCCAAGGCAGAAGTATTTTTTAATGGTACAACTGCAATCGATAGTGGGGCGAATTTTCGTCACCGAATGTACGAAAATAACACTATTCAAGACCTTGAAGATTTGCCGACGACTTGGGGCGGGTATGACAAGCTTCCCATGCAGGCTAAATTTTTTCTTAATGCAGGTTTTCCCATAACGGCCATGAGTGGAAAATTTCATACAGACTGGGGTGAGTTTGGAGGATTTAAGCATCCCGATGCTTTAAAATATGAAGCAGCAGCAATGATTGCCTCAGGAGCCAATTGTAATTTTGGTGACCAACTCCACCCCAATGGGATAATTGATAGCAGTACCTATGAAAATATTGCTTATGCTTATAATTATGCTGAGCAAGTTGAAGCGTATGGAATCGGAGGAAAGCCAATATCTAAGCTGGCACTTTGGCGATCTTTTGACCAAGAGTCTGATGAAGGTTTATCTAAAATACTTTTAGAAAATCAAATCGATTTTGATGTGGCTAATTTTAGCAAAGACTTTAGCGAATATTCGGTACTTATTTTCCCCAGCAAAACGCTACTATCTTCTGAGGAAATACATAAGGTTAAGAGTTTCATAAAGTCGGGTGGGTCAGTGATCACTCTAGCTAAAAGTCTTTTGAATTTCACTGAAGATAAAGTTTCCGAAGAGTTCGGTGTCGCATATTTAAGCGATTCTAGTTTTGATTGTGATTACACTTTGATTAAAGATACCTTGTATCCGATTTTTGTTAAAACGCCATTTTTGAATTATGATGCGGCCATTCAGGTAAAACCCATATCAGAAGTAGAAGTGCTAGCTGATATTTTCGAACCGTATTTTAACCGTACCTCGGAGCATTATTGTTCCCATCAAAAAACACCCTTTAAGGACACTAAGGCACAACATCCCGCCATCGTAAAAAAAGATAAGTGTATCTTCATTGCTCATGAATTGGATGCAATGTATCATAAACATGGTGCGCGAATCCATCGAGATCTGTTCAAGAATTGTTTAGATTTAATCTACAAAAATCCAATAATTGAGGTCGATTTACCGAGTGCAGCTCGAATTAATTTACTTCATCAAGCCAATGAAAAACGCTACGTGCTTCATGTGCTTTACAGTACACCTATTCGTAGAGGCATAACTTCAGTTATTGAAGATAGCGTATCCTTAGAAAACATTACCATTGCTTTCCAATTTCCTAAAGAAATTAAGTCAGTATCTCTAATTCCCGATAAGCAAGAGCTTGATATTCTACAAAATGATTCAATGTATGTTGTGACGATTCCACGGTTCAAAATGCACTGTGCATTATCGTTTCATTATCTTTGATATTCATCTTAAATTTTATTGTAATTAATCATAAGCCTAACAGCATTAAATACAATTTTAGCCCAACCTATTCAATTATTAATCATGAAAAATATATTATTATCCATTCTCATTATTTCTTTTTTAGCCCCCATGGGACTCTTTGCAAATGATGCTAAAATCAAACGGTTCAAAAAATCATTTGATCAAAACTCTGACGGTGTCATTTCTCTTGATGAGTACGTAGCAGTAAGGGCTAAGTGGGGTAAATCAGAAGATGAAAGTCAAAAATTCTTCAAATACCACGATAAAAATAAAGATGGAGGAATTACTTTAGAAGAATTTTTAGCTTCTAAATAAATTATTCCTAAAATCTTATTTTTTTAATTTTCAGTCCAATAAGCCATTAGTGCTTATTGGGCTTTTTTTTCGACGCTTGCATATTAGTGATCTAGTTTCATAAAATGTAATTAAAGAGTCATTTTGAACTGTTGATTAACGAATTCATACTTCGTATAATGGGTTATTCTGATTTTTTTACTACTCAACTATCCTATGCATCTTAAAGCCTACCCCTATATTGTTTTATCATTATGTTTTGTCAGTTCTCTCCTTCTCCAAGGAAATGAAAATGGCGAAGAAGAATTTTATATTTTACCCGATTTTGTGGTCACGGATGACGATGACAAAGGTTACTATTCTGCGAATACATTAGCGGGTACTCGTACTAATGAATTGACGAAAAATATCCCCATGACCATTTCCACTGTGAATGCGGAAATGATTGAGGATTTTAAAATGAAAACCTTGGAAGACTTGGGTAATTTCGTGCCTAGTATCGAAGCAGAAGGGAATGTTTATAATAATCAAGAAATTCGTTTCAGAGGATTATTAACTAAGAATCAGTTGTATGAATTCATGCCTAGATATTCGCCCTTAGATTGGTACAACGTAGGACGTTCTGATATTATTCGCGGTGCGAATAGTTTGATCTATGGGCAAGCAGATCCCGGAGGTAAGGTGAACGTAATTTCTAAAACGGCTAATCTCAATAAAGACAAAGCAAGTGTGGCTATTGAAATCGGTGACAAGGATTGGCATAAATTTAGCTACGACGTAAATAGCGTGTTAGGAGATAATACGGCAGCTCGTTTTATGTTTGTGGATAAGCACAGAGAGTTTGATGCCAATTATAAATATCAATCATTCACCGGTGGTACCCTTGAGTTGATGCATAACATCAGCCCGAAAACTCGGCTTAGATTACATTTGGAAACCGGAGTTTCTGAACGTTCTTTGATTGGTGGTACCTTCAAAGTAGGGTCAAGCCCTACAGGGCTTCCTAATGGAATAGTCGCTGATCCCAAATTAGCTGACTTAATCAGTGATGAGTTTTTACAAGAAATTATTAATTATTCAAATGTGAATCAATTTGATGGGCAAAATTACGATTCAATATATGCAGACCCAGAAGGGGAACTGAATGGGATATATGGCTTTATAGACGTAAATAATGATAATAGAGTAGAGCGCAATTATACAGATTGGAATGGTAATGGTCGCTATGATACCAGCGATGTTTGGGTGATTGATGCTCAAGCCGATGGTAGTTCAGCGGCTACGAATGGAAATGGTATATGGGATCCAGGGGAAACCAATTATGTGTTAGCTCCAGGAGATGGCATTATCGATAGAGGTAGTGAGCCAATTGAAAATTCACTAGGAGTGGATGCTGACATCAATCAAGACGGCATCTACAATGATTCTGATTACGCTTACGGTGGGTTGATGACACGATCCAATAATCCTAATATTTGGGGAATCACACCTTCCGGTGGTCCTTTAGTTCCTGATTATATTGATAGTCGGGAAGATATTCGAAATCTCTTTAGGGGGATTGATTACTCAAACTCAGGAACTGGATTCGGTCCAGATTCGTACTCTAGAAAAAGTTTTGATTATGTCTTAGCTGATCTAGAGCATTCTTTTTCCGATAATTTTAGCGTGAAAGTCGCACTTGCTTTTGAAGACCTTGTGGACAATCAACTGTCTTCTGGATGGTCAGCTAACCAACTTAATTTTTCATCAGGTTATGGTACTACCGTTCGCTTTCCTACACTTCGGTCACTTAATGAATATAATGCGAATCCTATTAATGAGGGTATCCAATCTCCCTACGAAAGTGTGTTGGTTGATTTAACTAATGCAAATTACGCCCATCTTATCTTAGATACAATTGAAACTAAGGGTATTGAAACTATTCGCGCGGATTTAAAAACAGCAGTAGCAGCTAATTGGACAGGAAATGTTAACCTTCAGGCATTTGGCGACGTCAATGCAGATAGTAATAACGATAATGCTATCACTAACGATGAAATGATTGATTATTTTGTCGATAACTTCCTCGATATCTCTGATGCAGAAACGCAATTAGAAAAATTTTATGAATTAGGAAAATTTGGTGGACGAGTCCAAGATTTCTTAAAACAAAGCCACCCTAATTATGGAAGTGATTATGGATACGCTTGGGGTAATGTTCCATCAGGTGGTGGTCAGGCATTAGGTGATATTTTTTATAATGTCTTAACGGACGGTGAGCAATCCGCACCTGCAGGTAAGGCAATCAGTGAATTGTTCAATTTGGATCGCTTTGTAGATGTCTCAACATATCGAACACAGCTTCAAGACTACGCCACTCCAGAAGATTTCGCAGAAAAAGAAGCACGCACCGGGGAGCTTTACGAAACTTTAGATTTTGAAAATTCTTTTTATAATAATTTTATCGATAACCCTATCCCCATTGATCCAGAAAATGGTATATTTTTTGACATTACATCAGAAGACTTTGCTTTAACTGAAGACGGCGAAAAATTAATTTACGATTCGATTCCTACTTGGTTGATTGCTGGATTAAATGGTCAAATCCGTGATATGAATACTCTGCCTGGTGTGGAGATCAGTGGATTGGCTACTAATGTATTTGATAATAAGGTAGATGGAAATGATCCAGATGAAGTTGAGCTACAGAAACGAGCCATTGCAAAAAAAGTTTATGATATACTGGTAAACGAAGTCGGTGATCCCGATAGTGATAATGAATTTTGGGATGCCACTAGTAAGATTGCCGATTTCTTTAAATACGAATTACATGAATCACTAGACTATTCATGGATGTGGAAAGATTATATTCAACCAGGACTGATTTTGAAGTTAGACGCAGTACTTGAAGATGAAGATTATTTAGATGAGGAGAGTGAATTTGTTGATATTGATGATGATGGGGTACGCGATGCCGCTATGCCATCAATCTCTTCTTCCGCAGTTGAAATGTTAGAACCTTTTATTAAGAGACAATGGAAGAAGTCGAGTAATAAGGATACGAATCAATCCGCTAGAATCACTTTCAATTATAATGAAGAGATGGACTTCATTCCTGGGAAACAGCAATTCTTGTTCGGGATTGATTTGGATCATCGAGAAGCCAGTCGCTCTGAAGAACAACAAGTGAGTTTATTTGCTCGTGCTTGGGGTGATGCTGAAAATCTTTACTTAAGAGATGATATTCTTTCAGATTATGTACTCTTATATAATGTCATGAACGGGACAGAAGGTGATAGTGCCTATTTCAATGCAATCATTGAGGGGCAGGAATTAAGTGGAGCACCCAACCTAATCACCAACACGAAAATCCCACTCGGCGTATCCAATGTCGCTGAATGGCAGAAAGTATATCAGGCAGATGCAACCGTTGATTCCCAAGGACTATGGTTTGCTGCATCTGGATCGTATTTAAATGGTAAGCTTCGTACATTGATTGGCGTTCGCCGTGATTCAATTGAAACGCAGAGTGAATATTCAAGATTCACTCTCAGAGCGGTCGACAATACCAAAGAAGATTTGGGTGCTAATTTAGAAATCAAAAGCCAAAAATACGATGAGACGATTTATTCACCTTCGATTGGTGGCTTATATTGGTTCACACAAAATCTAGCGATTTTCGGTAATTATTCTGAGTCAGTAATTTCGCCCAATGGATTCCAATTTGATGTATTTGGCGATATCACACCCCCTGAAACTGGAAAAGGTAAAGAAATTGGCTTTAAAATGAGCACTCCAGATAATGTGCTCAATGGGCAATTAACCGTCTTCAGTATTGATAAGAAAAATGAGCAAAGGCAGAACATTAGTTGGCCGATGTTAACATCATTGTATCCAGCGAAGAATGCAAATGGATCTATCCGGACCGAAGCTTACGACAATGGATATCTTCCTAGCGAAATCTATGATTTTTATTATTATGTGGATCGATTTGGAAATCCTCAAACAGCAAAAGTCGATGGAGAAGATGTTGAATTAATTAGAGCGGTCTTTAATCCAAAGGGCTTTCGTGTAGCCGATGAAGAGGTTCGCAGTGAAGGCTTAGAGTTAGACCTTTACTATAACCCGACACCAAATTTATCTTTATTTTTAGGCTATGCTTACTTAGAAACAACGGTTTTAAAATCAGCATTAGATGCTTTAGAGGGATTGCCCACGGCTGGAACATCGGATCATAATATCAACTTTACGTTGAAATATAATTTCAAGCAAGGTCGACTCAAAGGTACCTCTATTGGCATGAATCAGAAATATCGTTCGGCAGCATTGTTAAGCCATTATTTCACAGACCAAGATGGAGATAGCCAAGCAGATTATATCCCCGTAGCCGTCGATGATCCTCAATCTTCAGGCAGTGAGCAAATAATTCTTGAACCTACATTCAATACTCTCTGGCTGGAAGACCAATTAAAGACAGATATTTTTGTTAAATGGTCTGGAAAGCTTAAAAAGCATCATCCTTGGACCGTTCTACAATTAAATGTGAATAATATTTTCAATAGCAGAGACTTAATCAGTACAGGTCTAAATAATGCTCGTTACACGGAAGGTAGAAATATTGTCCTTTCAGCAGGATTCTATTTCTAATTCTACTAAGCATAATCGCGTGAATTTATCAAAAGAAGCATCCTCTTAAAGAGGGTGCTTCTTTTTTGGGTAGCTCAAGGCCCAGTCTTGCAGGTCTCACATTGGTGACATTAAGAATAGCTCGGTCGGAAATATCTCGATTCAGAATGATTAGTCATAGCTCTCGATCAATTGATCGATTCACTGAGCTTAGTGACCTTTAATTAAAGTACTAAAAGCATCGATTCAATTTCTTCGATGGCCTTTGTGTATAGCTCTTTATGTGATTCATTTGGCTTAATCACTTCTGAACTATTACTGCAGAAACTTGCTTCTAATGACTCTAAAGAGTGATTTAAACAATGCTGGGCTGCTCGGATCGCACCACCAAGTGCAACCGAACCACTGACTTCAAGTCTTTGTACATCTGCTTGAAAGATGTCCGAAAGGATTTGAATAATGGTGGTGTTTTTTGAAGCACCTCCTGTGACATAAATGATTTCTGGCACCATTTGCATCCAATCAGTATGCACTTTCATATTCATAAATTGGCCTTCAATACAGGCACGAATTGCAAGCTTAGGACTACGCCAATTTTCGAAAATACTAGTGCCTTTGAGTACGGGGCCATTGCCATTATACAGTGGGCTGATCTCGGGGCTAAAGAAAGGTAGCATATAATTGCCATTGCATCCGGGAGGTGTTTCCGAAAGGGCATCTGTAAACTGATCCCATGAGTATTCATATTTATCTTTTACGTATTCACGAGCGAGTGAGCCATTTAAAAAGCATTGGAGAGACATCGATCCTCCACTGGGGTTCCCAAAAACATGACCGAATCCGTTAGGGTCTGATACTGTACTTGGCATAGCCGCAAAAAAAGTATCTGAAGTGCCTAAAGAAATAACTGTTTTACTAGGGGTACTTGCTGCAGTTCCAACAAGGCTACTTGGGTTATCTCCAGTGAATACCACTACGGAAACTTTCTCAGAAAAACCATATTTTTTGACAAAGTAATCTGAAATCTTTCCTACAATTGTCTCCCCTTGAACAATATCGGGTAGTTTATCTAAAAGATTTGGAGCCGTTGCATGAACTAAATCATCGTCCCAAGTATTCGATTTTAGATTCATCAAATTCATACCAGCACCATCGCCTGTATCGATAGGGGCGTCTTGCCCAGAAAAGATCGAACAAAGGAAAGAACTGACTAGATGAATTCTTGCCGTATTAGGATAGGCTTCGAGGGAAGTCTTGTAGAAACGACGTATTTGCGGGCCCGTGAAACGCTCAATGGCGACTGAACCTGATTTTTGGCAAATGATATCGTTGCCGCCTAGAGCTTGGGTAATTTCTTGGCATTCGAGCGTGGTGGAAGTATCCATCCAAATCGGCGAATGCGGACGACTTAAACACGGCTTTATTTGCTTAGATAAGGTTTTCTCAGAATCTAAATGGCTTATTGCCTTGAGCCACTGAGCATTGAGATATACTGAACCATGTTGTTGGCCTGCACCAGAGATAGCTTCGACTTTACTGAGGTCACATAATTCCTTTAGCTCCTCAAAGAGTAAATCAATCGCATCCAACCACATAAGCGGGTCAGAATATACCTCGTTTGAAGACTCTCCGTTGAAAAATCCATTAGGGGAATTATACTGTGGAAGCCGTTCTCCGAAATTGATTGCACATTCGCAAACGACATCGCCCTTATCTAAATCGATAACGATCGCCGACATACTTTGAGTCGATCCATCAATGCCTAAGGAATACGCCATCAGAACTTAGATAAATTCGTTTATTAAGTTTTCGAGCATCTCTTGCTGGCCACTGGCAATCTTTGGTTCGTTTTGATTGAGTGCATATTTTTCCAAAGTTTCAAAATCAACTTTGCCTGCATCAATCTCCGCTCCAATTCCAGTGTCAAAAGAAGCATAGCGCTCTTTCACGAAATTAGTTAGGCGACCATCTTCACGAATGGCATGAGCAATTTTTAATCCACGAGCAAAGGCATCCATTCCGCCAACATGAGCATGAATCAGATCGATTGGGTCGTGTGACTCTCTGCGTCTCTTCGCGTCAAAATTTAATCCACCTGTTTTGAAGCCTCCCATTTCTAGGACTTTAAGCATCACTTGAGTAGTGAGATAAATATCAGTAGGGAATTGATCGGTATCCCAGCCAATCAGTTCATCACCTTGGTTAGCATCAATACTTCCAAGACGATCTGCATTGAGTGCCACCGTGAGTTCGTGCTCCATTGTGTGACCCGCTAGTGTTGCGTGATTCGTTTCGATGTTTAAATAAAAGTGATCGAGTAAATTGTATTCTCTTAGAAAGTTCAAGCAGGCTGCTGAATCAGAATCATATTGATGCGTGGATGGCTCTCTTGGTTTTGGCTCAATATAAAAAGGTCCGTCAAATCCAATTTTCTTTGCGTGATCGACTGCCATATGTAAGAAGTTGGCTAAGTGATCGAGCTCTCTTTTCATGTTGGTATTCAAGAGTGTTGAATAGCCTTCACGACCACCCCAGAAAGTGTATCCCAAGCCATCGAGCTCTTTGGTGCATTCGAGTGCTTTTTTAACCTGTGCGGCTGCATAGGCATATACATTGGCATCGGGCGTTGTTGCCCCGCCTTGAGAGTATCTTGGGTGTGCAAATAAGCAGGCAGTTCCCCAGAGTAATTTCACTCCAGTTTCTTTTTGCTTTTCTTTAAGTTTAGCCACGACTGCATCGAGTGCTTTGTTCGACTCGGAAAGATTATTCAGTTCAGGAGCGATATCACGGTCGTGCCAGCAATAATATTCAATGCCCATTTTATCTAAAAACTCAAAAAAGACATCGACTCGATTCACCGCATTTTCAGTAGAGTTAGTCCCATCATCCCAAGGCATCACAGCCGTTCCTTCACCAAAAGGATCTGCAAGAGCATTTCTCATTACGTGCCAATAAGGAGCAGCAAAGCGTAAATGTTCCTTCATGGTTTTACCATCAATGACTGCATCAGCATCATAATGTTTAAAGGCAAAAGGGTTTTTAGAACCAGCACCTTCGTACTGAATTTTAGGGCAATTAAAATATTCCATATATGTTAAGTTTTTAAAGGATCAGAGTAGTTTAATTTAGCTTCATGTTCAACAAACAGTAATGAAGATTTGATCCTTTTTAATGAAACTGAATGAAAGCCATTATTTCTAGTGAAATCATGGGACTAGTGCGGCTAAGAGAGAAAAATCTTGGATTAGGTTAAGCCAGAATATTCTTTTAAAACCTACAACATGAATCTTAGCATATTGTCTAATGTTAATTTATAAACATTTATAAATTAAATGGCACACCCGAGAGGAGTCGAACCCCTAACCTCCTGATCCGTAGTCAGGCGCTCTATCCAATTGAGCTACGGGTGCACTGTAAAAATTGATATAAAGACAGACCTTTTAAAGAATTCAAGCAGAACTTTTAAGATTTGAAAAAATAAACCATTAATATGGCAACGAAGCCAAGTAGGAGAGTGATCCACCATAAAATTTTCGCCCACTCTGGCTTGCGATTGATGAAAGCGACTAAGCTACCTAGTAGCACCCAAATAATCATTTTCACAATAATCCAAGTGGAAGTGTAGCTATAACCCATTTTAGCAATCAGTCCAAAGCCTGCTACGAGTAGTAGAGTTAATCCAATCCCGCTCGTGATCGCTCCGAGTTTTTTAACTCCCGGGTTTTCCGTTTTTGAGAGGGCAAGTCCGATTAGAGAACCGTATCCAATGAATACCATGAGTATTCCTGTAATATGTAGTAGACTGTAAAAATTTGCTGGCATGCTCTGATCATCATAAAAAATAGGGGACAATCAAGTTTTAAGTGTCACAAGAGCGACGACTTGATTGTCCCCATGGGGTATCTGTGTTTTTAAACTGTGCGGGTCTTAACTCGCCTTAGGAATGTAAGATGGAATATCAATAGGGTGAGGGCTTTTGCGTTTAGTGCGTTGAAGCCGGGCTCGTCTTCGCATCATGCGGTCTAGTTTAGAAACCATTTGATCGATAGATTTGTAGAGATCATTGGATGCGGCGGATACGTTGTGGTCATTGCCCCTGACTTCTAAATGGCCTTTAGCAACATATTCTTTTTGGTGAGACGATTGATGCGGGTCATATTCAGCTTCAACTCGCATTCGTATTATGTGTTCATTATGTTCAAATAGCTTTTCAGTCTTTTCCTTTATCACTGTTTTAATAGAGTTTGTGAGTTCTAGATTATTGCCTGCCATGATGAGTTTTTCCTGATTTTTCATAATACTTTTTGTTTAATGAGTGATTAATTAGTTAGGGTAATAGGTTGTAGCGATTGCAGCTTAAGGATGGGAAACAAAATAACGCCTATATTAAGGGCATTGAAATCATTTAAATGTGAAGAATCACGAGTTTGTGCAAAAGGGCATACCTTACTCCACAAGTAGATGTTTGACTCATTGATTAGTACAGTGAGTACCTTCCTAACATCCACAAAGCTTAATGTTTTCAACCTGAGCATAGATTAATTGAATATCATAACTTTGGCAACACTCTTCTTCTAAAAAATACATATTTATATGACACAAAGAGATCCATTTGGCTCCGAGGCCCCCTTAGTAGATATGGCGGAATTTCCATCTTGGATTGTATTTGAAGATGATGCCTTGTTAATCCTGAATAAGCCTGGCTGGTTAGTCTGCCATCCTTCAAAAGATGGGCCGCTTTCGAGTTTAGTTGGAGCGGTTCGTACCTATACCAATTTAGAAAAATTACACCTTGTCGCTCGTTTGGATAGGGAAACTAGTGGTTTAGTCATTATTGCCAAACGTCCCTCTGTTGCGAGGAAGTTTCAGATGGCGATTCAAGAGCGTAAGGTGGATAAAGAATATTTAGCCATTATGGATGGGGCTTTAGAAAAGGAAATTGAGGTGAAGCAAAGCATTGCTCATCGACCGAATGGATTGGTGAAAATTAAAAATCATGTAAGTGATGATCGTACGGCTAAATCAGCGGTGACGGTATTTGAACCCTTATTGAAAAATGATGACTACACATTAGCACGAGTGCTTCCAGAAACTGGTCGTAAGCATCAGATTCGTGTGCATGCCGAATGGCTGGGGCATTCAGTTGTTGGAGATAAGATATATGGTAAGGATGAAAGTCTTTATATCGAGTTTATTGAACAAGGTTGGACAGAACGATTGAACGAGCATTTAGCGATGAAGCGGCAAGCCTTACATTGCCATAAATACCATTTTAATTTCCCTGATGGGGCGGTTTCTTTTGAGGCACCTTTAGCAGTGGATATGGACTTATTTTGTCGGGAGAATTTTAGCGAGGATTATACCCTCTCTATTTGAGTTTTTGCTTTAGTCTTATAAGCTATCTCAATGCCACTTGATGATTCAGCGAACTCCTTGCTTTGCCTAAAAGATGAAGGCCTTTATTGCCCGATAGGAGATTTCTATATTGATCCAAGGAAGTCTGTGGATCGTGCCTTGATCACTCATGGGCACAGCGACCATGCCCGTCCCTATATGAAATCTTATTTAACTTCGGAGACGGGGCGGCTGATTGTTCAAGAGCGGGTTGGCAAAGACGCAAAGGTTGAAGGAATTGAATATGGAAAATCGCTTAAAATTAATGATGTAACGGTATCTTTCCATCCGGCAGGACATCTCTTAGGATCGAGCCAGATCCGCATTGAGCATAAGGGATTCGTTAGTTGTGTTGCTGGAGATTACAAAATTGAATTCGATGCTTCTTGTGAAGCATTTGAGGTTGTGCCTTGTCATCAATTTATCACTGAATCAACCTTCGCTTTACCCGTTTATGTTTGGCAATCTCCAGAGAGTGTTTTCTCTGGAATTAACGCATGGTGGAGAGAGAATCAAGCAAAGGGCATCACGAGTGTTTTATTTGCTTACGCTTTGGGTAAGGCACAAAGAGTGCTTTGCGGGATTGACCCTTCAATTGGTCCGATCGGCGTACATGGCTCTGTGGATATTTTTAATCGGCATTATTTAAGAGAAGGCTATCCTATACCAGAAACGATACGGGCGAGTCGTGACACTAAGGAAAATTTTAAAGGTCAAGGGATCATCATTGCCCCAGGATCTACCCAAAATTCGTCATGGCTTAATCAGTTTGCACCTTATTCTTTAGCCTTTGCTTCGGGTTGGATGGCGGTGCGAGGGGCACGTCGTAGACGGGCCTTGGATCGAGGATTTGTGCTTTCCGATCATGTGGATTGGAAGGGTATTTTACAAACAATTGATGCGACTGGTGCAGAGCACATCGGGGCAACTCACGGTTATTCGGAGGCCTTAGTACGTTGGTTAAATGAAGATAAGGGCTTAGATGCTTATACGATTTAAATGGAGCATTAATTTCTGAATTATGGATTTATTCACACAGCTTTTTATCGCATTAGACCAAACCAATAAGACGGCCGCTAAGTCGAAACTTTTGAGTGACTATTTTCGAGAAGCGAATCCTGCGGATGCTGCTTGGGCAATTTATTTTTTGATGGGTGAGCGATTGAAACGATTGGTTAAGAGTGCCGACCTGAAGTCATGGGCTTCGAAGATTAGTGATTTGCCTGATTGGCTTTTTATCGAATGCTATGATCATGTGGGCGATTTGGCGGAAACCTTGGCCTTGTTGATTTTTTCGAAAGATAGATTTCGAGAAGCCAGTCTTGAACTATCTTTGAGTGAATTAATCGAAAATCACCTTTTGCCTTTGAAAGAAATGGAGCCTGAAGCGCAAGCTAAAGTGATTTCGAGATTATGGTCTAAGATGGATTATTCGATGGCCTTTGTTTTAAATAAGTTAATGACAGGCGGGTTTCGAGTAGGGGTGAGCAAAAGTTTGGTCATTAAGTCCTTGGCAAATAACGCATCCTTAGAGCCTGCGGTGATGGCCCATAAATTAATGGGGATTTGGGAGCCGACAGAAGCAAATTTCAAAGCTTTGTTTACCGATGAATCGAACGAAGCTCAGGCTTTGCGGCCTTATCCTTTTTGTTTAGCCTATCCGTTAGAGATCAACGAAGGAGAATCTCTTTCGATGATCTTAGGGGCTTCTGATGAGTGGCAAATTGAACCTAAGTGGGACGGCATTCGTGCCCAAGTCATCGTGCGAGAAGATGTGTGTGTTATTTGGTCTAGAGGAGAACAATTACTCAATGAACAGGTGCCTGAAATTGAAGATGCTTTGAAGGCTTTACCTCAGGAAAAAACCTTTGTTTTAGATGGAGAATTATTGGCCTGGGATTTTGAAAATAATAGGGTACGAAGTTTTGCCGATTTACAAAAACGTTTGGGGCGAAAAAAAGTAAGCCAAATAATGCTAAAGGATGTACCCGTGATTTTCATGGCTTATGATGTACTTGAAATAGGGGGCGTTGATTTACGGTCAAAAAGTACTACTGATCGAAGAAAGGCTTTAGAGGAATTACTCCCATCAATTGAAAGTTCTGCGATACGCTTGTCTCCAATTTTTAATGCTTCAAAAGGTTGGGAGGCGATGACTGAAGTGCGTTCACACTCACGAGAAAAGGGCATTGAAGGATTGATGATAAAAAGTAGCAAAGCGATTTATGATGTTGGACGAAAGAAAGGGCTTTGGTGGAAATGGAAGGTTGATCCTTACACAGTGGATGCGGTTATGGTTTACGCACAGCAAGGGCACGGTAGACGTGCAGGGATTTTTTCAGATTATACTTTTTCAATTTGGAAAGACGGAGGATTAGTCCCATTTTGCAAAGCTTATTCGGGATTGAGTGATGCAGAAATGAAACGAGTGGATAAATGGATTCGCTCAAATACCACAGCGAAGCACGGGCCAGTTCGTGTGGTGGAAGCTGAGCTCGTATTTGAAATTGCTTTCGAGGGCATTCAGCTATCCAAACGTCATAAGTCAGGCATAGCGGTACGATTTCCTCGTATTAAACGATGGAGAGAAGACAAGTCTGCAAGTGATGCAGATACTTTGGAAATGGTTAAGAGCCTACTTTGAGTTAGGCGACTTCAAGAGGATTTCTTTTGCAGAAAGCCCTTGCTTGATCATCGGTAAAACGTGCTCTGTGTAAGGCACAATCACTTCAAGAACATAAGGGCCATCATGAGCAATCATCTCTTGTATAGCGTCTCTTAATTCTTCTCTTTTTGAAACACGTCTGGCTTTTACGCCAAAACCTTCACTGATCTTAACAAAGTCTGGGTAGATGGCATCAAGGTTATCGGGGCCTCCGATATTTTCTTTGTCGCATAAAATGGTTTGCCCACGAACACTTTCATAAAGCAAATCTTCCCATTGAACTACCATCCCTAAGTGTTGGTTGTTCATAATGATGGTTTTCGCATTAATCTTTTCGATCTTTGCAGTCGCCAATTCTTGAACATTCATCAAGAAGCAGCCATCACCGTCAATGTTGACAACGAGTTTTTCTGGGTAGGCAACTTTAGCTCCGATTGCAGCGGGTAAACCAAAGCCCATGGTTCCAAGTCCTAATGAACTGATATAGGTTCTAGGCTCCCTGAATTTAAAATATTGTGCGGCCCACATTTGGTGTTGTCCTACACCGGTTGATATAATCGCATCACCTTTAGTTTCTTGGTATAGAGTCTCGATGGCCTCTTGTTGAGTGATATGCTCAGAAGCTTCGTAAGAAAAGGGGTGCTCGGCTTTCCATTTTTGAATTAATTCACTCCACTCAGAAATGTCAGGTTGGCTGAATTTATTCTTCTTCCATAATTCAATAAGTCGACGGATGGCATACTTGATGTCTGAATGGATCGGCAAATCAACAATCTTGTTTTTGTTATGCTCTGATATATCAATGTCGATATGGGCAATTTTTGCCTCGGTCGCAAATTTTTCAATTTTGCCAGTGATACGGTCATCGAAACGGGCCCCTAAGCAGAGGAGGAGGTCGCAATCACATACCGCCCAATTTCCAGCAACTGTTCCATGCATACCGAACCAGTAGAGTGATTGAGGATCTTCAGAATCAAATGCTCCAAGTCCCATCAAAGTTGATGCAACAGGAATGCCAGTTAATTTCGCAAATTCACGGAGCTCTAGATGAGCTTCTGCTGAGATAATCCCACCACCTGTATAAAGTACTGGTTTTTTCGAGTCTTGGATCAGCTTAATGACTTCGAGTAATTCTTCGTCAGTAGCTTCTGGAAGTGTGACATCGGTTTTGTAGCCTGGAATATCAATCGTATCAGGGAACTCAGGTTCAAAGAGTGCTTGTTGAACATCTTTAGGGATATCAATAACCACAGGTCCAGGTCGTCCTGTGCTTGCAATATGAAAAGCTTCTTTGACGATCTTTGGTAGTTCTTCTTTATCTAAAACCAGAAAACTATGTTTAACAATGGGAAGAGTCATGCCAAAGAAATCAGTTTCTTGAAATGCTGCTTTCCCGATAAATTGTTGATATACTTGACCAGTGATTGCGACCAAGGGAATACTGTCCATAAATGCGTCAGCAATACAGGTAACTAAATTCGTTGCACCGGGGCCACTAGTAGCCATGCAAACACTTGGCTTTCCAGTCGCACGGGCATAGCCATGAGCCATGAATCCACCGCCTTGCTCAAAGCGAGGAAGGATGGTGCGAATCTTTTGACTCTTTGTGAGTGCTTGGTGAAGTTCCATAGAAGCGCCACCTGGGTAAGCAAAGACCACATCGACACCTTCTTTCTCAAGAGCGGCGACTAAAACATCGGCACCCTTCATTGTCTGACCTTTTGTGTCATTCTTAGAGATGTGATTGTTTGTTTTGTGTTTCATAATGATCTTTGTATGTATTAATGCTTTATGGTTCTTTTACTATTAAAAAAAGGATATATGTTAGAAATCATTAACGAAGTGAACTCAAGTCTTAAATAATAGGAATTAATTAAGTATTTATGCCTAGAATAGTTTTCCATTTGGGTTGCCTTAGTGCTGGGTCTTTATTCAATTCAAACTCTTATGATTAAGGTTTTATTTTTAGGAGACGTAGTTGGAAGGCCAGGACGTGAATTTTTAATCGAAAAGATTCCAGAACTACGTTCGGAGTTATCCTTACATGCAGTTGTAGTGAATGCAGAAAATGCTGCAGGTGGTTCAGGCTTAACTGAATCTATTGCAAGAGATTTGCTTTCTTCAGGTGTGGATGCGATTACTTTAGGAGATCATGTTTGGGACCAAAAAGGCTTTGCTGGGGAAATCGGAAATCTAGATAAGGTATGTCGTCCAGCTAACTTGCCAGTAAATAATCCAGGGCGCACCCATTTAGTCATTCCTGCCAATGGTTTTAAGATAGGAATTTTTACAGTCTTGGGTCGCAATTATATTGGGATGAAGGCAGAGGGTTGTCCGTTTCGTTTTGCCGATGAGCTTTTGGAAGAATTAAAAGAGGAATGTGATGCGTGTATTGTCGAAGCTCATATGGAAGCCACTTCGGAGAAAGTGGCCTTAGGTTGGCATCTAGATGGAAGAGCTGCTGCTGTTATTGGAACACATACCCATGTGCCAACTGCAGATGGTCGAATTTTACCTAAAGGCACGGCTTACATTAGTGATGTTGGCATGTCAGGGCCGTATCACTCGGTTCTAGGGCGTGAGGTCGAACCTGTTATTGACTCTTTCTTAGATGGGATGAAGCGACGTTTCCCTGTAGCGAAAGATGATGTACGCTTAAGTGGTTGCCTTATTGGTATTGATGAAAAAAGAGGCATTGCTGAAAGTTTTCAGCGTTTTGAGTTAAAGAAAACTTTAGCATCAGATTAAATTTTCTTCAGGGCATCACATAAGCCCTCAATTGCTGATTCCATAATATTAGAATTATGTGCCGTGGATATAAAACAGGTTTCGTATGCGGAAGGCGGTAAGTAGATCTTATTGCTTAATGCATGATTAAAGAAAGAAGTGAACAAGTCGGTATTGGATTGAGTTGCCTGAGTGAAATTTGTTACTGGTTCTTCAGAGAAAAATAAGGCAAACATTGAGCCGACTTGGGGAACTTGGAGTGGAATACCTTTATGCTTAGCGGTTTCATCCAGTGCATTTTTAACCATGCTTCCCAATTTTTCTAGTAAAGGATAGGGATTATCTCGTATACATTTTTTAAGCGAAGCGATACCTGCCGCTAAGGCGAGTGGATTTCCACTAAGGGTACCAGCTTGATAGACGGGGCCGTCTGGAGCGAGATGATCCATGATTTCAGCTTTGCCACCGATCGCTCCTACAGGAAGTCCTCCGCCAATTATTTTGCCCATGGCGGTGAGGTCAGGAGTAATCCCTTCTTTTTCTTGGACACCACCGAGAGCAATGCGAAATCCAGTCATCACTTCATCAAAGATAAGAATGGCCTGGTGCTGTGTGGTGATTTGTCTCAAGGCAGAAAGAAAATTAGCTTGAGGTAATATTAAGCCACAATTTGCAGGATAAGGCTCAACAATCACACAGGCAATCTCGTCCTTATAATGGTCGAAGGCTTGAGTTAGGGCATCGACATCATTGTAGGCGATAACAATGGTTTCGTTGGCAAAAGATTCGGGGATTCCTGCGCTATTTGGGTTGCCTAGGGTAAGTGCTCCTGACCCAGCTTGTACGAGTAATGAATCAACATGACCATGATAACAGCCAGAGAATTTGATGATTTTATTTCTTTTAGTGAAGCCTCGAGCCAAGCGTATCGCGGTCATTGTAGCTTCTGTTCCGCTATTACACATGCGTACTTTTTCGACAGAAGGAACAACCTTTTGAATAAGTTGAGCCATCTCTACTTCATAAGGATTTGGAGTGCCAAAGCTGGTACCTTGATCGAGTGCTACTTGTATTGCTTCTTTTATTTCAGGGTGATTGTGTCCATGAAGTGCAGGCCCCCAAGTGCAGACAAAATCAGTCAAGCGTTCATCATCTGCAGTATATAAAAAAGGGCCTTCGGCTCGTTTTGTAAAAAAAGGTGTACCACCGACAGAACGAAAAGCTCTAACTGGTGAATTGACCCCGCCAGGTATGAATTTTTTGGCTGTTTCAAATAAGTCGTTGGATTTGTGCATAGTCAGTTTTGGAAAATTTAATTTATATATTTTTGTACAATGGGCATTCTTCGTCCGATCCCAAAAGCAAGAGAGGAAATTTTTAATCCAGGAGCAGCTTGTTTTCGCTTATACTCATTTTGATCTACTTTCTTTACAATGAAGTTTACGATGTCTGATTCAAATCCGAGTTCTATGATTTCAGCTCTAGAAAGACCTTCTTCAACATAATGATAAAGAATGGCATCGAGGACAGGATAGGGCGGAAGCGAATCTTCATCTTTTTGGTCGGGGCTGAGTTCCGCAGAAGGTGCTTTATCAATAGTATTTTGAGGAATGATGATTCCATTGCGATTGATATATTTAGCCAAAGCGTACACTTGCATTTTAGGTAGATCTGAAATTACGGCGAGTCCTCCGCACATATCACCGTAAAGCGTGCAGTAGCCAACGGCTATTTCACTTTTATTTCCTGTAGTCAAAAGCAGACCATTAAGCTTATTAGAGAGAGCCATTAACAAAACACCTCTAAGCCGTGCCTGAATATTTTCTTCAGTGACATCTCTTGCTAAGCCTTGAAAATTAGGGGCTAAATTTGTTTCTATACTTTCAACTGAATCTTTAATTGGAATGCTGTGAAATTCGATGTCTAGATTTTTGGCTAAGGCTTCGGCATCAGAAACACTATGGCTGCTGGATATTGCCGATGGCATGGCCACACCAATAATATTTTCTGCTCCCAAGGCTTCTGCGGCAATAGCCGCAACAACAGCTGAATCGATTCCGCCACTGAGTCCAATAATGCCTTTAGTGAAATTGCTTTTTTTAGCGTAGTCTCTTAATCCCAAGATTAAGGCCTCGTGCATATTTTTCAGTGTGCTATCTGAGCATTCTATTTTTGAAGAAACTTGTGCAGATGCTTCAATGTCAAAGGTACTTAAGGCTTGTTCAAATTTAGGCATTTGGGCGATGATACCTTTGCTGGGGTGAGTTATAAAGCTATCTCCGTCAAAGATGAGCTCGTCATTTCCACCGACTGAATTACAATAAGCGACAGGGCAATTGAGACGACGACTGACTTGTTGGATGAGATTTTGTCGTGATTGCTCTTTGTTGATATACCAAGGACTAGCTGAGAGATTAACGAGAAGGTCTAGATTTTCCTCGGCTAAATTTTCTATCGGATCATTACAGTAGCGTTTGCTGGTTTGGATGCTTTCATCGGTCCAGATATCTTCGCATATGGTGATTCCAATACGTCGCTTGTTCCATTCATAGACTAAAGGTTCTTTGGCTGGTTCAAAATATCGCTCTTCATCAAAGACATCATAATTAGGCAATAAACATTTGCGTCCATAAGACTGAATGCTTCCCGCTTCACACCAGGCAACTGCGTTATAAAGCGGGCGACCTTTTTCTTTGGAAGAAGCAATTTCCAAACAACCGATTAGGGCAGGTACTTCATGAATTTGTTTGGCAATGCGTTCAAGGCATTCTTGAGTATCCGTAGCAAATCTTGATTTTAATAATAAATCTCTTGGAGGGTAGCCACACACTGCAAGCTCAGGAAAAATAACCAATTCAGCGCCTTGTTTAACCAAGCGATGATAGGCATCCAGTATGATTGCCTCATTACTAGATAGATCTCCAACAGTTGTATTTATTTGAGCCAGTCCTAATTTCATTTGCTTGTAGTATTACACAATATCCTAGGCTTGCAAATCAAGCCTTTCATTCATTTAAAGAATGTGTAAATTTTTAATGCGACCAAATCAACTTATTTTAGCATCAGCTTCTCCGAGAAGAAGAACCCTATTGAGTGAAATGGGCTTAGCTTTTATTGTTCAAGTCTCAGATGTTGAAGAAGATGATCGTCCGCATTTGAAACCAGACCGTTTAGTTCTTAATAATGCCATTTTAAAAGCTGAAGTAGTCGCGAATGAAGAGCCAGATGCTTTAGTAATTGGATCGGATACCACAGTTTCACTTAAGGGTAAGATATTTTCTAAACCGCGAGACCATGAAGAGGCGATGCAGATGCTGGAAGCATTATCAGGTCAATGGCATAAGGTGTATTCAGGAATCGCACTTCGGTGGACTAATGGAAGTTTTAAAGATACTTTTTATGAAGTCAGTCAAGTGAAGTTTAGGACGTTAACACCACCAATAATACGAGAGTATCATAGACTTGTGAATCCCTTAGACAAAGCAGGGGCTTATGGCATTCAAGAATCTTCCGATTTAATTATCGAGTCTATCAAAGGGTCTTTTGAGAACATTATGGGATTACCCACAGAATTATTAGCCAATCGCTTAAAGAAGCATGGCTTTAACTTTTTTACTGATTAAACTAAATTAATCTAAAGAATACAAAGTATTGTGGTTAGTAACATACAGTCGAAAATTCACCCATTAAGTGAGCACATTGAGTTTAAAATAAAACGTAATGTGTGGTCATTTTTTTGGGTCGCGCTTTTGCACATTTTAGTACTTTTACTTTTTCGTCATTATATAAACTCTGAAATGCTAAAGTTTAGTACTGCCAATGAACGATTGCCGATGAAGCTTGAAATTATTCCTACTCACTATGCAGAAGTGAATCCAGAGGCAGCAGAAAATCAGCCAGATAAAAGCCAATTTTATTCTTTTAAAGATCAACAAGCAGCTGATAAATCTTTGAACGAAAACAACAGTTCCGTTCCACTGCTTGATGGAAGTGAGGTATCTTCCTTGAAGATTGTTTCAGATGAAGTCGTTATGCAAGAGAGTGAATTGCTTCCTGGTGTTTATCAATTGTCGCCGAATCAGAATACATCACCGGCTCAGAATGCATCAGCCTCATCGAAAGCGGGCCAAGCTGAATCTGTGACTGAAGCGGTCACGATTTCTACTAGCCAAGCTGAGATCGCTTCAACATCGCAAATCAATCCTTTTGAAAAGAGTCAAAATGCAGAAGGTGTTGATGTCATTGCTTTTAAAAATAAAGAAGCATTAATTCTTAATGAAAAAGAGCAAAGGAAGATAATTCCCATGACCAAAGATGCTCTAAGTCTGATCCCTCAAGATGTCACAGAGGGCGAGAAAAATCGCCCTGCGCCGATGGCTAGACCTAAGTTGTCCTCAGAAATCACGAGTGGGCCACTTATGCAATCTTCTGCGAGTGCTAATAAAATTGGTGTGATTGCCTTGGATGCAAGCTTCAGTGAGTTTGGTGAATACGAGCAGCAGTTCTATTCAGCTCTGCAAGTAGGTTGGTATAATGAAGTGGCTTTTTACAAACCGATGGATTCAGGAACACAAGTCAATGTGTCTTTTATTTTGAAATCAGATGGTTCGATTGATTCGATTAAAATTTTATCGAGTACGGCAGGTTTGATCGCGACTACGATTTGCGAGAGTGCCATTGTTAAGCGATCCCCTTTTCGTCCATGGACCCAAGACATGATTCAAGTTTTTGGTGAGCAAAAAGAATTAAGGGTGCGTTTTTATTATCGATAATTATGAATATTTTAAAGCTACCGCTCAATCAATCAGTCTCGATTTTAAATCATAATAAACACGGGCTAGTCGCATTAGAAAAAGGAGTGGGTGTGTTATCACACCCGAATCGTGAGAAAGACAAGAAGCCGGCGTTGTTAGATGCAAAGTATGATTTTAACGAAGAGTCTTATTCTTGGAAGGATGAACACGGTAAGGATGTGAAAGCCTGGCTACTGAATCGATTGGATTCACCAACTTCAGGAGTCATTCTTCTCGCATTAAATGAAACAATTAGAGATGCGATTCGTGTAGCATTTGAAAAGCATACGATCAAAAAAATCTATTACGCTATCGTGAAGGGCTGTCCTCGAAATACGTCGGGACAATGGAATCAAAAACTTAAGTCATCAAGCTATGCATCAAAACATAAAGCACCGACAAAGTTAGCCAAAACGCTTTATAAAGTAGAAAGCAAATCTTCTAAAAATCCTCAATTGAGTTGTTTGAAATTGGAGCCAGTAACTGGCAGAACTCATCAATTGAGAATCCATTGTAGCGATAATCGACTACCGATAATTGGCGACCAGACCTACGGTGATTTTAAGTTCAATCGACAGATTAAACAAAGCTTAGAAATCGACCGTTTGTTTTTGCATTCAGAAAGCACAAGCGTCTCATATAAATATAATGGCAGACAACACGAATTTAAGGCAAAATCAGCACTTCCTAAAAGTTTTAATGCCTTAATGAAATAAGCGTATTATAATCTACAGGGAATTTTTTCTGTAAAATACGTTGCCTCAAACAGGCTCTAGTACTTATTTAAATAGCGTGTCAGTTAAGCGATATATTTTACTCGATGGTTATAATATTATTTATGCTTCCGATGCTTTAAAGCATCTCATGCCCAATAATAAATTAAGAGCCCGAGAATCCTTGGCTGAAATGGTACAAGCAATCCATTCAGTTGAAGATGTTCACATTATCATCATCTTTGATAGTAGTAATAATGCGGTAGAAGTTGAGTATCCTTTTCGTGATAAAACATTTGAATTTGTTTTTGCCCCAAAATCACTTACAGCCGATGGGGTGATTGAACGAATTTTAGTAAGGATAAAAAATAAGGAGCAGGTTAGTGTGGTCAGTAATGACAATTTAGTACGGGAGGCAACACGCTCAAATGGAGCCGCTGCCCTAAGGCCCAAGGATCTCTTTGATTGGATACGATCATCGAATAAACGATTGAACGAGATGCGAAATATTAATTCGAGCCCTAAAGACAAAACTTTAGAAAACCGAATAAATATTGACCTAGATTCTTAGTATTTGCTATTCTATATAGCGTGAATAATTGTCATCTATTTGAGATGCAAGGACTCTATGGTAGCTATTCAGTTCCCGAATCAGTGCTCCAATATATTTGGTTTAATGGAGATTTTAATCATAGTTGCTTGCGTACCCAATCAGGTAAAACGGTGTTCGTCTTGAATCCGGGTCGATGGAACTACAATGAGGGTCCTGATTTTTTGGAAGCCGTATTGAAAATTGATGAAACAATTTTAGTAGGGTCTGTAGAGATTCATTTTGAGCCAATGGAGTGGTTTCATCATAAGCACCATGAAAATCCTTTTTTTGATTCCGTCATTTTGCATGTAGTATTGATTCAAAAGAACAGAGAAGATGAAGCCATGCATAGACCGTATTTCCTAAATTCAACACAAGGTTTAGAAACCCTTACTTTGTTACCTTATTTGAATATGGATTTAGAAAGTTACGCAATTGAACAAGCATTACTCACTTTTGAGAAAAAGAATGTTTTTGATTTCAAATATTTAACAGAAAACTTAAGCGAATCGGAAAGAATTGAATTATTATACTCGGAGGCTAAAGTACGATTTCATCGAAAAGTAAAGTTTGCGAAGAAGCGACTGGAGCACAGTTCCTGGAATGAAGTTTGTCATGTAATGCTTTTGGAGGTTTTAGGATATAGTCGTAATCGTTTAGCCATGTCGAATATTGGCTTACAGTATTCATTGGCCAATTGGCATCCATCTGTTGAAGTATTGTACCAAAGCCAAAAAGAAGATTGGAAGCTTGCAGGTATTCGTCCAGCGAATCAGCCAAGGCATCGATTGGGGCAATATACCAGCTTATTGAAGAAAGAACCCAATTGGCCAAAAGAAATCATCAAACAGATCAAATTGTTCGAAGATTTTGATTCAAAGGATTTGATTTGTGGGCACAGACGAAGTCAAAAGATTCAAAGGATCAAGAAGATATTTCAATCAGACATTTTTCATAATTTTGTGGGAGAGACGCGTTTTCACACAATTATGATCGATGCGATATTACCTTTAATAGAGGCAGAAAAATTAATTGATACAGAAGCACTTTGGTTAAATTGGTGGGTAGGGGATAAACCACATTCAAGTGCGAGCTACTTGAATCATTTACTTCCAAAACCAGCCCGCAGTCCAAATCGCAATGCTTTTATCCAGGGAATTTATGGCTTATTGATTAAGCAATTTTCTAGAATTACTGAAATACCGAACGAGCATTCTCAAAGAGACGCATCCAAGGTCCGTTTTCACCAGTGAAGTATTGGGTGCCGTAGCTCAATTGAACTGAACGGAAGCATCGTTCTGGGTGAGGCATCATAATGGTGACTCGTCCATCTGGCGTAGTGAAGCAAGTATTGCCTTGTTCGGAGCCATTTGGATTAATCGGATAAACTTCACTAGGCTGAGCCTGTGAATCTATATAACGCATCCCGACTAGGTTATTTTTAGAGCATTGTTCTAAATTTCCTGTTTTTGAGAAATCTGTCCGGCCTTCGCCATGAGCTACAGGTATCGGCAATAAGCTGTTTTCCATGCCTTGTAAAAAGATACTGGGCGATTTGAGTACAGAAATATTAGATAAGCGTGCTTCAAATTGTTCTGATTTATTGCGAACAAAGTAAGGCCAAGGGTCGGCACCTGGTATGATGGATTTTAATTGAGAAAGCATTTGGCAACCATTACAGACTCCGAGAGCTAAGGTATCGGAATCAGCAAAGAAGCTCTGGAATTGTTCTTTGATAGATGGGTTGTAAAGAATGCATTTGGCCCAGCCACTTCCTGCGCCGAGTACATCTCCATAAGAAAATCCTCCACAAGCAACAAGTGCTTCGAAGTCATTGAGTTGAAAACGTCCTTCAAGTAAATCAGTCATATGTACATCGACCGAATTAAAGCCTGCTCTATGAAAGGCGTAGGCCATTTCATTTTGTCCGTTGATTCCTTGCTCACGGAAAATCGCAATTTTCGGTTGAGTGCCTTTTGAGATATTGGGCACTTGGTTAGGATCAAAGCTTGGATTAATAATGATACCTTTATCAGATTCATCGAGGAGCAAATCGTAGGCTTCTTTGGCACAATCTGAATTATCTCTTAGGCTTTGCATGGTGTAGCTCAATTCACTCCATGCTCGATTCAATTCTGTGATTGAATTTTCATAAATTATTTCTGATTGCTTGCTGATAGATCCATTGGTTTCGAGTTTAGTTTTTCCAACAGTGTGGCAGATGGCACCCAGTTTGTAGGACTCTATGACCGCTTCAAATTCAGCCAATCGCTCTGTATCAATTTCAAGTACGGCTCCGAGTTCTTCATTGAAAAGGGCTTCATAGATAGATGAATCGGAGGCATTTTCTTTGAGTAAAGTGTCTAGTGTTAAGTCGTAGCCTTTACGACCTGCAATGGCCATTTCTGTGACTGTTACATATAAGCCACCATCTGATCGATCATGGTAGGATAGAATTAAATCCTTAGCGATAAGTGATTGGATGCAGGCAAAAAACTGCTTAAACAATTCAGGGTTATCTAAATCAGGTGCTGTACTACCTACTTGATCAAAGCATTGTGCTAAGCAACTCGCACCCATGCGGTTTTTACCTTCGCCAATATCTAATAATATAAGTGTGCTATTATCTTGTTTGAAATCTGGGGTTAAAGTTTTGCGGACATCTTCAACGGTTGAGAAACCAGTGACGAGTAAGCTTAAAGGGGAAACTTGTTTGATGGTTTCATTCTTTGGGTTGTTCCAAGTCGTACGCATAGACATAGAGTCTTTGCCAACCGGGATACAAATTCCTAAAGCGGGACAAAGCTCCATTCCTACAGCGGTAACGGTATCGTAAAGATTGGCATCTTCGCCATCTTCACCGGCAGCGACCATCCAATTAGCCGATAGTTTAATTGACTCTATGGAGCCAATATAGCTTGCGGCCATATTGGTTAAACATTCGCCGATGGCCATTCGTCCAGAAGCAGGTGCGTTTAATAAGGCAATGGGAGTTCGTTCACCCATGGCCATGGCTTCGCCGGTATAAGATGCCATTGTTGTTGCGGTTACTGCAACATCAGCGAGAGGAGTCTGCCAAGGACCGACCATTTGATCACGGCTTACTGTCCCAGTAATGGTGCGGTCAGCTATGGTGACAAGAAAGGATTTGTTGGCTATTGCCGGAAATCGGAGCAGGCGATTGATGGATTCAGATAAGTTAATTTTTGAATAATCGATCTCTGAAGTCTCAGGTGTTTTACGTGTGCAATCACGGAGCATTTTTGGGGTCTTACCAAGCAAAATATCCATATCAATATCGATCGGCTTGTTTTCAAAGTGTGAGTCGACCAAGGTTAATTTGTGGTCGTCTGTGGCTTCTCCAACTATGGCAAACGGGCAACGTTCTCTTTCGCAAATTTGAGAAAAAATTCCTTCATCCTCTGCTGAGATAGCGAGTACATATCGCTCTTGTGCCTCATTACACCAAATTTCCATTGGGCTCATCGAAAAATCTTGGTTGTGGATTTTTCTTAAATTAAAACGTCCGCCAGTTGCTTCTACAAGTTCGGGCAAACCATTGGATAGTCCACCGGCTCCAATATCATGAATGGATAAAATTGGATTGTTTGCACCTAGGGCGATGCAGTGATCGATGACTTGTTGGCAGCGGCGTTCCATTTCTGGATTATCTCTTTGAACGGAATCAAAATCTAAATCTTCGGATTGTGAACCAGCACCGATTGATGATGCTGCACCGCCACCGAGTCCAATTTTCATCGCAGGACCACCGATTTGAATAATTTTGGCTTTTGGAGGAATGGGCTTTTTGTGGACGTGCTCTTCTTTGAGATTTCCCATGCCACCTGCTGCCATGATGGGCTTGTGGTAACCTCTGTATTCTCCTGAATGTTCAATTTCTAGAGTACGAAAAAGACCAGTGAGTTGTGGGCGACCAAATTCATTACCAAAAGCGGCACCACCGATAGGGGCTTCAAGCATTATTTGTAATGGAGTCGCTAAGCGTTTTGGGTGAGTTTCATTTTGGGTTTCCCATCCTTGTTTGAGTGAATCGATTTTAAGATGAGATACCATGAAGGCAGATAGTCCTGCTTTGGACCGACCACCAATTCCTGTGGCTCCTTCATCGCGAATTTCTCCGCCAACGCCAGTGGCCGCTCCAGGAAATGGGGAGATTGCAGTCGGATGGTTGTGTGTTTCAACCTTACATAATAAATCTAAACGGGTATCGGTGTTTCTGTAATGTTTTGAATCATCTTGAGTGACTTCCCACCATTGTCCTGATTTCCCGAGCAAGACGCCTGAGTTATCGGAATAAGCTACGCATACACCTTCTGGATTAAGTTTATAGGTGTTGCGAATCATTTGAAAGAGCGATTGTTGGCTTGGTTGGCCATCGACAATCCAATCAGCATTGAAAATTTTGTGCCTACAATGTTCAGAATTCACTTGAGAGAACATAACGAGTTCCACGTCAGTAGGATTTCGTTGGATGGAGGTATAGGCATCGGCAAGGTATTGAATCTCAGCTTGGCTCATGGCTAAGCCCCATTCAATATTGGCTTTTTCAAGTGCTTGTATGCCGTTTTCTAAAAGGTTAATTGTTTTGTAGCTAGTCGGCTCTGGTGCATCAAAGAAATCATTGAGATCAGTGTAGATGCCTTCTGTCATAGGGTCGTGGAGAAGCTTTGCTTCATCACCGAGTTCACTCACTGGGAGAATCGAATTATCGGCACGCGTGATAGTATAGTAGATGCCTTTTTCAACACGCTGAATGGAATGTATCCCGCAGTTTTTAAATATATCAGTGGCTTTAGAAGACCAAGGTGAGCAGGTGGCTTTCCTCGGTGTCACAAAAAATCCGCCCGATTGCTCAAATAAATTTTCGGCAGACAACAGTTTGTAGCTCTGATTTAAGCTTGCTTCATCCAATGCCTGATTGGTTTGCAGGATGTAAATAAACTCTGCTTTAATGCGAATAGTCTCAAGGTTGCTTCGTGCTTTAGAAAAAGATTCTGTCAGTTGATTGAGCCTAAAATTAGAGAGAGCGGATGTTCCTTGGATTAAGACTGGATGCATGTTGTATGTTTAAGAGAATTTTTTTTTTAAGGAAATCTTTTTTTATAAATCATTGAAGATTTTATTAACAAATCACCAGCGACGGTTGGGTGCAATTTTCAATGTTTGAAAAAGAGAAGGGTCAATTTCCTGAACAAAGCGACTTGGGTTCATTCGCATGACGTTGTTGCCTAGATTGTTGAGCATGGGATAACAAAGATAAAGCTCTTCTTTCGCTCGTGTGGCTGCTACATAGAATAAACGTCGCGCTTCTTCTAAATCTCCTTCGTCAATGGTTCGTTTCAAAGGGAAGAGGCCGTCAGCAAGACCGATGATAAAGACAATGGGAAATTCAAGTCCCTTGGCTTGGTGTACGGTGGTGAGGCGTAAGCAGTGTTTATTATCGTTTTCAGATCGGTTGGAAAGCTCTGAGGACAATAAGACTAATTGGGCGAGTAATTCTTCTAGGGTATCAAAGCGTGAAGCAAAGCCAATTAAGCTAACGAGATCTTCTTCACGCTCGTGCCAATTAGGGTAAATTTCCCGTATAAAGCTACTATACCATCCTTCTACAGCTAATTCAACAATGCCTTCGGGTGATTTATCTTCAAGGGCTTGAGTGAGTTCGACTAGGGTAGCGGTTAAGGATTCCCATTCTTCTTGAGCAAATTTAGGGACTTTTTTGAAAATAGTTTCAGATTTTAAAGCATTGCAGAAATTCAGCTTATTTTTCTCAGCATAAACATGGGTAAGTGCATGTAACTTTTCCGCAGTTTTAGGGCCAACTTTCGGTAATAAACAAGTGAATCTTTTAAAGGCTGATACATCTGCAGGATTCGAGGCAAATCGTATCTGAGAAACTAAGTCTTTTATGTGTGCTTGCTCAAAAAAACGAACACCGCTGGTGATTTGGTAATCTATGTTTTGGCGACTGAGTTCCATTTGAATATCCATGGATTGGTAGTGTGCTCGATAGAGTATCGCCATATCAGAGTAGTGGTAGCCTTCTTCGAGCAAGCCACGGATTCTTTTGAGTATAAATTGTGCTTGGTTGGGGCCATCCATTAAAGGAACAAAGTAGGGTAATTGCCCTGAAGGTTTAATTGCTTTTAACTCTTTAGAAAAATGCATGCCTCTGGGCTGGGCATTTAATACCGCATTGGCAAAATCAAGAATTTGTGGGGTGCTTCTATAATTGGTCTCAATTTTATGAATAGCCGTATTTGGATGCCTTTCAGAAAAGCCCATGATATTTTCGTGATTTGCACCACGCCAAGTATAAATACATTGTGCGTCATCGCCAACGGCCATGACTTGGTGATGGATAGCAATGGCATCGACTATATCGGATTGTAGGCGATTCGTATCTTGGAATTCATCAACAAGTATATGCTTGAAACGATTTTGATATATAGAAGCGACATCTGGGTTTTCCCGAAAAAGCTTTAATAAAAGTTCGAGCAAATCGTCATAATCAGTGACTTGTTGTTTCAATTTAGATTCTTTGTAATCTTGGTAAAAGTGTGCAATTTTTGAGCCAATATCCGTTATGAGAGGAAAGCGATCTTCAGCAACTGAAGAAATCTCCGTTTGTGTGTTTCTTGCATAGCTGATTATATTGGAGATGACTTTAGCTTTAGGATTGTCCTTAGTTTTTATGAATTTTGGATCAACAGCTTGGATGGAGTTTTTTAATAAATCTTCAGCTTCACTTTCATCTATAATGTTATAATGCCTTTTTAGCCCTATGGCTTCACCGTGTAAGCGCAAAATTCTTTGCCCTATACTATGAAAAGTGCCTCCCCAGAGCTTGTGTTTTGGTATATTAGTGAGATCTTCGACACGCTGAAGCATCTCTTTGGCAGCTTTATTGGTGAAAGTAAGCAGTAATATTTCGTTGGGTTGAACGCCTGAATGCAATAAATAAGCCACTCGATAGGTTAAAGTACGTGTTTTGCCTGAGCCTGCACCAGCCAAAACCAACGATGGACCAGCCTCTGCGGTCACTGCCTTATATTGTTCTTCGTTTAAAGCTTCTTTAAAATCAATTGGAAAAAAGTTAGGATCCATTGTAATTTTCAGTCTATTTAATCTTATCCTTTACAAATATCTTTGAAAAAGTCACTTGCGATAATTAGAGAGTCGATTTGTTTTATTTTAGTGCAAGATCAATCTGTAAATATTGCTCATTTTATTGATGAGGTAGCCCTAAAAGCTTTTTTATCTAAATGTATTGGAGAGGCTAGGAGCTCTATGTGTCCTCAAATCGCTAATATATCCCTGCCTTTGACTTATTTAGCACCTTTGGGGGTGCTCCATTCAATCGATTTAAAAGAACAATTGCATTTTTACCTGGAGCGTCCAGCGGATGATTCTTCAGTTCTTGCCTATGGCTGCATTGCTTCATCGACTTTTTCTGGGAAAGGACGTTTTCAGGCAGTGAAAGATTTTTCGGATTCGTGTCTGAAACGAATTAGTCATTTTCCCAATGATTCAGCGGATGGCTTTTATGGACCTCACTTTTTTAATGCCTTTACATTTGAAGATGATTTAAATGAAGAGGAGAATTTTCACCCGGCCACGATCTTTTTGCCAAGATGGCATGTATTCAGCAATTCAGGAAAGTATGGATTAGTTTTGAATGTTGAAGTCAGTGAAAATTCAAATACAGATGCTTTATTCGATGCGATTGAAAAAGAGTATATCAACTTTTTGTTTTTTAATTATGAAGAAGGGAGGCAAAATATTGCTGACTTTAATGAGCAAAAAGAGGTTGAGGTCACGAGAGATGTTATCAGTGTATCGCCTTTTGAAGAGGCTGTGATAGGAGCTTTGTCAGAAATTAAAAATCAGCATTATCAAAAAATAGTTTTAGCGCAAAAGTTAGTTTTAAAAAATGAGTCTGGATTACAAGGTATTCAGTTTCTAGATCGTTTGAGGGAGCGATTCAGTGCGTGCTATATTTTTTCTTTTAGTGATGGAAACAATCGTTCATTCATCGGGGCTTCCCCAGAAATTTTACTGCAAGTGAAGAATGGTATTTTGATGACAGAAGCAATTGCTGGCTCTTCTTCAAGAGGAAAAAAAGCGATCGAAGATGCACGTCTTGGTTCTAATTTACTTACGAGTGATAAAAATCTTCGTGAGCATAACTTAGTAAAAGAATCGATTTTGAGAAGACTGAATATATTGGGTATTGATGGTGAGGCAGACGAAAATCCAAGACTTTTAGCTTTGGCTAATGTTCAGCATTTACAGACGAAAATTTCTGCTCCGATGGCTCAAGCAGTACATTTTCTCGATGTGGTTTCTGAATTACACCCGACGCCAGCAGTAGGGGGGCAACCAAGAGAACAAGCAGTTCCTAGAATTAATAAATTAGAAAGCTTTGAGCGAGGACTTTATGCAGGATTGATCGGTTGGTTTAACGGTCAAAATGAAGGAAAAATGATTGTTGGAATTCGCTCAGCTGAATTTGACGCTAAGGCGATTAAAATATATGCAGGTGCAGGTATTGTATCCGGTTCTCAAGTTGAGATTGAGAAAGAAGAGATACTTTTAAAGCAAGCGGCTATGTTAAGTCTATTAGACTGATTTATACAGCCTATAAAGATATTGCTTTAAAGAAAAAGTCACTGATTCCTAGGTTAAATTGTACCTGTGTAAATTCATTAATTATAACGGAACCATCATTAAATTTTGTGATGACTTTTTTGGGAATCATTATGCCGTTAATCAATTCATAATTTTCGTAATAGATGTAATAGCTATTGAGTTTGGGATCTTTTGGGCCATTGAATTCTAAGAGACATTTTTTGATTAAATTGTCGCGTACTGAGATAAAGTTGGTGATTTTTATTTTATCTTTTAACTCGATTATGATGGGTTGAATCACTCGGTTTTCTTCCTTGTAAGCTTTTCCTAACGAAATCTTTTTATTGGGATCTTTAGGATTCAACATTATGGAGTCAAATATTTGATCATAATGAACCCAAATGTTTTCTGGAGCATTCGTGTCTAAAGTTTGCCAATTAATTGTAGGATCTGTGCCAGTTTTTTTTCCTAATTTAAGATTTTCACCGTCAAATATCGTGATGAGTTCGGAATTATCTAGATCCTTCACAGAAGACTTATATTTATTAGGTCTCTTTTTGATCACTTTAAGTTGGCTTATTTTTTCATTTATCTCAAAGGTGCCAACATACTGCATACTTTTCATCGCTTTAATTGCTGCATCGTCTGGATAGTTTTTCTGGTAATAGCTATCTAAAAATTGCTTTAATTTTAGGTCGAGTCCACTCGTATCTGTTAAAGAAATTTCAATAGGACTATCATGTGTCAATTGTTCATCCAGATTAGCCGAAAACAATAAATGGCATAGCATGAATAAAAAAATAAAATAAAAGATCTTCATTTTTGTATGTTACATGCCGTTGTATCTTAAATCAAATATATATAAATATTAAATATTTTGAATAATATGCTGCTATTATTCAATATGGCTAAGAATAATAGATACGATATCATTCTTATATCCGCTCAGCCCATGGTCGCCATTAATTACTTTATAGTGAATGGCACTTTGGTTTAAATAAGAATATTTTTTGATGTCTGGATTAATCGTATCCTGCCCATTGCCAGATAAAATGCTACCTTGGTATCCAAGAGCTTGTGCGAAGTAAAAAACGCTATCATGGGCATCATAGAATGTTCTATTTAGCCAAGCAACGGGTCCTCCATCATAGGGAATAACTGAATCGTTAGTACCATGGAAGCTGATTATTTTATTTCTAGAAGGAAGAGCTGTTTCATTGGAGTATGCCTCACTTGGATATTCATTGTACCAAAATTTGTTTTCTCTGAAATGATCGTCAGTTAGCTGTGTTGCCATATGAATGCCATGACTAAATGTATCTTCCGGTAATTCAATTAATGCCTTCAAAACTAAACCTGCACCATTAGACGAACCTAATAAGCTGATTCGTTGAGTATCAACATTTGAATAAGAATTTAGTTGTTCAATTATAGCTTTTAAAAAACTGATATCGTCTGCTTTTGTTGGTTCAGTTTTTATATTCCATTTGTTCTGGTAACCATCCATCCCCACTTTTATAAAGCTATTAAAATGATCATTGTATTGGTTGATCATATTGTTTCCGCTTCCGCCCGCACCATGTAGAAATATGATTACTGGGTAGCTTTCAGCATTCGAATCTGGCACTTGAACATGAGCAGTACGGGAATAATTAGTCTCTTGTGACCATGTTTGTGTCACCGTCAAGGTTGTGTTTCCTAGGACGGATGTAGAAGCATTTATAGGCTCAATTAATGCTCGGTAGAAGGTATTTTCCGCTTCAGATGTGACTGTTGATGTATGAATGGTTTCCCACTCATTTAAATCATTTGAACTTTCAACAGTGAACGTGAAATCATTTCCCCATAAGGATATGGAAAAAATAGATATACAAAAAGCTAACTTTAAAATTGTATGTGCAATTTTCGCCAATTGGATTATGGGGTATACAATTGTTTTGTTTATGAATTTAACGCTTGGTCTAAATCTTCTAGCAAATCTTCAATAGATTCAATGCCCACAGATAAACGAACAAAATCTGGAGTAACACCTGTTGAAATTTGTTGTTCTTCATCGAGTTGCTGATGGGTAGTTGTCGCTGGATGGATGGCTAATGATTTCGCATCACCAATATTGGCTAAGTGACTGAAAAGCTTTAGGCTATTAATAAATGATTTCCCTGCTTCAATCCCATCTTTGAGGCCAAAGCCAACAAGTGCTCCATAATGACCTTTTTCAAAATATTTATTAGCCGCTTCATGGTGTGGGCTATTGTTTAAGCCTGGATAATTGACCCAACTGACTTTAGGATGCTCGTTTAGAAACTCAGCGACTTTCATTGCATTTTCACAATGTCTTTCCATTCTCAAAGGAAGTGTTTCCACCCCTTGTAAGTGCAAAAATGAATTGAATGGAGCCGCACAATTACCCATATCACGTAAGAGTTGCAGGCGCATTTTCATGATGTAAGCAATATTGGCACCGCCCGCAGGAGGGAATGCTTTGAAGACATCCCAATGGACTAATCCATGATAGCTTTCATCGGGTTCTGTGAACATACTGAAGCGACCGCTTCCCCAATCAAAATTACCAGCATCTGTGACCATTCCACCAATACTTGTGCCATGTCCACCTATGAATTTAGTTAAGCTATTAATCACAACATTGGCACCGTGTTCAATCGGTCGGCAGATTGCAGGTGATGCTACTGTGTTATCAATGACAAGTGGTAGCTTTTCTTTTTTGCACAGAGCAGAAATTTCCTCGAATGGGAAGATGTTAAGCTTAGGGTTTCCTACCGTGTCTCCGTAGATTGCCCTTGTTTTATCATCAACCAGTGAGGCGAAAGTTTCAGGATTTTCGGCATCAGCAAAACGGACTTCTATGCCAAGTTTTGGCAGGGTGTGTTTGAATAAACTATAAGTACCGCCATATAACTGTGACGAAGTAACGATGTTATCGCCTGCTTGCGCTAGATTTAAAATTGCACTTGTGATGGCCGCTTGACCACTTGCATGTCCAAGACTAGCGACGCCTCCTTCTAGGGCAGAAATTCTTTTTTCCAACACATCAGTAGTTGGATTCATAATGCGAGTGTAGATATTTCCTAATTCTTCGAGTCCAAATAATTTTGCGGCATGATCGGTATCTCTAAAGACATAACTTGTAGTTTGGTAGATAGGAACTGCACGAGAATTTGTTTCGTCAATATCGTGCCCTGCATGTAACGATAGTGTTTCAAGACCTGGTTTTTTCGTTGGTTCTGTCATAGTCAAAATTTAGTTGTTATATGAGTAATATAAGTGGTGGGAGCTGCGGGATTCGAACCCACGACCTCTACCATGTCAAGGTAGCGCTCTAACCAACTGAGCTAAGCCCCCATTAATAAGGAATCTTCATGTAAGTACTCTAATCATTAAGAGACAAGGTTTTTTTAGATAAGATACTATATTGACTAGATTTATTAATGATTTACATACAATGGGAACTAAATTGTATATTTTAATTATGTCTCAAAAAACACTTATTATTTTAAAGCCTGATTGCATGAAGTTAGGCTTATGCGGTCAGGTCATTAGCCGTTTTGAAAAAGAAGGATTTCAAATAGTTGCTTCAAAGGTTAAGAAATTAGAAAGTAAATTACTTAGAGAGCACTATGCACATGTTGCCGATTTGCCATTTTTCCCAGAGATCGAAGCTTTTATGAGCAGCGAGCCAGTTTTGATTTTTATTTTAGCAGGAGATGATGTGATTTCGAGAGTAAGAGATCTTCTGGGGCCTACTGACTCAACCACCGCTCCTAAGGGAACTATTCGTGGTGACCTAGGAACAGACAGAATGCAGAATGTGGTTCATGCTTCTGACAGCCCTGAAAATGCTCTTATTGAACAGAAACGCTTTTTCCCTGAGTTATAATTTTTTCTTTGTGTCTCTTTATTAGTTTTGGTCAAAATTAAAACAGGTCTAGGTCTCGATAGCCATCGCTTTCATGAAGATCAATCAGTAGACAAGCCATTGCTGTTAGGGGGCGTGAATTTTGACAGTGCACTCTCTCTTGAGGGAAACAGCGATGCAGATGTTGTGCTACATGCCATTGCGGATGCTATTAGTAGCATTACGGGTAATACCATTATTGGAGGCAAAGCGGATGAACTTTGCCAGCAAGGGATAACAGATAGTCGTGAGTATCTTAAATTAGCCTTAGCCGATTTAGAGGAACACACGATTTCGCATATTGCAATTGCTTTGGAATGTCAGCAGCCGAAGATCGATCCCATGGTTGAGCCTATGCGAAATTCAATTGCGGAGCTTTTGGGAATTACTTTTTCTGATGTTGGTATTACCGCAACAAGTGGGGAAGCATTGACTGATGTCGGTCGCGGACTCGGCATCCATTGCACCGTTATTGTTACGGTTGTCTCTAAGTAGTTGAAATCTTTGCTTCTACTCCTTGATAGGGAAGAATGCAAAGTGTGTGGATTAATGTTCTAGTACTTCCACCTCATAGCCATCAGGATCTGTGATGAAAGCCATTTTCTTGCCATCCACAAATTTTTCTCGCCAATTAGAGGGCCATAAATCAATGGTCAAATTCAGAGATTCTAAATGTTCACAGTATGCGATAATATCATCGACTCGTATGCACGTATGTACCAAATCCTCAGGAAATTCTACTTTGAAATCGGGCGAATAAGTGAGCTCTAGTTTGTGATCTGAATCAGGTATTTTTAAATGAGCTAATTCATTTCCTGAGGGAGATTTATCGGTACGTCTCAAAACCTCAAAACCACAAGTTTTGCAATACCAGTCAATGGAAGTTTCTAAATTGGAGACACGAATACGTGTATGGTCAAAAGTAATCTTCATGAGAGTAATCCTACAGGATTGGAAATAAGTACAAGGTTTAAAGTGCTCTAACTATTGCCTTCGCTACACCTTGAATTTCTAATTGATCGGAAGGGTGTAATTCAGGATAGTTTTTGTTTTCTGCTTTTAAATAGGGTGGTTCGCCCGCTTTTTGAATTAATCGCTTCAAAGTCACCTCACCATCAATTAAAGCCGCAACGATATCTCCGTCTCTAGCTTCTTTAGGCTCAATGATCACACGATCACCATCATAAATTTCAGCATCGACCATACTATCACCTCGAACTTCTAGGGCGAAAGACTGTTTTCGGCTCGCGTTGGTAAAGCCCGCATTTTGAATATCTACTTGTAGTTTGCCTACTGCACCTGACGATTCCACTCTATCAGGATAGCCAGCCGCAATTGCTCCGTACACGGGAATTTCAACTACTTCACTCGCATTCTCAGGGAGTTCGGAATCAAAAGAGGCTTGTGGTTGGTCTGGGCGGTTGATTCTAAAGGTACGAGCTTGTCCAGGGATTCGTTCAATCGCTCTTTTTCTTTCGAGGGCTCGAAGATGACCCATCACCGCATTGGTGCTTTTATAGTCAAATTCCATTTGAATATTGCGAATACTTGGCCAAAAGCCATGCCTCCATTCGTAATTGGTGATAAAATCTAATATTTCTATTTGTCGAGCCGTCAATTCTTTCATAGTGTACATATGAATAGGTGAACAGTTGTGCATTTGTCAATATTCAATTTAAAGTTGTCAAATCAGTGCTTAGAATAAGAGTGTTTGTTGGTTTGATTATGTCTTTGTTTTTCTCTCAATTTATTCGTTATAGTTTGCTTTCTGCACTCGTGCTATTGAGTTTATTGAATTTAGGCTGTGAGCGGTCGATAAGCTACGAGAGAAACGATCACCCTTTACCCCAAGGTGCTGATATATCCGATTGCCAGGTTGGGCATTACGGAGGCATTTTTATTTTAAACGAGACGACTCAGCCAACAACGTTTAATCCTCAAGTTCCCAACAATCTTAGCACGGGTATGGTTTTATCGCGTCTCTTAAGTGGCTTGGTTAATTTCGACCCGAAGACAGAGCTATTTGTACCCGCATTAGCGAAATCATGGACAGTTAGTGAAGATGGGCTATCCTATACATTTCATTTACGTAAGGGTCTGCTTTGGAGTGATGGTCAACCTTTCACCGCAGAGGATATCATTTTTACCTTTGATTGTATTTTATCCGAAATTGTAGATGAAACGACAGGGAAAAAACGGCCACGTTATCCGTCCCGTTATTATCAACAATTTCATATCAATGAAATGCCGATTCAATACACTTTAATCGATGCCCACACAGTGCGTTTTGATCTACCCAAAACCTACGCACCTTTTTTATATGATATCGGAGTAGCGATTTTACCAAAACATATTTTAGGCGATGCTTTTGACTCAGGTTCTTTTATGAAGGAATGGACGACGCAAACGGCCATTGAGTCCCCTGAAAAGATTGTCGGGCTCGGTCCCTTTAAGATTTTTTCCTATAAGCCAGGGGAGCGTTTGGTTCTTGAGCCTAATCCACATTACTGGCGTGCCGATAGTGCAGGGCAACGCTTACCTTATTTAGATTATCTTGTCATAAAATTTGTCTCTGAGGCTAATACAGCGATTGCTCATTTTGCTACAGGAAAGAGTGATGCCTCTGGAGTTGGTGCTGAAGATTATGAGTGGGTGAATAAGGCGGCAGACATATATGATTTTTCCATTAGCAATCGTGGTCCCTCTTCAAGTGTTAACTTTTTTTGGTTTAATCAAAATCCAGAGTCTTCAGAGGATGGGGTGCCTTATGTAGAACCGTATAAATTCGCTTGGTTTAGCGATAAACGTTTCCGTAAGGGTATCTTGCATGGCTTCAACCGTGAAGGAATCATCGATGCCATTTTGTTTGGAAAAGGAGAACCCTTACACTCAATCATAGCACCTGCACAAGGTGAATGGTACAATCCCAATGTAAGCAAATATGAGTATTCTACAGAGAAGGCTCGTGAATCCTTTAAATCGATTGGTTTTAAATGGAATGAGAAAGGACAATTATTCGATGGTTTTGGAAATAAAGTTACTTTTAATTTACTCTTAGTAGAAAGTGCAAGTTATGATCAGATTGGCGTCACTTTTATTGAAAACATGAAAGATTTAGGGATTGAGGTTCGCTTAGAGCGTGCTGACTTTGCCACTCTTCTCAAACGTACGGATGACACCTTTAATTATGATATGACCATTTTGGGTTGGGGTTCTTCCAGTGCCGCGTACGATCCTTCTGGAAGTAAGGCGCTTTATTTAAGTAGTGGCAAATATCACCTGTGGTATCCAAATCAAAAATCACCAGCAACTGAATGGGAAGCGAGAATTGACGCCTTAATTCAGCTTCAGGAACAAACTTTGGATCGTAAACAACGCATAGCTTATATGCATGAGGTGCAGGCGATACTCTCAGATGAACTGCCCTTACTATTTGGCTATACGCCTTACAGTTATGTAGGGATAAAAAACAAATGGAAGAACGTTTATATACCGAGAGCAGGTTCTATTCTATGGAATATCGATGAAATATGGGAAGGGGTAGAGCAGCCTTAAGCACGGTTGTTTATCGATTAAATTATTAAATTATGTGGCGATTTATTTTCAAGCGCTTGTTTACTTTAATTCCATTATTATTTGGAGTCAGTTTGCTTGTTTCACTTTTAATGTACTTATCTCCGGGTGATTTTTTAACGCAGGCCCGAGCAGCAAAGGACATTGATCCTAGCTTTATCGAACAGACTGAGCGTCAATTAGGCTTAGTCGATGCAGCGGGCAACCCCACGCCTTGGTTCGTTCAGTACGGGCATTGGTTGGCAAATGTTTCACCGGTTAAGTATGGACCTTGGGTTGGCGAACCCGATAGAGGGCTCTTTTTTGGAAGCCCTTATTTTGGAGAATCATGGACTTATAAAATCGAAGTATTCGATTTATTAAAGCAAAGGGTGCCCGCTACATTTATTCTTTCCCTATGTTCAATTCTCTTCGCTTGGACGATAGCGATACCTTTAGGCATTTTAGCGGCCATGTATAAAGATTCAATTTTTGATCGAGTGTCTGCCTTTCTTGCTTATGCAGCATTATCGATCCCTGAGTTTTTCTTGGCAATTCTAGCCGTTTATTTTGCTGCTGTTACTGGGTTCTTTCCCGAAGGTGGGCGATCTTCTATTGAAAGTGAATTTTTGCCAGTCGGATTACAATTTATCGATTATCTCCATCATTTGATTTTACCAACCATTGTTTTAGGGATTGGAGGAATCGCAGGCACGATGCGTATTATGCGGGCTAATTTTATCGATAGTATGCGAGCGGAATATGTGACAACCGTTCGGGCCAAAGGCTTGCGAGAAAGTGTTATTATGTTCGTTCACGTTTTACGAAATGCGATCAATCCTTTGATTACTTCTTTCGGCTACGCTTTTGCTAGTTTGCTTTCAGGTGCCTTGTTAGTGGAGAATGTGATGAACTACCCAGGCTTAGGGCAGTTGATTTATGATGCATTGATTCGAGAAGATCAGTATGTAGTTATGGCAGGGGTATTGGTAGGAGTGACCTTACTAGTTTTCGGAAATCTCCTAGCTGACTTATTACTCGGTTGGACCGACCCTCGAATCCGAGTCGAATCAGAACAGTCTGCATCTAAAAAGAAAAATGCTAATTACAGTACTTGGTTATTTTTAGTGCTCTTTGCTCTTATTGGTGGTGAAATTTTATTAGAGTCCTTTTTTCCTACAGGTTTAATGGTGATCGCACACTGTTTGAAATGGCTTGGTTTAATCACGGTTGCTTTGATTGCCCTAGCTTGTATTGCCATGGTGGGCTATCTTTTATTCATAATGGCGAAGCGTTTACTCATTCCTATTTTTAAACGAACTTCAGGCGCCATTGCCTTTTCAATTTTAGGGGCCTTGTATTTTTTCTCAGGCTTTGCTTCCTTTTTTGCTCCGTATTCTGTCTCTGAGCAAAATCTTAGCTTTCCTTATCATCCACCTTCGCAAATTCAATTTGTAGGAGGGCAATTAGAAGTCATGCTGATGGAAAGGGTGCAAGTGGGCGTGGCCGAATATCATGTGACAGGTGAAACTGCACAGCTTGAATTTTTCTCAAAATCGGAACCGTATGATTTGTTCGGATTTATTCCCATGTCTCATAAATTTGTTCAATTAGATTCAGAAAATAGAAATCATCAGTTTTATCTATTAGGGTCTGATTCAACAGGGCGTGATATTTTTAGTCGGCTTTTATACGGCTCACAAATTTCTTTATCGATTGGATTAATTGGCATTTCAATTACACTAGTCCTTGGATTTATTGTAGGTTCAATTGCCGGTTATTATGGAGGTTGGGTGGATTTTTCTGCGATGCGACTTGTCGAATTATTGATGTCGATTCCCGGGCTTTATTTATTGTTAGCTTTACGATCTGCTTTCATGCGACCCGAGCTTTCGCCAGTTCAAGTGTATACGATTATTGTGGTGATCCTTTCAGTGATTGGCTGGGCGGGGACCGCTCGTATCATTCGTGGTATGACCTTATCCCTGAGAAAACGCCCTTTTGTACAAGCCGCAGAAAGTTTTGGTGTTCCAGTATGGCTGATTTTGTTGCGTCATATTTTGCCCAACATAGCCAGTTATTTATTAGTGGCAGCTACGCTTTCAATCCCAGGATATATTTTAGCCGAGGCAGCTCTATCGTTTCTCGGATTAGGCATCTCTGAGCCATCAGCCTCTTGGGGATTGATGCTGAAACAATCACAAGGCAATATGATTGTATTTTTTATGAACTTTTGGTGGATGCTTTTACCCGGGGTGGCGATATTTGTTACCGTAGTGGCTTACAATGTTTTAGGGGATGTGCTTCGAGATATTGTTGATCCTAAGATGAAGCTTTGATTACTTAAACTAAAATTGTATTCTTTTATTTATGTCGAAATTATTAACAGTCGAGCAATTGAAAATAGGATTTGGTTCTGGAGACCAGATCAATGAAGTCGTTCATGGGATTGATTTTGACATTGAGTCAGGTGGAGAAACGGTAGCGATTCTTGGAGAAAGCGGGAGCGGTAAAAGTGTCAGTTGCCTAGCTTTGACTCGATTACTTCCTACTGATGCGAACTGCTCTGTTTCGGGTTCGATTGTTTTTGATGGGCAAGATGTTTTGAAATTAGAAGATTCTGCTTTGAGAAAAATTCGAGGTGGCGGCATCGCCTATATCTTTCAAGAACCATCAGCCTCTTTGAACCCTGTTTTCACAATAGGTTTTCAAATTGCTGAAGCAGTTCGTTTACACCGTCCCGATATCAGTGATGTCGAAGGACGAGTGATAGAGCTTTTAGAACTCGTTGGTATTCGAGAAGCAAAACATCGTTATCGCTCTTATCCACATGAATTAAGTGGTGGGATGCAACAGCGAGTCGTGATTGCTATGGCTTTAGCTTGTGAGCCGAAATTACTGGTTGCCGATGAACCTACAACCGCTCTCGACGTGACGATACAGGCTCAGATTTTAGATTTGCTCAGAGAGCTTCGTAATCGATTAGGGATGAGTATTTTATTGATCACTCATAATTTCGGTATTGTTAAAGGGTTTGCCGATCGTGTTTTGGTTATGTACCAAGGCAATATTGTCGAATCAGGAAGCGTTGAATCCACTTTGTCGAATCCTCAACACCCTTACACAAAAGCCTTAATTGCTTGTATTCCTAAATTAGGCGACACTAGGAAACGTTTAACAACAATTGCCGATCAATTAGATGCTTAAGTGAATCGTTATCGTTGAGTAGATTCTAAAAGTTCTAAGAGCGTTGATTTTATAAATTAGGGTCAAAGGCATCTCTAAAAGCATCACCAATAAAATTGAGTGATAAAATAGTCAGAGAGAAGAAAATAGACGGGAAGATTAGAAGCCACGGATAAACGTCAAATTTCTGTGCACCCTCATTGATCAAACTCCCCCATGAAGCAAGTGGCGCTTGAACACCTAAGCCTAAGAAACTGATTACTGATTCTAAAAGAATCACCGAAGGGATGGTTAAGGTGGCAAAGACAATTACAGGACTGATTAGATTTCGCAGAATGTGCTTTGAAATAATTTGATGGTGAGGCAAGCCATAGAGTTGTGCTGCCTGTACATAGGCTTGTGTTTTGATGTTACGAGTCTCGCCTCGAACTATTCTCGCTAAGGTCAGCCATTCCACCGCACCGATTGCCAAAAAAATCAAAACCAGACTTCGGCCAAATAATACCGTCAAAAGGATCACCATAATAGTGAAAGGGAGGGCATAAAGCGTATCAACAAATCGCATCATTAAGGCATCGGTCTTTTTGCCAACATAACCCGCAATCATTCCGTAGAGAGTCCCTATGATCAAAGCAACAGCAGTCGCTAAAAAACCAACGAAGATGGATATCTGTCCTCCAATTAAAGTACGTATGAGTAGATCACGTCCGAGTACATCAGTGCCAAATAAATGCAAGGAGGATGGGGGGCTCGCTCCAAGTGAGAGTTGAGTCGTCTCATAAGAGTGAGGTACGAAAAGTGGACCAAGGAAGCAGAGTAGAGCAATGATGAAAAAGACCACAAATCCAATTCGTGCATTAATGGATCGGTAAAGTGTATCCCACAATTTTGTTTGTTCGCCACTCGCTCTCGTTGAAAGATGAACTTTTTCTGTTTTTGAATTAATCACGGTTCAGTTTGGGGTTCATCCAAATTTGGATTAAGTCTACGATGAGGTTAAACAGAATAATCAGTGCGGCATAAAAAAGCACCGTACCCATGACCATGGTGTCATCTCTATTGAAGGCTGAATTAACAAAGAAGCTTCCTAAGCCAGGAATGAAAAATAATGTTTCAACAACGAAGGAGCCAGAGATCATTCCCGCAACCGCAGGGCCTAAATAAGAAACTACAGAGCTGAGTGCAGAACGCAAAGTATGCACAAAAAGAATTCGTATAGAGGAAAGTCCTTTGGCTTTCGCAGTTTGGATATAGGGATGTTTTAAGACATCCAAAGTTCCGCTACGAGTCAGTCGAGCGATAAAGGCGGCATAGAATAGGCCTAAGGTAAAAGCAGGCAAGATACGGTCACTGAATGAATTCCATCCAAAAGGATTGAACCAACCAAGCTCAGTCGAAAAGACCAATAACAAAAGAGGCCCTAAGACAAATGCAGGTAAGCAAATCCCAATTAGGGCGATACTCATAAAGACAATTTCCATCGGCTTTTTATGAAAAAGAGCGGTGAGGATTCCTAGAGGCACGCCAATAAAAATGGCGATAATTAAGGCATACAAACCAAGCTCTAAAGAAACCGGAAAAGCTTGTGCGATAATTTCATCCACATCCCAACCCGCATATTTATAGGACGGGCCAAAGTCGCCTTGAAGGCGTTTCACAATAAATTGAATATATTGCTCATGAATCGGTTTATCCATTCCGTAATGGGCCTCGATTAATTTTTTGATTTCAGGTGTGACCGGCTTCTCTTGGTCGAAAGGCCCACCAGGGGTTAACTGCATCAAAATAAACGTCAGAGTGGCAATAATCCAAAGTGTTGGAATTGCTTGTATCAGACGCTTGATGCTTAATTGAAACATATAAAAAATTAATCCTTAGCTTTAATCCTCAGCTTTCAAGGAAATGAATTGATAGGGATGATAGTCGAGAATGTTTGAGTGCCATCCTTGAACCGAGCTATCAATGAGTAAGCTTCGTACATAGAAGTAAATCGGTATAAACGGCATCGCCTCAATTAAGCGATCTTCTGCTTTTTGAAAAAGTTCAAAGCGTTCATCGTTATCCAAAGTTTGAGTGGCTTGAGTGAGTAACTGATCAAAAGGAGCATCTTTCCATCCACTATGATTATTCCCAGAGTCTGAAATGCCCAATCCAAGAAAGGTATAAGGGTCTAAATAATCACCAATCCAAGCCGCACGTGCGATATCGAAATCACCTTTCTGTCGTGAATCCAAATACACCTTCCATTCTTGATTGTGTAAGCGTATGGTGATTCCCAGTTCCTGTTTCCACATTTGCTGAATCGCCTCAGCAACAATCTTATGTGATTCAGATGTATTGTAGAGTAATTCAATTTCAGGAAAATTATCACCCTTTGGAAACCCAGCTTCCGCCAACAAAGCACGGGCTCTCTCTGGATCATAAGTGAAGTTCTTATCTGCAGTAAAGCCACCCGTATTCGGAGGGGTGAAATGATACGCAGGTTTTTGCCCACCCTTTAAAACATATTCGGTTAAACTCTCTCGGTTAATTGCATAGGCCAAAGCTTGACGCACTCGCTTATCCGAAAGCGGAGCTTTTTCTGTATTCACTAAATAATAATAAACACCGAGGTATGGGTCGAAGCGAATGCTTTCCGGACGATTACTTCGATACCAGTCAATCCGTGCAGTCGGCACCCCCGAAGTGATGTGGATTTGTCCCGCTCGAAAGGCACGTTCTTCCGTCTCCAAATTGATAGGCAGGAATTCAATTCCATTCAGCTTAAGCCTATCCGCTGCTCGATAAAAAGAATTTTGTACCACGCTAATTCCATTATTTAAACGCCATGATTTTAAGGCAAAAGGCCCATTGCCGACAAAATGTTTTGGCTGTGTCCATTTCGAGATACGATCGGTCATTGCACCATGCTTAAGAATCGTAGGCGGATGTACCGGCCACCATGTAAAATGCGTGGGTAAAGAAAGAAAATAAGGAGTCACCGAATGTAATTGGATTTTTAAAGTACGGGCATCCAAGGCCTCAACTCCAACGGTAGAAAAAGAATCAGTCTGTCCCTTATGAAAGGCCTCCGCACCCTTGATCGAGTAAAGCATATAGGCGTAAGGAGCACCCAGTTTTGGCGAAAGAATACGCTCATACGAAAAGACAAAATCATGAGCGGAGACAGAATCACCATTCGACCACATGGCCTCTGAATCTAGGTGAAAGGTGTAGGATAGACCATCGTCTGAGATCGTCCAAGACTCAGCTACGCCCGGTAAGATATCCAACGTTTTAGGATCGACTGTGGTCAAGCCTTCAAAAAGGGAAAGGAGGACATAATGCTCAGTCACTCCAGAAACCAAATGAGGGTCCAGTCCCTCAGGCTCAGAGCCAATCCCGATATAAAGCACCTGCTCAGAAATTCCACGCTCCACATTCGTTTGGGCTGGTGTACAACCCAAGCTGATCAAAAGATTCAGAAGCAATGGGATGATGAGACAATAGAGGAAATTCATGATTTTATGTGCAAGCTGATGTGATACAAATTCTTAGGATAACCTGCAAGAGATTTTCCCTTATTTTCTTTCAAAATTATTTTAAAGCATTCCCTTATCAACACCGTAAATGATTCGATTTGAAAAGTTGCCACTTGATCAATCCAGCATTACTTGTTTTAATCTCTGAACGTATCTTTAATAAGAAAGCAAGTAGGGCAAAAAAATAAGAAAAGAGATGAATAAAGGATTCGGCAAAAAAGGTAACCCAAAAGAACTTAACTTAAGAGCAATGGCGCAAGACTTTATGGATGGATTGCAACGCCATGCCGACATGCTCGCATTCAACTTAGCTTCAAGGGAATCGATACAAGAAGAGACCTATAAAAAGCGTTCGGCCGCACCTCAAATCATGCCCTCAGGCAAGCGTCATCAAAACTTTGAACAAATGCAGGCCTACGCACGTGACTTATTAGTTCGTCAAGTCATCAACGACTGTTTAGGGCTCGCCGTCACCGCATTAAACAACAGTCATTTCTTTTTCTCTCTGCTCAAAGAATCCAAAGGCACAAATAAATTTAATGCAGGCTTACAAAAAATCGCTGAAGAGCGTCACCAGTATTTTTTAAGCGCACCCATAGATGTGAAATTTGATTTATTGAATCAAAATTATGGTGTTCGCTCAGACTACCAAACAACCATCCTCAATTTAATCATCGCCCTAAAAGCACTCATCGAAAACAAGGGTATATTAAAATCAGAAATGTTTCCTGAAGGGATCAATCCCGTACTCGAAGTAGACCTCAAGCGACTCGAGATAGAGAAAAAGCAAAATGAAGCAGGCAAGGCAATCGGCCGAATCGTCAACGATCGAAAAACATTTCGAGACGGAGAAGCCATTGTTTTCAGTGATCTAGAAATACAAAGAACCTTAGTCACCATCGCATCATTCGCAGATGCCTTATTTAAGTCTGTTGCCAATTATGCTCAGAGCTTTAAAAAGCAAGGCTAAGGTTGAGACTGAGACTAAAGCAGAGACTAAAGCAGAGGCTAAGACTAAAGCTAAGGTTTAAAATTAAAGATTAACGATCAAAGTTCAGTATGTTTCACCTCACACTACTCACCATTGGAAAATTAAAAAATGCTTCCATCAAATCACTGGCCGAGGATTATCAAAAACGACTCAAACGGCATGGACGTTTTGAGACCGTAGAATTTGCAGACGGAACCGTAGAAAGTGAAGGGCAACGCCTACTTGATTATTTAAACAAGCATCCACAGTCCAAAATCTTTATCTTAGCCGAAGAAGGGCAGACCCTAAGTTCAGAAAGCTTTTCCAAGGAACTCCAAGCCCTACAAGGACGGCACGCCATTTTTGTCATCGGCGGTGCTTTTGGGCTCGACCCACAGGTCAAAGCAAAAGCCGATACCTTACTTGCCTTGTCGCCCATGACCTTCACCCATGAACTCGCACAAATGTTACTTTGTGAGCAAATCTACCGAGGAATCTCCATATTGAACGGCAGTAAATACCATCATCAATAAGCAGTTGATTCGCTGAAAAAGTGAAAAAAGTGAAAAGTGACCCCCCTGAGCAATTTTCGATTGATCTTTAAAGCAAGCTCGTTTTGTATCCAGTTTAAGTTTTGGAGACGTGACTGAGTGGCCGAAAGTACTTCTTTGCTAAAGAAGCGAACCTCAAAAGGGTTCCGAGGGTTCGAATCCCTCCGTCTCCGCCACTTGTGAAGCAAGTGCTAAAAGAGTTAGAAAGGATGAGTTACTAGTCGCACAGCGACGACAAAATCCTTTAGATTGCAATGTCTGCTAAGCATAGAAATATGGAATAAATCTTTTTTTCAAAACTCGTATTATATTAGTTAGCTCAACTAATGAGATCGGAAAAAATACAAATTAAATTTACACCTAAGAACAATGAACTCGTTCAATTAAAATCTTTAGTTGGAATACTTTCTGCAATTCAAAATGAGTACAAAACCGCTATTGTTAAAAGCAACGAATTTAATAGTAGTGAAGAAAAAGCGCTAAGAGTTTTAAACTTAAAAAACGGCTCTTTTATTGGAGAACTAGTAACATTGTCTCAAATGGTGTTTCCTTCAGTTGCTTTTTCTAGCTTAGATATATTCATTAAACATTTTATAAATTCAATAACTATATTATCAGATGAAAGTTTTAAACCAAATTTAGATTTACCAATGCAACAAACGAATTGTCAAAATTTCATAGATTTAAGTAATTCATGCATTGAGAACAATGGGGTTATTAATATAAATTATTATAATAAAAATGACGAAAAAGATTCCAAAAATGAGATAGTAATAGATCAACCAAAGGCAAAAATAATTCGTAATAATTCAAAGAAGCAAAAAGAAATTCTTCAAAATAAACAGGGAGAAAACTTTTATGAAAAAGTAATTTTCAATTGGAGTGCGACTGATTTTGATGATACGAAACATGATTATGGAACTGTAGCTATGATCGCTGATGATCGTCATAAAATAATTTTTAAATCTACTTCCGTTAAAGAGAAATTATTAAATAAACAAGGGTGCGACTGGCCGAAAGATTCATATTATGTAGATATTCAAGTCTATACTAAAAATAAAAAAATTGCATACTATGAAATCACTAAAATTTATGACAAAAGTCCTTAAAGCCTGTGCTATGCTAATCGCTTAGTCAGTTTGGGGTGTGTATTTAAGGTTTGAAGGAGAGTCCTTTTGGTGACTTTTTTATCCGTGCTTTGCTTGATTCGATGAAAGAGTGAAGGGACTGTAGCAATATTACAGAAAACAATGCCTCCATTATAATTGAGTCACTAACGAAGTTAGCGCAAAAAATAAGAGGGATGGGCTTCGATCGCCCAGAGTAATTTCTGAGGGCGAATCAGTGAATGACTCAAAAAAAATTATGAATCGGCATTACAGTCTGTGGATAATTGCTGGCCATCAATAGTCATGACTTGATTGTAGAGCTTTTCTAGCTCTAGGGGTGCAACATTATTGAGTAGTTTATAATACAAGTTTCGCTCGTACTCGACTCGGCGTAAATGTGTGCTACATTCTTCGATAGCTAGTAAGCCTTCGGCAGCAATATTTTGCATATCTCGTTGTGTAGAAAATTGTTCTTGGGAAAAATGTTCCGAATCAGCAATTTGCTCAACAATGGATACAAGTTTCATTAAACGAGTTATGTTATCTTTCATAAATAATAATTATAGCTTATAGTATGCCTATTATTTCTAGAAAAATGAATTATTTGTATTTTCCAATCATTTTTTAAATCTTTTCAGATTTATATGTGGAAATTTGACTGCGATAGGATCGATATGGTTTTTAAATCGATTAGGCGCTTTAAAATTTTAATTCTGAAAGGAAATATTGGCCTCTTTGAGCTTTTGATAGAGGTGTAGCATGAATTTAGATTGATTCATGATATAAAGGTGTACGCCTGGGGCTCCGCTTTGGAGAAGGTCTTTGATTTGTTGAAAGGTCCAATCTACCGCGATTTCTTGGAGTGCTTGAGGGTGGTCATTGGCTGTGGATAGGGCGGATTTGAGCGAATTGGGTAATTCGGCTTGGCAGAAGTTGCAGAAGCGTTCAACGCGTTCGAGATTGGTGGGGATCATGAGACCTGGTATGATTGGGCAATGGATTTGAGCGGATCGGCACTGTTCAACAAAACGGTAGTAGTGATGGTTATTGTAGAAGAGTTGTGTGGTTATAAAGTCTGCTCCTGCATCAATCTTTTTCTTTAAGTTATGAATATCACTTTCTTGTGAAGGGGCTTCTGGGTGTTTTTCGGGGTAGCCGCCTACACCAATTTCAAAGTTGGGAAATTTTGATTTAATAAAGGCTACGAGTTCATTGGCATACTCAAAGCCATCGGGATGAGGAGTGAAGCTTTGATTTTCGCCCTGAGGGTCTCCTCGGAGTGCCATGAGTGTTCTGAAGCCGGCACTTTGGTACTGTTCAATGATCTCAGATAGCTCGTTTTGGGAGTGCCCGACACAGGTTAAATGAGGCATGACTTTATAATCATGATTTTTTTTCAGTTGTTCGGCGTAATCGAAGGTACTTTTTCGAGTGCTTCCTCCTGCTCCATAGGTAATTGAGACAAAATCTGGATTGAGCTTGGTTAACTCTTCGGAGCTTTTTTTCAGTTGTTGAATGGCTTTTTCTGATTTGGGCGGAAAGAATTCAAGGGATAAGGTCTTTTTGCCTGAAGCAATGGTTTGTATGATGGTTTGAGATGCCATGACATATCAATGAATACAGATATATTGATATGTAAAGCCTTATTTGTTTTGCTTGATCTCTTCCTTGTGTCTTTCTTCCGAATTGAAGGGCTAGGGCGAATTGGGGGTACCTTGGGTGCCTGATTTATTATGGAGAAATTGCGTAAAAAGGGGTGAAATGGCTTGACAAGGTGGGGTATTGTGGGGAGAAATGGTGAGTATTGGGTTATATCGCTATGGAAATGCAGGAATCTACATTATTTGTTGGAGAATTTCATCGTACAATCGATGAAAAGGGTCGCTTGACGATTCCTGCTAATTGGAGGCCTAAGACTGGGGGGATGGATATTAGTTATTTGGCCTTACCGACTCCGGATGGAAATATTTCAGTCTATCCGCCTAAGATGGTGGCTCAATTGGAAGCGAGGATTTCTCAAGTGAGCATTGGGGATATTGAAGGGCAGAAGGCGATTACAGAACTGATGTCAATGGCACATAGTTTTACTTGTGATAAGCAGGGGCGAATTAATTTAAATGACCGCTTAGTGGGGCATGCAAAAATCCAAAAGGATGTGGTGCTGATCGGGAAACTTTCAACGTTTAGTTTATTTAGTGATGAAGGATACGAAAAATTTCAGTCTTCGTACACCGTGGATGGGGGTACGAAGGCTGCTGTTTTTCAACGTTTTGGCTTATAGTTAAAAAAATGAAATCGGTCTTAAAACATATTGCACGAGAAAATTTTATAAAATCGGGTTATATCGTTTTTTCAGAACGGAGTCAGCGTGTCCCTTGGAGGATTATTTCTCCATCACAAAGTCCTTTGGAATTATCGGATGCGATCGGTAATGCTTTAAGGAAGAGACAGAGCTATTCTGGAGAAAATATCTATTTATAATTTAAGTTAAGCCAAATATTACACCCTAAAATCAAACAATCTACGATGCTACTCTCAATGGATGATACTTTAAGCGCACAAGGTTCAAGTAAACATGTGCCGGTATTGCTTGAGGCGACGATGGCGTATTTGCATCCTGAGAATGGAGGTCTTTTTCTTGATGGTACTTTTGGTGGCGGTGGACATACACGAGCGATGTTGGAAAGTTCTCCTGAGGTTTGTGTAGTGGCAATTGATCAAGATCCGGAGGCGGAAGAGAGAGCTTTGGCTTTGAAGAAACTATACGGGGATCGCTTTTCGTTTCATTCGACGAATTTTGCGGATATGGGTGATTTGGAAGAACAAAGTTTTGATGGTATATTATTCGATTTTGGTTTGTCTTCATTTCAATTGGACGAGGGTGAGCGAGGATTTAGTTTTCGTTTTGATGCACCTTTAGATATGCGTATGAATAATCGTGAGGGTATCACTGCGAGTGAGTTTTTAGAATCGGCAAGTGAGGCAGATTTAATTCGTGCAATTCGAAATTATGGTGAAGAGCGATCTTGGAGAAAGGTGATTGCAGCGATTTTAGGAGCTCGAGGAAAAGGTATTTTGGGGCGAACAAAATCATTTGCTGATTTGATTGAATCGGTTATACCAAGAAGGGCTGGCTTTAAAGAACGTATTCATCCTGCTACACGAACCTTTCAAGGGGTACGGATTGCTATTAATAATGAATTGGAGTCAATTGAAGCGGGATTGGAAGAAGGGTTTCGCCGTTTGAAAGTCAATGGTGTGATGGTGGCGATTAGTTTTCATTCATTGGAAGACCGTATCGTGAAACGCTTTTTTCGAAAATTATCGGGTCGTCCTGAGCATAGAAAAGATGATCGTTTTCAGGAAGAGCGTGAAATTTTGGGATCTATGATTGAGACAAAAGCGGTGAAGGCTAAGGAGGATGAGATTCGAGAGAATACCCGAAGTCGTAGTGCTCGGATGCGTGGGATTAAAAAATTAATCGAAGGGGTAGCATCATGAATAAATCTAACAAAGGGGCTATTATTTTCAGTGTTAGCGTGATGGTGGTGTGTGTTTTATCCATTGTTGCAGCTGGTTCTTTTTCCCTGCTATGGATTCAGCATGAAGTTTCTTGTGTGGCTAAACAAACTGTGTTGTTGGAAAAACGTCATCAGGATATATTGAGAAAGTTGAATCACTTAGACGAGGTTATTGCGAATGCACATCAACCAATCATTTTACAAAGTAAGGTTTCAAATCGTTTAGTCCCTATTGTGGATAAGCAAATTGTCTGGGTTGAAACAACGACTTCAAAAACGGGTAATGTCTATGTGAATGCTCAAAATAATCAGAGCACTATTTACAAAAATCAATTCTGATGAATACAATTAAGAAAGTAATCAAACTTTGTTTAAAAATATTGAATTCATTTTGGAAGGAAATCTGCATCCGAGGAAAAATAAATAGTATCCGATGTCACTTAAAGAGTGAATCTTTAGTTCAGCCTTCAAGGGCTACTTTAATGGGTCTTTTAAAACTGAAAAATCGCCAAGTATACAAAATACATAAATTGTTTCATTAAATTATGAGTCAGGCGTTTGTATCTTTGAATCGGTTAAGGTTAATTGTTTTTTTTATTCTTTTCGCCTTTTTGGTGATTTGTGGGCGATTATTTTATCTACAAGTAATAGATAGTGAGCGATTAAAGGGTTTTGCGGAAAATGTACGTAAATCAGTCCGTGTTTTGGCATCTCAACGTGGTGACATTTTTGACGTTAATGGGAATATTTTGGCCGCGACTCATAGTTCTTATACGGTGGGCGTGGATCCTAATTTTTTAAAAGATGAGGAGCGTGATAAATGGGGACACTTGGCCTTTATTTTAGAGATACCTTATACTGAAATGGTGGGTGTGATGGAGAAGAAAGTTAGGTCTAAGAGTGGTCGCTTGATTCGATGGGCATCTTTAGCTAAAAATGTGAATCTTAAGACTTATGAGGCGGTGATGAATTTGGGCATCACTGGAGTTTACGGAAATCGGAAAAATCAAAGATTTTATCCAGGAAATGAATTGGCCTCTCATGTTATTGGATTTGTTAATCATGAATCTGTTGCGGTATCGGGAGTGGAAGAAATGTGTGATTATTACTTGCGGGGACAAGATGGCTGGGTGGAAACAGAAAGAGATGGTAGGCGTAGAGAATTAGCACATAAGCGATCGCGTGAGATTTCAGAGATGAATGGAAATGATGTTTATTTGACCTTGGATCAACGTATACAGAGTTCGGTTGAGGAAGCGATTGATTTGGTGGTTGAGCGTTATAATCCTGAGGGGATTAGTGTGATTGTGAGTCGTCCAAATGATGGCTCTATTTTAGCTTTAGCGAATTATCCGACTTTTGATCTCAATGAATTTTTTAACACACAATTATACCCGATAGCCCATCAAAGAAATCGTGCAATAACAGATGTTTTTGAACCTGGATCAACCTTCAAAATCGTACCTGCTTCAGGTGTTTTAAATGAATCAGAGGTTGAGCTAAAGGATGTATTTGAAACGGGTAAGGCAGTTGTGACTTATCAGAACCGTAAAGTGCGTCTGCCGAGTGACCATCATTTATATGATCGTTTAAGTATGGCGGATATTGTGATCAAATCGAGTAATCGAGGTGCGGCACACTTGGGAATGATTTTAGGTGAAGAACGTTTACATTCATATGCGGAGTCTTTTGGTTTTGGAGAGAGTACTGATTTGGGCTTGCGGGGAGAAATTTCTGGGACATTGCATCCGATTAATCGCTGGGATGGATTAACTATATCGAGAATGCCAATGGGACATGCGATTGATGGTACGCCTTTGCAAATTCATTACGCAATGAGTGTGATTGCGAATAAGGGTGTATTGATGAAGCCTAGGATTATTGATCGAATTACCAATTCTGAGGGTGCTTTACTTTTAGAATATCCTGCGATAACAAAACGTAGAGTAATTAATGAATATGTTTCGGAGCAAATGGCGGATTTGTTGAGACAAGTCGTTGGTGTGACTGGAACGGCGAAGCGTGCTGCAATTAAAGGTTATTCGGTAGGTGGTAAAACGGGAACCACGCAGAAAATAATTAATAATAGCTATTCAAGTAAGTCGCACGTGGCATCATTTTCTGGATTTCTACCCGTTGATGATCCTCAAGTGATTATTACGGTTGTGGTGGATGCACCGAAGCTTAAGGGGAAAATTGGTTATGGTGGGGTTGTGGCGGCTCCTGTATTCAAGAATATCGCCGAGGATTGTATCCGATATTTAGAAATTCGTTCTTCGGAGTATTCAAAGGAATGGATTGCGACTCGTAAGTAGAGGTAATGAATTGTGAAATGGGAATTTTTTTATAGCTATGATATTGAATGATTTATTGAATGAAATTGAGTTGGTGGATCAGCAATTGAGCGAAGCAGTTAATTTCACTGCGATAATCACGGATAGTCGCAGAGCGGTTCCTGGAGGATTATTTTTTGCAATAAGTGGAGCTCGGGAAGATGGTAATGTCTATATCGAGGAGGCGATAGCGAGAGGTGTGGTTGCGGTTATTTCAGAAGAGCCTTCAGGAAAACATTTTCCTATTAATTTTATTCAAGTTAAGAATGTACGTTTGGCTTTAGCTAAAATTTCCAAATTATTCTATGCGTCTCCTGATGAAGATTTAAATATTATTGGTGTTACGGGTACTAATGGAAAAACAACCGTGACTATGTTAGGTCAGCATTTATTGGGTGGGAGTCAATTAGTCGGATTAATCGGGACAATTCGTTATGATATCGGAAACCGAACCTTACCCTCTCATAGAACAACACCTGAGTCAGCGGATTGTTTTGAATTATTTTCTGAAATGAAAGTATCGAATTGTTCAGATGCTTTACTTGAAGTGAGTTCTCATGGAATTGATCAAAAACGTGTGCACTTTATCCAAATGGATACGGTGGTGTTTTTGAATTTATCTAGAGATCATATTGATTACCATGAATCAATTGATTCTTATTTTGAGGTAAAGAAACGCTTGTTTACAGGGGTGTTGGGTACGAAAGCAAAAAAAGCGATTGTGAATTTTGATTGTGATTACGGTCAAATGATATTGGAGGCTGTGGGAGAAAATGCAGAGTGTCTGACATTTAGCGCTGATGGAGATTCATCTGCTGATTTTTCAGCAAAATCAATTTGCTTAAGTGAGAAGGGTACATCTTTCGAACTATCTTATCCAGATGGAAGCATAGAGGTTTCTTACAATTTGTTAGGCAGGCACAATGTTTCAAATGTCTTGGCTGCTTTGACTATTGGCTATTCTCAGGGGCGTTCTATGGATCATTTATTAAAGCAATTAAAATCATTTCCAGGTGTTCCAGGTCGAATGGAGCGTGTGATTGCAGGACAGGAGTTTAATGTTTTGGTGGATTATGCCCATACGGGTGATGCAATTAAGCATAGTGGTGAGGTAATTCATGAATTTACGAATGGGCAGAAGATTATTGTTTTTGGATGTGGCGGTAATCGAGATAAAGGTAAGCGACCTTTGATGATGCGGGCAGCTATAGAGGCATCGGATTTAGTGATAGTAACTTCAGATAATCCTCGTTCGGAATCTATCGAGGCGATTTTTGAGGATATGAAAGCGGGTATAAAAAGCAAAGCTGAGTCGGAACATGTGGTTTTTATTAAGGATCGTCGCAATGCAATTGCTTATGCATTTGAATTGGCGAAAGCCAATGATTGTATTTTAATTGCGGGTAAGGGCCATGAAATGTATCAAGAATTAGAGGGGACAATGATTCCTTTTGATGATCGGAAGGTAGCTAAAGAATTAATTGAAAAGCGATTTCGTGTGAATCAATGATGAGGATGTAAAATTTATGGCATTTAAAGGGAGAGATTTAGCAGAATGGACTGGGGGGTATTGGCATGGTGATTCTCCTTTAATGATTGAGGGGCTATTTTTTGACACACGAATGATCGAGCCGAAATCACTGTTTGTAGCTTTGAGTTATGGCGTACGGGATGGGCATGATTTTATTGAGGAGGCTATGAAGCGAGGAGCTTCTTGCTGTATTGTTGAGAGAGCCATAGCTTTAGAAATTCCTCAATTAATTGTGGAAAATAGTCTCGAAGCTTTGGCGAATATTGCTCGAAGGGTGAGAGGTGATTTTATGAATCCTGTAATTGGGATTACTGGGAGTTGTGGAAAAACGAGCACAAAGGCAATGCTTCAAAGTGTTTTGGGTAGTAACAAAACCTATGCTACTAAAGGAAATTGGAATAATTGCTTGGGAGTTTCTATGACTTTAGCTAAATTGCCTGAGAAAGATTATGCATTTTCTGTGATTGAGGCGGGCGTGAGTGACCAAGGTGAAATGTCGCTTTTAAGTTCAATCATTCAACCGAATGTTTGTGTGTTTACAAATATTGGTGAGGCTCATTTAGAAGGATTTGGAACAGTGGATTTAATCGCTGAAGAAAAGTCTAAGTTGCTTGAGTATGCAAAGGAGGGTGCTATGGTGGTTGCACCAAAAGCCGTTTTAGAGCGATCTGCATTTGAAGGTTATCGCTCAGATGCCGTAGCTATTGTTAAAGGTGTGGTGCATGCTATGGCATCTTATAAGAATATTTATGGCTATCAATGGATTGAATCAGAAAAGCATTCAGCGAAAGTGTCACTTGTGTGTGGTGATCAGAAATATGAGTATCGGCTTCAGAGTTTGAGCGAGGGCATGATACAAAATTCTGTATTATCAGTGGTTACAGCGATGGAAATGGGTGTGGCGACGGACACAATCTTGGAGGGTATTGAATCATGGAACCCTGTGGGTGGAAGAGGTGCGATTATTCCTTTGGATGAAGAAGGTAAGAGTTTTATTTTTCAGGATAGTTATAATGCGAATCCTAGCTCTATGCATGATTCATTGAACACTTTTGAGCGTGTTTCTGAGGATTGTGTACAGCGTTTATATGTTTTGGGAATCATGAATGAGTTGGGAGAAAATTCATGTGCCTTTCATGAGTCGGTGACTCAGGCATTGAAACCTAGGAAGGGTGATAGGCTTATTTTTATTGGAGCAAGTGAATTAACAGATGCCTACAAAAAAGGGGCAAAATCTGCGGGCTGGGATGATTCAGTGCTTGAGTCTTTTTTGACTATTGAATTATGTAATGTAGATTTCAGTCAATTTATCGGTGCGATCTTTTTAAAGGGTAGTCGCTCTTGTAAATTGGAAGCTTTAATTCCCTTTTTTACTCATTCCTATAATGCTTAGTTATCTTGCAGATTTTGAATCTTACTTTGGCCCTTTACGACTGTTTCGTTATCTTTCATTGCGTATTGCATTCTGTGGACTGACTTCAATGGCGATTGGCTTTATTGTCGGCCCTTGGATAATCACTATGTTGAAGCAATTTAGGATGAAACAGATGCTTCGTACGCATGATGAAGTGGGTATACTTGCTGATTTGACAAAAGATAAGTCGGAAACTCCAACAATGGGAGGCTTTATTATCTGTATTGCGGTGACTCTAAGTGTAATTTTATGGGCTAAGCCAAATGTTTATGTCTATACTAGTTTATTGGTTTATTTAGGGCTGACTTTGATCGGATTTGTCGATGATTATTTGAAAGTTTTTAAACAAAACAGTAAGGGCTTATCGAGTGCGAAAAAATTATTAGGTCAGGGAGTGGTTGCGGGAATTGCTTCTTTAATTTTGCTATCTGTTCCAGAGTCGAGTGAACAAATCCGAGAATTATGGGTTCCGTTTTATAAGTATGTAGCGATTGAGCAGTTACCTTTGGTTTTATTTTTTCCTTTCTTTTTTATTGTTTTATCTGGTTCGAGTAATGCGATTAATTTAACGGATGGGATTGATGGTTTGGCTATCGGATGTACGGTGACGGTCACCCTGGCTTATTTAATTTTTGCGTATGCTTCAGGGAATGCAATTATTTCAGATTATTTATTTATCAGCTATATCCCAAATGGTGGAGAGCTTGCGGTTGTCTGTAGTGCTTTACTGGGAGCAAGCTTAGCCTTTCTTTGGTTTAATTGTTATCCGGCCGAAGTTTTTATGGGGGATACTGGCTCATTGGGCTTGGGTGGTATTATTGGCGTGATTGCTTTTATGATCCATCAACCGTTTACTTTAATTATCGTTGGGGGTATTTTTGTGGCGGAAGCTTTGTCTGTGATTCTTCAGGTATTTTCTTTCAAAGTATTTGGTCGAAGAATTTTTAGAATGTCTCCGATTCATCATCATTTTCAATTGGGTGGATGGCTTGAGAATAAAGTGGTGATTCGTTTTTGGATTTTGTCTTTGTTATTTGCCATTGCAGGTATTGCGACCTTGAAGCTTCGTTAGGATGAAAAAACGTGTGGCTGTATTTGGTGCGGGATTGAGCGGACAATCTGCTGCAGATTTAGTGATTTCTGAGGGGTATTCCGTAACGGTGTTCGATGAGGAAAAGGCTGGCTTTAAGAGTCATTTTTCAGAATCAGATGTGAGTAGCTTTGATCACTTTATTTTCAGTCCGGGGTTCTCTAAAAAGCACGAATGGAGGGAGCTTCTTTTGGGTAAGGAATTTGTTTATGGAGAGCTTGGCTATGCGGCTGAGCGCTGGAAGGGGAAGATTTTTGGGGTGACTGGAACGAATGGAAAAACTACGGTGACACGATTGTTACAGGCAGTGCTTAGGGCGTCGGGGCTAGAAGCTTATGTGGCTGGAAATATTGGAGTCACTTTGAGCGAATTGGTGAATTCGGAAGCTAACCATCAAGATGCAATTGCAATATGTGAAATCAGTTCTTTTCAGGCAGAGATTACAAGTGGGTTGAGTTTAGACGGGCTCATTTGGACAAATTTCGCAGAAGATCATTTAGATCGTTATGTAAGCATGGAGGAATATTTTAAGGCGAAGTGTGCTTTGTTGACTTGTGTTAAAAAATTAGCACCTGTGTGTGCGAGTGAGGATTTACAGGATTTCAAGGGGAGGGATTTTTGGACATCTCATGGAGTCGAATTAGTTAAAGTGGATAAAGATTTTCCTGAATCACTTTTATCCACATCTGTGTTTCATTCTTATCCTCATTTATTGAATTATCATTTAGTTTTTGGATTTATTGAGTCTTTGGGTTTGGGAGATCTTGATTTAATATCGGTAGCAAATGATTTTGAACTGGATGCTCATCGCTTAAACAAAATTTTTGAAAAGGGGGGTATAAAGGTTTGGGAAGACTCTAAATCGACAAATTTGCATTCTGTCTTGGGTGCTTTGAGGGAAATGAAGGGTCCAGTAATTTGGCTTGGTGGGGGTGCCTCTAAAAATACAAATATATCTGAATTTACTAACTGCCTAGCACCTTTAGTTGATTGGATTGTTGTTTATGGTGCAGTTGGAGAAGAACTGAAGGATGCATTTTTGCATCTAGGTAGAAAAAGTGCTTATTATTCTCTATTAGAAGATGCAATTGAGGAAAGTGTTCGTCTTTCTAGGGGGCAAAAAGAGGTTAATCTTTTATTCAGTCCTGGTTTTTCTAGTTTCGACCAATTTGCTTGCTACTCTGATCGAGGAAATTTTTTCCAAAAGAATATTTTTAGTTTACTGCAGGAGGAAGGGTGTTTATAACTTAAAAAAAATTAAATGTTATTATGAATATTACGAAAGTTTTTGGTTTTATATTGGCGCTTCACGTGGGAGTTATTCTAGTTTTGTTTGTCCAGCCTGGGTGTCGGACAAATGATGTGCAGCCTCCATCTCAGTCTGACTATCAAATGAGTGCTTTGGACTCTGAAGATTTAGCATCAATCAACAGTGATTTAGGCTCTATTTATGAGAGAAACGAAACAGATGAAGCATTAAGTGGCGAAGATCTGAGTGCTTTTAACGATATTGATGGATTTGAGTCTGAAAATGAAGAACTCACGGTTTCAGTTTTTGATGATTCCTTGGATGTTTACGTTGTTCAAAATGGGGATACTTTATGGGATTTGGCAAAACGATTCGATACAACGATAAATGAATTGTGTAAGCTAAATAAAATCTCAAAAGATTCGATTTTAAATATAGGAATGGAATTAGAAGTGCCGAAGGTAGGGGATTCAGTGATGAGCATAACCAAAGAATCAGCAGCCGTTTATCAGCCAACAAATTTTGAAGGTACAGGCCAAGTCTATGAAGTAGTATCTGGTGATTCTTTATCCAAGATTGCTAATCAATACGATGTTTCTGTTGCTGCGATTAAAGCAACTAATGGCTTGAGCTCTGATACTATTATAATCGGGCAAGAATTATTAATTCCAGTAGATGGAATAGTTGAAATTGAGTCGGCTGAGGTAGTCGAATCGCTGGTTGAAGAGAAGGTGGTCATTGAGCCTATCGTAGATACAGCAGTCGGTGAAGACAAAGGAACAGGTGCATCATTAGTAGAACCAGCAGAGCCAGAGCTTAAAGCTGTTGAGGATGCTGAGGCAGAAGGTGCTGAAATAGATATGGAAGCAGTTCCTCAAGTCGATTATGTTAGAGTGCCTGCTAAGTCCGAATAAGTTTTTATAAAATGTTCAAAGATTTTTTCTGGCGAAATTCGTTTAGTCGATTTCCTGCGTCAGGAATGATTATTGTTTTAATCGTAACGATTCTTACATTGTTAGGAATCATTATTCTATTCAGTGCGTCTCAGTCGATGTACTCGAATCCTTTTGCATTATTAAAAAAGCAGATGCTATGGTTGGTGCTTGGCTTAGGAATGAGTTTTTTTGTTTATAAGCTGAACTTAGAGAAGATTCGCCCATTGATCCCTGTGATTACAGGAGCTGCTTTAGTTGTTTTGGCTTTGGTTTTAATTCCAGGTATTGGAGTTAAGGTGAATGGGGCACAAAGATGGTTAGATTTTGGTTTTATGCGATTGCAAGTATCGGAAATTGGTAAAATAGGATTGCTGTTTGGCTTAGCTAATTATTTGGCCATAAATCGCCGATTGCTTGATCTTTGGAAGGAGGGGTTTGTCTTTCCTTTTACAATCCTTGGATTGTTTGTTGGATTGATATTTTTAGAGCCTGATTATGGTACAGCTTTTTTATGTGGTTTAGTGGGCTGTGTTTTATTTTTTGTTTCAGGGATGAAACTACGATATTTATTGCCCACGGCTGGAATCGCATTGATCTTATTTTCTATTGCGATTTTTTTGAACCCTGAGCGTTTGAGCCGGATTACTTCTTTTATAGATGTAGAGTCAAATCGCAGTGATAGTGGCTATCAATTATGGCAGGGAATCATTGCCTTTGGTGTAGGTGGTATGGAGGGAGTAGGGCTTGGCTCTGGGCAGCAACAAATGTCCTTTTTGCCTGAAGCACATACCGATTTTATTTTTGCTATTGTGGGTGAAGAATTAGGCTTATTTTTCTCAATGGGTGTTGTTTTATTATTTTTAACCTTATTCCTAATCGTTCTTTTACAATTGAAGTACGCTCCTAATTTATACCAATATTTGTTGGTGTTAGGTGCTTTATTAATGATAGAGTTTCAGGCATTGATAAATATTGGAGTTGTAACAGGTTGCCTTCCAACTAAGGGGATGTCTTTGCCATTTATTTCTTATGGTGGGTCAAATTTAGTTTTGATGTTTATTTTAATTGGCGTGATTTTAAATTGTCTTTGTCATTGGTCAAAAGTTCCTCTAAAAGAGGTTCGAGAATTATGACGGATGTATTGATTATTTGCGGAGGAACTGGAGGGCATTTATCACCAGGCATTGCTTTGGCAGAGGAGTTAAAAAGCCGTGGTTTTTCTAGTATTCTTTGCATCAGTCAAAAGTCGATTGATACTGCGATAGTCAGTAAGTATGCGCATATTGATTTTGAGCGGTTTCCTGGAAAAGGTTTCGCCGGGGGTTTGTTAGGAAAGCTAAAATTTTTTCAGCAATTGATTTTTAGTTTGCCCAGGATTTTTGGAATTATCCGAAAGGAAAAACCAAAAATCTTAGTTCTTTTTGGTGGATATTTATCTGTTGGCTTTGGGCTTATGAGCATTCTTTTAAATGTAAAATTTGCCTTACATGAAGCAAATGGTAGGACAGGTAAAGCGGTGCGATTACTTCAAGTCTTTGCTGATCGAATTTATTTGCCGAAGAGTGTGGTGGTAAAAGATATAAGAAAATCAAAAGTGGCTAATGTCGGATACCCTTTGCGTAAGGAAATGATGGTCTTGGATAAGATTAAAGCACGAAGACAATTAGGATTAGACTGCGAGGGAACATTATTGATGGTTATTGGTGGTAGTCAGGGGGCTCAAGTATTGAATAAGTGGGTGATTGATCATTTTGAACATTTGATAGAGCAAGGTGTATCAATTTATTGCATATCGGGTTTGAATAATGGCTTAGAAAGTTATGATGTTTCTATAAATAGTCGTGGTGAGTCAGTGACGATCAAGATGGTACCTTTTACCGATAATATGGCAGCTGTTTTATCTGCAGCTGATTTAGTGGTTTCTCGGGCAGGAGCTGGAGCAATTGCGGAAATAACTCATTGTGAAGTGCCAAGTATTTTGGTTCCATATCCTTATGCCGCAGATAATCATCAGTACTACAATGCGAAGGTTCACGAGAGCTTAGGAGGGGGTGTTTTACTTGAAGAAGAGAATATAGAAAAATTGTATGAAGAGGTTCATGCATTGATTTCAAATCATAGCTTATTGGAGCAAATTAATTTGAATTTAATAAATTTAAATGCGGTGAATGCTTCGGAGGTGATGGTAGATGATTTACTGTCAGTTATTGGAGAAAAAACAAACGAATCATAGCACGAAGGTATATTTTAATCGGTAATGAGAACTGAAAAAAGAATTTTATTTCTAGGTGTGGGGGGAGCTGGCATGGCTCCTTTAGCTATGTGGTTAGCTGGAAATGGGGAATCGATTTTTGGCTATGATGATTATTTAAAGCAATATGCCTTAGGCTATTTAACTAACTCGGCGGTGAATTTATTGGATGAGGTTTTAATCGAAGATATAAAATCTTATGACCAAATTGTTTATTCAAATGCGATTGCGAAAAGTCATCATCTTTTAAAAGAGGCAAAGCATCTGAATATACCTTGTCTAAAGCGAGGTGAGAAGTTAGCAGAGGTTGCGAAATCTAAAAAATTAATCGCGATTGTGGGCAGTCATGGTAAGACAACGACTAGTGCACTAATCGGGCACGCTATTCGTCAATTAGATCTATCGATTAATTTTATTGTGGGCGGATTTTATCAGGACGCAACTGCGCCCTATTATGTATGTGATTCAGAATGGTTACTGGCCGAAATTGATGAAAGTGATGGAACGATTAATGGATTCAATCCAGAGATTTCAGTACTGCTGAATTTAGATTGGGATCACATCGATTATTATCAGGATTTTGATAGTTTGAAAAAAGTGTTTGAAGGCTTGTTACTTAGGACTCGCTCAAAGGTTTTAATTGAAGCCTCAAATTTTGAAGCTTTTGAAGCCCGTGAAGCGTTTTCTAATCGGTGTGTATTTATCGATACAAAATTAGTGACGACAGATGACACTTTGGGCACTGGTACATTACTTGAGCCAGGGAATGGTATGTTGAATGCAGACTTTAATTGTCATAATCAAATGTTTGCGGAGGGTGTTTTAGGCTTGTTCCAGAGTGATTTTCCATCGAGGGAAGAATTGTTTAAAGCCTTTCCTGGTGTTGACCGTAGGCAGAATATTTTGCTTTCAAAGGAACAGTTGATGGTACTTGAAGATTATGCACACCATCCTTCTGAAATAGATATATTAATTAAAGCGATTAAGAATGAATCTATGGATTGTGATTTGACGGTGGTTTTCCAGCCTCATCGACACTCACGGACAAAGGCTTTAAATCGAGATTTTATAAAGTCTTTATCATCGGCTGATAGAGTGTTTGTATTACCGGTCTATTCGGCTTTTGAAAGAGAATGTGAGGGAGGTATGTCTGGAGATTTTGTGTCTGCTTTTGATAGTGCGAAACCTGTTGAATTGAGCTTTAATCAATCGGGATTGAAGGACCTTGTATCCTATTTTAAGAAAAGCTCAAAAATCAAAAACAAGATTTTATTATTTATAGGAGCGGGTTCGATTAATGAATTTGCGCATGCATTTTGCTCATTATATGCGGTTGCTAGTAAACAAAATGCTTGGCTTGATTATACCAAAAAGAAAGTTTCTTCGGATTGTGTTTTAAACTTATCTGAAAATTTGGCGTCTAAAACGACTTTTAAGATAGGAGGTCTTTCAGAATATTATGCAGAGCCTTCAAGCATTTCAGATGTCCTTGCCTTAATCCAATCTTCGAAATTATTTGGACTGCCTTATTTTTGTCTGGGAAGAGGTTCCAATGTTTTGGTAGCAGATGCTGGATATGGCGGTTTAGTGATTCGTTTTAACCATAAAAATTGGCAGAAAATTCGAAAAATAGATGATTCTCATTTATGGGTTGGTTGTGGGGTACGTTTAAAGAATCTCTGTGGGAAAGCGGCACAGTTAGGATTTTCAGGATTTGAATTTCTTGAGGGGATACCTGGAACTTTGGGGGGTGCTTTACGAATGAATGCTGGGGCAATGGGACGCTGGACATTTGATGTTGTGGAGCGAGTTTTGATGGTAAATGATGCTTCAGAAGTGAAAGAATTAGGGCGAGATGAATTTACTATCGAATACCGAAAGGTTCGTGAAATTGCGAACGGAATAGCTTTGGGTGCGGTCTTAAAATTGAGCGAGGTAGAAGCGAGTGATTCAATCCGTGAACGGATGGATTCTTATTCGGATGTGCGTAAGGGGAGTCAACCAATTGCTCCGAGTGCAGGGTGTATTTTTAAAAATCCGGAGAATGACTATGCAGGACGTTTGATTGATGAGTTAGGGTTGAAGAATATTAGTGTAGGTGGTGCTGCGGTGTCGGATAAACATGGGAATTTTATTGTTAATCAAGGAGGATCAACATCTAAAGACGTACGATCCTTGATTGCTTTAATACAAAAACGAGTGAAAGAGGAGTGTGGGATTGATTTGGAGCCTGAAGTTTTGTTGCTCGGGGATGAATTGCCGACTGCTTTGGATGATGAAGGGGCATATAACTTAGGAAAATGATGAATTCTTTGAAATCAATTGTTGTGCTTTATGGTGGCTTCGGAGAAGAGCGTGAGGTGTCTTTAAAAAGTGGTAGTGCTGTAGCAGATTCTCTGAAACTTAATTACCCAGTTGAGGCTATCTGTTTAGAGAATCGTAAGATCCCAGAATCGATTAAGGCAGATTCGCACATCGTTTTTCCTATGATTCATGGTGCTTTTGGTGAAGATGGTGATTTGCAAAGTATTTTAGAGGAGAAGGGTATAGAGTATGTCGGCAGTGATGCGACTTCTAGTGCTTTATGTATGGATAAAATGTTGGCTAAGGATCGTGTGGAAACTTTGGGAATAAAGACAGCAGAATCACTTTCTTTTGACGCAAATACGATACCACTTGCCGATGATATTATTAAAGTTCTTGGGGAGTCTCTCGTGCTTAAACCGAAAGACTCAGGAAGTAGTTATGGATTGAATATGATTGAAAATCGTTCATCGATGGGGCTTGCTTTATCAAAAATTAATTCGGGAAATTGGTTAGTTGAACGGAGGCTGAAAGGACGAGAGTTGACGATTGGGCTGCTTGGTGGAAATGCTTTGGAAGTAGTTGAAATTAAGTATGCAAAAGAATGTTATGACTATGATACGAAGTACCTTCATGGTTCTACGGAGTATTTTTGCCCAGCAGAATTACCCAATGAAATTACGGATAGAATTAAATCTGAAGCAGAAATGATTTTCAAAATTTGCGGGTGTCGAGACTTTGCTCGTATCGATTTTATATTAGAAGATGATATTCCTTACTTTTTAGAAGTTAATAGTATACCGGGTATGACTTCACAGAGTCTTTTACCTAAGTCAGCGGCGGCTAAAGGTATTGATTTTGATGCATTAATTAAAACAATGCTTTCTTATGGCATTGAGCGATTTAAGGATGATCGGAATACAAATTCATGAAGTTTCCTAAAAAATCCAATACATCCGTGACTTATAAGGGTGATCAAAGTTGGCATAATTTGAAGGATGCCAATACGCAATCGAGCCGTATTACTACCTTTGCTTCAGTTTATCGTATGATTAAGCCATTTTTGAAGTTTGCATCACTTGCCTTGGGTATTGTCGCTGCCTTTTTCTTCTTTAAAGCTTTTGTTTTTGATGAGATTTCTTCAGAAGACAGTGCAGTTACTAGAGATAATGCAGGTTACGTAAAAAGGGTTTTATTTTATACGGATGGAGTTTTGGATGAAACTTGGCTGAGTGGAGTAATCCAAATCAATCGGAATATGCGCTTGATGGATATAAATATTTTTGAAATGAAGCATGTTTTAGAGGGTTTTGATCAAGTGATTAAAGCTGAAGTGGTACGAGTTTTCCCTGATGCTTTAAGAATACAGCTAGAGGAAGAAATTCCTATATTTAAGCTAAAGATGCAGACGAATGAAGGAGCTGAGTTTTTGCGCTATGTGGGAAAAACAGCAGTGGTTTATGACGGTATTGGTTATTCAGAAGCTTTTTTGGATGGATTGCCGTATTTAGTTCCCTATCGGCACCCAAACCAAAAATATCTACCGATAAATGGGTTAAATTATATAGTTCCATTAATCGATTTATTGGAAGAGTCGGGATTAACCAAACGTATACGCTTGCAATCTATTTCTTTAAAAAGTTTTTCTGGTGACGTGGAGTTCCCAGGACAAATAATTGAGCTTAATAGTGATTTGATTCCTCGAATTTTATTCAATGCATATAATGATTATCCCAAGCAAATCGCACGTTTGAATTATATTTTATCTTATTTAAATGGTAGTGGTAATCAAGAAGTAGAGCGAGTGGACTTATCTTTGAGAGACTCTGCTGCGGTTCAATTCAAAGGAGGTAAGATTGATTTATTCTAATCTTTATTTTTTTACAAAAAGGATCATCTTTACTAAATAATGGGACATTCTAAAATTGTCGGAGCAATTGAAATAGGCACATCAAAAATTGCCATAATTATTGGAGAGATATCTAGTGGTAGTACTTTAAATATTATTGGACATTATTCTGTGCAATCAAATGGCGTTAAAAAGGGTATTATTCAGGATCTTCAAGTCACTGGGCAAATTGTGCATAATGCAATTTTGCAGGCAGAAAATGTAGCAGGAACTAAGATTGAAGAGGTTTATTTGGCTCAAACAGGACAGCACTTGTCTGGAGTATTTAATGTAGGAACAACAAATGTAGGTGCTTCAAATGGAGTTATCACAAAAGCTGATGTGGAGAAAGCAAAGGAGGATGCACGGCGGCCTCAACTTCCTGAAGGTCGTAGTTTTCTTAATCATATTCAGAATCCTTTCTCGGTCGACGGGGTGAAGGTAGAAAATCCGATTCATATGCACGGTAAACGTTTACAAGTAGGCTATTGGACGATTCACGCAGATAATAAGACATTACAGGATAGTTTGAGGGTGATTATGGGCATTCCTTTGGTAGTGGAAGATGTGATTGTTTCGTCTATTGCGAGTGGGAATGTTTTGCTTCAGGAGAGTGAAAAAAAAGCAGGTGCTCTAGTTATTGATATTGGTGGTGGTACAAGTGATTTTGCCTTATATAAAGACGGTTATGTAGTTTATACGGGTGTGATCCCAGTTGGCGGGGATCATATTTCTAATGATTTGAGTATGGGCTTGAGGACAAATGTTCAGTTAGCGGATAGTTTAAAGCTTCGTGAAGGTTTGGCTATACATGCAAAGCAAAATTTAGAAGAAAATACTTGGTTGGTAGGTAATCAAAGTATTGGAGATCGGAAAATCCCTCTAACATCTGTGAATAAAATTGTAGAATCGAGAATTAAAGAGTTATTTGAATTAATACTCGAAGAGCTGGAGGAGGTAAAACTTTACAAACCAAGTGAAATAGGAACGGGTGTGATCCTTACAGGAGGTACTTCTAGGATGGAAGGCATTGAAGCAATCGCGTCTAAAATATTTGATTTGAAATGCACAAAGGGAGAAAGCACATGGGAAATTGATGAGAATCTAAATATTCCTGAATACAGTACTACTTTAGGCTTACTTTCTTATGCTTTGGGAGTTTTTGAAGAGAAACAAAATAAGAACACGAATAACTTTCTTGGGAATTTATTTAGAAATTTTTTCCCTAAAGATTTAAAGTTACCATAGATGGAATATGTGATGAACGACGTAGGTATAAAAGTAAAATTATTTGGTTTAGGTGGAGCGGGTATGCATATTGTAGATGCTTTCGCACAAGAATCGAATGGTTTGTTTGAATGCCATACATTGGACACTGATGCTAAAGCGATAACGACTACGCAGAATACAGAGTCCCATCTTATTGGGAAAGAAATTTGCCGCGGGCTTGGTTGCGGAGGCGATATAGATCTTGCAGAAAAAGCAATTAATTCACATCGCGAAGTAATCAGTTCATGGTTGGAAGATGCAGATGTTATTATTCTTGTTGCGGGTCTTGGAGGTGGGGTCGGTAGCGCTTTCTCTTTATTAATCTCTGAATTAGCGGAAAAGACTGGGGCGATTACTCTAGGGTTTTTTGTGCTTCCTTTTAGTTTCGAAGGGGCTCGTTTTTCAAAAGGTGAAAACTTTATCAATGAATTAAGACCTTCGCTTCATGGAATGTTTTCCATACCTAATGATCTTTTATTGCAAGAAGGAGATGCAGATCAAACCGCTTTAAATGGCTTTGAAATGGGTAACCGATGGATTTTAAATAGCCTTAGTGCACTTTCCGATGTTCTCTTTGAAAATGGGATTATCAACCAAGATTTAGGCTCACTAAAGCAGTTATTTCAGGCAAGAGGTGGAAAGTCGTTATTAGCGGTCTCGCAAGATACAAATATTCTCGATTTGGCAGACAATGCGATTGAGACACATATTCAATCTTTATTAATGAATCCACTTTTACATCAGGAAAATCAACCAAAAGATCTAGATGGACTGATGATTGTAATTAAAGGTAACCAATCTTTAGAATTATCGATCATTCATAAGGTTGCATCACTGATTGCTCAAAAATTTAATTTCAAAAAGGATATTCTTGTTTCTGCTTATGTGGATGATTCCTTAATTAATTCACTAAAGATTAGTATTTTTGGAAAATCTGAAATTGATCAAATTCCCAAAAATAAAAAGCTTGAGGGTGATTTATTTTCTGATGATGAAGGTGGTTCAGAGGAACTATCCAAAAAGAAAAAATCACCGAATATTTTAAAGGTTCATCGTTCAAAGCTCAGTAAAAAAGGAGAGAAAGAAATGGATGACCAAAAAGAGTTTGCTTTCTTTGACAAAGAAGAGGATCGAGGTTATTTTGTCGATTCATCTAGTAAATTATTTAAGGGAATCAATTTAGATCAACCCACCTATCTAAGAAAAGGAATTAAAGTGAAATTTAAATAGATGAATTTTTGAAGATAATATGATGAAATTCTTTGTTTTAACCAGTTTGTGCTTTTCTATATTCAGTCTGAATATAGCTAAAGGGAATTCGATTACAGCACTAGTTGAATCTAGTTCAAAGGAACATAGTGTGTACCATGTGAAAGTCATTAATTCAGAAAATGAAGCGTTTGAATCTGAAGCGAGACATGATTTTCAGGTAGGCTTGGGCGATCAGTCAGATCATTACATCGGTCGTCAAATAAAAGCAAATGCGGTATATTACGCTAATCAATGGCATTTAGAATCTATTTTCCCAAAGGACGGAGTGGGGTCTAAAGCTTATTATGATTTGAATGATAAGTTTCATCGGATGGTAAAACCGATAAGTCGTCGGAATTTCGTTCAAGAAGATGATTATATTATAGCGTTTTCTGGGATTAATCAGAAAGGAGATTTTTTTCAGTTTAAAGATTTTCTGGGCAAAGCTGTCGTAGTTAATTTTATCTTCACTCGTTGCCAAGCAGCTAAAATGTGTCCTGCTTCGACTTACAGAATGTCTTTGCTCCAAGAAAAAGCAAAGGATATTGGCTTAGATGATTTACATCTTCTTTCGATTACCTTTGACCCCGAATACGATTCTCCAGGCATTTTAAAACAGTATGGCGAATCTTATGATATAGAATTTGATACTTTTACCTTTATGACAGCAAAGCCTCAATGGATAGAGGACTTGATGCGTTATTTTGGAATCGTTACCATTGACCAAGATGGGACAATTAATCACACAATGGCGACTTTACTGATCGATCAAAAGGGCCGTGTTCATTATCGAAAAGAGGGTTCTGTTTGGAAAGTAGATGATTTCTTAACTAGAGCTCAAAAACTATTAAAAGAATAATATGCGAATTCATTTTAATAAAGCGACTAAAAGCATAATGATTATTTCGGGTATTTTTATTATACTCTATTTTCTGATGCGTATATTACCTGATTCTGAGTGTGGCTTTTTACACTATGAAGAAGTGGTTAATGAAAATGGTGAAATAGAATATTGTGCAACAAACAGTGCGGGCTTTATCGATTTAACTCAATTAGATTATCCAGTTGAATTGCCGTTAGAGTGGGATCCAGAAACAAAGGAAGGTTTGTTATCTTTAAAAATGAATGGAGGGCGTTTCTTATTGCCTCATGAACTTGCATATACCCATACAAAACAAATTCATTTATTATTAATTGATGAAAGTTTAGAAGATTATCATCATATCCATCCGCAGTCTGAAGAGATGGGCAAAGTATATCGTTTTTATTTCTCTCCTAAAAATAGTGGAGATTACAGAGCTTACGCTGAAGTTGTGCCTAAGCGAACTCGCAGACAGTTGATAGCCTCAAATGATTTAAAGGTGGAGGGACCTAGTGAAGTACAAAATTTTTATCGAAAAACAAATGATATTCAAGGCGTGCTTAATTTTCAATTAACTGAGGTACCAGAAAAATTGAAAGTGAATCAAGATTATCGTTTTAAGCTTAAAATTCTAGACAACGATGGCAATAAAGCCTCCTTGGAAAAAATTATGGGTGCAAAAGCTCACATGGTTGCATTTGACGCTGAGCGTCGTGGTTTTGCTCATATGCATCCAATGGAGGATGTTTTAATCGAAACAGAAGAAGACGATGATTTGAGCTTTTTATTTAATGTACCGCGTAAAGGTTGGTATCGTTTATTTGCACAAGTTCAAAAAAATGGAGAATCTGTTTATGCACGTTTTGACCTTAAGGTAAGTGAGTAGGGTCAAATTACTGGGCCGAGTACCCAATTAATTGGATTTTATATTTTTCAGCGGCTTTTAAAATCTGTGGCTTATCAATCATGATCACCGAGTTATTCTCTAATACAGCTGTTTTGATTTTCAAGCTATGCATAAGTTCTAGGGTTTTAAGACCGAAGACAGGGATATCAAAGCGACAATCTTGATTTTCTTTAATTGTTTTAAAGAAAATCAAATCCTTTAGTTTTAATTCACCAACTCGTTTTAGCATTTTATTAGTGCCTTCAAATGCCTCAACAGCAATGACTGTTTTACCTTTGATCACTATTGCTTGTCCTATATTTAAATGAGCAATATTTTTAGCTATGTTTATGCCAAATTCCAAGATGTCGGCAGAAGGTTTTTTATTCGTTATGGTCATTAAGCCATCGGAGGCTAAATGGTCGTCTAAAAAAGATCGTGCATCGAGCACACAACATCCTTGATTATTGATTTCTTCAACAAGTGTCCCAAAAATAGTTTCCGCGTTTAACTCTTTGATTCTAGCCAAAATAGATATGAGTTTAATATCTGGATTTAGATCTTTAAACAGCCTGTTAGGCTTAATTTGTCCTGCCAATATTACATACTTAGTTTCAGATGATCTTAAAATTTTAAGTAATTGGTTGATTTTTCCAAGGTAAAGGGAAATGTGATCTTCGCTTGAAAATTCAGTGATAAGCGAATCTTCTGTTTCACCTTTAATTGATATCAGCTTAAGAGGGATGCGCTTACTTTTAATAATTTCAGTCAAAAGAGCAGGATAGCGCCCTCTACCTGCAATTAAGGTAATTGTCTCTCCATTATAGTCTGAGGGTAGAAATTTTGAGTCCATTAATCTTTGTATTTAAGTTTCTTAAATGATCTAGGTCTAGTGAATTTTTGATGATAAAAATCTTCTGAAATTACAAGCTTTGCTTTGGCAGCACTCTGAGAAGATGAAGCATCTGGAAAAAATAGTACGCGGTTATTTTCAATTGAAATGTGCTCTTTAAATGAGTCCCACTGAGTAGGCATTTCGGGTGATTTTGTCGCATAAGTATTAATCGAACTTTTTAAACTATAATTATCATTTGAATAATAAGTAGGTGCATTTATATGAGTTATTGAATCATTTTTTTTCAGGCTGATATTCCCTTCATAAAGTGCGATATGTAATATATTAAACTGGTAAGAAATAACACACTTTACTGAATATAATTCTAGTTTGCACTCAGGTAAGTTGATTTCAAAAACGGATATCGGAGAAAGGATATTTGATTCTACGAAAATTGTTCCTTCAGTTAAAAAACTTCTGAAATAAGAATTTGAGGGCTCTCGATCAAAACCGACATCAGCATTTTCGAACGGATTTTGTTTAAATGATTGAATGCGAAATTGTGTATTTTCAAATAAACCAAATGTAGTATTATTCGATAGTTTGAAAAAAACATAATCACAGTCTCCAGTAGTGAGTAAGCTTTCAGAATCAATGATAATCGAATCGTGAAGATGAATAGGGTGTGTCGTATTCTTTGTTTTGAAGCTAGCAGAATCACCGGCTATACTTGTAAAAAAAGCAGTGCCATATTTTTCATAATTACTATCAGGTGTAGCTTCAAGATTCAGAATGAATAATGAAGTAATGAAGCAATATTTAATAGCTACTTTAGCTTGGAGGATCATATTTTTATTTCACAACAAAATTTACTATTTTATTGGGTACATAAATTTCTTTAATAAGGGTTTTGCCAGATATTTGAGATTGTACACGCTCATTAGCCTTTGCTGCATCAACAGCATCTTCTTTACTATGATCTTTCGGTAATAGGGCATCTCCTCGGTGCTTCCCGTTGACTTGAAAGATGATTTTCACCGTTGAAGCGACTAATTTTTCTTTATTTGCCTGAGGCCATGCTTGTTCACTGATGAGTGATTTGTGCCCTAATAAAGCCCAAAGTTCTTCAGCAATATGTGGAGCAAGTGGAGCAATCAATTGAAGAAAATTTTCAATAACTGATTGAGGAATAGACTCTAATTTTGAGAGTTGATTGATTAAGATCATCAATTGAGAAATAGCCGTGTTGAATCCTAAATTTTGATAATCGTGTGTGACTTTTTCTATGCTTTGATGAAGCAAACGTTCCGTCTCATCATCGAGTGGTTTGGAATTGGTTGCATCAATAGAAGGATTTAGGGTATTGTCATTATCAATGATAATCAGTCGCCAGAGTTTTCTCAAGAATCGTGCAATTCCTTCAATACCTTTAGTATTCCATGGTTTCATTGCTTCAAGTGGTCCGAGGAACATTAAATAGAGGCGTAAGGTATCCGCTCCATAAGCTTCTATAATGACTTCTGGATTGACTACATTTCCTCTACTTTTTGACATCTTCTCACCGTCTTCTCCTAAAATGATACCTTGATGAAATAATTTTTTAAAAGGTTCAGGTTCGGATACGACACCAATTTCATAAAGGACATGATGCCAGAATCGAGCATACAGTAAGTGTAATACAGCATGTTCTGCACCGCCTATATAAAGATCGGGTGCTTTCCAATAAGATTCAATTTCTGGATCTATTAATTGCTCAAGGTTTTTTGGATCCATATAGCGCAAGTAATACCAGCAGGAGCCAGCCCATTGAGGCATAGTGTTAGTTTCTCGAGTTCCGCTAACTGTGCTTTCATTAGGTTTTGTGCAGATTTCTCCCGTATCTTTATGGAAATGAACATTGAGCCATTCGGTTGCTTTTGAAAGAGGACTTTGCCCATCAGGTGAAGGTTTGTAGCTTTCTATTGATGGCAATTCTAAGGGTAGGGCATTATCAGGAAGTACAATTGCGTAACGTTTTTCACCATTAATTTGTGAATGTATTTCTGTACTTTGAGGTTTGAAGGCATCATCGACTTTTTGATAATTTTCATAGCTAAGCCATACAATTGGAAAGGGTTCTCCCCAGTAGCGTTGCCTTGAAAATAACCAATCACGTAACTTATAGTTTATTTCCACAGAACCAGCATTCTTAGTTTCTAGAAATTGGATGATTGCATTCTTGGCTGAATCCGAGTCCATGCCATTGTATTTGCCTGAGTTGATTAGCTTGCCTGACTGTGTATAGGCTTCGGTTAATTGACCGATCTCGTTTTTCTTTGCAGAGCCTGTGTCATCAATAACTTGAATGATTTCAATGCCGAATTTATCGGCAAATTCAAAGTCTCGTTCATCATGGGCAGGCACGGCCATGATCGCACCCGTTCCGTAAGAGACCAATACATAATCAGCTATCCATATTGGAATGCATTTTTGATTCACGGGGTTAATGGCATAGGCCCCTAAAGAGACTCCACTTTTTTCCTTGTTTAATTCAGCACGCTCTAGGTCAGATTTAGTTTTTGCTTTTGTGATATAAGCATCAACTTCGTCTCTTTGCTTTTCAGCGGTGATTTTTGCAACCAGTGGATGTTCAGGTGCTAAGACTATATAGCTCGCTCCAAATAAAGTATCAGGTCGGGTGGTAAAAACATCAACGGTGTCTTTTGAATTATCTTCGATTGCGAAAGATACTTTTGCGCCTTCTGAACGGCCGATCCAATTAGCTTGAAGTCGTTTGGTAGAATCCGGCCAATCTAAGTCATCGAGTCCGCTTAAGAGTTTGTCTGCAAATTTTGTTATGCCTAAGACCCACTGGCGAATAGGGCGACGTTCAACAGGAAAGTTCCCTCGCTCAGAACGAGCACCTTCACTCGTTTGAAGTACTTCTTCGTTTACGAGTACAGTTCCTAGTTCAGGGCAAAACCAAACGGGTTTTTCTTCAACATAGGCTAGACCTTTTTTAAATAATTGAATGAATATCCATTGGGTCCACTTAAAATAATCAGAGTCGGTTGTATTGATTTCACGGTCCCAATCATAGCAAAGTCCGATTTGCTTAAGTTGCTTTTTGAAATTTTCTACATTCGTTTTAGTAGTTTCTTTAGGGTGCTTGCCTGTTTTTATTGCATATTGCTCAGTGGGTAATCCAAAAGCATCCCATCCCATTGGGTGGAGTACATTAAAGCCTTGAGATTTTTTGAAGCGTTTGAAAGCGTCACTGGCAGTATAACCTTCAGGGTGTCCAATATGAAGTCCTGCTCCTGAAGGATAGGGAAACATATCTAAGATATAGAATTTTGGTCGACTATCAAAGTCAATCGCCTTGAAGGTATTATTTTCTTCCCAATATTTTTGCCATTTGGGTTCTATTTTTGAAAAATTATATTCAGAATTTTGCATTTCAATGATTCTACATTTTGAAAAAGGGACATTTAGAGGTGTCTAAAGGATTTCGTCAATGTTTCGCTTTAGTTCATAGTTGCATCAGCATCCATTTTTCGTCAATAATTTCTGTTTGTTACTTATGGATAGTGTTTTGTATACCTTTAGGCAGATAGGCTATTTTTTATTCTTATTTGGTCTTATCAATGGCCTTAGCCTTGCTACTCTATCTGAAGCTTCAGTGTTAAAGAAAAATGCAAATTATGAAGGTAGTGAGAATTTCCATAAAAAAAAGAATCCTTCGGCCAGTAAATATTCAAAATTTGAAAAGAATTTAAATTCTCCCACATTTGATGAAAAATTTTCACGAAAGGAAATTCATCTAGAAACTTGGGATAAACATTTTTCGAAGCTTGGGCAAAAGAAAGTTTTTTCTGATAAGTCGAATAGATATTTTGAAAAAAAGTGGGATAAAGATATTCAAAAAATGAAGAATATAGAAATGAAAGAATCAAATTGGAGTCAGCATCTGGCTAAAATTCGTAAAGATGCAGGAATAAATTTGTCCCCAGATTCTCAAATTCTGGGAAATAAAGTATCCTATGATTTAGTTTTGCAAAACATGGGCTATTTTGAAGATTTGGCGGAAACAATGGATTTAAGATCAATCAATCGTTATCAATTTAGAAGTAATCGGCCAGAAGGAGAAATTCCTGTAGATAATGTTGCAGGAAATAGTGAAAGCATGAATTAATAATTGCGTTTTCTTAAAGATTTTAGTTTTAAATCGTACTTATCCATTATAGCTAGCTTATTTAATTTTCTTATGAATAAACTTCAAATTACTCTTATTTGTATTCTTTTTTTCACTTTGGGTCAGTCCTTTGTTTATGCGGGTGGAGCCACAGAAAAGAAAGCGTATGCTTTTCCAACTGAGCTTTCGGAGTATCAAGATATAGAAGAATCATATGCCGATACTAATGCAATTGACGCAAAAGAATTAACACTCTTAGAACGTTTGAAATTACGTGCATCGGTAGATCCAATAAACATTATTGCTACACTTTTATTTTTCGGTGCGATTTTGCATACTTTCGCTGCAGGATATTTTATGAAATTATCGCATAAAATTGAGGAATCTCATAAAAAAGAATTTTCTAGTCATGACCATTGCTACGTAGATGGAAAAGATCCAGTGAGTTTTAAAGCAAAGTTATTTCACTTTTTAGGGGAGATCGAGGCCATCTTCGGGATTTGGGTACTGCCTTTGATAATTTCTATTACCTTTTTTCATGGTTGGGATATTGCCACTTATTATATTGATAGTCGTAATTATACAGAGCCTTTATTTGTTGTCGTGATCATGGCGATAGCGGCATCACGTCCGATTATTATTTTTTCAGAAAGAGCCCTCAGCTTTTTTGCTCAATTTGGTAAAGGTTCGATTTCTGCTTGGTGGTTATCGATTCTTATTATAGCACCGTTGTTAGGCTCATTTATCACTGAACCTGCGGCTATGACAATCGCAGCAATGCTCTTAGGACAACAGTTTTATCAACATAATCCTTCAAATACATTTAAGTATGCAACCTTAGGGCTCCTTTTTGTGAATATTTCTGTTGGAGGTACTTTGACTCATTTTGCGGCTCCGCCTGTTTTAATGGTGGCTAGTAAATGGGGCTGGGATGTCCCTTTTATGTTAAGCAATTTTGGCTGGCGTGCTACTTTAGGAATTATCATTGCTACAGCACTTTATTTCGTTTTGTTCAAAAAAGAATTTAAAACCTTAGAAGAAAAGAGTGCTATTCAATCTAAACCATTAGACACTTCTAAAGTCGTATCAGCTCCAGTTTGGGTGATTCTCATTCACTTACTCTTTTTGGTTTGGACAGTTTTCACATTACATCATCCGGCATTATTTATTGGTGGGTTTTTAACCTTTATCGCTTTTAGCATTGCAACAGACCATCACCAAAATGCGATTAGTTTGAAGTCACCTCTTTTGGTCGGTTTTTTCTTAGCTGGTTTAGTGACGCATGGTGGTTTGCAAGGCTGGTGGATTGAGCCAGTTCTTTCCATGCTCTCTGAGCAAATGTTGTTTTTTGGTTCTACCATTTTAACCGCTTTCAATGATAATGCAGCGATTACCTTCTTGGCTTCTCAGGTGCCTGCTTTTGATCAGAACTATGCTAAAGATATCGATTTAGCTAAATCGTTACAATACGCAGTTGTAGCAGGAGCGGTCACAGGTGGTGGCTTAACTGTTATTGCAAATGCACCAAACCCAGCGGGGCAGAGTCTACTCAATCGTTTCTTTAAAGGTGGAATTTCTCCATTGTATCTATTTTTAGCCGCACTTTTACCAACTATGATCATGGCGGTTGTTTTTATTCTAATTCCATAGTTTTGTTGGCTAGCTAGTCATTTAGAATGGATAAAGCTCAAATCACAGGCGTACTCAAAGACATCGCAGTCTTTCTTGAATTAAAAGGAGAGAATAGTTTTAAAATTCGAGCCTATCAAAGTGGCGCTAGGGCATTGGAGCGATTAGAGGATAATTTTGATACGATTGTTGAGGAGGGTAAGATTGCTTCGCTACAAGGAATTGGACAGGCTTTAGCACTGAAGATAGAGACTTTGTACCATGAAGACCATTTGCCTTTTTATGATGCCTTAAAGGCATCAATTGCTCCTGGCTTAATTGAATTTTTAGATATTCCAGGACTCGGAGGAAAGAAAGTGAAACACATTCACGATGCATTGGGTATTGAGACAATTAAAGCCTTAAAGGAGGCCTGTGAGAGCGGAGCTATTGAGGCATTGGACGGGTTTGGGGCGAAATCTGCAGAGAAAATTCTTTCAGGAATTGCTAACCGTGAGGCCTACAGTAAACGGCACTTATGGTGGAGTGTGCAAGAATTTGTACATGAAATTGTTTCAGGTCTTGAAGCGCATTCTTTGGTAAAAAGGGCATCCGTTGCAGGGAGTTTTCGACGTCGTTTAGAAACTGTGGGAGATTTAGATTTTATCGTAGCTTCAAGTACTCCTGGGCCGATTATGGATTGGTTTACTGAAATTGATGGGGTAAAGGAAATAACGGCTAAAGGGGAAACGAAATCGAGTGTGCGTTTTGAAAATGGAATCCAAGCAGATTTGAGAATTGTTTCAGAGAAGCAGTTTGTATTTGCCTTACATCATTTTACTGGATCAAAAGACCATAATGTGATGATGCGACAACGAGCTTTATCTATGGGCTACCGTTTGAGCGAGTGGGGCATCTTTGAAAAAGATTCGGAAGGTACGATTCCAATCGAAGCGGTCAATGATATCCAAACTGAATCGGATTTATTCAAGTTTTTTGGTCTAGAAATGATTGAGCCAGAATTGAGAGAGGGTCTAGGCGAGATTTTAGCTGCTGAAAATAAAGAGTTACCTGAGCTAATTGAGAGTCATGAGATCCAAGGGGTTTTCCATAACCATACAACCCTTTCTGATGGTATGAATACTCTGGACGAAATGGTTCAGCAGGCGGAATCATTTGGATGGTCCTATATCGGATTTGCCGACCATTCTAAATCTAGTGTTCAAGCTAATGGATTGAATGAAGAGCGAGTGCTTAAGATGATAGCGCAGATTCAATCTTTCAATGAATCAGGAAAATCTCCAGTTACAGTTTTTTCAGGGATTGAGTGTGATATTTTAAAAGATGGGTCTCTGGATTTTGATGAATCAATTTTAGGTCGATTAGATTATGTTGTTGCTTCAGTGCATTCAAGTTTTAGCCAGCCAGAGGAAGAAATGACTCAGCGAGTGATTAGAGCTATCGAAAGCCCTTCTGTGACAATGTTGGGACATCCTACTGGGCGATTATTATTAAGACGTGAAGGCTATCAGATTGATATTTTTAAAGTTATTGATGCTGCAATAGCGAATCGGGTGATTATTGAAATAAATGCAAACCCTCAGCGTTTGGACATGGACTGGCGCTTTTGGAAGCAGGCGGTACAGCGTGGATTGATGTGCTCAATCAATCCAGATGCTCATTCAATTAATAATTTAAATTATTTTGAAGCAGGGGTGAATATTGCACGAAAGGGGTGGATTAACTCAGATAGTCTTCTAAATTCACGAGATACAGATGGCATAAAGCGTTGGTTTACAGAAAGATTGTAAAAATTTAAAGCAAAACTTTCTCTTGAAGTTTTAAGAATATTTAGTTTTATTTATACCTTTCGTGTAACCCCAGCGAAGCACAATGAGTCTTATGGCTCAAAACTTAAGTAAATTTTATGAATGCGGACACGATTATAACTTTCGCACTTGGGCTAATTCTTGGTGTAGGGCTTTTTGTTATTTTAACAAATCGGCAGACCCGAATTTTAAAGAATACTCTCAAAAAAGATGCAGATATAAGTATAAAGGAGAAATCTTTAGCACTTAATGAGAAATTCACGAAACAAGAATTAGATATTCAAACTAAAGAAATTGAACTAGAGCAAAAAAGAACAGCTGCAAGTAGTATAAAAAAAGAGTTAGAGGAGAAAGCAGAGATTTTCAGTAAAAAGGAAAATGAGCTTTTGAAAGAGCAGAAGATATTAGACGAAGCAAAATATAATGCAAAGAAGTTGGAGCGTTTTTATCGTTTGAAGTTACATCAAATCACTCAAATGAGCCAAAAAGATGCGAGGCAATTACTTCTACAGGCAACGGAGAAAGATTGTGAGGCAGAAATAGAATTGATTCGAAGAGAAAAGTTAAGTCATTCGGAATCTGAAATTAATGATCAAGCTCGAAAGATATTGTTGGCAAGTATGCAAAGGTTATCGAGCCAAGCGATGAATGACGCTACAGCGACATTGGTTCAATTGCCCAATGAAGAATTTAAAGGACGAATTATTGGTAAAGAAGGTAGAAACATTCGAACTTTTGAACATGCCACAGGAACTACTCTGATGATGGATGAGTCAGCGGATTCTGTCTTGGTTTCATCATTTGATCCAGTACGTCGTGAAATTGCTCGTTTAGCACTTGAAGCTTTAGTGCGAGATGGACGTATACATCCAGCAAATATTGAAGAATCAGTAAAATCTTCAGAAGAAGCTATTTTCTCAAGTATGGTAGAAGTCGCAGAAAAAGCGGTATTTCAATTAGGGTTAAATGATGTTTCTAATGATGTTTTAACTACCTTAGGGCGTTTGAATTATCGTTTATCGAATAACCAAAATACATTAGAGCATTCGGTTGAAGTGTCTAATTTCTGCGCCTTGCTTGCTGCAGAATTGGGCTATGATGTGAATGTAGCAAAACGAGCGGGACTGTATCACGATATTGGTAAGGCATTGACTGAAGAGGGACACGAAAGTCATGCCATAGCAGGTGCTAATTTTATGAAGAAATACGGTGAAGATAACTTAGTGGTGAATGCAATCGCAGCACATCATAAGGAAGTTGAGCCAGAAAGTGTTTATGCGAGTTTAGTCATGATTGCGGATTCTATTTCTGCAACTCGACCTGGTGCTAGAACTTCTTCGATCGATGGATTTTTTCAACGTGTTAAAGCGATTGAACTGATTGCGGAAGAGCAACGAGGAGTGGAGGAAGCCTATGCAATTCAAGCAGGTAAGGAACTTCGTGTCATTGTGAAACCGGAGGTAGTAGACGATGATGGTTGTCGACAAATTGCTAGGAGAATACGATCTCGGATTGAGAATGAATTATCTTATCCTGGGGTTATTGAAATTACTGTTATACGAGAACAACGTTTTAATGAAACAGCAGTATAATGAAATTTAGTTTAATTCTTAGCTTTTTATTAACAGCACCATTATTACTTTCCGCTGATACTTTTCGGTTTGTATTGAATTCAGGTGAAATTTTGATTGGAGAATCCGAATCTCTTAGCACGGAGGATCATTACCTTATACATTCTGATATTTTAGGTGTAATAAAGATACCCAAAGAGAAGGTCGCATCCTTTACCGTCGTCAAAGATAAATCAATCGAAGTAATCCTCGAAGCTGAATCAAGCCGAGTAGCTGAAAAACAGTCATCCGGCCAGATGACTGAAATTAAAAAAGTTGAAAGAGGATTGCAGCCCAACAAAATTTCCGGATTATATAGTAAGTTGCAATCATTCGATACACCGAAATCATGGAGTGGAAATTTGCGAATCGGAATGAATTTATCTTTTGGTGATCGGGAGTATACGCATACTTATTTGCGTGGGAAGCTGAAGATAGAAGAAGAGGATAGCCCACATCTTTTTCAATTATCCGGAGAGTATAATTATCGTGAAAATGAACACAGTAATGGAAGCCAATACTTATCAGAGGATCGATATCATTTAAACTTTACTTATCGATGGTTTTTTTCGGAATCGTGGTTTTTCCAAAATGCCTCCAGTTATCGTACAGATAAATTGAAGGGGATTGATAACGAATTACAAAATATATCGGGCTTCGGTTATCGTAAAAAATTCTATGACACTTTAGAGCTTTTAATCGGTACTGGCATCGGGTTTCAAGATCGATCAGTGGTTGGACTTTCTGATGAATCTGCATTGATTGTAAATGTGTTCCAGGAGTTGAATTGGCAGCCAATAGAACGAATCAAATTAAACCAAACATTAAACTTTTTTCAAAATCCAAATGATCTCGATATCTACAATTATAAATTTATTTTAGGGTTTAATTATCGTCTCACTGATTTACTTGGCTTTGAAATCAGATATTCAATGGACTTTGATAATGGTATTACAGAAAACGTGAAGGAGGATTCTCGCTTTCAAAATGCCTTAATCTTTTACTTTTAGGTATGAAGAATCTGGTGTTAGCCACAGGAAATGATCACAAGGCAGAAGAATTTAAAGATTTATTTACTCACTGTGAATTCAAAATTCTTTCAGCAAATAAATATGGTGGAATGCCTGAAGTGATTGAGGACGGAAAGTCCTTTCAGGCAAATGCTTACCTAAAAGCTTATGCACTCTCCAAACAACTTAAGAAAAAGCATTGGGTAATTGCCGATGATTCTGGTTTGGAAGTGGACTATTTGGATGGCGCACCTGGTATTTATTCTGCCCGTTATGCAGGAGCTAAGGCAAGTGATATGGACAATGTTAATAAGTTACTTGGGGCATTGTCAGGAGTATCAAAATCAAAAAGACGGGCAAGATTTCGCTGTGTTCTTTGCCTGATTGATAAAGAAGGTGCTGCTTTCTATTTCGAAGGTTCTTGCGAAGGTATCATCGGGTTAAAGCCTAAAGGAAAATCAGGGTTTGGCTATGATCCTATTTTTTTACCTGATGGGTATGAATCTTCATTTGCCGAACTGGGTGAATCTATCAAAATGCAATTAAGTCATCGGGCGATAGCAGTGACGACTTGCAAAAATTTTTTTGAAAAAAAGCTTTAGCTTTGGGCCAATTCTTCTGAGCGCTTCTTGGCCTTCAATATAGCATTTTGTATCAATGCTCTAAAATCTCCTTCACTTAATCTATTAAGTGCTGCTTCTGTAGTTCCGCCTGGAGAGGTCACAGCATCTCTTAAATCATCGGCAGAATAGGTGCTTTCTTTTAATAGTTGTGCTGAACCAAGAACGGTTTCTAAAGCTAGGTTTTTTGCCAAATTTTCCTCAAGCCCAGTATTTATTCCCGCATTAACAAGTGCTGATATGAACTCAAATACATAGGCGGGACCGCTGCCTGAAAGTGCGGTGACTGCATCAATTTGTGACTCGTTTACAGGGTGTACGGAACCGAGGGCTCCTAAGATAGTCTCTATTGAATCTAATTCCTTCGCTTCTAAAGTGTTTAATGAAGCATAAGCAGTTGAGCCACACCCAATTTGTCCAGGAGTGTTAGGCATACTTCGTATGATGTTTTTCACTTGCGGAAAGCATTTGCTTAAGCGAGCTATAGGCGTGCCTGCTAAAATTGAGATTAATGTAATATGGGACGCATTTACTAATGTACTGGCATCGATATTTTCTAATTGTTGTGGCTTGCAGGCTAGGACCAAAGTATCCATTTCGGAAACATATGGAAGCAAGGAATCTGCTTCGGTGATGCCACTCGCTTGAGCTAGTGTTGACCCAGTATTATCATTGCCACATAGGCAAACGATTTCATTGGGTGAATAGACTTTCTTTTGAATTAAGCCTTTTACGATCGCAGTTGCCATTCTACCTGCACCGATAAATGCAATTTTCTTTTTCATAGTGATCCTTCTACCTTTTTAAGAAGCATTTGATTTAATTCATATTCGTCAATGACTTTAGTTTGGCTAATCAGGTCATGTCCCCATTGTTTACTTTTATGAAAGCGTTTGGTCAGTATTGCGACCAATAAGAGAATAGGGAAAAAATAGAATAAAATAATGGTTTTTGAAATGGCTCGAATGCTTGCATGGAATACTGGAATTGAATCCCTAGGCGTGAGTGTAATTGTCTTTAAGTTGAAGATTTTTTTACCGAAAGAGCTTCCTTTGAAAACAGTATCACAAAGGGCGAAATAAAGAATGAAAATAATGGAAAATGATTCAGTAATCAAAAGTAGAGTTGATTGAGCTGAATCATTAAGAATCGGTGCTGTTGATTGGTTGTTCGATTCAGCCCAATTAAGATAAGTTTCGAGCCACTCATTGAGTGCTTCTAATGATATAGTAGGATTGAGTGGAAGGATTACCTGTAAAATGATTAAGGTCGCCAATAATACGACTAGGATATAATCCAAGAGAAATGCAAGGCTACGATAGGTAATGGAAGGTTCTGGTAGATTGTCTGAGTTTAGACTGATGACAAAAGCTTTTTTATTATCTATCGGATCTGGATTTTCTTGGTTAAATTCTGACATAATCAAAGTGAATTCTTAAATTATGAATTCATCGCTTTAAATGCTTTGAGTGTATTTTGCATTAGCATAGCCACAGTCATGGGGCCGACGCCTCCTGGAACTGGAGTGATATGTTCACATAGGGGTGATACAGCATCAAAATCTACATCTCCGACTAATCGGGTACCTGATTTTTTTGAAGCATCAGGGATTCTATTAATCCCAACATCAATTATCGAGGCTCCTGATTTAACCATCTCTTTAGTTACAAAATGTGCTTTCCCAATGGCTGCAATCAAGATGTCGGCCTGTCGGGTGATTTCAGAGAGATTTTCTGTTCGAGAATGGCATATAGTTACAGTTGCATTTCCTGGAACTCCTTTACGAATCATTAATAATGCCGCTGGTTTTCCTACTATTTGACTGCGACCTAGTACAACGACATGTTTTCCTTCAGTTGCAATATGGCTACGCTTAATCAATTCAACTATACCAGCAGGTGTACACGCAACAAATCCACTAGCATCTTCCTGACAAAGTTTTCCAATATTTAGGGTGTGAAACCCATCTACATCTTTCCGTGGATCTACTTGGTTAAAGGTTGCGGTTTCATCAATATGCTTGGGCAAAGGTGCTTGAATCAAAATACCGTTAACCGCATCATTTGAATTATATGTATGTATGACATCAAAGAGTTCTTCTTGAGTGATTGATTCAGGAAGCACAGTCAACTCAGCGTGAATACCTATCGTTTCTGCTGTCTTTTGTTTTTTACGGACATAAGATATAGAAGCGGGATCTTCGCCAACTCGAATGAAAGCTACAGTTGGTTTGCCTTTGGTTAATTGTCCGACTTCTACCTTAAGGTCTTCAATTATATCTTTAGCTATTTTGTTTCCGTCGATTATATTCATAGTATCTTTTTTTGAAAATTTTGCAAAATAGCTTATCCTAGCAAGCGTTCTATGTCTTTTTTGCTTAATATTTTTATTCCGCCTTTTGCGATATTTTTAAGTTGTATTTTGCCGATTTGGATTCGAACCAATTTTTTTACATAATAACGATGGGCTTCAAATAGGCGTCGTATTTCTCTTTTTTTTCCGTGCGACAGGTGAACTTCTAATTTCCTCTTATCACCTTCTTTATCTGTAGGGGCGGGAATAATTTTATCCGCTTTTAAAAAATCGCCTTCGAATTCGATGCCTTCTAAAAGCTTAGGGATGTCGTTAAGCTTAAGATCTTTGTTTAAAGTGACCCGGTATCGTTTAATTATATTGGCTGAAGGGTGAGTGAGTTGGTTCGCTAAAGCACCGTCATTGGTGATCACTAGCAAGCCTTCACTATCCTTATCAAGACGACCGGCACAAAAGAGACGCTTCTTTTGTAAATCGCTTGGTAGTAGATCAAATACGGTTTGAGTCGCAAATGGATCGTGATTACTGCAAATAATCCCTTTAGGTTTATTTAAAATTAAAGTTATTGGGGCATCTTTTGCTTTAAGTATCGGCTTGTTATTCACAAATATAGCATCTGTAGTAAGTGCTTTGGTTCCAAGCTCTATGGTTTTTCCGTTGACCCTTACTTTACCTACCTTAATCAGCATCTCCGCTTCTCTCCGAGAGCAAATTCCAGCATTGGCTATTATTTTTTGGACTCTCTCTGGTTCTGTGGAATTCATGTATTCGAAGGCTAATTATTAATTTAAATTTATTAGGAGTATTTTTTGTTTTTTTCTAGCTTGCACTAGAAGCTAATTATTTGTCTATTCAATTCTTTATTAATTATATTTAAATCATGTCAGATCAGGAAGATAAAAAAGTTGCATTGGTAACTGGAGCAGGACGAGGAATCGGGAAAGCGATTGCTTTATCTTTGGCGAATGAAGGCTATCATATAATTTGTGTAAGTCGTTCAGAATCCTCATGTGGTGGAGTTGCCAAAGAAATTAGTGCTAGTGGTGGTTCAGCAGAAGCCTATGCTTTGGATGTTTCTGACGCATCTGCAGTTGAAAAAGCCTGCGATACTTTATTAGAAAAACATGGCTTAATTAATATTTTAGTGAATAACGCAGGGATTACTAAAGATAATCTTGTCTTTAGAATGGGTGAAGAGGACTGGGATGCGGTTTTAAATACTAATTTAAAAAGTGTATTTACATTCACAAAGTATCTCGCACGACCAATGACTCGTAAGCGTTGGGGGCGTATTATCAATATTGCTTCTGTAATTGGACTTGTTGGTAATGCTGGGCAGGCTAATTATTCTGCAGCAAAAGCAGGCATAATAGGGCTTTCTAAGAGTTTAGCTAAAGAATTTGCTGCTAGAAATGTTACGGTAAACGTTGTTGCACCTGGCTTTATTGAGACGGATATGACCAATATTTTGAGCGATGAGCAAAAGACGGGCATTTTAGGAGTGATTCCAATGAAGCGCATGGGCAAAGCTTCAGATATTGCAAATATGACTACATTTTTAGCATCAGAAAAATCCAATTATATCACTGGACAAGTTTTTACAGTTGACGGTGGTATGGTGATGTGATGAAAAAAACTAACTATTAATTATAACTTATGGCTGAACAAACTATAGAAGAAAGAGTTCGATCAATTATTGTTGATCAACTAAACGTGAATGCAGAACAAGTGACCTTGGAGGCATCATTTATTGATGATCTTGGTTGTGATTCACTCGACAATGTTGAATTAATTATGGCTTTTGAAGAAGCCTTTAGTGATGAAATTGACGGAGAAATCCCTGAAGCAGATGCTGAAAAGCTTACTACTGTAGGAGATGTCGTTAAATACATCTCTGAAAAGTCAGAATAACTTCCAGGTACCGCCTACTTACTAGTTTCAATGTCTAAAGAAGCCACTGCACCAAGAGTTGTTGTTACGGGATTAGGAACAATTAATTCTCACGGTGTCGGTGTAGACAAACTATGGGATGGTGTTTTATCTGGGACAAGCGGTATTCGTAAAATTGAATCGTTTGATGTTAGTGAACTAACATCAAAAGTGGGAGCAGAGGTCTTAGACTTTGAAGTTTCTGATTTTATGGATGTCAAAGAGGCTCGTAGGAATGATCGTTTTACTCATTTCGCCGTAGCGAGTTCTCGTCTTGCCGTTAAAGATGCAGGCATTGACTTAGAGGCTCTTGATGCTGAGCGTTTTGGAATTTATGTAGGTTCGGGTATCGGTGGATTGCAAACAATTCACGATCAGACCGCTCGCCTTATTGAAAGAGGTCCACGAAAAGTGTCACCTTTTATGATTCCTTCATTAATCGGAAATATTGCCAGTGGCGTAGTTGCAATTGAGCTCGGTGCTAAAGGTCCAAATTTTGGTATAGTCAGTGCGTGTTCATCTGCGACTCATTCAATTGGTGAAGCTTTTAATGCTATTCGTAATGGCGACGCAGATGTAATGATTGCTGGCGGAAGTGAGGCAGCTGTGTGCCAATTAGGCTATGCAGGATTTTGCTCGATGAGAGCAATGAGCACCAAATTTAATGACACACCTGAATTGGCAAGTCGTCCTTTTGAGATGGAGCGTGATGGTTTTGTGATGGGAGAAGGAGCAGGAGTTCTAATATTGGAAACTTTGGAACATGCACAAGCGAGAGGTGCTAGAATTTATTGTGAGATTGGCGCTTATGATTCTAGTTGTGATGCATTCCATATAACATCACCAGATCCAGAAGGTAAGGCATTAGGAAAGTCTTTGAAGGCAGTTGTCGAAAAAGCAGGTCTCAGCAAGGATTCAATTGATTACATAAATGCACATGGAACATCGACTCCCTATAATGATAAATTTGAAACTGCGGCTATCAAAGAAGCCTATGGTGAGCATGCTAAGGATATTTTAATCAGTTCAACAAAATCTATGACCGGTCACTTGCTAGGAGCAGCCGGAGGGATTGAGTCAGCAATTTGCGCAAAAGTGATTCACGAAGGTAAAGTACCTCCAACAATCAATTTACTTCAGCCCGATCCTGATTGTGATTTGAATTATGTGCCCAATAAAATGTGTGAAGCCGATGTCGATGTGGCAATTTGCAATAATTCCGGATTTGGTGGCCACAATGCAGTTGTTCTGTTTAAGAAATTTTCTTAATTCCGGTCAATTTAATCTTTAAAATTAAATTTAAAGATTTATCCTTAAGTTTATGCGTTTCTTTATTAAGCTATTGATTGGTGCTATCGCAGGAATTCTTCTTCTTCCTTATATTGTCATTCCTAAGCTTTCTATGCCCGAAGGGTGTGATCTAGAAAGCCCTTATTTTAGTCACAGTGATGCGGACCTGCTTATTGACCGTACTTATCGAGATATAACAACTGGACAAAACATTCTAGATCATGAGATTTTGGATGCAATGATTGATGAAATCCAATCAGCTGAAACCTTTCTTATTGTTGATTTTTTCTTGTGGAATAAGTGGCAGGGACGATTTGCTAAAAATAAGAATAATGTCCAAGAATTAAGGTCACTCGCGGATTTATTGGCGGATGTAATTATAGAAAAACGTCAACAAAATCCAGAAATACCAATTTTATTAATTACAGATCCGATTAATCGATTGTATGGAAATAATGACCCAGAATTATTCCAATCCTTCAATGATTTAGGCATTCCTGTAGTTTACACAGACTTATCTAACTTACCAGATTCGAATAAGCTCTATTCTAAGCAGGTGCGTTTTTGGTCTAAATTTTATGACCTGAGCTCTAATAGTAATCGATTTAGGATTTTCCCTAATTTAGTTGAATCAAAGGCAGAGCGTTTATCTTTCTCGCAATTTTTTAAAGCCTTACACCTTAAAGCGAATCACCGAAAAGTGCTTATTGCTGGCTATAGGAATAGTCCATCTAAAATGATTATTGGTAGTTTTAATCCGTCTGATGCAAGTAGTTTTAATTCAAATTTGGCGGTAAGTGTCGCTGGTCCACTTGCAGATTATGTGGCTCGTTCTGAAATAAAAATTGCACAGTGGTCGGCTCTTAAGCCAGAGAATTTACTTGGGAAGCGTTTTGAATTAGAAGACGCTTTTAGACGATTGAATGAGGCTCTCTTGCCTCAAAATCATTTTAATCAGTATGCCAGTCGAAAAACAGGCGTACGCTTTATTAGTGAAGGATCAACAAATCAGGTCTTATTAGATTTATTCAACAATTCTGATAAAGGTACAGAAATTGATATAGCGATGTTCTATTTTTCAGATCGTAAAATGATTAAAGCCTTGAAATCAGCGGCAAAAAGAGGTGTGAAGATACGTTTGATTTTAGATCAAAATAAAAATGCTTTTGGTTTTAAGAAAATAGGGGTGCCGAATCGAAGTGTTGCCGACGAATTGATGCAATTGGATGAAGTAGACTCAATCCAAATTCACTGGGCATCAGCAAAAACAGGGGGTCAATTTCATTCAAAAGCCATTCGTGTTTTTGATGATAAACAAGATATTCTTTTCCTTGGTTCCTCTAATCTAACCCACCGATCAATTAATAATTTCAATCTAGAAGCCAATGTGATGTTTAACGAAGTAGTCACCGTTAATAATGAGTTCGACCTTTATTTTGAAAGTGTTTGGGGAAACTCTTTGGGCTTTGAGGAAACCGTCGAATATAAAGCACTAAAAAACCCTAAATGGATGCAGTATATTCGATTGTGCTTTTATCGAATACAAGAGTGGACTCAGCTATCTACTTACTAGTCTTTTTTCTACTGTAGCGTCCTGGCAGTTTCTTCTGGCTTTGCTTTTTGATAAAACTGGGTAACAAACGCGTCTCGATGTAATCATTTGCTTTAGTTAATCCTTCGTTTTCAAAGAGAATACCTATTTCACATTCAATTTTTGTAGGCTCTCCAAAGTAGGATAAAAATTCATTGGAGGTCATAGCCTTAAAAGCATCGGCTCGCTCTTTGATCTTGATGTTAGATTGCTTGAGAATCCATCGCCGAGCAAACAAGGCGAGTACTGCATCTCCTATCCAAGCATAGTTTCGTGTTTCTTCAAGTGTCATAGTTTATTAATGAGCCTCTAGCCAATTATTGCCAATACCTATATCTATTTCTACGGGGCACTTTAAGTCAATTGCGTGCACCATTTCTGTTTCGAGTATTTTTTTGAGTGCTGATTCTTCATCAGGATGTAAATCAAAGATAAGTTCATCGTGTACTTGCAGTAACATTTTTGACTCAAGTTTAGCTTCGTCCATTTTTTCAAGGATGCGAATCATTGCAATTTTGATCAGATCAGCAGCCGTGCCCTGAATGGGCATATTAATGGCATTTCTCTCAGAAGCTGCCCTTATGCTGCCATTGGATGAATTGATGTCTCTAAGATAGCGTCTACGGCCAAGAAGCGTTGTGACAAAGCCATCTTTACGTGCTTTTTCTATCTGCTGATCGATATAATTTTGGATTGTTGGAAATTGTTGGAAATAATTGTCGATGATGGCTTGTGCTTCGGTTCGTGAAACAGTTCCGAGTCGTTGGGCTAAACCAAAGGCAGAAATCCCATAAGGAATACCAAAATTGACCATCTTTGCCGTACTTCGTTGCTCACGGGACACATTTTTTAAGGATACATCAAATATTTTAGCGGCGGTAGAGGCATGAATATCTTCTTTATCATTGAAAGCTTGAATCATACTAGGGTCTTCGGAAAGTGCGGCAAGTATCCGAAGCTCAATCTGCGAATAGTCTGCACTTAAGATTTTCCATTTGGGGTTCCTCGGAATGAATGCTTTTCGTATTTGCTTCCCGTTGGTTGAGCGAATCGGAATATTTTGCAAATTAGGGTTGTTAGAGCTGAGTCGTCCTGTAGAAGTCTGCACTTGTCCGAAATTAGTATGGATGCGCTGAGTTTTTTGATTAATCGAATGAGGTAGGGCATCAATATAAGTGCTGACTAATTTGTTCATCTGACGATATTCTAAAATAGCAGCAGCAATTCTATGCTTAGACGATAAGCTTGAAAGAGTTTGTTCATTGGTCGCGTATTGACCGGTTTTCGTTTTCTTCGGCTTGTCGGAAAGTTTAAGTACTTCAAAAAGAATCACGCCTAGTTGTTTCGGTGAATTTAAGTTAAATTCTTGTCCCGCAGTATCGTAAATTTCGCTTCGAAGATTTTCAATTTCAACAGATAAGGTATCACCAATATTTTTAAGCGTGGTCTCGCAAATATTAATACCTTCTTTTTCCATCGCAATGAGTACTGAAAGAAGTGGCATCTCAATTTTGTAGAAAACCTCAGATTGCCCTAAGGATTCTAATTGAGGCTCAAGTATTTGCCACAATTGAAAAGTGATATCGGCATCTTCTACTGCGTAATTTGTCAGTTTGTCGATATTGATTTGCGCATAATCAATGAGCTCTCCTTTTTTGGCATTGGGAACGAGTTCTGAAAAAGGAATAGTTTTATATTGGAGCAGATTTTCAGCAAGAATATCTAGGTTATGCCTTTGCTCAGGTTCAATTAAAGAATGAGCGATCAAGGTATCGTAACAAATACCTTTTACTGGACAATCGTGGTTCTCTAATATCGAAATATCGAATTTGAGATTATGTCCAATTTTTGTATGAGCAGTGTTGCTGAATATGTCTTTCAAGAAAGCTTGGTCTTCTTCATTGTAGGGTAAAAACCAACCTTTGTTGGTTTGAGTGACAAAAGAGATTCCTTTAAGCTGTGCATTGTGCGTGTCTAAAGAGTCTGTTTCGGTATCAAATGCGAATATTTTGCTCTCTTCGATTGCTTTGAGTAGGGCTTCCTTATCTGCATGGGTCTTAATCAAAATATATTGAGCAGGGATATCCTTAAGGGTTTTAAAATCGCTCGTGCCTTCTGGAAGTAGCTCGACTTGTAGGAGATCAGAAGAGGTCTTGGAATCTGATTCAGATTGCAGGGAAAAATTCTCTTCAGAATCTTTCATCTGAAAGCCTTCACCAAATAACCTGCGACCAAGTGTGCGAAATTCTAATTCAGAAAAAAGACCTTCTAATTGTTCTTTAGAAGGATCATTCAAGGTGTAGTCATCCCAATCATAAATAACCGGTACCTCTTTGTTAATAATGGCTAATTCTTTGGAGAGTTTTGCTTGTTCAGCATGAGTCTCTAATTGTTCCTTTTGCTTCCCTTTAAGTTCGCTTGTGTGCTCAAGTAAATTTTCAACATCGCCATAGGTAGCCAGTAATTTTGCTGCGGTTTTTGGCCCAATTCCAGGGACACCAGGGATGTTGTCCGAAACATCTCCGCATAAGCCTAGCATATCAATCACTTGTTTCGTATTTTTAATGTCCCATTTTTCAAGTATTTCGGGAATACCCCAGACTTCAGCTCCATCGCCTTTTCTTGACGGGCGATACATTTTAATTTTTTCCGTAACCAATTGGCCAAAGTCTTTATCAGGGGTGACCATAAATATGGAATCGAATCCTTCGTCTTCTGCTTTTTGGGCAAGTGTTCCAATGATGTCATCGGCTTCATAGCCATCCATTTTAATAATAGGAATATTAAAACCTTGAGCGATGGTTTCAATGTAGGGAAGAGCAATACTTAAATCTTCAGGCATGGCTTCCCGATTCGCTTTGTATTCTGGGTGCAGTATGTGGCGAGCGGTGGGTGCGGAAGTGTCAAAGGCTATAGCTAAGTGAGTGGGCTTTTGCTTTTGAATTAAATCAATCAATGTTGCGGTGAAGCCGTAAGCCGCTGAGGTATTCATACCTTTTGAGTTAAAAATTGGACTGCGAATTAAGGCAAAGTGGGCTCGATAGGCGAGTGCCATGCCGTCCAATAAAAATAGTCTTTTCATAATAGAGTCTTGTTTATGAATATTAGAGTTTATGTTTTTTTAAAAGGGATTTTAAATAATTTAAGCCATCAGTTTTATTATTAAAAGTCCCATCAAGTTGAGCTTCAAAGCATTCTTTCAGTAGGGTTTTAAATAATGGACTAGGTTTTAGATTTAGAGCAATCAAATGTCTACCTAGAATAATTGGTTTTGGAGCACTTGCTTGTAATTCTAATTGATGGGAACGTTCGGCTAGCCATTCACTGACAGGATCTTCAGTCACTTTAATGGGTGGACGTCCCAATTGATCAGCTTGAAATAGGCGAATTAATCGATCAATGCGCTTTACTTTATTGGCTAATCTTCGAATAGCTGCGTCACTTGAACGATTTGTGTATAAATTATGAGGACGCATGTGTTCAGAAACGAGTGGCAAGACTTCATCAAAGACTTTTTTTTGTTCAGTCATACGAGCAAGAAACGTTTTTGCAATGGGCACACCTTCCACATCGTGTTGTGGGCTTCGAATTTTTCCATCATCGCCTTGAATGGTGGTTTTTGGTTTTCCCATATCGTGACAAAGGGTAGCTAAACCAACTATTAGGTCTTCCCAATCTTCATTGAGTTTATTTTGGGCAAAAGCATCCATACAATGTTTGGTATGTTTCCATACATTGCCTTCTGGGTGCCATTCGGGATCTTGCTCACAATCTGTTAATGCGGATAATTCAGGAAAATAAGATAGCCACTTGCAGTCTTCTAGAAACTGTAAGCCTAGTGAGATTTTTTTGCCTTTGAGTAAAAGTTTTTTCCATTCTTCCCAGATGCGTTCTTTGGGAATTTCATTAGGGCTAAGAGTTTGGCAAAGTTTCAAAGTCTTAGGATCTACCGAAAGTTCAAAGCGAGCGATGAATTGCATCGCTCTTAAAACTCTTAATGGATCTTCATTAAATGCAGGTGAGATATGCCTTAAATATTTATTGGATAGGTCATTGATTCCATCAAATGGGTCATAGAGTTCTTCCTTTAGCAGATCGTAGCTTATGGCATTGATGGAGAAATCTCTTCTTAGAGCAGCCTCTTTTGGATGCATGTAAGGGTCGCCTGAAATTTTAAAATCGGTGTGCTTGAGTCCAGTCTTAGATTCTTTTCTCGGTAGACTGATATCAATCGAATACCCTTTTAGTATATAAACACCAAAATTTTTCCCAACCGTATTAAGTTTGAAATTTTCGGATAAGGTGGATTCGATGATCTCGGGAGTTAATTGATATACCTCGATATCAATATCTTTTGGAGAAAGTCCTAGAAGACTATCTCGTACGCAACCACCTACTAAAGAAATTTCAGCACCGTGTTTTTTTAATAATTGAGTAACTTGCTCTACGGCCGATTTTTGGTGATCTGAAAATTGATTTAAAAGTTTCACGATCGGTCAGCGTATAGTCGGATCGCCCCAATTCAATTTATCTCGAACAATCGAAAAATGTGTGTTGGCTTGATTTTGGATGAGGGGGAATCTTTCTTTAGCAAGTTGAATACGGATAGAGTTTAAGGATTCTTTTTTAAAATGTTTTTTGCCATCGATAGAAACTAAAGGTGCGTCGGGCAAGTCATCAAAGGAGACTTCAATAGGCGTTTTTGTATCAAAGATGACTGAACGATTTCCTAAGGTATGGGGACAGATAGGTGTCATGGCGATTGCTTCGACATTTGGGCTTATAATTGGACCACCAGCAGAAAGGTTATAAGCAGTCGAGCCAGTAGGGGTTGCGAAAATAAGTCCATCACAGTGGTATTCGGAAATCAGTCTTTGTTCAGATTTTACCTTTAAACGAATTAATCCACGGTTTTCACTTTCTTTAATGACGAGATCATTTAAAGCATAAGTGGTCTCTCCAGTATTGGACTCGCAAAAAAGAATTGAGCGTTCTTCGACTGTGTAATCACCTTCTAGCAATGCGGAAAAATTATGAATCAATTGATCAGGGTGATAGGTGGCAAGAAACCCGAGTTTCCCTAGGTTGATTCCAAGTACTTTAGTTTGGGAGTGAATAGAGGCATCTAAAACTCCGAGTAAAGTGCCATCACCGCCAATGACACAGCATAAATCTACGTCTTGAAGGCATTCATTATTTAAGGGGTGTTGGGTAATAAAATGAGTGTCTTTCCCTTTCGCTTTAGCAATAGTAGCTAGTGCTTCAGCGGTAGGCTGAGCGTCAGGTTTTGACAAGTTAATGACAAATGCGATGCTTTGAATGGGAGTCATTTAAAATATAATAGTGTCTCTTATTCTTCAGTTGTTACAATACATCTTTTTGTCAAACCAACAAGAAATTCTTTATTTCCGTCTGTCCCTTTGATGGGTGAATCAATATGTCCAAGAATTTTTGATTGAGGTAGTTCGTTTTCAGCGAAAGCTAAGAGATCTTGGAGAACTCTTTCATGTATAGCAGGGTCTGTTATGATTCCTTTGCCGGCATCGACTTCATGTTTTTCTGCTTCAAATTGAGGTTTGATTAGGGCGATGAGAATTCCTTTTTCTGACAATACCTCCCATACGGCAGGAAGGATTTTCTTAAGTGAAATAAACGAAAGATCCATGACAACTCTAGGATATTTATTATGCGGTAAATCATCAGCCTTCAAATATCGTGCATTTAATTTTTCAATATTAGTGACTCTAGGATCTTGGATCAATTTGTTGTGGAGTTGGGCACGCCCGACATCGACACAGGTGACATGTTTGGCTCCATTTTGCAAAGTGCAATCAGTGAACCCACCAGTAGAAGCTCCTACGTCTAAGACCAGGCAGTCTTGCATAGAAATTGAAAATTGTTTGATGAAGCCTTCTAATTTTTCACCACCACGACTGACAAAGCGAGGCGGTTCTATCACTCTGATCTTTGCATCGAGTGGTACCATTTGTCCTGGTTTTTCTAGTCTTTGGGTTTCTTGCATGACTTTGCCAGCGAGAATTAAGGCTTTAGCTCGAGAACGTGAGTCCACTAAATTTTTAGCAACTAGCCATTCATCTAATCGGAGTTTTTGTTTTTTTGTCACTATCTTGCGGTTTTAAATTAATTGAATGAGGCAGTCTCTATATGGACTTGATGCTTGCTATGTTTTGGTAAATTTTAATTCATAAGCTTAGAAGACTTAGTTTATGACTAGACCAATAGATACATTAATCTGTGTAGATAAAGCAAACAAAGATTTAGCGAAAGCTTATGCCGAAACTTTAAGCATTGCTTTCTTTGAGACTGAGTTGAGTGATGGGTTGTCGAGTAAGGCTTTTGAAAAAAGTTTGGCGGAGAAGACATCGAAAAATTGTGTAATGCTTATGGATGAAGGGGGATTACATTTACAAATTTTGCGGCCATCTGTCTTGAAGATACAGGTGGATTTCACTTCTTCGCAAATGAAATATCGGCGATTAAAAGGTGGAGGACGTAATCAATTAATTGCTAAGGCAGTTGGGCTTAAGTCTAATTTGTCACCAGTGGTTTTAGATGCGACTGCTGGCTTAGGAAAAGATGCTTTTGTCTTAGCGAGTCTCGGCTGTCATGTGTATATGGCCGAGCGAAATCCTTGGGTGCGTATACTCTTAGAAGATGGTTTAAGGAGAGCTTCTTTGGTCGCTGAGAATATGCCTGATTTGAAGTCTATTTTAGAGCGTTTAGAACTTTTTGAAGGAGATGCTAAAGGTTTGTTTGAGTCACAGGTTATGGAAACGGCGGGGGTTATTTATTTAGATCCGATGTTTCCTCATCCAGAAAAAAGAGCCTTAGTGAAGAAGGAGATGCAAGCCTTGCAGTATCTTATTGGTGAAGATGAGGACACTGAAGATTTGCTCAATATGGCTTTATCAACTAAGGTTAAGCGAATCGTAGTTAAACGACCACGAACGGAGGAAGGGATCGCTTTTCGTAAAGCAAGTTATGAACTGGAAGGGAAGCGTAATCGTTATGATATCTATTTACAATCTTGTGAAAGTTAATTTTAAATGATCTATAATCATAACTACTGAGGACTTGTATTGATAATTTTAAATAAATGTTGTAGATAGTATTAAATGATGGATCCAAGATATTCAAAACTAGCAAATGTGTTAACTCAGCATTCGATTGATCTTAAAAAGGGGGAGAAGGTCTTAATTGATGTTTATGATATTCCTGAAGCGATGGTGATTGCACTTATTCGTGCGGTGCGTGCTTTAGGTGGCATCCCTTATGTGAATCTAAATAATGGAAAAATCCAAAGGGAGTTGATTGCACATTTAGATAAGGGGCAGTTTGATCGTCAATCGGCATGGCAATTACAGCAGATGAAGGGTATGGATGCCTACATTGCCATTCGTGGTTCGGATAATATTTATGAACTGTCCGACGTGGACTCCAAAAATATGGTGGCATTATCTCGCTCAATGAAAGCGACATTAGACCACCGTGTGAATAAAACTAAATGGGTGATACTTCGTTGGCCGACTGCTTCGATGGCTCAGCAGGCACTCATGAGTTCAGAGAGTTTTGAAGATTTCTTTTTTCAAGTGTGTACTTTTGATTATAAAAAAATGGAAAAAGGCATGCTTCGTTTAGAAAATTTGATGAAGAATACGGATAAAGTAGAAATCAAAGGTCCTGGAGTTGATTTAAGTTTCTCGATCAAAGGCATTGGTGCTGTTGCTTGTGGTGGGAGCAAAAATATTCCAGATGGGGAGGTCTTTTCTTGCCCGATTAAAGATTCAGTAGAAGGGACAATCGCCTATAATGCACCGACAGTATATCGAGGTATTTCTTTCGATAGCATTACTCTGACATTTAAAAAAGGTAAGATCGTTGAGGCAAAGGCGAATAATACAGAAGCCTTAAATGAGATTTTAGACTCAGATCGTGGGGCACGATTCATTGGAGAATTTGCGATTGGTTTCAACCCTCTGATTAAAGAACCGATGCGAGATATCTTATTTGATGAAAAAATATCAGGTTCGTTCCATTTCACTCCCGGTCAAGCGTATGAAGAAGCGGATAATGGTAACCGCTCACAAGTACACTGGGATATGGTACATATTCAAAGACCTGAATACGGCGGCGGGTCGATTTACTTTGATGGCAAATTGATCCGTAAAGACGGCTTATTTGTGAAAAGAGATTTACTCTGCTTGAATCCAGATAAGTTATTGGCCTGATCTAGAGCTTAGGAGCTGCTTTTTTAGAGGGCCGAAGCAATGGCTTCTTTTTGAATTTCGCTGAGTGACTCAATGCCTTTTTTACCGAGAGCGATGAGTGCGTTCAACTGTTCTTCCGAATAAGTTGCCTCTTCGCCAGAGCTTTGTACTTCGACATATTTACCTGTGCCAGTCATGACGATATTGGCATCCACTTCAGCATCTCTGTCTTCTAAATAATCAAGATCGAGTACAGGGGTGCCTTTAAAAATTCCTGCGGATACTGCTGCGACTGAATCCTTAAAAGGATTTTTTTCTAAAGCTTTTTCTGCTATCAGTTTTTGTATCGCAATTTGAGCTGCAATATAAGCACCGGTGATGGAAGCTGTTCGGGTGCCGCCATCGGCTTGTAGTACATCGCAATCAATCCACATGGTTTTTGCCCCTAATACCTTTAGGTCAATCACAGCACGAAGAGAACGCCCAATCAGTCTTTGAATCTCAATGGTTCGACCGTCGGTCTTGCCTCGTGAACTGTCTCTTTGTTTGCGATCTAGAGTGCTGTATGGGAGCATAGAATATTCAGCTGTCATCCATCCACCTTCAACGCCTTGTGCGCGCATCCAACCGGGGACTTTATTGTCTATCGTACAAGCGCAAATAACTTGAGTATTACCAAAAGAAAATAAGACAGAGCCTAAAGCGTGAGGAGCAATTCCAGTTGTGTATTTGATCGGTCTTAGTGCATCGAGTGCACGATCATTTGTGCGATTAAGGGTTTCTGCTGAATTCATATTGTGTGATTTATTGATTTGCCTAAATTTTGTCGTGTAGATTATTTTGACAACTAATTTCAAATTTTGGCAACCCTCAATAATGGAAGTTTCAAATACAAATAATTCGTGGAAGATCGCAGCCTTTTATCATTTCACGAAATTTTCAGATTATGAATCATGGGCCGACCGTCTGGTTGAGCATGGTTTATCTGTCGGCTTGCGTGGTACAATCATACTTGCTGAAGAAGGAATCAATTCAACATGCGCTGGATCAGCAGAAGCAATTGATCGCACCATAGCATTGATCTGTTCTGACAAACGCTTTCAGTCGATGGAAGTGAAATATTCGTACGCTGATTTTTGTCCTTTTCCTAAGTTTAAAGTTAAGAAAAAACCTGAGATTGTTACTTTTCGTCAAAGTGGGGCGGATCCAAGAAATGCAGTTGGCGAATATTTAGAACCTGAAGATTGGAATAGTCTAATCAGTGACCCAAATGTGATCACGATTGATACGAGAAATGATTATGAAGTTAAAGTTGGCCAATTCAAAGGGGCGATAAACCCTAATACCGATGATTTTACTGATTTTGCCGATTTCGTAGATCAACAATTAGTGGAGCATAAAGATAAGAAAATTGCCATGTACTGTACGGGGGGGATTCGCTGTGAGCGATCGACCGCTTATTTGAAAGAAAAAGGATTCAAAAATGTCTATCATTTAAAAGGTGGTATTTTAAAATATTTAGAAAGCATGCCGAAAAATGAGAGCTTATGGGAGGGTGATTGTTTTGTTTTTGATTACCGAGTCGCAGTGAATCATGATCTTAAGCCTGCCTTGTGGAAAATTGATCCTGTAAGCAATTTACCCGAACGAATGAACCCTTTAGAGGTCGATAAAATAGCAGAGAGAAGGCGAAGTGGTGCTATTTTCAAAAAGCCTTATACATATTAAGATATTTGGTTGCATAAAATTACCGAATTTATTTAGATTAATTCTTTATGAAGTTATCCCCAAATAATAGTGATCGTGCTGGTTTCACCCTTGTTGAAATCTTGATTGTGATGGGTGTGATAGTTTTTTTAGCAGGAATCACTTTTGGTATGACTTCAGGGATTCTGTCTGCCCGCATGAAGTCGATTGCAAAGTCAGAAATTGCGCTTATTTCAATAGCTTTATCTCAATTTCATGCAGAGTATGGCGATTATCCGATAACTGAAGATGAAGAAAACAATGCGATAACTTTATCAAAGGCCTTATTGGGATGGAAAATCTTTGAAGGTAGGCCGGCTAAATTTATTGATCGAAGCAAGATTCCGTATGGGGGAGTTAAGGCTTTGATTAATCCGTCTAAATTTCTTTATGAAGGAGAGTTGCCAATATCGGCAGAGGAAATACCGAGTAATGTAAGATTAATAGACCCTTGGGGACAAGCTTACGTCTATGCTTACAAAGAGTCTAAGGATTGGAATAATTATTCATTTGTACTCTATTCAAAAGGTCCTGATAAATTGGATAGTCCTCTGCCTAAAGAGGGTGTTTCAAATCTCGCTTACAGGAATTTAGATAAAAATATCGATAACATTTATTTAGAAGATTAATATGATTAAGAATAAACAAACGAAAAAAGGATTTACGCTTGTCGAATTATTGATGGTAGTGGCCATCATTGGTTTGCTGACCAGTATTTTGAGTCCAAATATCTGGAAAGTTATGCGCAGTGCGACAATTGCCTCAGGCAAAGCCCAATTGTTTCAATATGTAAATGCAATTATTCAATTTGAAGATGAATACGGTTATTATCCCTTTGCTCGTGGCGATAAAGACTACGTCATCAAATTCTCTGATCCAGAGGTAGCTAAAGAATTTATCGAAATTATGTCGGGTCGTGATGCCAAAACAGGCAAACCCAAGAGTGTTGGTGGCAATCGCAAACGAATTACTTTTTATGATTTTTCGGAAAAGGAATTTTACATAGGAGATAACGAACAAACAGTGCATACACAATTGGCGGATGGCTTTAATAATAAAAATCTTTGCATAATGATAGATGGTAATGGAGATGGCTTTCTTGATCCTAGGCCGAGTTTATCATCCCCCAAGAGGTTGAAAAAGGCAATAAGAGGCAAGATTACTGCTTGGGTAGAATCGGATAATTTGAAATTGTACCCTGCTTATTCTCTCTGGGAAGATTAAGCTTTTTACCGAACCATTCTTGAAGAATTTGTATAAAATGAAGAAGCAATCCAAGGGATTTACTTTAATAGAACTAGTTGTGGTGCTAGCAATCATGATACTAGCTTTTTCATTTATTGTGATAAACATAACAAATGATGAGGGGGTATCTCTGAAATCTTCACAACGTATTCTTTCTTCAATTGCTCAAGGGGTTAGAGGACAAGCTATTTTGAAGCAAACACCGTCTCGTTTGATTATTTATGCAGATAAAGGTGAAGATAGAGATGATGATAAATATCTAAGGTTTTTTGGTATCATCACACAGGATCCCCAGGATTCGAGTAAATGGATTGCCGGTACTAAGGGAACTTATTTGCCTAAGGGAATATATTTCATGCCAAAACTCAGTCGAATTGCTAATGGCCGAGATAAGCGAGTGGGGCAGATGCGCTTGGAATATCCTCGAATTAAATCGAAGGTTAGTGATCCTAAAATCGGTGAAAAATATTATTTTTATGAATTTAATGCGAATGGAACCACTGCGGCAAAGTTTGTGAATGCTTGGTTAATCTTTGGAGCAGGTGTGCTTAAACCAGATGCAAATCGTCAGTTGGATGTTTCTTTTGATGATCCAGCTATATCCGGATTTAAGTCAGGTTTGATTTTTCGAAGAGTAGGCTCGACGACCTTGATCACCGACCCAAATCAAATAGATGCAGTAACGCAAATAAAGGCAGTTCAATAAAAGAGTAAATGATTTTTTAAAAATGTTTAAAACAAAGCATAAGAAAGGTTTTAGTTTAATTGAAACAATATTTTCGATTGGTATTTTATTGATTATAGTAATGGTTCTCGTAGCTATGCTTGGGCCGATATTATCGTCGCTCGACGACGCAAAAGAATTGGATGAAATTCCATCAATAGTAGAGTCTCTAAATAGTTTTCTGCAGGCAGATTCCAGTTTAGCCGTAGATGGATCAAGTTTTGATTTAATTTACGAAGCCGTTAAGTCCAGTGGTTATGCTACGATTTACGTTTTTCGTTCATATTCTTCTAATGATTCTACAGATATTCAGTTATCCATTGGATTTTCGCCAAAAGAAAGAACCCCTAGTCTTCAGATAAATAAAAGTGCTAAGGTTTATAATTTCAGAAATTCGGCTGGGCCTATATATCGAGCAATCATAACCAACGGGCCTCAGATTCCTAAGCAATATTACAGAGACCGAGGAAGAAGCGCTAAGCCTCGTTATTACCTCACGGCTAATAGTGATAACTTTAAAAGCAATTATTTACCGCTTCAAATTTCGATATACGTCAACGCTCACGGGCCAGCATTTAAAGAAAATATTCCTCTTAAAGAGATTTTACAGGAAGATCCCATTTTCTCTTATTCAACCATTATTAATCGATGAAAAGGTCAATGAAATCAAAAGGATATACTTTAATTGAAATCATGGTTAGCACTGTGATAATCATTGTTTTATTTGGTCTAGCCATACAGATCACGGGAGAAGTTTTAAATGCTTGGAGCCGTACTTCTGGAAAGCTATCTGCTTCTTCGGAAGCTCGTGTGGCCATGGATGTCATTGCCAATGATTTAGAAGGTATTGTTGTGAGGAATGATGGCCATGAATGGTTCAGAGCAGAAAATGATATTTTAAAAGAACCGGCTAAATCAAAATCAGTCGCCTTAAGGTTTTTCAGCGTGATCAAAAATAAGCCGACCGATTCTAAAGGAATTACCATACCGGGAGAGATTTCAGCAGTTGCTTATAATGTTCACTATGTGAACCCTGTTGATGGTTCAAATAGAGGGGAAAAAGCCTTTGTCTTATACCGCTTGGAAGTAGATCCTGAAACAACTTATCGAGACCTTTTAGATTTGTCTAGCCGAGAGAGATTGCCGAATAAGAAAAGTCCTAATTGGGGAGAAGGGAATTTGGTTAAAGGCATGAATGGGGATAATTACCTCGCTTCAAATATTGTTGGATTTGAGATTGATTTTTACTTGGAAGATGACGGCAATCGCTCAACGCCACGCTTATATTTTAACCAACACAAAAAAAACCCTAGGCGGTCGGTTATTTACGGTGGAAGAGAGGCCACAATAGGACCTCAGGCAAAGTTGGAACATTATCAAAGAGCTCTAGCGTACGCAGATATTAAATTAACCGTTCTTTCTGATGAAGGTGCTGAAATTATGCGAAATGTCGCACAACGATCTGAGACACCTGCAGATGTAATCCGTTTACACAGTGAGAAATTTATCCGAAGAGTACACTTTCCGGTTAAGCCATTTTAGGCAAATATTCCTTAATGACTTGAGCTAGAGATTGGTTCTCCGGTGCCCCTCCCATTGCGAAATTAGCTTTGCCTCCACCTCGGCCACCTAGTGTTTCACAGATTTCTTTTACGATGCTACCTGCATTAAAGCCTTGATCAATGGCTCCTTGAGATAGAGCCGCACAAATTTGAGTTTTGCCATTGGTATTTGAAGCAAGAACGACTATGCCAGAATCTAGCTTAGCTAAGATTTGGTTGGCTAAATTTTTTAGGTCATTACTATCTGATAAAGTGACTAAGCTATTTAGGTAGGCAATCTTATCATCGATGACTTCTGCATTCTTTACGAGTTTATCAACTTGTTCAGAAAGTGATTTTTGATGAAAGCGTTTCAATTCTTTTTCTAGTGCTTTTTTAGAATCTAATAGTGCATCAATTCGTTCACCTATTTCATCTGAAGCACAGTTGAATTTATTGGCCAATGTATTGATTTGTGAAAAACGTTCTTCAGCTAAGCCATAAGCGGTTGCTCCGCAGACTGCTTCGACTCTTCGAGTGCCTGCGGCAATGCCTGATTCAGAGATAATTTTAAAGAGGCCAATTTCACCCGTCGCCTCTACGTGAGTACCACCGCATAACTCTTTAGAGAATCCACCAATATCAACAATGCGTACTTGGTCTCCGTATTTTTCACCAAAGACAGCAACAACATCTTCAGGCTTATCTTTGTAAGCCACTTCGTAAGTATTTACGGATGAATTTTCAATAATCTTTTCGTTGATCGATTCTTCTATAGCTTGAAGTGTTTTTGCATCAATAGCTTCAAAGTGAGAAAAATCGAAACGTAAACGATTTTCAGACACATAAGAGCCTGCCTGTTGAATATGTGTTCCTAAAGTCTTACGTAAGGCCCAGTTGAGAAGGTGCGTGGCGCTATGGTGCCTCTGTATGGCCTGTCTACGGTCAAGATTGATACTCAGGCTTACTGTTCCTTCTAATGCTTCTTGAGTTTTAACTAAGTGAAGATAAATGCCGTTTTTAACTTGGGTGCCTATTACTGGGTAGGTTTTACCTGCGTCTGTAGTTAAAGTTCCGGTATCACCGACTTGTCCGCCCATCTCTCCATAAAAGGTTGTTTGATCAAGGATGACTGCAGAGGCATTGTCCTCAAGGCTTTCTACTGAAATAATCTGAGCGGAAAATTCTTCAGAATTAAGATTAAAGCCCTGAAAATTGGTTTTAGTAAGATCACTATCTTGTGCTGTCAAAACGACTTCTTTTTTCTGAGAAGAACGAGCACGTTCTTTTTGCTCACTCATACAGGAATCAAAGCCTGCTTTATCAATGGAAATAGAACGTTCTTCGGCAATCAGAGCAGTGAGGTCAAAAGGGAATCCATATGTATCATAAAGTGAAAATGTTTCTTCTCCAGTTATGGAGCCTTTGGCGCTCATTTTATCAAAGAGTTGCAGTCCTCGCTCTAAAGTTTTGTTGAATGCAGATTCTTCGCTTGCAATAACTTTTTCAATGGTAGTTTTTTGATCGGCTAATTCGGGATAAGCCACGCCCATTTGTTTCACTAGAGTCTTTGATAATTTAGTGAAAAAGCCTGCGGGTAAATGGAGCTTACGACCAAATAAAATAGCACGTCTTAGAATGCGTCGAAGAACATAATTACGGCCTTCATTGCTCGGAATGATGCCATCGGCAATTGAAAAACTTAAGGTTCTAATATGATCAGCAATCACACGAAAGGCACAATCATTGGCCTCAGTTTCATTTTTAAAGGTACGGCTCTCTGGCATAGTGTAGGCATACTTATGCTCACACATGTTTTCTATGGACTCAAAGATTCCCTTAAATAAATCACTATTATAATTACTTGGAGGATTTGTGAAATCAGTGAATTGTTGCGTCGTAGCCATGATACCTGCAATTCGCTCAAAGCCCATTCCTGTGTCAACGTGGCGAGCAGGAAGTGCATCATAGCTTCCGTCTATAGTGGCGTTTAACTGAATGAAAACAAGATTCCAAATTTCAATACACCAAGGGGAGTCTTTGTTGACAAGTGTGCCTTGAGTATCGCCTTCAGGCGTTAAATCTATATGAAGTTCAGAGCAAGGTACGCAAGGCCCTGTTTCACCCATCATCCAAAAATTATCTTTTTTATTGCCGAATTGAATATGAATTTTGGGATCAAGTCCTTCCTTCTTAAAAATGGCTTCCCAATAGTCGTAGGCCTCTTGGTCAAATTCTGAAGGGTCATTCGCCTCTGGTTTATATACTGTGGCATAGAGTCTTTCTTTAGGAAAGCCCCATACGCCAGTCAAAAGTTCCCAAGACCATTCGATCGCTTCTTTTTTGAAGTAATCACCGATGGACCAATTGCCCAGCATCTCAAAAAAAGTGTGATGGTAGGTGTCAAATCCAACATCATCTAGGTCATTGTGTTTTCCGCCAGCACGGATACATTTTTGAGAATTGGTGATTCTTGAATAAGGTGGAGTGGTCTCATTTAAGAAATAGGGAACAAATTGATTCATGCCTGCATTTGTGAACAGCAAATTTGGAGAGGTAGGCATTAAGGAAGCAGACGCAACGATAGTGTGTTTTTTTGCTTCAAAAAAATCGAGAAAAGATTGTCTAATAGCGTCCGATTGCATGGTCATCTTAATTATTGCATAGCTTTCAAAACCGCATCGCCCATTGCTTTAGTAGAAATTGGCTGATTGCCAAAGGCAATATCACCCGTACGGTTTCCTGAGGTCACTGCTGATTTCACCGCAGTCTCAATCGCACTTGCGGCATCATTTTCACCAAAGCTATAACGAAGCATCATTGCTCCAGATAAAATTTGCGCACACGGATTAGCAATTCCTTGTCCCGCAATATCGGGGGCGGTGCCTCCAGATGGCTCATAGAGTCCGAAAGGAAGATCTAAGCTATTTTTGCTAGCACCAAGACTGGCTGAGGCCAACATTCCTAGTGAGCCACAAATCACGCCCATTTCATCCGATAAAATATCTCCAAACATATTTTCAGTGAATAGAACATCAAATTGATTTGGGTCTCTAGCTAATTGCATAGCAGCGTTATCGACATACATATGACTGAGCTCAATCTCTGGTGCATGTTTGGCAAAATATTCAGTGACAACTTTTCGCCACAAGACTGAGGTTTCTAAAACATTTGCCTTATCGACAGAGCAGACTTTTTGTCCTCGTGTTTTTGCCGCATCGATGGCCACCTGTGCGATACGTTCGATCTCACTAGTTTTGTAAATCATGGTATCAATGGCAACTGTTTCACCATCTTCTTCATAAGTAGATTTTGGCTGACCGAAATAGATGCCTCCAGTCAGTTCACGGATACAAACAATATCTATTCCGTTGGGGATACGATTTGTTTTGAGAGGAGAGGCTTCGGAAAGTTCACTGTAAAGAAGACCAGGTCTTACGTTGGCGTATAATGAAAAGGCTTTACGAATAGGTAATAAGGCCGCTCGTTCAGGTTGTTCTTTAGGGGGCAGTGATTCCCATTTCGGACCACCTACAGAACCAAATAGAATCGCATCAGACTTTTGGCATGTATTGTGAGTACTGTCGGGGAAAGCGGTGCCGTGATTATCAATGGCAATACCACCAATATCAGCTGTTTCATAATCTAAAGAGAAATTATAACGTTCACCAGTGGCACGTAAGATATCCAAGGCTACGTCCATGACCTCAGGGCCGATTCCATCACCTGGTAGGACTGCAAATTTTAATGATTTCATAATATAAAGTGGTCTTATTTCAAAATGATTAGCCTGAATAGCAAGTCATTAACGCATCAGCGATTTCCGATGGGTTTTTCGCAATTTTCACGCCTGCTTCTTCCATGGATTGGAATTTAGCTTCAGCAGTGCCTGCACCATTTTCGGAAATAATTGCACCTGCATGGCCCATGGTACGACCTTTAGGAGCTGAAGCACCAGCAATGAATCCGGCCATAGGTTTGGATACATGCTTTTTGATGTATTCGCAGGCTTCTTCTTCGGCACTTCCGCCGATTTCACCGATCATGATAATCGCATCGGTGTCCGGATCTTCGTTAAATAATTGGACAGCGTCTTTTTGCGATGTGCCATTGATAGGATCACCACCAATGCCGATACAAGTACTTTGGCCGAGACCTTTTTGTGTGAGTTGCCAAACTGCTTCGTAAGTGAGTGTTCCAGAACGAGAGACTACTCCAACACGACCTTCTTTATGGATATAGCCTGGCATGATTCCAATCTTACATTGTCCTGGAGTGATAATGCCAGGGCAATTTGGACCAATGAGGCGAGTGTTGACGGAGCTTTGATTGAGCTTGTGTCTGACTAGTGCCATATCTTGGACAGGAATGCCTTCTGTGATACAGACAATTAGTTCAATACCTGCATCAATCGATTCTAAGATGGAATCAGCGGCAAAAGGAGGAGGGACATAAATAACGGAGGTATTTGCACCGTGTTGTATGACTGCTTCGTTTACCGTATTGCAGATGGGTACAGAGTTCTCCCATTTAAGTCCGCCTTTACCTGGGGTGACTCCTGCGACTACATTAGTTCCGTAGTCGACACATTGTTGTGTGTGAAAAGTACCTGCGTTTCCAGTGATCCCTTGGACGACAAGGCGTGTATTTTTATTCACTAATATGCTCATAAAGTTTTCTTAAATTTAAATTTTTAATCAGGCCGTGACTTGTTTGGTGATAATTTCCGCCGCTTCAGCTAGACTGTCTGCAGAAGTTAATTCGAGTCCACTTTCTTTAAGTATCACTTTGCCGGCCTCAACATTTGTACCTTCGAGTCGAACGACTAGAGGAACCGATAGCGAAACATTTTTCGCAGCCGATACGATGCCTCGGGCAATAATATCACATTTCATAATCCCGCCAAAAATATTGACCAAGATGCCTTTTACATTGGGATCAGAAAGGATAATTTTAAAAGCTGCGGTGACTTGTTCTTCGTTAGCACCTCCACCAACATCGAGGAAGTTAGCAGGCTCACCTCCGTAAGATTTAATGATATCCATGGTAGCCATAGCTAATCCAGCACCATTGACCATACAGGCAATATTTCCTTCAAGTGCTATATAGTTTAGATTGAAGGCGGAAGCTTCGACTTCTTTAGGATCTTCTTCGTTGGTATCTCTTAGCTCGGCAATGTCTGGGTTTTTGTAAAGTGCATTGCCATCAAAACTGACTTTGGCATCGAGTGCGATTAAAGAGCCTTCTTTATTCGTAACTAAAGGATTGATCTCAATGAGCTCGGTATTTTTTTCGATGGAGAAATTATATAAGCCGTTTAAGATTTTAGAAAGTTCTTTGACTTGCGTGCCTGTGAAGCCGAGTTTGAAGGCGACTAAACGACAGTGGTGAGGCTTGAGTCCCATATCTAAAGAAACTGGCACACGGATAATTTTTTCCGGGGTTTTTTCGGCGACAGCCTCTATGTCCATTCCACCTTCGGTTGAGGCGATAATCACAGTCTGTGCGGATTCTCTATCGAGGACTACGGCTAAATAATATTCGTGATCGATATCACACCCTTCAGTAAAGTATAAGGTCTGCACCTTTCGCCCTTGAGGGCTGGTTTGCTTTGTCACAAGGTGATTGCCGAGCATTGATAAAGCAGTGGATTTGGCTTTTTCTGGAGAGTCGCAAAGCTGTACACCTCCTTTGTATCCATCCGTGAAAGTACCTTTACCTCGGCCACCTGCATGGATCTGTGCTTTAACCACAATTAAGCTGTTAGGATCTAATTCAGCAATGGCGGAATTAATACTGGCTTCATCGTTTGCAGAAATGCCTTTTGGAACAGGGACTTGGTATTGATCGAGGAGTGCTTTTGCTTGATATTAGTGTATATTCATTCTGAGTTCCGTGAGTTTTCTATATTTTCTCTGGCTAAAGATTTGGAATGCCAAAGAGCCTATTAAAGTGCAAACATTTTAATCTTTTTCTTCAATTTTTTTCCTGGGTTTGGGGCAATAAAAAAGCCCTTAGTCGTATTAAGGGCTTTTGCAAAATCGTTATGATTAGAATTAAAGTTTGAAAGTTATTTCTTTTTCGCTTCTTCGCGTTCTTTAACTTCTTTAATTACTGTCTCCGCCACATTCTTTGGAGTGGCCGCATAGTGAGAGAATTCCATAGAGAATTGACCACGACCAGATGTCATTGTTCTGAGTTGGCCAATATAGCCGAACATCTCACTCAAGGGAGCATCTGCTTTAATGCGGACACCAGTTGAGTTGGGCTCTTGGCTCTTGATCATTCCTCTTCGGCGATTTAAGTCACCGATCACATCACCCATATTTTCTTCACCACAAAAAACATCAAGTTTCATGATTGGTTCTAAGATATCAGGTTTTCCTTTTGGAATTGATTGACGATAGGCTGCTTTAGAAGCGATTTCGAAAGCCACTGCTGATGAGTCAACTGCGTGGAAAGCTCCATCTTCAAGGGTGACTTTGATATCCACTGTTGGGTATCCAGCGAGCACACCTTTATCAAGAGAGTTTTTAAATCCTTTTTGAACCGCTGGCCAAAATTCTCTAGGAACATTACCACCGACCACTTTCGACTCAAATTCAAAGCCTGAACCTGACTCGAGTGGCTCAATTGAGTAATCTATCTTAGCAAATTGACCAGAACCACCTGATTGTTTCTTATGGGTGTAAGAATCATTTACTGGCATAGTGATAGTTTCACGGTAGGCCACTTGTGGTTTGCCGATTTCAGCTTCTACGCCATAAGTTCTTTTAAGAATGTCGACTTTAATGTCTAGGTGAAGCTCACCCATTCCTTTAAGAATAGTTTCGCCTGAATCTTCGTCTGTTTCAACTTGGAAAGAAGGGTCTTCAGCCACCATTTTACCAATTGCGGTACCAAGCTTTTCTGCTTGTCCCTTATCTTTTGGTTTCACCGCAATAGAAATAACTGGTTCAGGGAATACCATAGGCTCAAGAGTCGCTGGCTTATCTGGGTCACTGAGTGTGTGTCCTGTTTGAACACTTTTCATTCCCAAGAGTGCGACGATGTCACCTGCTTGTGCTGAATCAACCTCACTTCGGTCATCCGCATGCATTTCGATAATACGACCAATTCGCTCTGTTTTACCGGTGAATGTATTTAACACACTCATGCCTTTTGAAATTTTACCTGAGTAAATTCGTGTAAAGGTTAGGGCACCGTATTTGTCATCCATAATTTTAAAAGCAAGGGCTCTTAAAGGTTTGTTTGGATCGACTACTGCGAATTCACCTGTTTCGTTACCTTCTGGGTCAACTTCAGGTTGCGGATTTACTTCAGTCGGGTTGGGTAAATAATCGACAACCGCATCAAGGATGAGCTGTACGCCTTTGTTTTTGAATGAAGATCCACAGTAGGTTGGGAAAAAGGATAGTTCACGAGTTCCTTTTCGGACGCACTGTTTGAGGACTTCAAGACTTGGTTCTTCACCATTTAAGTAAGACTCCATGGCCTCGTCATCTTGCTCAACCGCTGTTTCGATCAGTTTTTCACGCCATTCAGCTGCTTTGTCAGCCATATCCGCAGGGATATCAGTAATTTCGTAATTCTCTGGGTTTCCTGTATCATCCCAAATCCATGCTTTTTGAGTCAATAGATCAACGACACCTGAAAGTTCGCTCTCTTGTCCAATCGGTAAGACCATAACAAGTGGAGTTGCACCGAGTACTTTTTTCACTTGTTCAATGACTTTATAGAAATCAGCTCCGATACGGTCTAATTTATTCACATAAATCAAACGAGACACTTTTGACTCATTCGCATAACGCCAGTTGGTTTCGGATTGAGGTTCAACACCTCCAGATCCACAGAATACACCAACACCACCATCCAAGACTTTAAGTGAGCGGTATACTTCAACCGTGAAATCAACGTGACCAGGTGTATCAATGATATTAAAGCGATGTGGCTCATATTGATTGCTACTACCACTCCAGAAACAGGTTGTGGCTGCAGATTGAATCGTAATACCTCGTTCCTGCTCTTGTTCCATGAAGTCAGTTGTGGCGGCACCGTCATGAACTTCTCCTAGCTTATGAATCTTGCCAGTAAGTTTTAGAAATCGTTCCGTTGTAGTCGTTTTACCTGCATCTACGTGGGCGAAGATACCGATATTTCTGTAATTATTTAGATCTGTCATTGTGTTTAGAAAATTGATAAGCAGAGTTGAACTGTTTGGTTTTGAGTAATTTTTTTAAAAATTCAACACTAATTGTAAAAAATTAAAGGGGGTAGAGTAGAAGGCCTTGTCACTTCTGCAAGCTAGTAAACCACATTTTTATATTTTTAGATTAAGATAGATTTTACTTAATTCAGATTATAGTATTATATTATAACGATATGACTCAGGACAAAGAAACAGATTTACCGATTGTCGCAGTTGCGGGAGGCAGTGGTTTTGTTGGTACACATTTACGGAAGAAATTAGCTTCAGGCTTTCGATTTCGTGCGCTTACGAGAAGTAGTACCATTGCCCAAGCAAACCCGGATAAATCGTCTACGGAATGGGTGAACTGTGATTTATATTCACTACCTAAGGTCACTGAAGCTTTGAAAGGCTCGAAGTATGGAATTTATTTGGTGCATTCTATGGCACCTTCAAGTCGCCTTAGACAGGGGCATTTTAAAGATCTAGACTTATTATTAGCGGATAATTTTATTCGTGCAGCTGAAGAAGCGGGCTTAGAGCATGTCATTTACTTGAGTGGTATTATGCCTAATGCATCTGAAAAGCGATTATCGTCTCATTTGCAAAGCCGTTTGGAAGTCGAGTCTGTTTTGCGAAGTCGTACGATTAAGGTGACCGTATTGCGGGCGGGGATTATTTTTGGTCCGGGTGGCTCTTCCTTTTCTATCTTAATTAACTTAGTGCGTCGTTTGCCCATGATGATTTTTCCTTCTTGGACTCATTCGATGACCCAATCGATCGATATAAATGATGTCTGTCGGGCTTTTTGTCTCTGTCTAGAGAAAGAGGACTATCAGGGTGGAACCTTTGATTTGAGCGGACATGAGCCAATGAGCTACAAACAGTTGGTGAAGCGCGTTGCAAAAAAGCTTAAACGGTCGTTTCTCTCTATTTCTATCCCTTTTAATTTCTTTTTCTTTTCAAAGCATTGGTTGTCGTTACTTGGTGGCGTGCCTCTTGCTTTGGCGGAACCGCTTCAGAAGAGTTTGATTCATGATCTAAGATCAAAGCCTAATCCTTTATCCGATGCCTTAAAAGATGGACTCACTAGTTTTGACCGTTCATTTGAGCTCTCAGTGACTGAGAATGGTAGCCCTAAGCCAAATCCTCGTAGCAAGACGCAAAAAAAAGACACAAAGGAATTGCAAAGACAATGCCGAGTACGTTCGGTGCAACGCATGCCTTTACCTTTAGGCTGGAATTCGCAACAGATAGCTAGGGAATATAGTGAATGGCTTACTCGTAAATTTGTTCGTGTAATTTCAGCAAAGATTAACGACGATGGGAAAATCTCTTTCTATCTCTTAGGTCGCATACTTTTATTGGAGCTTACTCCAACCCCTTATTGTCTCTCTAATTTAAAACGCAGCGCCTTTTATATATCTGGTGGCTGTTTGATGAAGCAAGTTGAACCACAGGGGCGGTTTGAATTTCGCTTGTTCCCCGAAAGCAATTGTTTGATTGCCGCAATCCATGGTTATGCTCCAATTTTACCTTGGTGGATTTATTCTTGCACCCAAGCCATCTTACATTTGAGCGTGATGAAGTCTTTCTCTCGTCATTTAAAACGTCATAATGCAATAAGTATGCAATAGCCGATTATTTGGTTTTTGTATTGTTTTTTTTCATTTGTTTAATCATTTTCTGAATTTAATTCTAAATAGTCATGGGTAAAAATCTTGTCGAAATATATGATACAACTTTAAGAGATGGTTCTCAAGGCGAGGGCATCTCCTTCACTGTGGCTGCAAAGTTAAGAATTGCAGAAAAGTTAGATCAATTTGGAGTGGATTACATTGAGGGAGGTTGGCCTGGTTCGAATCCTCGTGACATGGCTTTTTTTGAGGAAGCGAAGCAATTAGATTTTAAGCATGCAAAATTAGTCGCTTTTGGTTCAACACGCCGAGCGAACTTATCTGCAGCCGAAGATGCGCAATTAAAGCTCTTACTAGAAGCAGATACTCCAGTAGTGACCATCTTTGGTAAATCCTGGCTTCTACATGTAACTGAAATTCTACGCACAACTCCTGAAGAGAATTTAAAAATGATCGAAGATTCAGTTCGTTTTTTAACCGAAAATGGAAAAGAGGTCATTTATGATGCTGAGCATTTCTTTGATGGGTACCTAGATAATAATGAATATGCCATTGATACATTAAAAGCAGCACAAAGAGGTGGTGCGATTAATTTAAGCCTTTGTGATACGAATGGCGGACGCTTAGTCTCTGATGTTCAAGAGATCGTCTCGATAGTTAAGACGCAATTAAATGACATTCCAATTGGAGTGCATTGCCATAATGATTCGGGATTGGGTATCGCCGTATCATTAGCAGGAATTGAGTCGGGTGCAGAATTGGTACAAGGTACGATTAATGGAATTGGTGAGCGAAATGGGAATGCTAATTTAACCGCGATTATTCCAAATTTGATTTTAAAGATGAACCGTGATTTGAATTGTGCTTCAAATCTAGAAAATCTGAGGGCTTTATCTCTCTTTGTCGATGAGATGTCTAATCAGGCATCCGACCCTAAAGCACCGTTTGTGGGCTTGAGCTCATTTGCGCATAAAGGTGGAGTGCATGCAGATGCTGCGGCAAAGGTCAAACATAGCTATGAACATATTGAACCTGAATTAGTGGGAAATAAAACTCGTGTTTTAGTTTCGGATATGTCGGGTCGTAGTAGCATCATGATGAAGGCAAAAGAGATCGGGCTAGAGTTGGATTCACGCTCTCCAGAATTGAAAGAATTTTTGAATGGCTTGAAGGAGATGGAATTCAAAGGGTATGAATATGAAGCAGCTGATGCATCATTAAAATTGCTTTTAAATAAATACATCAAAGGAGAGCCTAAGGCAATTGAACTGATTGGCTATCGAGTGATGGTCAGTGATCAAGTTGATTTAGGTCGTATTGTATCCGAAGCTTCAGTACAGGTTAAAGTAGGGGATAAAGTTCACCATACAGCTGCTGAAGCAAGCGGCCCAGTCGATGCTCTAAGTGAAGCACTCAATAAAGCAATAGCACCCGTTTTTCCACAAATTAACGATGTGCGTCTTCTTGATTTCAAGGTGCGTATCCTTGAAAATAAGCATGGAACAGATGCGATTATTCGTGTGCATATTGAATCAACAGATGGGGAATCAATATGGGGTACAGTCGGTGCAAGTGATAATATCATTGCAGCTGCCTGGGAGGCTTTGTTGGATTCGGTTGAATATAAAATTCAGTTGGATCATTCCAAAGTTTTATCTAAATAATACGATCAAAAAGCACTATATGCCCAATTGAGGCGAATCGTTTATTTGGCTGCAGGCTTTTAGCTACTGGCTATAGACTGCAGACTACAAGCTACAGGCTATTAGCTATAGTTGAGCGGATTCAGCCGATTGCCGAATTTTCTCTTTCATCGCATCTTTGTTGGATTCATCTAGATGAATTTCACAACAATCTGAATTATTTAATGCTTCTTCGTTTTTGATCAGTTCACGGCACATTTCGTGCGTTTCAATCACTTGCGTGTTATATTTACCACAGAAGATACAACATTTTACATGTAAATTCATCAAGCAACGTTTCCATAACGGGTGATCGTTGAAATTCTTCTTATTCAATAAGTTAGATACTTGTTTACAAGTGAACATGATAAATTTTTTTTTAGTTTGAGTCTTTATTAATCCAGTTTTCTGAGAGCAATCCTTTCAATTGCTCTCTGGCCCGATGTAATATAACCCATAGATAATTCGGAGAAATATCCATTTCCTTACAAATTTCTTCAGTTGTTTGGTCTTCTAGCATTTTTAAAACAAAAGCCTGCTTGAGTGGTTCTTTTAATTGGTCAATACACTCTCGAAAAACCACCCAAAATTCTTTATTATCAAATTGTTTACGTGGGTTAAACTCCCAAGGATCTGGATTGGTTGTGGCGATCCCACTATATTTAAACCAGAAGCTTTCCATCAGTGCCTCATCTTCTTTATCGATATCTACTGTCTGCACTTTAATCGATTTTCGAATTTGGTCGACGATTTTATTCCGCATGATGCCACGCAACCAATATTTAATATCGAGTCGCCCATCAAATCGGTTGAGTGCTTTAATGCCTGCTAAAAAAGTATCTTGCACGCAATCAGCTGCGGTTTCTGGGTTTTTCAGTCGAGACATCGCATATCGATAAAGATAATCGCCATACATATCAACCCATTGTGATGGAGGTGTAATGTTTGATTTTTCTTTCTCGACATTTGTCATTATTTTTAAGATTAAATTTACTAATAATCTGTGGGTCAATACTGCATTGTTTTAATGTATAGATTATTTAAATTTAAATAATAAAAATTATTATTCTTATTTCGTGAATTTAAGTACAAAAAAAAATACCCATCGTGAGCATATGCCATTTGTAATATGGATATTTAAGGATGGTAAGCGTGGGCATGAAAACCAAATAGATGGACTCGTTAATGCTTTAAATAAGCGTGCGAAAAATCAAGTATCTATAGTGTCGATTAAAAATAGTTTTTTAATTGCATTGTTGAAGCTCAAGTTCCTTCTTCCTTGGGCAAAGATAGAAGGACCTAAGCCTGATTTAATAATCGGAGCAGGTCACAAAACGCATGTATGGATGTTAATAGCTCGTTTATTTTATGGAGGTAAGATAATCGTTTTGATGAAGCCTTCTTTGCCTACATCTTTATTTAATTTAGTGTGTATTCCATCGCACGACACATTTTCGAATAAGCCAAATATCATTCGTACTAAAGGAGCCCTTAACACCAGTAATTTTTCTGAAGATAGTCTGCTCAATCGTGGACTTATCCTGCTTGGCGGATTTTCAAAACATTATCATTGGACTAATGAATCCGTCTTAAAGCAAATTAAAACATTAGTTGAAAATAATCCAGATATTCGATGGGAATTAACGACATCAAGGCGTACGCCACCAGAAATGGTTGATTTACTTTTTCAGTTCACACCAGTAAATCTACACTTCACCCCGTTCGAAAATACGGATAAAAGTTGGGTGCCTAACCGTTTAAAAATTGCCAGCCGTGTTTGGGTCACAGAAGATAGTGTCTCTATGATATATGAAGGAATGACTGCTGGCGCCGAAGTGGGTTTGATCAGATTAAAAGATAAAAAAAGTCGAATTTCAAAAAGTATCCAACAACTGATTAAAGATTCCTTAGTTTTAACCGAACCTAAGTTAGACATCAAACATTTGAAACCAACAAGTCATTTTAACGAAGCTGAATTTTGTGCTGATGAAATATTTGAACGTTTTTGTAAAATGCCCTAACATTTCATGACTCAAACAAACAAACAGTATAGATTAAAGAATTTCTTCAAGTGGTTTAATTTTCTATGCCTTCTTCTGTTGTTCATGATCGTTGGACGATTATCGCTTAAAAATGCTTATAAATTTGGGCGTTTGATTGGAGCTTTATTATTTCAGATAACTAATAAACGAAGGAAAATTGTTGAAGAAAACATACAAATTTTGAAAGACTGGGGAGAAAGGCGAAATCTTAAAAACCCGCTTTTAAATCAAGACATTAGTGCAATTGCCAAAGAAATTTATAAATGCAACGCAGGGAATTTCTTTTATTCATGGTCCATGACTGCCAAATCAACAGACACATTAAGCAAGCATCTTAAAATAAAGAATATGGAAGTATTAAATAAAGCTTTTGAGAAAAACAAAGGCGTGATTATACTTTTTTCTCATACAGGTCCTTGGGAATTAATTGCCTTGTTATCAAAATTAGATCCTTCCATTTCAGAAGTATTTAATTTTGCAGCTGTATACCGAGTAATAAATAATCCTTATCTGAATCGATGGTATTTGAAAAAAAGAAGCCGGTTCGGCATCAAAATGTTTTCTCGAGATGATGGATTTCTTAAAATAATGCGACATGTTAAAAATAAATCCATTTTATTTATAGCTTCAGATATTAGGATGAGTACAGGTCCAAAAGCTGATTTTTTTGACCTGAAGACAACAGCATCAAAAATCCCTTACACATTTCATAAAGGAACTAAAGCCCCTATGATATCTATAAGTTTAGTTAAGAGTGGAGATTTAAAATGGGATTTCCAATTTAATGAAATTCTTCCTCTAGAACAAGATGAGTACACGGAACAAAATATTTTAAAGGCATCCAATGAAGATTTAGAACGACTTATTTTTAATGATCCCTATAATTACTTTTTCTTTCAAAATCGCCTAAAATAATATTTGGTTATTCTAAATCAGACTATCTTTTATGCTCAAAATCTCTAATGCATACACTACATAAATTCATCCCTTACTACAAATACCTTTATCCGGTACGAGGAAAATTTGTTTTAGGCCTACTTTTTGGAATTATCTTCTCCGTGACTAGTGGCTTGGGTATACCAGCAATGGCGGATACAGTGATTCCTATATTATTTGGTAATGAAGAGGGGGCCCCTCAATGGCTTCGTCATATTGTAGAATATTACTTTGCCAATGATATCTCGGGTGGATTTTTGATTCTTTGCTCATTAATACTACCCTTTATGATTCTTATCCGTGCACTATCAGGGTGGGCCAATGGATACTATGTGAATTATGCTGGCTTGTTTATGGTGCAAAATTTGCAAAAAAATATCTTTTCTAAGATTCAATGTTTGCCATACGCCTTTTTCAAAGAAAATCAAACCGGTGAAATTATTGCCAGTGTGATGACTTATCCCAATGAAATACGTCGGGTAGTTGCCGACATGAGTAATGATATTATTCGACAGCCGCTCACCTTGCTTTCTGCGATTGGTTTTGTTGTCTACAAATCATTTGAAAGTCAGAGTTTCTTTATTTCAATCATAGCGATGCTTTCAATCCCTGTTTCGATCTATCCTATTCGTCAAATTGCAAAGTACTTAGCCAAACGTTCTAGGCAATTAGTCAGCGAAGGTGAGTCGATGAATTCACTAGTCATTGAGACCATACAATCACCTGTTGAAATACGTGCCTTCAATTTGGAAGATCGGCAAAAGAATTTCTTTAGTAAAAGTGTCGATAAGATTTTTCAATTTATGGCGAAAAGCATTCGAAGTAGTTTGATGATTTCACCGAGTATTGAGTTTGTTTCAAGTATAGGTTTTGGCTTAGCACTTTATTTAGGTGTGCAAAATGGGATGGAAGAAGCTGAATTCTTTTCACTCTTTTTAGCCTTATATATAGCGTATGAGCCAATCAAGCGCCTAGGGCGAATGCACGGCATGATACGCCAGTTAGAGGCACCACTCATTCGAGTTGATCGCATCTTAAACTTAGAAGAAAGTATTCAAAATACAGAGAATCCTAAATCAATTAACAGTCCGCTTGAAGGTAAAATAGAATTCGAGAATGTATCCTTTGCTTACGAAGATGGGATTGAAGTAATCAGTTCAGTTAATCTGACCATAGACAAAGGGAAGCCCTTTGCAATCATCGGTAGAAGTGGTTCGGGTAAATCGTCATTTGTTAATTTATTGCTTCGCCTTTATGATCCAACTTCTGGCTCTATCAAACTAGACGGAGTTGATATTAAGGATTATGATTTAAATGATCTGCGTGATCACATTGCTTATGTTCCGCAAATGCCATTACTTTTTAAGGATACCATTATGGAAAACATTCGCATTGGTAATATTCAGGCTACGGATGCACAAGTCCTTCAAGCAGCTAAAAAGGCCAACGCTCTTGAATTTATTGAAACATTTCCCAATGGCTTTAATACAGAAATCGGTGAAAAAGGTAGTACTTTGTCAGGAGGTCAGCGACAGCGTATCGCAATTGCCCGTGCCTTGATTAAGGACGCATCAATTCTTATTTTTGATGAAGCGACTTCGGCCTTAGATCATAAAAATAAAATGAAGATCCTTAGTCAAATAAGAGAAATGAAGGATAAGATTATCATATTCATTTCCCATGATCTTAGCGATTCAGAAGATTTTCAAAATAAATTGAATTTGTAAAAGATGGTTTATACACAGTACGAAACTTTAATCAATTCGAGAGCAATCTTTTGTAGACGCTCAAAATCCGATTATTCGTTTTTTCAAGAGTGAAATTAGTGTTCATGAGAGGCTTAGGTTTCTCTTTTAGTTTATAAAATTCACGAATCTTCAAACGCATAGAAGATTTTTTATTAGGTTCAATTATACCGTAGGGATACAATGCTTCTAGTTGTTCTTTAACGCCTCCATGTGAATAAGCAATGACGGGCACACCAAGGCTCAACGCTTCTAAGGTCACTCTGCCAAACGCTTCAGATATTGTAGAGCATGAAACGACTAAATCAGAAATAGTCATGATCTCCCTCAGGTCTGTTCTATGAGGTAACAATGTAATGTCATTGGATAAGCCTAATTTATTGATGCTATTCACCAGCTTAGTAAAATACTCTTCTTTTTTTGAATGAACATCTCCAATAATCAGACCATGAACAGGAATGTTATCTCGTTTTAAATAGTAAAGTATTTCTAAAAAATTGCCGTGTCCTTTCCAAGAAGTGATGCGTCCTGGTAAGGTGATCACAAATTTATCTTTAAAAGAATGCCCTTCATTTTTCCATTTATTGAGCCATTCCGGATCCGCTTGAAAATCATAAGGGAATTCCTTCAAATCAACTCCTCGATGAATCACATTTAATACTCTTTTTCTCGTTGATGGATAATTTTCTAAAACATAATTCCTCACCGATCTGGATACGCAAATAATTGCTTCGCCTTTGGCCATAATATTCGAATACGCATTGACCGAGTAAAAGCCATGAAAAGTACTGACCAACCTAGGTCGCTTATTTTCAGGCACCAACTTCCAAGCTGTGTAAACTAACCAGGCGGGCATCCGAGAGCGTATATGAATGACATCAAATTTCTCTTTCAGTAGAAGAGAGCGAATTTTCCATACATATCGAAAAGACAAAAGACTCTTTTTATGAATAGGCATTGTGATATGCCTTGTACCTTCTTCTTCCAGAGTTTCCTGCATAACACCCCCATTCGATAAAACTAGTGACTCGTGTCCTGATTCTACCAAAAAACAAAATATACTAAAAAAACAAGAATAGGATACGATGAATAGGAAACTAAAAATATTACAAATCTTACCTGAATTGAATGCAGGAGGCGTTGAACGTGGCACCTTGGAATTTGCACGCTTTTTGGTAGAATCAGGACACGAGTCACTAGTTTTATCGAATGGGGGTGTTATGCAGGAAACCCTGGAAGAAGAAGGTACAAGGCATATCACAATGCCTATTCATAAAAAGAGTCTTTTGTCTTTTCGATATGTATGGAAA
>JAQWIW010000006.1 GCA_029248665.1 Opitutia bacterium | reverse complement strand
TCTATCCATTGAACTATGTGATCATTATTAACAGTTCCTGTAACTCTAAAGTAGGGCGTTCTATTTTTATATTCTCCGCGGACTATCTTTAGCTCGCGTATTTTATTGAATTGATCTACAAGTTCATTAGTTTTTAGCTTTCCCATATATCTAAATTAAGTTTTTTAAAACTATTTGTCTAGTTTTTTGGATTTATTTTGGATTTATTTTTATGTCACTTATTTCATATTTTGTAAATGCTTTCTAATCAACAGTTTGTCCCCATAGTTCAATGGATAGAACCGCAGTTTCCTAAACTGTTAATCCGAGTTCGAATCTCGGTGGGGGCACCATAGAATCAAAATTTATACATCTTACTGACTCTCTTTTAAAATTTTCATGAATTTCGCCAAATATCTTTTTTTGATTATTGTCAGCTCTGCCTTTTTATGGGCCGAGAGAGACCAAAGTCTTGAAGAATCTTACAAAAATTTGGTTCAAAATAGTATTTCTACAGAAAAGCGATATGAATTAGCCAATAGTGCAATGGATTTTGGCTTATTTGAGAGTGCGATAAAGATGTATGAAGATTTATTAGCTACGGATAGTCTTGAGGCTGTAAACATTAATGCAGTGGAGCTTCGCTTTTCGTTGATTAAAGCTAATATTGGAAATCGAAATTTTAATTCAGCTGAACTTGTTTTAAATGAAATTCCTGAGGCGAATCGAAAGGATCAATTTTATCTCTATAATTTGATCACTCAGTATATCCTTAATTATAAGCAAGCAAAGAAAGATATGCTAGATTTGCTGAAAAGAAATTTAAAGCAAATTAGAGTCAAAGAATTAGAGGATGAAGATAAGGCTTGGTATTATTATTTTAAAGCGACAGAAAAATTAATTGAGGATAAAGAGAGCGATTTAAAAGATTTTTTATTTCAAGCAAAAGTATTTTCAGAATCTAATGTTGAGCGTGAGGCTTTTTTTGAGAGTTTGATTTTACGCTTAGAGTATAATAGCCAAAAGCCGAGTCTACAAACTTTGCGCCAACTTAAAAAATTGTTGAGAGCGAATCAAAAAAAGAAACAAGCTTATTTCTATGCCTATGATTATGCTTATATGTTGGCAATGAGAGGTGATGAAAATGAAGCAATCGAAGTCATTAATGATGAATTACTCAAAGGTGAAGCAGTATACAGTTTATATGAATTAGACAATTTACGTCTTCTTAAGGTGATTGTTTTAGGTCCTAAAAGTGTTTCAGGTAGAGATTTGCTTTTTACGCTCATTCAATCATCCAAAGATAATTTGATTTTAGATTTAAGTTTTCGACTGCTTAGAGAGTATGTGTATTATACGGATGACTCTGAGTTTTTAAATACGCTATCCCTGTATTTTCAAAAACAAGTCTTACATCCGCTGAGATTCACGTTTTATACATTTAAAGCTCAATTTATCTTAAATAAAGTAGAGCAAAGTTTTGCTGAAGAAGATGAGGCATCTCGCATCCTCGCATTGAATCAACTTAAAGCAGAGGCAGAGTATATTTTAGAGAATTTCCCAGGAACAGAATCATTAGAAGATATATACCAAATGTTAGTGTATGTCGCCTTGAATCAGCCGTCACCTCAGTATCGATTAGCGGCAGATTATCTCAGCAAAGTTTTAGATTTTTCATTAGATGGCTTAGAGCGTCAAAAATTAAACCTATTCATTGGGAATTGTTATTTTTTAAATGATGATTTTGAGGTGGCAGCTGAATTTTACATGGCAGCTTTATCCGAAGGAGGGCTTTGGTATAAAGAAACAAAAGGGCAATTATGGTTTCGTTTAGTGACGGCAAAAACCCGTGCGGATTTACTTAGTGAAGATTTGATTAAATCAGTAGAGGAGGCCTTTATGGCGAAGGAGATTCCGTTTGATACTTACTTGAAAATTCAATGGAACATTGCATTGCATTATCGGAAGTCTGGAAAATATAATGAGGCAGTTACCTTGATCAGTAATGCTTTAAATCGTTTTAATCAACATAGCGTTCCAGTGCTTTTAGATGTACGCTTTAAGTGGTTTTCTTTATATGTAAAATATTTATCAGTTTCTGATAGCGAAGCTTCAATTGTTGAAGCACAGCTCTTATTGGATCGTTTGAATGAACTGAGTGAGGGGGTTATTGAAGAGACGGCTTTGAGCCTGCTTAAAAGTCAAGTAACTCTATTGAAGGCACAGTTTTTATTAATGGAAAATCAAGCGGATGAAGCTTCCTCGGTTATCGCTAATTTACAAAACACGTTCCCTGATTCTCAAGCGGCAGAATTGTCTTACATTGTTTTGGCTGATTTTTATACTTTATCTGAAGAGTTTGATTTAGCGGAATCATATTTGCTTAAGTTGGCAAAAAAATATCCTGAAAGTGATTATGCTCCAGAAGCATTACTCGAAGCTGCGCTCAATGCCGAAAAGCGTGAATCGAATGCATTTGCTCAATCTATCCAATTATTAAATCAGCTAGCCAATACTTACAGCGATTCATCTTTAGTCTTTTTTGCGATACGGCATCAGGGAGATCTTTTACGAAAGGCGAGTGATTTTTCAGGAGCTTTATCTGTCTATGATAATTTAATTCAAAAATTCCCAGATCATCCCAATCGTTATTTGGCCGACCTCTCTCGATTGGATTGTTTACTCGCTCTGGCTAACAAAAATACAGAGTACGATTTCAAGGAGATTATTTTGGAATTAGAGCGATTGTTGGACTTACCTGATTTACCTAATGAGTTTCAGCTCGAAGTTCGCTATAAACTAGCCTTTATTCTTAGCCAATTAGAGCAGTTTGATGTAGCAAATAATGTGATTTTATCGATTATTAATGATTATATCGATTCAAATTCATTAGCAGAAAATTTTTCTTCAATTGAAAGTTATTGGATTGCTCGAAGTTTATTTTTATTGTGCGACCATTTAAATTCAGAGAATCAAATCGAGGAGAGTAAGAAAATTTATCGTATGATCATCGCTTATAACTTGCCAGGATTTCAACTTGCAAAACAATTACTCTTAGAACTTTAGTACTTATGGAATTAAATAAACTAAATATTTTTTTAGATATAGGCCCCATGATGTTTCCATTACTTGCTTTGGGCTTTATCGGGTTTATTGTTTTTTTGGAGCGTACGCTTTTTTTACATAAAGGGCAAATTAATGTTCGAGAATTTATTTCTGGGATTAAAAATCTATTAAAAAAGGGTCGTTTAGTTGAAGCGGTGGCTCTTTGTGAAGAAATGGGCGGTTCTGCGGCTCATTTGGTAAAGACTGTCTTATTAAATTATGATGCAAATGTAGATTTAATTATCGCCCATCTACGAAAGCGTTTGAGTCTTGAGATTCCTAGTTTGGAGCGACGTGTAGGAGTGCTCTCGGTAGTTGCTCGGATTAGCCCATTGATTGGGTTTTTAGGAACCTTGATCGCTGGCATTGAAATCATTAGCAATTTATCCTTTTTTGATGGAGCTAGTGGGGTGCTTATAGTCGCTTTAGCAAATGCCCTTTTAAGTTCAGCGCTTGGTTTGGTTATTTGTATATTTGCTACAGCAGGTCACCATTTTCTAGAAGTTAGAATCACTCATGTGATTCATGATTATGAATGGCTTTCTTCCGAATTATTAGAAGTGATACTTGAAGATAGAGGAAAATCTGCAGGAGGAAATAAAGCGACAAACATTGAAATAGACCGTGAGCATGGATAATGCAAAGGAAGAGTCGCTAGTTCTAGTGGAAAGTGTCAGTCAGCCACTTTTTCAAGGACGATTGCGTGTGCACCGTAGGCAAAGCCATAGAGGTACTCCGTTTAATTTATTAATTTTAATCGATCTGGCATTTATCGGCCTATTATTTGCTATTTTGTTCACTCGCTTAGTGACTTTGCCGGGAATGAATATCGATTTTATTGAGACAGATTTACAAGTACATGCCTCTCATTCAAATGTAGTCGTTTTAACCTTAGAGAATACCGATACCATATTTTTTGATGGAGGGATCTATAATCTAAAAACCATTGAATCGGCGTTGGAAAGTTATTTGGAGAAAAGTCTATCAAGCCGTGGAACAAGTTTAATCATTCGCTCAGATAGTCAGATAGACTTAGAGTCCTTTTTAAGTCTATGCAGTATGATTGAGAATTCTGGATACAAGAATATACAAATCCTAGGTCGTTCAGAGACTGCAAATGGGATATAATAAGAAGAGTGGGTAAGATGAAATCGGGACTACAATTTCTTATTTATAAATTAAAGAGTTATTGGCGTTTGTTTTTTCAAAGAATGCCGATTCTTAGAAATTCGACCGGTGTAGCTTTGTTGGTATTTAGTGCATTTTATTTTATCCGATTTGATGAACCTTTAGATTTTCAATTTACCGAACCAAGCGGAAAAGTTCAGTTTATTCAAGTGAGTCAATTGAGTGATTTATATAGTACTTCGGCTGGTCTAGAGCTTTTTGACACAGCCCCTATCTTTATTCCGACTCAATGGAATTATGGTTCTTCAGTGTTTCCAGAAAAACGTGTTTTAAGTGATGCTGAATTTGTTTCATTTGAGCCATTAATTGAAATTGAGAAATCTATTGAATTGAGTCGTATTAAATTTAATCCAGAAACCCTGGGTGATGGCATTCTATATGAGAATACTTATTTTGACCCTCGTTTATTAGCTTTATTCACTCCTGGGTCGAAGGATCTCAGCAAGGAGTTCTCAAGTGATCGGATTTTACGAGTCGAAATCATAAAAAGTTACGATGAAATTTCTTCTGAAGAAAAGACACTGGAACTGGCTTATGATTTGAAAAAAGATGTGGTGTTGAGTAACCTTAATCCGTTGGTTATCTTCTTTAGAAATGAAAATTCTTTAGTCAGTCAGCCAAGAGTTCATCAATCGTCTTTATCAGAAATATTTGACGAGCAAATTTTAGAGTGGCTTAATCAACCAAGGCATATAGCTCTTTTACCCAAAGGATTTTTGAAGCTAACTTTTTATCCGAATTAATCCTCTTTTACGAACATGAGTAATTTGAATCTAATAGACACCATAGTAGATGTAGCTGAAGGCTTAGAAGATAGACCCTCTTGGGACGAATATTTCATGGCAACGGCATTTCTAATTGCGACACGTTCAGCATGTCAGAGGTTGAATGTAGGATGTGTTATTGTTTCTAACGGTGCTCATAAAAATCGGATTATTGCCGCAGGGTACAATGGTTTTTTGCCTGGGGCTCCTCATATCTCCCGAATAGATAATGATCACGAGCAATCAACCGTTCATGCGGAGCAAAATGCAATATCAGACGCGGCAAGACGAGGTGTATCTCTCTCTGGGGCAACTGCTTATGTAACGCATTTCCCATGCATCGTATGTGCTAAATTGCTTGTGGCAGCTGGAGTAACCGGAATTAAATTCCATTTTGATTACAATAATAACCCAATGGTGGACGAAATTTTTAAAGAAAATGAGATTGAATGCGTTAAGCTTTAGGGCTTAAAGGCATTATTTATAAGACTTTCTCTTGACAGTTGAAGTCAAAGGCATTTTTTTACTCAATTCTTTTTCAAACTATTATGAAAGTTGTATCTTCAATTAAGTCTCTTAAAAATCGCCATGCCGACTGCCAAGTGGTACGTCGCAAAGGTCGTCTTTACGTCATTAACAAAACCAACCCACGTTTCAAAGCAAGACAGGGTTAATTAAATTATTTTTATTGTGAAAGCAGATATTCAGCCAAAATTAAATCCCGTTGCCTTTGTTGACGTTTCTTCAGGTAGTAAATTTTTGACTCGTTCAACAATGCGTGGAAGTAAAACAGAAACGATTGATGGCGTTGATTATCAAGTTGTAATTTGCGATATTACTTCAGATTCGCACCCAGCCTTTACTGGTGAGAAGCGATTTGTTGATACCGCAGGACGTGTTGAGAAATTCCAATCTAAGTTCCGCCGTCGTACATAGATTTTTTCTACAAACCAATTTTCCAAACCACAGATTTTAGTCTGTGGTTTTTGTTGTACAAACAAAAGCAGGTATGTGCTTAAAATTACCACAAGAGGTGGAATCCAAATCGTACGTCTTTTAAGAAGTTTTGGAAAAGTGTGCCATAAATAGAGTATGCTAAAATAAGGTAATATAACTAATATAGCTGGGAAATTTTTATTTGGGTTCGATTCAAATACAGGAAGTGGCAATGCTTTCAGGAAAATTAAAGCCGAATCAATAAAGTAGAGTAACAACCATGCGGCGTGGTTAATGAATTCGGATAAAGTGCTTAAGTGAAACAATCCTAAAATAAGTGAACTAATTCCAGTTAAGATAATCAGTCCAGCAATTTGAATCAGTAAAATATTGGCAACAATGCCACTTGTAGAAACATAACCAAATATTTCTAAACAAATGGGAAGACTACCCAGCCAAGCCGAAAAACTGATGGCGAAAAGCATAATGAAGGTGTTGGATAATTGTTCGATAGCTTTATGAAAGTAAGACCAGTTTTCTTTAGGTAAATAAGCATAGTATTTACACCTAGATTGCGCCCAACGATTCAAAGGAAGTCCAAATAATAGGATACTAGTAACCACCGTATACGATAATCGGAAGCCAAGGGAATGGAGTTGCAAAGCATCAATTAATTGAATGCCCAATATAAATCCTAGACAAATCGGTAAAAGTGGAGAGCGAAAGTGATGGGATTGTTCTTCAATTTTGCTATTCTAAATCACGTTTAAAATAAGTAAATTCTTTAATCTTCTTTGCTTAAAGTTTGACTCAATAAAAATTAACTTAGCATTATAGTAACTATGTCTAATACATCTAAATATGATCTTGTTGTTATTGGTGGTGGCCCTGCAGGTTATGCTGCAGCAATTCGTGCTGGCCAACTAGGTAAGAAAGTGGCCTGCGTAGAAAAAGAACGCCCAGGAG
>JAQWIW010000009.1 GCA_029248665.1 Opitutia bacterium | reverse complement strand
CCAATTTTCCTCAACAGCTATAGCACCTAATTTTGAACCTTCACCTGTGATTGCAATAGCATGTTTCGCAAAATTAAGACCCGCTTTTGTATAAGCATGTTTTGCTTCTAGCATGCCATTTCTTGTTTCTGCGGTGCCACCTGATTTGGAAATAACGACAGATAGGGTTTGTCCGAGTTGTCCTTCTAGGCAATCAAGGGTGCGATCCATTCCATCAGGGTCTGTGTTGTCAAAATAGAAAGTTTTGATGCGGTCGTTCTTTGGTCCGCCAAGGGCATCGGCCACGAATTGCGGGCCAAGAGCCGAGCCTCCAATACCTATTATCAGTAAATTTTTAAAAGCACCATTTTCTCCCGCACAAGATCCAGAGTGAACCTTCTCAACGATTAAATCTATGGATTCAAGTGCATCAGTAATCGCCTTTTGTGTTTCACTATCGGGCGCTAATTGAGCATCTCTTAACCAATAGTGGCCGACTTGCCTTTGTTCATCTGGGTTGGCAATGCTTCCGGATTCAAGTGCATCCATCGCAGAAAATGCAGATTGCATTTTACCTTCATTGGCTTGAAAGAATTCGTCTGAGAAACGGATCCGACTGTAATCTAGAGCAAAATCTAGTTCGTCAATGGATAAGTAGTGTTGTTTAAAAGTGTTCCAACTCATAGAGATTATTTTAATTAAAGATTTAGAGATTTAAATTTTTATCGGTGACGGCACCTTCTGAAGCTGTAGCTACAAGTGCCGCATATTTAGCCAGTACGCCTCTTAGTTCTTTGGGAGGTAGTGGTTTATAATGCTTCAGGCGTTCAGCATATTCTTCATCAGAGATCAAAAGATTGAGCGAATTTTTTTCAGCATCGATTTCAATTAAATCACCATCTTTAACAATACCAATAGGGCCTCCCTTAGCTGCTTCAGGAGTGATGTGTCCTACATCAAAACCATGACTGCCACCGGAAAAACGTCCGTCAGTAATTAAGGCGACATCTTGAATCAATCCTCGACCAGCTACCGCACTAGTTGGGGAAAGCATCTCTCGCATGCCTGGCCCACCAACAGGGCCTTCATTACGGATAACAACCACATCCCCTTTAACCACATCGCCTTTTAAAATACCTTCGAGTGCGGTTTCTTCGCCTTCAAAGACTTTAGCTGTTCCCTTGAAATAAAGACCCTCTTTACCCGTGATCTTGCCGACAGCACCTTCTGGGGCTAAGTTGCCTCTTAAAATTCTAAGGTGTGTACTATCTTTGATAGGATCATCCCAAGGACGAATGATATCTTGTTTATCTGGATAACTTTCATAGTGAGCTACGTCCTTCAAAGAAGCTCCAACCGTTTCACCTGTCACCGTTAAGCAATCACCGTGGATTAATCCTCGATCTAAAAGCATTTTCATCATTGGGCGAATGCCACCAATTCGGATAAGATGACTCATGTGGTATTTCCCAAAAGGTTTAACATCTGCAAGGAGAGGAATTTTCCTTCCGATGCGATCGAAATCATCGATACTTAATTCGACATTTGCAGAATGAGCAATGGCCAGTAGATGAAGAATGAGGTTGGTTGAACCACCGAGTGCAAGGCAAGTAGTAATCGCATTTTCAAAAGCCTTTTTCGTCATGATATCACGAGGACGGATATTTTTTTCGAGCAAATGAAGGACGGCTTGACCGGCATTTTCGCAATCTTTCTTCTTGCTTGCTCCAACGGCGGTTTGGGCACTGCTTCCTGGTAAACTCATACCTAATGCTTCAATCGCACTTGCCATAGTGTTTGCGGTGTACATACCTCCACAGGACCCTGGGCCAGGAATCGCATTCTTTTCTACGTCTTTTAAGCCTTCGTCATCAAGTGCTCCTTTGGCGTGTTTCCCTACCGCTTCAAATACGGATACGATATCCATCGGATTACATTTTTCTTTGTCCGATTGAGTAAATCCAGGCAATATAGTTCCACCGTACACAAAAACGGATGGACGATTCAATCGGGCGATTGCAATCATGCACCCAGGCATATTTTTATCACAGCCGCCAATAGCAACAAGTCCATCGAACCCCTCTGCAGCCGTGGTTGTTTCGATGGAGTCTGCGATCACATCTCGCGATACTAAGCTATAGCGCATCCCTTGTGTGCCCATGGAGATGCCGTCAGAAACAGTTATGGTACTAAAATTCACGGCTTTACCCCCAGATATATTAACTCCCTTGCTTGCATGTTCGGCAAGTTCTCCAAGGTGCATATTGCACGGCGTTAAATCACTAGGTGAACTAGCAATCCCGACTTGAGGTTTCGTAAAATCCTCATCGGTAAACCCGACGGCCCTAAGCATCGAACGAGCAGGGGCACGATCAACGCCATCAACAATAGTGGATGAATAATTTCTTGTGTTCGATTCAGACATAGTTCCTTATTTCGCTTAAATAATAAATTAAAATATAGTTTTAGAACAAATTAAGCTTTCAAGGACAATATCCTTTTTTCTGTTCTTTTTATGAAATTTTGATTTTTATAGTAATGAATTATGAATCCTAAGTTAAAAAAGATTGTAGAAGCCCTGCTGATATCGACCTCTGAACCGCTATCGATTCAGGATATGCTGAAGCTTTTTCGTAAATATGAAGAACAACTGGTGGATTCAAAAGATTCCAGTGATGAGGAAGGTGAAATAGAAAACGAAGAAGAAAACGTAAACTTGGGATCGATTAAAAAGAAAGATTTAGAATTGGTGCTTCAGGCAATTATGGAAGAGGCAGAAGTAGGAGATCTCTCTTATCGCTTAGTCGATGGACCGAAAGGCTTTTATTTTGCTACGGCCCCACAGTTTTCAGATTACATACGTTTACTACGTGCCGAACCTAAGCCAATGAAATTAACAATGGCGACAATGGAAACTTTATCAATTATTGCTTACCGTCAGCCAGTCACACGAGCAGAGATTGAATCAATTCGTGGTGTGTCTGTGGATAGTCCAGTGAATCGTTTATTAGAAATTGAATTGGTTGAGGTCGTTGGCCGTGCTGAATTGCCAGGGCGTCCGATTCAATATGGTACGACAGAAAAGTTTTTAGAGTTTTCAGGAATTAAAGATTTAGAGGATTTACCTACCTCAGATATTTTAACAAATATTCAAATTGATGACTTTATGCGAAAAGACAAAGAGACTGAAAATGAGATTTCCGATGAGGCGGTTGGCTTGGCAAAAGAAAGTAAACCCTCAGAGTTGCCACTTGAAGAAACCTTTGTTGAAATAGATTGGCAGAAAGAAAACATTGAAAGCGATGCCTATTTAGAAAAAACAGAAGAAGAGTTATCATGAGCAAAGAAAATTTAGATAAACAAAGAGAGCAAATCGACAAGATAGACGCAGGCATTGTACAGTCGCTCAATCAACGTTTAACGATTGCTCATGAAATTGGAAAAATTAAACAAGAGTCGGGGGCCGATTTTTATGACCCAGCCCGAGAAGCAGAAGTCTTTAAAAAATTGTCGAACCTTAATGAAGGTCCATTAAATCAGTCAGCTCTCAATGCGATTTATCGAGAGGTTATTTCAGCATCAATTGCTTTAGAGAAAGATTTACAGGTAGCGTTCTTAGGGCCAGAGGCGACTTACACCCACCAAGCGGTATTGAAAAATTTTGGCGTAAGCTTAAAGGCAACGCCTATGAAAACAATTTCCGATGTTTTTTCTGCAGTTGAGGCTGGTGATTGTGATTATGGAGTCGTCCCAATTGAAAATTCTACGGAAGGAGCGGTTTTTCATTCCATGGATGAGTTAGTCGAATCTGATTTAAAAATTTGTGCACAGGTTTATCTGCCGATTGAGCATTGTCTGATTTCACAGTCACCTCTGTCTGAGATCAAAGAAGTGCATTCTAAGGATCAAGCACTTGGGCAATGCCGTGAGTGGCTCAGACGCAATCTGCCAAATGCCGAACTAGTGGAATCTCACAGTACCGCAAGTGCAGTTGAAATAGCGGCTAAGCGTCCCGAAGTTGCCGCCATAGCCAGTTCAATTGCGGCAGAACTGAATGATGTAGCGATTGTTCAGAATGGCATCCAAGATAATTCAGAGAATGTCACACGCTTTTTGGTGATTGGCAAAACGGATGTGCGATCTTTAGGTGATGGCAAAGATAAAACAAGTTTAGTCATCTCTCTTAAAGATCAATCAGGCGCTTTGGAAAAAGCACTGATGCCTTTCGCTAAACGGAGTATTAATTTATCGAAAATCGAATCTCGTCCAAGTCGTAAAAAAGCATGGGATTACTTTTTCTTCGTTGATCTAATCGGCCATATTGAAGAGGCCTCCGTTCAGGCAGCAATCGAAGAATTAAAGGAATGTTCTTCATTTGTAAAATGGCTCGGTAGCTATCCTAATGTTTAATTTATTCTTAACCTTTTTGACATCTGCCCACCAGTAATTTATCTTAGACTTTCTTTTATGAACATCAGCCTTTTAAAATCCAAGTTATTGAGAGCGGAGATCACCGATCGCGCATTACATTACGAAGGTAGCCTTGCTATTGATAGTGCTTTGATGGAAGCGGTTGGTCTGCGTCCGTATGAGAAAATTTTAGTCGCTAATATTGCAAATGGGGAACGTTTTGAAACCTACGCTATCGAAGCTCCCAAGGGTTCTCATATGATTTCTTTAAATGGAGCGGCAGCTCATAAAGGTGAAATTGGCGACCGTGTCGTCATTATGTCTTTTGCCCAAGTGGATGCGGAAGAGGCTAAAGATTGGAAGCCCAAAGTCTTGGTGCTTTCTGAGCGAAATAGCCAAGTTGTCCGTGCAGACAATGTCTTGGTTGCCGAAAACCTAACAATTTAATTATAACAAGTACTAGATTTTAGTTGATCTTTATTGAGATTGATTTTCATTTTTCAATTTAATTATGAAAACTTGTAATCTTTGGCTTTTTCTAGTGTTTTTATCCTTTAATTCATTCACCTTTGGTAATGAAGGCGAGCAAGACGTTGTCCCCGTCTTATATATGGAGGATTTAGTGGTTACTGCTTCTCGATTTGGTCAGTCTTTGAGTGACCTAAGTCCCTCTGTCAGTGTTTTTTCTAAAAAAACAATTGAGGATGGTCTCTATCTAAATGTAACGGATGTTCTAAATCAAATTCCCGGCTTACATTTATCAGCAAATGGTGGAATAGGGAAAGTTACCTCAATGTTTACCAGAGGCAGTGAAAGCAATCATACTGCTGTATTATTGAATGGTCGTAGGCTGCCTACTGGATTTTCAGGTCAGTATGACTTAGGGCAATTAAGTTTGTCTAATGTAGGTACAATCGAGGTTGTTCGTGGAGATAATTCTAGCCTTTATGGAGGAGCGATTGGGGGAGTAGTCAATGTTCGAAGTAATGTGGCAAAAGGAGGTCAGAATCAAAAACTTAAAGCTGAAGTTGGTTCAGATAATGGAAAATTTTATGATTACAATTATAGCTTAGCAAATGATAGGCTTAATTCGAGTTTCGGAATAAGTTCAGCAAATACGGATGGATACCAAGAAAATTCCGCTTTTGAAAGGAATTCAGCCAATTTATATTTCGTTTACGCCTTGAATGACTCGATAGATTTAGATTTTCAGTATTTATATTACGACACAATTTTGGGAGTGAGGGGCAGTATTTATAATCAGTTTAATCCTGGAGAAATAAAATCAGCATCCGATGAAATAAACAAAACGAAAGCTTACATGTATTCGCCTGGGTTAACTTTTCATATCTCAGACACATCGAATATAAAAGTTACTACAAATATGTCGAAGAATGAGCTTAAAGCGATAAAAACTGACTACAGTAGTGATAATATTTTTACAGAGAATATTAATTGTTTAGAATCAACGTATGAGTTTTCGCATAGTGATAATAAAGTAAAAAGTATTTTGGGTCTAATGTTTGAAAAAAGAAAATATGAGCAGAATCCTATAAATAATTTTAGCACATCTAGTGTGAGCGATTTTGAAGTTTCATATGATACGAGATCATTCTTTACTAATACAATTTATCAGATTGATAGATTATCTGAAATTGAAGTAGGGGGAAGAATTGACAGCTTTAGTAATAATTTTGAGAGAAGTCGTAGCGGTTCAATAAAGTATTCTAAGATTCTGGGTAATGATGAGAAAACAAAAATCCACGCTAAATATTCATATGGTAAAAATCCACCTGACTTACTCATTCTAGCTTACGGACAAAACTATAATTTTTTCCTTGAAGATATTGACATTGAGCTTGAAGCGATCCGATCAAAAGAAATTGGAATAAAAACCAATCTTGGCGAACATGAGCTAGGCTTCGTTTATTTTGACAACTTTATTAATAACCTTTCAACCGCTCCTTGGAGCCCCAATGGATATCAACGTGTCTTAGTTGATTCTTCGCAAACTGGAAGCGAAACTTATTTATCGGGAAAATTAGGAGATCAAATTCGATACAATATTTCTTATAGTTATCTAAATGCTAAAGATGATGAAGGCAGCCAATTGATACGTAGACCCAAGCACAAATGGAAAGCATCCATAGCTAGAGAATTTTCAAATTTTAATATTGGTGCCAATTTTACTAAAGTTTCAGGACTAACTGATTTTGCAGGGAAGTCTTTTGATATTAAAGACTATTCAGTCGCCCGAATTTATGGTACATATTTTGTTAGTGAAGTTTACTCCATTCACTTTAGAGTAGAAAATGCCATGAATGAAAAATATAGTTATTTAAAGGGTTACCCTGCTCCACCTAGGCAAGCGTATTTGGGGATGACATATGGCTTTTAGTAATTTTTATGAGTACCAAGCAAAGGAATTTAATTTTTAATATTTTAAAAGAAGCAGGCCGCCCCTTGACTCGTAATGAGTTGCTTAGTCAAGGTAGAAAATATCTTCCCAAGCTTGGCTCCGCAACAGTTGATCGTTTCATCAAAGAGATGTGTCAAAAATTTGAATTGGTCGGTTTGTCTTTCCCTAGTCAACCAACCCGTTTTGAATTACCTGCAGAGAAAGAGCACCCTCATTTTATCTGTCGTGTTTGCCAAAAAGTTTTTGATTTAGATATTCCGATGCGACTTCCCAAGGTTACTCTACCTGAAGGGTTTTATCTCACAGGTGGTGAAGTGGTGTATTCAGGGACTTGCCCAAACTGTGAAGGCTAAGCGGCTAAGGCTTAAGCAAAATTCATCGGTTCAGCCTTTGAACCTTGTCTATTAATGTATCGATTGACTGCGTAGTTCGCTCCATAGAAAAGACTACTGAATGCTAGGGTGCTTACGAGCAGACGGAAATCAAAAGGTATGGCCGCTAAGTAGGTTTGTGCGAGTGATACGGTGCCGAGTCCATTGAGGTAAACACCAAAATTGACAAGGAAATGCCAAAGTAAAACGCTTAAACCAGAGGTCTTTAAAATCCCGGTAAATTTTGCGTCATAGCTTTTTCGTGATAGTACGCTGATCAGCAATAAAGAGCCGTAGACAAAAAACATAGTCGCTCCGTAGAATCCCAAGAAAATATCTGTGAGAAAAAGAATGCCAATTGGAAGCAAGGTTTGCAGGTGCTTATTTTTAGTTATGTAGGGAAGAAAGACTGCCATAGCAATAATCGGGGTGATGTTTGCCGGCAAAGCAAAGCGTGCAAGAATTATACTTGCCAAGATAAATGCCACACTCTTAATAATTTCACTCATAACTACTTGTTTTTTATAAGTTTATTTATGTAGTTTATCTGATGAATCATTTCAATCTTAATCCGTTAGTCGACTCCACAAAGGCACAATCACTTGCTGATACTTTCGGAACGCCTATATATCTTTATGATGAAGTTCGTATGCGATCAGCTGCAGAAGCAGTTTTGGCTTTTCCAAATGCTTTTGGTTTGACCGCACGCTTTGCGATGAAGTCGAGCCCTAACAAATCAATTTTGCAGTTGTTTGATTCTTTAGGGCTTCATATCGATGCGAGTTCTGGGCATGAGGTGAAACGAGCGATTCACGCAGGTATCGCACCAAGAAAGATTAGTTTAAGTGCTCAAGAAATTCCTAAAGATTTGGAAGCACTGTTGGATTTAGGGATTCAGTTCAATGCCTGCTCATTGAAACAATTAGAGGCTTTCGGTAAAATTAATCAGGGAGGCAAAGTGGGTATACGCTTTAATCCTGGCTCTGGTTCTGGAGGAAATAACCGGACGAATGTGGGCGGTGTTTCTTCAAGCTTTGGAATTTGGCATGGCTTAGTCGATGAAGTAAAAACACTTTGTGAGCAGTATGACTTAGAAGTGGTTCGTATTCATACGCACATTGGTTCAGGGAGTGATCCTGATGTGTGGTTGAAAGTCGCCCTCATGAATTTTCAGTTGGTAGAGCAATTTGAATCCGTCACTATTTTGAATCTTGGCGGTGGTTATAAAGTCGGCCGTATGCCCGATGAAGTCTCGACTGATTTGCAAGTGATCGGCAAACCCGTGCGTGAGGCCTTTGAAGCTTTTTCTGAAAAAACTGGCCGTCAGATACACTGTGAAATCGAACCAGGCACATTTTTAATGGCGAATGCAGGAGGCTTACTGGCCGAAGTCCATGATCTAGTTCATACTGGTGAGCAAGGTTACCATTTTATAAAACTGAATACAGGGATGACTGAGTTATTAAGGCCATCTATCTATGGTGCTCAGCATCCCATCGATATATTCAGCGGACGTACTTCAGCCAAGGATGCCCAAAGAAACCAAGATTATGTGGTAGTGGGTCATTGTTGTGAATCGGGCGATATTCTTACGCCAGCTTCTGGAGATCCTGAATTATTAGCCACACGTGGTTTTTCTGACGTGCAAATAGGCGATTTAGTTTTGATCGGTGGAACCGGTGCATACGCATCTGCCATGACACCGAAGCATTATAACTCATATCCTGAAGCCGCCGAAATCTTAATTGAGAGTAATGGGCAGGCTCGATTGATTCGCAAGCGACAAGCACTTGAGAGTATTTGGGAAAATGAAGTCTAGAATTAGGCTAAGCCCGACAGCTTAAATAATTTAAACTTCTTAAGCTTCTGGACTGCGTACAGATTGAATGATTGCTTTGACGCGATCACTCGGCGGAGGAAAGAAAGGTGTCATGATAAAGACGATGGCGAAATTTACCAACATGCCGATCATACCAAAGGCTTCTGGAGTGATGCCATTTTCAATCATACCTAATGTCCATCGATCTCCATTTAAGAAGACGCAATTGATAATGTAATAGGCGGTTAAGCTGATGCCGGAAAGCATTCCGCAAATTGCGGGGACCGTACCAACACGTTGATTGAAAATACCGAGAAGGATTGCAGGAAAGAAACTAGCGGAAGCTAAGCCGAAGGCAAAGGCCACCACTTGCCCGACAAAGCCGGGAGGATTTAATCCAAAATACCCTGCAATCACTACAGCGACAGCAATGGTCATCCGACCCACTAAGAGTTGATTTTTTTGTGAAGCTTTCGGGTTTAAAGTTCGATAATATAAATCATTAGCAATGCTTGAAGATATGACTAAAAGCAGCCCACTCGCGGTAGAGAGTGCGGCGGCTAAGCCACCAGCGGCAACAAAGGCGATGATCCAATTCGATAAGCTAGCCATTTCAGGGGCAGCGAGCATGATGATATCTCTATCTGGACCACTTAATTGTTTATCGAGTAAGAGTTGTCGTCCATTCATACCATTTGCTGTGTCACCAGACAACCATACTTGGTGCTTATTTTTTATAGATTCAAGTTCGCCTGTTCCAATTTTTCCAGAACGGAAAATTTCATTGCTTTGATCACCTGAATAACGAACTAGCCCATCGCCATCATCGAGCCATAAAATCAATCCAGTTTTTTCCCAACTATGGAACCAATCAGGAAGTGTCTCCGCGCTGGATCCGTTGAGAGTGTGAATCATATAATATCTTGAAAAAGAGGCTAATGATGGTGCGGATAAATAAAGAATTGAAATAAAAAGTAAGGCCCAAAAAGCACTCCAACGTGCGGCTTGCACATTTTTCACAGTGTAAAAGCGAACAATCACATGAGGTAATCCAGCGGTTCCTACCATTAGCGTCAATGCGGTAGCAAAGACATTAAATTTACTCCATTTGCCTTCGAAGGCTTCTGTATAGGCATGCCAGCCAAAATCAGTCAGCGTGCCGTCTAAGGCATTTAATAAAAAGTTAGTTTGTCCGACTACAGCAGGTTCAATGAGAGTAGCACCCATTCCAAAAGAAGGGATGACGTGGCCGGTGAGTTGAATGCTAATAGCAATTGTAGGAACGAGAAAAGCGGTGATTAAAACCCAATATTGAGCTACTTGAGTCCAGGTGATCCCTTTCATGCCTCCAAGGGTTGCGTATATAAAAACGATGAACATTCCAATGAAGACACCTGTAGAAATATCAACATTCAAGAAGCGACTGAATACCACGCCTACACCACGCATTTGCCCAGCGACATAAGTAAACGAAATAAAGACAGCACAAATGATGGCAATGACTCGAGCGACATCACTTTCGTAGCGGTCACCAATAAATTCAGGCACGGTATAGTGCCCCATTTTTCTCAAATAAGGAGCCAAGCAAAGAGCCAACAAGACAAAGCCTCCTGTCCATCCCATAAGATAAACGCTTCCTGCATAGCCCATAGTGGATATTAATCCTGCCATAGAAATAAAAGAAGCCGCACTCATCCAATCAGCTGCGGTGGCCATTCCATTTGCGTAAGCTGGGACATCTCTTCCCGCTACATAGAAGCCTTGGGTATCCTTAACTCGCACTCGCCACGCAATAAAAAGATATAGGGAAAAACTCAGTCCAACAAATAGATAGGTCCAATTTAAAATACTCATGATTATTTAGAATTTAAATTAGCGTTATTCGCTTCTTTATCTGCACGATTCATCATCAGTGCATAGATTAAAACGATAAAAACAAAGGCGATGACGCTACCTTGTTGGGCAAACCAAAATCCTAGTTTAAATCCAGTGCCTGGTATGGTGTATTGATTGAGGTAATCGACCCATAATACTCCACAGCCTAAACTGAAGAAAAACCAACAAAAGAGTAATGCGGACATTATCTTAAGGTTTTTTTTCCAATAGTTATTAATTTTGTGTGAGCTTGTATCGATTGAGGTAAGGGTATCGGGCTTATCGGTTTGATTCATAGGAGATATTTTCGAGGTAGGCTTGATTAAGTTCTTGAGCAAAGCTTTTGACAATGTTTTTCCAATTAAGCTTTTCGACTGTTTGACGTGCGTTCAGGCGAATCTTCGACCATTCATTTTTTTTACCTAAAGCACGGTCAATGGTTTCTAAAAAAGAATTAGAGTCATTATAATCTGCGAGATAGCCATTAAAATTATTTTCAATCAGTGCTTTAGGAGCTGCGTAATTAAAAGCGATTGGAATAAGTGAAGATGCCATGGCTTCAGGAATAACATTTCCAAAAGTTTCAGTTAAGCTTGGAAAAAGAAATAAATCTCCAGATGCGTAATATTCTGAAAGCTTTTCACCTGTTTGCATACCGACAAATTTAAATTCGGGATATTTTTTTTGTAAACGAAGTTTTTCGGGGCCATCACCGACAAAGATGCAAGTCGTATTCGGACTTGCGTCTTTTATTTTTTTGAAAGCTTTAATCGCAAGTGGGATATTTTTTTCTGCGGCTATTCGGCTTACAAAAAGAGCTACATATTGGTCATCTGATGTGATGCCCCAAGATTTTCTTAAAGCATAATTTCGCTTACTTGGATTAAATAATTCAGTATCTACACCTCGACTGAGTAAGCGCGGATTGTTAACGCCCATCTGATTAAGTTGTTGAATTACATCTTCAGTTGGAGCGAAAGTCCTTAAAGTTTTATTATGGGTTTTTTTGAGAAAATTTTCGATAAATTTGGCCATCATAGGAAGACGATAATGGTGCATGTATTTATGAAAATTGGTATGGAATCCAGAAGTGATGGCAATTTTCATTTTACTTGCTATACTAATAGCAGATAAGGCAAGTAGCCCTTCCGTGGCGATATAAACAACATCAGGTTTTTCTGTTCGCCATATCTTTTTTAAGAGAGTTCGGCAAGGTAGTCCAAAACGAAGACCTCGATAAAATGGAATGGGCAAAGAAGGAACCATAGTTATATGTGGTGAAGTCGAAAGACTTATTGCGCCTCTTTGTTGCGGACATATTATCGTCACAAAATGACCTAGTACTTTTAAATCTTGAGAGATTTGGCATAAGGTTTTAGCAACTCCATTGATCTCAGGCGGGAAGGTATCCGTGACAATACAAATTTTCATGATTGTGTTAAATTTACAATTTTGATTAGTTGAAAATAGACAAGTTTCTTTAACCTTATTTTAAAAAATTTACGTGTCTGTCACTTTACATATCATTACAGGAGCAACGGCAGTTGGAAAGACAAACTATGCCTTAGATTATGCAGAAGCACTAGATGCAGAGATTATTTCATGCGATGCCTCTCTTTTTTATCGTGGCATGGACATTGGAACAGCAAAGCCAACTCAAGAAGAATTAGCAAGAATCCCACACCATTGCGTCGATTTGAATCCTGTGAACGAGTCCTTCGATATTAGCCGTTTTGATAGATTAGCCCAAAACACGGTAGTCGATATTTTAAATCGAGGAAAATCAGTCGTTATTACTGGCGGAAGTGGCTTCTATTTAAAAAGTTTTTTTGAGCCTGTTGTAGATACGATAGAGGTTTCCGATGCCATTCGAGCTGAATCAGAATCTATTTTTGCCAATTACGGGCTAAGAGGATTACTGGATCGTCTCAATGCAGTGAGTCCAGAAGGGCTCGGTAATTTAGATACTTTAAATCCTCGGCGAGTGCAGCGAGCTTTAGAGCGTTGTCTTGCCTCCAAGAAATCTTTGCCTGTTTTACAAAAAGAATTTGCCGAACGTCCTAAGCCTTACGCTTCGCTTAAAAAACATTTCATTCTTTTGGAAAGAGATGCGGAAGAATTAAAAAATCGGGTGATAATGCGAGCGGAGAGTATGCTTGAATCTGGATTAATTGAAGAAGTTAAGGCTTTGCTTAAAAATGGTATCGAAGAAAATCCCAATGCAGCCAATGCAATTGGCTATCGAGAAAGTATTGCTTTTCTAAAAGGAGAAATCAAAGAAGAAGAGCTACTACCATTGATTATTAAAAATACCAATGGCTTGGTGAAAAAACAAAAAACTTGGTTTCGTACTCAGTTGCCTGACCCCCATGAGCGTATTGATTTATCTTTATAGGGGCTAAGTTTCTAAGAAATCTTCAATGCCTGACCACCAGGCTTCTGATTGTCTTAATTCTTCTGGGGTATGGCCGGCTTTTTTAAGTTCTCTTAGTGAAAGTGATTGATGTGTTTTGGACAATCGATCGCCTGCGGAATCAATGACGAGTGGGGCATGGTAAAATTGGGGCAGTTTGGCTCCGAGTGCTTCATAAATAAGAATTTGCCGTGCTGTTGAAATGAGTAAGTCTTCTCCTCGGACGACTTCACTTATTCCCATTTCAATGTCATCGACAACAACAGCTAACTCATAAGAGGGGATACCATCTTTTCGCCATACAAGAAAATCACCAAAATCTTTACCACCAAAAAATTGGCAAGGCCCTAAGCTTTCGTCATGGAAATCAATTTTGCGACCTTGAGGCACTTTAAACCGCCAATTGTATCCTTCAGGTGAATTTAGATCATCGGTTACATGGCTAGAAGGTCGCCAAGCTTCAGGGTAGATGGGCTCAAAGTCGGTATTTTGAATATTTTCAGAAGCAGCTCGAATGTCTTTACGTGATTTTTCACAAGGGTAGATAAGTCCTTGTTCTTTTAGTTCTTTCCAAGCTTTTAGGAAGAGGGGCATACGTTCGCTTTGTCGATAAGACTGTTTCATTCTTACTTTATCTGGCCCTTCTTGCCAGACGCAACCAAACCAGTCCAAATCCTCAATCGCCGCTTGGCTGTATTCATTTCGGCAGCGGTTAAAATCTAAATCTTCTTCTCGATAAATCAGTATTCCTTTTTTCGCACGGGCACGTTCCATAGCAAACCAAAAAGTGCGAGCGTGCCCTAGATGTAAATAACCAGTAGGTGATGGAGCGATACGACCTCTGTAATTTTGAGTCATGTGCAAAGATTATTATTTAACCGCTTATTTGCAAGAAGGAAGAAGGTCGTACTTTTAGGCAAAATGTCCTTGCTTGCATAATCTATGTTTTAGCTTATGCGTAATGTCTTCTTAAAAAAATCATTGTAAGTAAAATAAAATTTTTATGACGTTCGCCAAACTAGGACTTGCTCCAAAAATTCAAAATGTAATTGATTCCATTGGTTTCAAGGAGCCTACGCCCATTCAGCAAGAGTCGATTCCACATATTATATCGGGACGAGATCTTATTGGATCGGCTCAAACGGGTACTGGAAAAACAGCGGCTTTTGCTTTGCCTATCTTGCACTTGATTGAATCGGGGGCAAAGAAAAAAGGAGTGCGATGCTTAGCGATAGGGCCCACACGTGAATTAGCCGCTCAAATCAAAGAGCAGTTTATGTTATTTGGTAAAGAATGTGATTTAAATATATGTTTATTGCATGGAGGTGTTGGCTATAAAGGGCAGATTGATTGCTTGAATTCAGGTGCAGATGTCATAGTGGCTACCCCTGGAAGATTGATCGATCATGTAAAAAATAAGACGATTGATTTAAGTACTGTGGACTATTTGATTTTAGATGAAGTGGATCGAATGTTGGACATGGGATTTGTTGATGATGTTTTAAAAATCATTAGCTTTTGTAAAAATCCCCAAAGGCAGACGCTCTTATTTTCTGCGACTGTTTCAGATTCGATCAAGCGAATCATACAAAAGCATTTGAAGAATCCAGTTGAGGTGAATATTGGGATTCAGTTAAGTCCAGCTAGTACAGTTAAGCATACCGTTTTTCCGATTGGAGCTTTACAGAAATTTGATTTATTAATCGCCTTGATTGAGCAAATGGGTGACGGAAGTTTGATTATTTTTTGCCGGATGAAGCATGGTGCTGATCGCATTGCTCGTTGGCTTCAAGCAAGAGAGCATAAATGTGTGGTGATGCATTCAAATCTTTCTCAGAGAGTACGTGAACAATCCTTGAAACAATTTAAGGATGGGGAAGCACAAATTTTAGTCGCTACAGATATTGCTTCAAGAGGTCTCGATATCGCTCACGTCATGCATGTGATTAATTATGATGTGCCAGAAAATAGCGAAGATTATGTGCACCGTATTGGTCGGACTGGAAGGGCTCAAAAAGAAGGAGATGCAGCGACTTTAGTCGCACTTGATGAAATGTCTCATCTAGATGCGATAGAAAAATTAATTGATCAAGCGATTCCTCAGCAAAAGCTTGAAGGTTTTAATTATATTCAAGAACCAATGATTCGCTCGGAAGAAAAAACACCAGTTCGCCGCCGCCGTAATAGTCGTTCGAGTCAATTTGGAAGACGTCGCTGATTATGAATTTAATTTTGTTTGAAACTCCTTTTGAACAATTAGATTTGTCAGCAGATGACCCACGGACTTTACATATTTTAAAAGTATTAAAGATTGAGCTAGGTGGAGTATTTTATGTGGGATTCATAAATGGCCCTAGAGCTCTAGGAAAGCTTGTGGAAGTCAATAAGGATGCCTCGATTACTTTGAGTATTGTTCAGCAAGAAGTATCGCCGGCATGTCTGCCTATTGATTTATTGATTGGAATGCCTCGTCCGCATACGGCCAAGCGTGTACTCTTTGAAGCGTCTTGCCTCGGAGTGAGGCGGATGCATTTCTTTCAATCAGATAATACAGAGCCTTCCTATATGCAGAGTCGTTTATGGAAGGAGGGAAATTACAAAGAGCGCTTAATGCTTGGAGCGGAACAATCTTTTACCACCCATGTTCCAGAAATTCAGGTGCATGCAAATCTTGAAACGGCATTATCCAAAATTAATCACTCAGTAGATCATGAAGCTTTTCTCGCCATGGATAATTATGAAGCGGGTCAAAGCTTGGGATGTTCTTTAAAAAATAGCAAAGACGTGAAGACTTCGCCTATATCTTTAGCTTTTGGGTCTGAGCGCGGGTGGTCCGATTCTGAAAGAAGCTTATTATTGAAAGAAAACTGGAAATTTGTTCATTTAGGAACTCGAGTATTACGATTGGAAATGGCGGTAGTTTCGGCAATTGCCATTGGTGCTGATGCATTAAATTTATGGTCAGGTGGGACTGGTTCGAGTTTGTCAGATCTTTGCGATTGACCAGAAATAAGACTGTCTCAATTTAATATTTGCTGAAGTTTATAATCTACCATTCTATTCTTTAATGCTTCGAATTCTCCTAATAGTCAGTCTAATTTTTTGTGGTGCTTGTTCTTCAGGTGAGCTATCTATAGTTGAAGAAGCAGAAGAGCGACAGTTTAAATTAGCCAAGGAGTTTCAAAGCCAGGGGCGCCACGAAGATGCTTTGATTACCTATTTAGGATTGATTTCGGTTCGCAGAGAGTCTCCAGAATCGCATTTGGAAGTAGGGTATATTTATTTGCAAACATTGAAAGATCCAGTTCGTGCAATTTTTTACTTTGATCGTTATTTAGAATTGAAGCCTGAGTCAGAAAGGATAATCCAAGTTAAGCAGTTGATCGAAACAGCTAAATTAGAATTTTTAAGACAGCTCCCAACTAAGCCATTTCAATCAGACGTAAATCGGATCGATTTGCTGGAAATCATCGAAAAGTTGAAAAAAGAAAACGACTCACTAAAGTTAAAATATAATAAAGCTTTACTTGAGATTAAGGCACAAAGAGGTCAAGAGGCAATGAATCAAATATCGATATCATTGAATGAAATAATTCCTAATGATGGGAATGCAATCCAAGGTGAACAGAGCTTGAATACAACAAGCAATATCACTTCTATGCCTAATAGTGCGGGGACGCTTAATCCTCAAGAAGTGCCTAAAAGCTATGTGGTTCAATCAGGTGATACGCTTAGTAAAATTAGTGAAAAGTTTTATGGAACGGCAAATCGTTGGAACGATATTTATCAAGCAAATCGTGATACTTTATCCAGTGCACGTTCTTTAAGGGTGGGACAAGAATTATTAATTCCCTAGAGTTCTCTTCGTATGCAGATTACTAAAGCACGGATTTCCCGATTCAGAAACATTGATTTTTGTGATTTAACATTATCTGAAAAAAATCATTTCATGCTTGGAGTTAATGGGCAGGGGAAATCAAATTGCCTCGAAGCGATTGGATTTATTTCGGCTTTGCGATCTTTCCGTACGCAATTGACCAAACCGCTGTTTCAAAAAAATACAAATGAGTTTCAGTTGTTTTATGAAATAGAACACGAAAGATTGGGGATAACGGAAGTTGAGCTTCAAATAAAAGAAAAGCAAAAAGTCTTGTTGATCGATGGAGATCCGGTGAAGCGTTTGGCTGATTTCATTGGCCTATTTCCTGTAGTTCCTTTGCATTCTGGTGATCTCATGATTTTACGAGGTTCACCTAGCGAGCGCCGCCGCTTTTTTGATATGACCTTGGCTTCGGTTGACCCTGATTACTTTGAAGCACTTCGTATGTACCATCGGACAATTCAAGAAAGGAATCAATTACTCAAAATGCGCTCCAAAGACTTAGCTTTTGATGCGTTTGAAAAAGAATTAGCGAGATTTGCTTTTAGCTTGGTCGCTAAACGAAAGGAGGGCATTGGGCAAATAAGTCAGATTTTAGCCAATGTTTACGAAGCTTTTTCTGAAGACAATGAAAGCCCATTGCTTGCTTACAAACCAGACGCAGATCTAGCTTCTATCCATGACTATGAGCAATTTTTTAAGGAGCAGAGAAAGAAAGATTTAATTTTGGGATCTACAAGCAGAGGCCCTCATCGAGATGACTATGTCATCAGTTTGGCTATAGGGGGTGCAAAAGAGTATGGTTCAGATGGTCAGCAGCGCGGATTGAGCGTGGCCTTGCGAATGGCACAAGCTTCTTTATTTGAATCAAAGCTCAAAATTAAGCCTGTAATTTTGATCGACGATATTCTTGGGGAGCTAGACCCTAAGCGGAAAGAAAGCTTTTGGTCTAGTTGTGCTAAAGATATTCAAATCATTGCCTCAGGTACTGAATTTTCAGTGGGAGAAGCGAGCCGAAATTGGCAAGTTTGGAATGTGAATGCTGGTAATTTTAAGCAAGTGGGTGCATCCGACTGAAACTATCCTCAATCAAATAATCGAAATAATTACTTTAAAAGGCTAAAGAAGAGAAATTTCTTCAGTTAGCTCCAATTTATTGCTTGGGTTGCAGTTTGCACGTATGCCGATAAATCCGTTTCTATGAGAATCATAGTAGGGCCATAGTAGTCTTTTATCAGTTTCTGGAATAGCTAGAGTATCGATATCAGAGCGAGAGAAAAAATCGAAACTACCTTCATCAATTGCTGGAGGGATAATTTCAAGTGAGATCTTTGATTTAAATAAGAACATTAGCCAATGACCTGATCCTTCGTAGCTTTTCTCTGAAATATAGCCAAAACATTTTAGATCTTCATCGTTTAAGCTTAAATTAATTTCCTCTTGGGTTTCTCTTCTCGCACATTCGTAAGGAGATTCCCCTAAATGCATATTTAATTTTCCTCCAATCGGGCTCCAGCAGCCCTTGTTAGGCGATTTGGTTCGTTTTATTAGTAAATTTTCGCCTTTTTTATTTGTGATAAAGACGAGGCAGCTAATTTTAAATGGGAGAAGTGGATTTGATTTTTCCATAGTCTAATTGCTTATTTACGCTTTAATGTGAGATTTTTCTTACAATTCTATTATTTTAGTTGCATTATTTTACATTAATAATACCAAATATTGAATTCTAGTTTTTAGTTTTGTGTTATAAAGAATATCTAAGAACTATTTTTTTTTGCGACCCAATAATGTATCTTTTTCGAGCAGTTTTTTATTTTATTCTACTTTTACCCTTTACGTTAATCTCCATTGCGGAAGTGGTGAGCGTGCACAAAGTTAAGTTTACCTCACTTCAGGATGATTGGCTAATGAGTGAAGTGGAGATTCATACCGGTAGTAATACTCTTGTCGGAGCATCTTCTGCGAGATATGTCGAAAATGTTGGCGTCCACTTATATCTTGGGTTTAAAAATGTTAATACGGCGGATGGCGTTGATTATTTCTATTCAGATGCTGAAGCTATGATTTTAGAAAAAGGCGATAAGAATACGGTACGTTTTTACATTCCCGGTAAAGAGATCGAAATGAATCGTTATCATAAACCAGATTATTTCTATGCTGAGCTTACTGCTAACCAAATCCCCATAAGTCCTCAAAGAAGTGCCTTTAGTTCAAATTTACAAAATGAGGGAAGTTTAAATAATTTTGTTAGAAAAGCTAAAGTAAGAAGCATTGATAATTTTGGTCGCTTAATGCCCAGTTATCTGGCTCCTTTAAAAGTGGTTGGTAATGATCCTGATGCTCCTGCCTATTTAAGGGTCGAGAATAAGAGTCGAGAATATAAATAATAACTAATTTACAAAAATTTAGATGAGCAAAGAAAATAGTCGTTTAATCATAAATTGTGGATCCAGTCACATTTCTGCTACTGTTGTTTCTTATAATGGAAATCAGTTGAAGATGGAGAATTCACACTCAGTTTCCTTAGATTATGATTATCAAAATGATGAGGCATGGTTGGATGCGGTTTCTGATGGCCTTCAAGAAATTATCCAAAAAGGTAAATTGTCAGGGAAGGCTCATTTTATTATTCCTGGAAATCAGGTATTGGCTAAAACATTACTCCTTCCGAGTGTGGCTAAAAGCAAGCAAGCTCAAGTACTAGCCTTCGAAGCACAACATAATTTGCCTTATGAATTAGATGAAGTGGTTTGGGACGGAGACGTGATCGGCGATGATGGTATCGAATCCGAAGTTTTACTCGGTGCAGGCAAGGCAGAAATGGCTAATGAATTGTGTGAGATTATAAGACACTCTGGATTGCTTATCGAATCTATCAATGCTTCCACGATACTTTCCTATTCCGCACTCGAATATGCTAATCCAAATTTGGAAGAAGATGTATTAGTCATCAATGTTGGTGCCCGTTCATCAAATCTGTTTTTCAAAAACGCGGAAGGCTTTTTCGTTCGAACAATTAATTTTGGAGGCAACACATTAACTCAATTTATTTCTGACACCCTAGGGAAAAGTTTTGCCGAGTCTGAGGATATAAAACATCGATTTTTTAAAGAGGAAAAAGCTATCGATGAAGAAAGCTCTGCCTTTAGTTTGATGCAAACATGTATCGCGAACTTCTCGCGCCGATTCACTCAAGAAGTAAATCGTTCAATTTTGATGTATCGCCGACAAAAAGGAGGCAATCCTCTAAAACATATTTTCATCACTGGAAAAGGCGCTCAGTCTCAAATTTTACGCGACAAAATTTCAGAAGATTTAGGGCAGGATATCGAGTTATTTGATGCTTTTGCAAATGTTGAACTACCAGCAAATCTGGCTTTGGAGGCTAATAATTTAAATTTTCAATTAAGTGAAGTGGTAGGCGAAGCGGTTAAAGAATTTAAGTTAGTCGAAAATAGTGGGAGTTTAAACCTGATCCCTTTCAATGTACGACAAGAACTGAAATTCATTCGCCAAAAGCCGATTTTAGCACTTGCTGCAGTCCTATTAGCGGTATTCCCCTGGTTTATTTATTCAGGACTTTCTAAGGCATCTAATTTAACCAGTGCTTCCTTAAAAACGCTTAAGCAAGTCGCTCAACCCTTTGAAAGTAATCAGGCAGTTATTCAGAAAAACGAAGCTACTGCTAAAATCCTCAGCAAATCGATTAGCCAAGTTGAAGGCTTAGTAGAGACAAAAACTAACTGGATTCAGTTTTTTGCCGATATTCAAGAAAGTATTTTTAAGGCTAAAGATGTATGGATCGATGATTTAACAGTGGTACGCCAAGATGAAAATGAGGATCCTTTTGAAGATGATTACGATGATTACGATGATGAAGAGTACAATGAGACTCCAGCTCAGCCCGAATATGAAGTAGTTGTGAAAGGTAAAATGTTAGTCCGCCAGTCTGCCACTGAGATAAATCAAGATATTTTGGCCGATAGAATTAAGCAAATTCAAGCGAGTTTTGAAGATTCTAATTTTGTTGTTGAATCGAAGCCACCAAAGATCTCTTGGAAATACCTAAGTGACGGATTGAGAGTATTGCCTTTTGAAATTAACTTAATCATCGATACGGAGAGACCGCTTTAATAAATTTACTTTGCGATTATGGAATTTTTTAAAAAACATATTATATTTTTTTCAGGTGTATCTATTTGTGCGATAGCTCTAATTGTTGGATTGGTCTTTTCTGTAATTGCAACCTTAGACCTGAGTAAAAACTCAAAGAGCTTTAAGCGAACAGAAGGAAATTTCAATCGTATGCTTGTAGCGGCACCATCACCTGTTGATGAAAACGTGACAATATCTGACTTAAACCTTTTGAAATTATCGGAAAAACTTCAATCGATAAGAAAAGAGTTAGAAAGAGGCCTTGAAGCAGAGGCTTCTATTGATGGAGTACGAGTCACTGCAGGCATTCAGCAATATATTTCAAAATTTACCACATTGGCTAGAAATCACAAAAATAATTATGGTTCTGCGCCAATTGAGGTCCCTAATGATTTTGCCTTTGGGTTTGATCGTTTTAAACTTGAATCCAAAGTCCCCAATGATGCCGATGAGATTGCCATGCTCGATCAGCAACGTGTGATACTTGATTTTCTCATTAGTGAATTATTTGCGGCAAATCCTAAAAGTATTTTAGCGATTAAACGGCAATCGGCTAAAACTTCCGATAGAGATAATAACAGCGATAACTATTACGGAGATCCTTCTATTTTTAATATTGGTTCGTCCGTCACTTCAAAAGTCGAAGGTGCGATTGATACAATTCCTTTTCAAATTTCATTTTCTGGAAAAACGAACACGCTTAGAAATTTTCTCAATCGCTTAGCTGAGTTCGATCGCCCGATAGTGGTACGAAGCATCAATGTGTCTCGTCCAAAAGAATCTATCAAAACTTCATTTGACGAAGATGAAGATGAATTCGCTTTATCTGAGGAAGAATCAGAGGCTCTTAAAGATGAGCAAAAAAGAGATCCAGTTGTCACTGAAAATATTTCCCAATTCACATTAACTTTAGAATATATTGAGATCGTATTGCCCGAAGATCTTTCTCAAAAGGAGGACACAATTTAAATCAAAAATGGTTGATAAAAGAGTGCATTAATAATGAAAGAACTGAACGAAAAATTAATTTTATCAATTGCAGGTGGTCTACTCATCATTGGACTAGGGTTTTATTTCCTTTTTCCATCAGAAAATAACGTAGAAGCCAAGGTGCCTTCTAGCATTAAGCCGTATCAAACAATAGACATCCCTGAGGCAGCTGCGGTGAATGCAGATTGGCCGAAAGCAAAAGAACAGGCTAAAGGCGAAATGTTTGATTTGTTCACTCCGCCCGAAATTTACATTAACGGAAGAGGGGAATTTGTTTTTCGTCCTCCTTACTATGTCACTTCAGCCGATCCATTGGGGATTCATTTATTGGACATCAAAATGAATCCTTATCGCTTCCAGCTCGAAGGCTTTGTTGAAGAAGATCGTGATGATCAAAGCAGAACCATTATTTTAGTACACAGTGTGGAGGATGGTCGTAGTTTACGACTCAGCCCTGGTGATAGTGATGCCGAGTACGGGTTTAATTTGCTCGATTGGCGTGTGGAACGTAATTTTGACGATGAAGAAAATACACAGCTCATCGCTTGGTTGAAGTTAGAAGACGTTGCCAGCAATCGTATCGTTAACTTAAGGCATGACCAGAGTTACTACGAAGACAAGATTGAAGCAGTATTTGGTGTGGATGGTAGTAATGAGAGCTTCGTGCTTTCGGATGCTAATACTCGCTTCACTGTTGAAAATATCGAATATCAATTAGATGCAATCGATTATGAAAATCGTACGGCTTCAGTCACAAAACTTATTCCTGATAATGATTCAATTACTCAAATGCTCACAATCACTTCGCCTGCCGAAGCTAAGGCGGATGCAGAACTCAAAGAAGAGGAGTCATCAAAAGATACAACAAGCATAGAAGACGCCATTCGCTCATTTTTTTAAAACATACTCATACAATTTAACTTTAATTTGCTCAAATAAACGGAAAACAAAATATGAAAAATATTCCTGCTAATAACATCCAACGCATAACTTTGATTATCGCTATGCTTTTGGGTTTAAACTTAACGACTACGACAGTATTTGCTCAAGATGCTAACGCGTCGGAAAAAATACAACTTATGTCAGAAGCACTTCTCGCACGTGATGCCGGGGAATTGCTTCTTGCTAAAGAAAAAGTAGAGATGCTGATTGCTTTAGCGCCTAATGATACAAATGTACAAAATTTGCTTTTATCGATTAATCAATCGATAGAAGATGAAGGCCTTATAGTTCCTAATGCATCTGATGCTGAAGTCGAAGCCGATCAGCAAGTAAGCGGTAAATTTGCTTTCATAAAGAAGATTCAACAAGTGAGTCAGAGCAAGCTACTTCCTGTAGAAGAAGTTAGCCCAGTATTTGCGGAGCAGTCATCTGAAGTTGAAAATTTATTATTGATCGCTCGCTCACAAATTGCTGCCGGTGATTTAGCCAGTGCAACATCGACCATCGAAGAAATTGAAGCACGCGACTCTAATAGCAAGGAAGCTAAGCAATTAGCAATTAAACTGTCACAAGCTTTACAAGATGTTCAGGGCTTAAATCTTTATAAAACCCGCACGAATATGTTGAATGCAGTGGAGAATAGTTGGGAGCAACCTAAAGTATTTGAGTTAGAAAACACGTCTACAGCTGCGGATGTAGTTGTCCCCACTTTGCTTCGCAAGTTAGAGAATATTATTTTACCTAAAGTGAATTTCACAGGCATGGCCTTGACTCGTGTAGTTGAAACTTTATCCGAGCTTTCTGTACAATATGATCCAGAAGGCCAAGGGGTGAATATGGTCGCATTATTTGACTCAAGTGAATTCAACCCAAAGGTGAATATTACTTTAAGAAATTTAAGCTTAGATAAAATCCTACAATTTGTGACTCAGCAGGTTAATTTCACATATGATGTAGGGCAAGATGCTGTTACTATACAAGCCAGCGATTCGATCGGTGGTTCATCATCAACTCTTACCGAGTTTTTTCCAATCACTAGAGCAACTGTTAGCCGTTTAACTGGATTACGTGATGCATCTAGAGCTTCATCGGACAACCCATTTGAAGACGAATCAGCTTCTTCTGGTCCAAGCCAAGATCAAGAAACACAGGCCTTGCAGAAATTCTTCCAAAATGCCGGTGTTAATTTTGAAGGAGTCATTGGAACTAGTTTAGCCTTTGATGGGGAGCAATTAATTGTCACCCAAACGCCAAGAAATATTGAGCGTCTACGCACTATCTTAGGCAATTATCGTGAATTTAAACAAGTTGAGATCGAAACTAAATTCTTAGAGGTTTCCCAAAATGACCTCGACGAATTAGGCTTTCATTGGGGACTAAAGAGTAATACTGAAGGTTGGACGATAGGTTCTAATTTGAGATCCCTCTATGACTTAGGTCCATCATCAGACTCATCAAGTCGAGCACGGATCGGTAGTGTTGACCCCGTTGACGGCACAGTAACTGAGTTTTTCCCAGCATCAGGCGACCCAGTTCGCATCAGCCCGCCAAATGTAAGTCAATCTTTGGGATTCGGTACGGAAGCTAATTTTTTCAATGAAGTTGGTATTGAAACAGGTAATTTAAATCTTGATTTAGAAATTAAAGCTTTAGCCAGAAAAACGGGTTCAGATTTAATGAGTGCACCTAAGGTGACTGTTTTA
>JAQWIW010000027.1 GCA_029248665.1 Opitutia bacterium | reverse complement strand
AGTGATCCCACCAGGACTCGAACCTGGAACCTACGGTTTAGAAAACCGTTGCTCTATCCAACTGAGCTACGCCCCCATGTTTAAGCAAGATACAAAAGAAATGTTTTACTTTGTAAAGAGCTTAAAGAATTTATTTGAATTATGTATTTAATACCCTTAAATAGTTGATAATGAAACTATTTCAATTATTACCCCTTATTTTTATAGCATTTGCATTAAGTGCTAATCCTAATCAAAAAGTCTTAGAGAATACTGAAAATTATGTATTTAAGGAAACTCCTAATTTAGACCTTAAGATCTATGTTTTTAAACCGGATGCTTGGAATGCCTCTCAAGAAAATCCTGCTATCGTTTTTTATTTTGGAGGTGGATGGAATTCTCGTCACATCACTCAATTCGTTGCTTATGCCCAGTATTATGTATCAAAGGGATTTGTTTGTTTTATTCCGAATTACAGAGTCAGGTCTACCGATAATTCTCAAGCCCTTGATTCAGTCAGAGATGCTCAAGATGCTTTTGCTTATGTTCGAAAAAATGTTAAGCAATTTGGAATTGATTCAAGTAGAATAGCTGCATCGGGTGGTTCTGCAGGCGGTCACTTAGCTGCTTCACTTGGGACGTTAAAAGATTCTAAAAACAAAGAATTATCTAAGCCTAATGCTTTGATTTTATTCAACCCTGTATGTGTCGTAGACTCTGACAAGAATCCGAAACGCTATGATTTTGCCAGATTAGGTGCTGAAGGGCATGAAATTTCGCCTTATCATAATGTGAGTGATAAAGTTCCGCCTACAATTATTTACCACGGAACGGAAGATCGATTGGTTCCTTATCAAACGGCAAAAATGTTTCATGAAAAGATGTTAGAAGCGGGAAATGATTGTACTTTGATTCCCTTTGAGGGGAAAGATCATGGCTTTTTTAATCATGGAAAGCATTTAGCGGAGAGTGACTATCGTAAAACGTTGAACTATACGGATGAATTTCTTTCAAAGATTGGGTGGATGTCTGCTAATTAAATTTACCTTTAATTTGTGAATTATTTTCTTGGCATTGATATTGGCACAGGCAGTGCACGTGCTGGGATATTTGATGAGCATGGTCAGTTGATCGGGCATGCTGTTGAATCAATTAAGACATGGAAGCCTAAGGCGGATTTCGTTGAGCAGTCTTCTGAAAATATATGGGAAGCAATTTGTCATTGCTGCCATTCGGTTTTAGCCAATACCGGAATCAATGCTCAGTTGATTAAAGGAATTGGTTTTGATGCTACCTGTTCATTAGTCTTAATCGATGAATTAGGTAAGCCGGTCACGGTAGATCCTGATGAGGATGATTCCAAAAATATTGTGGTGTGGATGGATCATCGAGCAATTGAGGAAGCTCGTTTTATCAATGGCTTCAAAGAGCATTATTCAGTCTTCGATTTTATCGGTGGAAGTATTTCACCTGAGATGCAATTGCCGAAGTTACTTTGGCTCAAGAAATATTTACCAGAGTCATGGAAACGGGCGGCTCACTTTTTTGATTTGCCTGATTATTTAACTTTTCGTGCAACGGGTTGCATGGTGCGTTCTTTGTGTTCGCTTTCCTGCAAATGGACTTTTGATAAAAATGCTAAGGGTGATTCTGGCTGGGATGCAGATTTTTTCAAAGCAGTGGGCTTGAACGATTTATCAGAGAATGATTTTGCCTCGATTGGGCAGAGTGATCATGTGGCTCAGATGGGAAGTCCTGTGAGTGCAGGTTTGTCAGAGGAGTCAGCAAAAGAGATGGGACTGTGTGTCGGTACACCGGTTGGCGTTTCGATTATTGATGCACATGCTGGAGGTATTGGAATGCTTGGGCTTAAGGAGTCAGTAGGCAACGAAGAGGAAGAGGCGATCAATTTTGACAAGCGCTTGGCTTTGATTGGTGGCACATCTTCCTGCCATATGGCGGTCTCGGAAGAGGCACGGTTTATTGAGGGCATTTGGGGGCCGTATGATTCGGCAATGGTGCCGGGTCTGTGGTTGAATGAAGGTGGACAATCGGCAACAGGTTCACTTGTGGATCATATAATTATTTCTCATGTGGCCTACCCTGAAGCCAAAGAAAAAGCGGAGGCAATGGGACTTTCGATTTATGATTATTTAAATACTGTTTTGAAAGATTTGCAGGGTGAGGGGTTTGGCTCAGTCGATGGCTTGAGTGAAGGGTTGCATGTATGTCCTTATTTTCATGGAAATCGATCCCCGAGAGCGAATCCTGAGTTGGTGGGTATGGTGAGTGGTTTAAAACTATCGGCAACAGTGAAGGATTTAGGACTTTTGTATTTAGCGACTGTCCAAGCAATTGCTTACGGAACGCGTCATATTATTGAAGCGATGAATGCTAAGGGCTATGCGATTGATACTTTGGTTTGTTGTGGTGGGGGAATTAAGAACGCTTTGTTTCTTCAGCAACATGCAAATATTACGGGTTGTCGATTATTGCTGCCGAAAGAAATGGAATCAGTTTTGCTTGGATCAGCTATGTTGGGAGCAGTAGCATCAGGTGCTTATGCTAGCTTGAAGGATGCAATGGGAGCGATGTCGCATTTGGGTAAAGTGATTGAGCCAGAAGAGGCATCAAGTGCGTATCATGCCAAAAAATATAAGGTATTTCATCAACTATATGCGGATCAAATTCATTATGATTCAATTATGAAGGATGTGGATTAGGAGAAGAGAACCGAAGAATGATTTATAATGAAAAATAAAACAGTATTATTAATTGCCAGTGGTGATCTGCGTTTGAGTGCAAATCAAAGTTGCTGGGCGGAACAAAAAGCGATGGAGGCAGACTTATGCGAGTTGTCAGAATCTATGGGGTACAAAATAGAGCGGGCGCATGACTATGATGCCGAAGCAAAGCATGGTTTTATATCGAGTCAGCGACAGGGCATGGATATATTTTCAAAGGTTGATCGCTCTCAGCCAATTATAGTTGCGGAGGCGGTTTGGCAGTATTCGCACCATGTTTTGTCCGGTTTGATTTCTCATGAGGGCCCGATTTTGACTTTAGCTAATTGGAGTGGCAAATGGCCGGGGCTGGTTGGAATGCTGAATCTGAATGGCTCCTTAACTAAGGCTGGGGTGGCTTATTCGAGTTTATGGAGTGGTGATTTTTTAAGAGATGCAAATTTTAAGGCACAATTAGGTCGGTGGTTCGAGCATGGTGTGATTGAGCATGATACGAGTCATGTCTCGGCTTACACATCGAATGAACGATTATCGGAATCGGTAGAGGCATCGATAGATTCAATTGTTGAAGCAATGGATAAGAACAAATGCATTATGGGTGTCTTTGATGAATTTTGTATGGGTATGTATAATGCTACAATTCCCGATGAGCTTCTATTTGACATGGGGGTTTATAAGGAACGCTTGAGCCAAAGTGCTTTATTTGCAGAAATGCAGTTGATTTCCGAGCAAGAGGCGGAAGCGATTTATCAATGGATTCTCGGCCGCGGTTTCAATTTTCATTTTGGAAATGATACCGATACAGAGTTAACTAAGAATCAGGTTTTAGATCAATGTCGGATGTATATTGCTGCTTGCCGTATCGGTGACCGCTTTGGTTGTGATGCCATTGGTATTCAGTATCAGCAGGGTTTGAAAGATATTTGCCCGGCTTCTGATTTAGTGGAAGGGATGCTGAATAGTTCAGACCGTCCTCCAGTTAAAAATGATTTGGGCGAAGTGATATATAAAGGAGAGCCGTTCACGCATTTTAATGAAGTGGATGAATGTGCAGGCTTGGACGCTATGATTACTAAGCGATTGCATAGGGCATTGGGGCAACCTTTGGAGATTACTTTACATGATTTACGTTGGGGAGATTACGATGCAAGTGGTAGCACAAAGGATTATGTTTGGGTATTTTTGATCAGTGGTGCGGCTCCGGTTGAGCATCATACCGATGCTTGGAAGGGGAGTCATGGTTTTCGACAGCCTGCGATGTATTTTCCCAAAGGTGGTAGTACTTTGCATGGAGTGGCTAAACCAGGCTCAATTATTTGGAGTCGTATTTATATCGAGGATGCTCGTCTGAAAATGGATATTGGGCGGGCAGAAGTTATTGATTTGCCTGAAGCAGAAACCCAACGTCGTTTGAATGAAACAACTCCTGAATGGCCGATTATGCATGCAGTGATGCAAGGCGTTTCAAGAGATCAGATGATGGCTCGCCATAAAGCCAATCATTTGAACGTAGTTTATGCGAATGATGAAGAATCTGCAGAGGAATGTTTATTAGCTAAAGCAGAGTTGGCTAAACGGCTGAATATTGAAGTTTTTGTTTGTCGTAATTAAAAAATACATCCTTACTTGTTTCATAAAAGTGCAAAAAATTATGTCTAAGCTAAACATTCTTAAATTATCTCTACTCATTGCGACAATGAGTGCATTAGTAAACGCTGAGGAAAAATTGCCTTACCTGAACGAGGCTTTAGCCTCTGAAGTCAGAGTGGAGGACTTAATGGAGCGGATGACAATAAAGGAAAAAGTTGGCCAGATGTGCCAATTTGTAGGTTTTAATTATTTAGCGAGGTCGAATAAAGGGATGACTGCAGAACAAATTCTCAATAGTGATTCGCAAGCGGTTTATAAAGGATTTGTAACCAGTGATATTGCGGACATGGTGATCGCCGGTGAGATTGGTTCCTTTCTTCATGTTTTAGACCCTAAGGAGGCCAACCAAATCCAGAAACTGGCCAGTCGCTCTCGTTTACAAATACCGATCTTGGTGGGGATTGATGCGATTCATGGAAATGGTATGGTTTATGGTTGTACAGTGTATCCTTCACCGATCACGATGGCCGCGAGTTTTTCGGAAGCGTTTGCCTATCAGGTTGGTCGCCAAACCGCTTTAGAGATGCGTGCTACAGGCTCGCATTGGGCCTTCACTCCAAATGTCGATGTCTTAAGAGATCCCCGTTGGGGCCGAGTGGGTGAAACCTTCGGAGAAGATACTAAGTTAGTGGGAGACTTAGGTGTGAGTATGATTAAAGGGTTTCAGCTAGAGGATTACACAGGTTTAGATGTAGTCATTGCTTGTGCGAAGCATTTGATTGCCGGTTCGGAGCCAGTCAATGGTTTGAATTTTTCTCCAATGGATATCTCTGAACGGAACCTTAGAGAAATCTACTTAAAGCCGTACGAAAGAGCGGTCGATGCAGGGGTCTATAGTATGATGTCAGCACACCATGAGATCAATGGAGTGCCTTGTGTGATGAACGATTATTTGATGAATACGATTGTTCGTGATGAATATGGCTTTGAAGGGTTTTTTGTCAGTGACTGGTTAGATATTGAGCGCATTGCCGATTTGCACCGAGTGGCTAAGGACTTAGATGAAGCCAGTGCCTTAGCCGTAAACGCAGGTACAGATATGCATATGCATGGGCCTGATTTTTTAGAGTCCGTTCTCAAAGCAAATCAAGCAGGGATAATTCCAACTGAAAGAATTGAAGATGCTTGTCGGAAAATTTTATTAGCTAAATTTAAACTAGGGCTTTTTGAAAATCGTTACATCGATCTAGCTGCAGTCGAGGAGAAGATATTTACGGAAGCACATCAGCAAACAGCTTTGGAGATGGCCCGTAAGTCGATTGTTCTTTTGAAGAATGATGGCCTGCTTCCTTTTAAAGCTAAGAAGCAAAAGATTTTAGTCACTGGGCCAAATGCCCATAATAATACCATCTTAGGTGATTGGGCGCTGGTACAACCGGAAGAGAATGTGACGACCATTTATGAAGGGATTCAAGCATTAGGTGAGTCCTACGGGCATAAGGTTGACTTCCATGATTCAAACCAAGATATGCGAAGTATCTCTGATCGGGATATTAAGAAGGCGGTTAAGAAAGCAAAAAAATATGACAGTATCTTTCTGGTGATTGGTGATAATTCGATGCGTCATTTAGGTGAAGACAATAAAGTGGCGGGTGAAAATGTGGCTCGTGCCGCACTTGATCTAGCAGGGAATCAGTTGAAACTAGCTCAGGCTTTGTATGCCTTAGGAAAACCAATGGTGGTGGTTTTAGTCAATGGTAAGCCAATATCTGAGCCATGGCTTTATCAAACAGTGCCAGCGGTAATAGAAGCTTGGGAACCAGGTTCCTTTGGCGGGCAAGCCGTGGCAGAAATAATCTTTGGTGAGGTCAATCCTAGTGGTAAAATGCCGCTTACCGTCGCACGTTCAGTTGGGCATTTACAAATGATTTATAACCATAAGCCTTCTTACCACAGAAAGAAATATGCCTTTGAATCAGTTGAGCCACTCTATGTTTTTGGTCACGGCTTGAGCTATTCTAATTTTAGCTATTCGGATCTGAAACTAGCGCAAGAAGGCAATACCAAAGACGCTATGATTAAGCTATCCGTGAACTTATCCAACGATAGTGAAGTCGATGGTGAAGAAGTAGTGCAAGTTTATTTCCGAGATGAAATCAGTACGATCACTCGACCAGTGAAAGAACTAGTGGCTTATCAAAGAATTTTCGTTGAAGCAAATACCAGTGAATCAGTTGAATTTTCAATTCCTCTTGAAGCACTGTCTTATTTTGATGCAGATATGAAAACAGTAGTGGAAGCGGGCGACTTTACTTTTATGGTTGGAGGGTCTTCGGGTGATGACAATTTAATCAAAGTATCTCACTCAGTGGAGAATAACTTTAGCTACTAGTTTTCATTATTTCTATTTAAGGAAACTCAAGCGTCTTGTTAGATGACTTGTAGTCTTTATTTGAGTATTTTATAAAAAGCTTAATTGGTTTTAATAAACTTTACTTATTCTAATTAAAGTTCTTTATTTGAGTATACCTCTATGAAGATAAAGATCACATTATTACCCCTATTACTCATTGCATCTTTAAATCTATACGGTGGTGCTTTTGTCTATCCTGTAAGCGTAATTTCTGAATATTCTTCTAGAAATCCATTTAGAGGCGTTGAAAATATTTCATTACCAGATAGTGAGATGCATGATAATTATTATTTTACGAATGATGATATCTTTGAAAATGGAACTACCTACAAACGAATCCACCATATACCTGGATCTAGTGCACAATTCAATGGAAGTTCATTTTGGCCGTATAATTCATCTAACCACACTTTCACTCTAGATATTATTCAAAAAAGTTCAGATGCCAGGTGGAGGCAAATTAGTTCACTAGAAAATGGATCTATTATAAATCTTGGGTGGGTGAATTTAAATACCGGGTTAAATTCGATAAGCATCAACTCAGAAGGTGATTTTGATCGTTCAGTTATCGGATTTTCAATTGAAGGTACTGTTAAATTTAGAAAGTTTTCGCATTCTTTTGGCTCACAAAGCTGGGGCTACGAGGAAATATCTGTAGCAGTCCCCGAATCATCCACCTATGCTTTGATATTGGGAGCAGTTGCTCTTGGTTTTGCTATTAGAAGATGTAAGTAAAGTTTAACTAAGGTTGACACCAAGTCGCTTTTTAAAAGCTGCAATTCCCTTTAATCCCATTATATAAAGGGCATGGGCATGGTCAGGCCGACAAGATTTGAACTTGTAGGAACTTATTTTACTTAAGGTAAAGTAAAGTAGGGTAAGTGTATGTAAGCCTTTTTTAAGTTTTTTAATTATAGGGAACTAAAGCGTCTTGTGAGATGCCATGGAGATAACTTCTTTAATGAATTTGCCTATATTTTTATATTTGAGGGCGTGAGGAGAATTATTGGCTTTTGTGAATAATTTTCCGCTTTGATTTATTTCCAATTTTTCTCTTCAAAGATTCGCCTATAAATTTTACCAATAGTAGAAGTTGCTACTGGTCCTGGATGAAGATCACCTAAGCTCATTATTATCCATGTGCCATTATTATTCCATATCATATTGCCCACACGACCTCCTACACCAAACCAATCTGTTTCATCAGTTGCTAAGTAATAGTCATAGTTTTCTCCAGTAGTAGGTTCTGGGTCACCATCTGAAAGATAGCCTTTAAATTTTCCTCGAAAAAGCTCAGGATTAGCAGTTGGAAGATTACTTACTGTTGATTTTGCAGAATAAAATGGCAAACAGTTATACTCCTGAATCACTTCTAGCTGGTTTTCTGCATAAGGGAATTGAGGGTCATACTTATTAAGCTCAACCAATGCTTCGGGGGTCTCGGTGAGCATTTCAAAGTAATCTGCATACGTACCAGTGCCGTTTAGAGCACTGCCAAAAGTATTTTTTAGTTTATAAACGAAATCGCTTTCTGCTTGCGATCTAGCTTTGGCAGTTAGTGCATTGCCATCGAATACAAGTTCTCGTTGATAACTATAATGCCCAGACAGAATATAACGCTTCATACCTGTAAGCATGGAAAGTTGTTGCATTAACTCTCTTAAGTCTTGGTCGTACAAATTACCCCAATCAAATACGATTAAGGCAATTCGGGAAAGCAATTCAGGATTAGCATCCTTGAAATATTTCATGGCATTGGTGATCTGTTTAGCATTGTAGCTACCTTTACCGTGATTATAAACATTGCGAATAGATCGACCTTCAGAAATATCCCATGCTCTTATTTCTGCGTTAACAGTATTAGCGTAATGATTGGCGATAGAATCTCCCCATAAGGTTATGTTGCGATTATTTTGGGGAGAAACAAGTTCTGTATCTAAATCGATAATATATCGATTACAAATGCTTTCTCGATCTGAATTAAAGAACAGATAATTACCGTCATCGCTCAAGCTAATATCCCAATTGTTATAAGAATTAATTTCAGACAAATCGTCTATTATTCCAAGACGTTCTGAGTATACTTTCGCTGTTCCATCATCTTGATAATAATTGATATCAAAACCTAAAGTATAATGAGCACTTAAAGTCTTTGTTTCACTTATTGAGCCATCTTTCAGTCGATATTCATGCTCTGAAGGCGAATTTGAAATTTCCATTGATTCACCTGGACTCAGTACAAAGATATCATTGGTACTAATATTATCATTACCATTTACCCATAAGGTTCCTTCTTTGTACCCATTTGCGTCACTTATTATTTCAAGTACTTCACCATTATAGGTGAGAGCCATAGGAGTTGTTTCGTTAATTGGGTCGTATACACCCCTCCAAGCAAGCGAACCAGCAGGTAAAACTTCCCAGCCTAACTGAACACTTGGATCACTTATTCTTGTTGAGGTATGTGCAAGCAATGCTCGATAAACTAATAGACCGCCAGAAGCGTACTCAATCCCATTAATAGTCGTATCTCCAGTGATTCGCCAGTATACACCATTGCACCACCTGAAACCCATGGTAGACGCAATTGGCTGAGGTAGATTACCCGCAAGATTTTTCCATTTTTCTTCGGTGCTAGCAATATTTCCATTCCACTCACCTGCATAATATTTAGCTTTAATTTCTGTATTTGGATTACTTTTTCGGATCAAAAATGTAGAATCTGAATCATTAATAATAGTGGCTCTTTTAAAATGAAGTTGAGGGAGTCTACTCCATGTCCATTGATGGGAAAAATCCGTGCTTTCTCCTTCCTCTGACGCAAGAGTCGTCTGAATTTCAACCCATTCTAGTCCATCCCTGTAACCATCATCTACTTGTTTAAATAGTCTAAAATATTTATTTAAACCAACAGGATTTACGGTATAAGGGCTTGTAACTACACTTGCATTATTCCAATACTCTAGAAAATTAGAGGTTTGCAGTTCGAAAAATTCGGAGTCATCCCAGCTCAAACTAATTATATTGTTTTCAGAAGAAATTAATAGATTAGGAGTCTCAGAATTTGCTGATGCAAATGCTTTCAAGCAAATTATACTAGTGAAAATAGTATATATTAAAGACTTTAAATAATGAGATTTCATCTTCTGCGATTGATTATTTTTGGAATTAAAAGATTAGAGAGTTTTTAAAATAATTTATTCCATTATTTTAAATAGCATGTTTTGAAAATAAGATGCTTTTTATCTGCAATATTAATGCCATTTATAAAATGTTTGCCTTAAGGAATCTGCGCTTAAGGAGGGAGAGGATATCTTTTCACTCTATGCAACTATTTTGAAAGCTATAGGTTGAATTGCTCCGTCATGCTCAAAGCTAATGTTCTTATATATTTCAATAATCTTCTAGAATCCTATATTGTTATATAGTCATTGTGAGCGTGTCAGAAAATCGCATATGATTTCTGTTTAGTTAGCAGTTAAGATTATCAAGCAGGTTATCTTGTATGATGTGCTAGCTTCATCTAGATAATGAATAAGTTTGCTCAGACGAAACGTATGTCCCTTGGAGTAAGGGCATGGTCGGGCCGACAAGATTTGAACTTGTAGGTACTTATTTTACTTAAGGTAAGGTA
>JAQWIW010000013.1 GCA_029248665.1 Opitutia bacterium | reverse complement strand
GAAAATCTTACTAATTTTAAAATTAACACTTTCTAAGGACTAGCTCCTAAGTTAGTGTGTCCTTTTTAGATATGCATCGATTCATTTATATTTTAACTCTTTTTCACGGATTATCTCTTATGACTTTTGCAGACTCTCCAGTTAACAATTCTGACTTACGCCTAATTAAAGAGCATGGCGGGATAGAAGAATACGAAGTAAAGAATAATGGCTTGAAAGTTTTACTCCATCATAATCCAAGCATGCCAGTAGCCACAGTAATGGTTACCTATAAAGTGGGCTCTAGAAATGAAAAAGATGGTGTGACTGGGGCAACTCATATCCTTGAACATATGATGTTTAAAGGAACTAAAAAATTCTCATTAGATTCTAATCTAGATTATTCAAATCAAATGGAGAATATAGGCGCACGCTCAAACGCAACCACATCCTTCGACCGTACAAACTATTACGCAACTTTGGGCAAAAAACATGTGCCACTAGCTATACAATTAGAAGCAGATCGTATGCGTAATTTACAATTGAACGAAAAATCTTTAGCTTCAGAGATGATCGTTGTACGAAATGAATACGAACGGAGAGAGAATAATCCATACGCTACCCTACAAAAAAAGATTTTTTCAAATGCTTACGAAAAGCACCCTTACCATCATCCAATCATCGGATGGAAGAAAGACATAGAGTCTATCAACGTAAATAAGCTACAAACTTTTTACGACACCTATTACTGGCCAAATAATGCTGTGTTAACGATCATCGGAGGTTTTGACAAAGCAGCTACCTTAGAAGCAATTAAACAATATTTTGGAGTGATCCCCAGTTCACCTAATCCGATCCCGACATTAGAAATAGTAGAGCCTGAGCAAAAGGAAAATCGCTTTGTTGAAGTGCATCGAAGCGGGGAAGTAGGTGCGGTTCTAATTGCCAATAAAGCACCTAAGGGTACCCACGCTGATTGGCCATCGCTTCTCTTGCTTTGCGAAATATTAGGTGCGGAGAAAATAGGTCGGCTCTACAAAGCACTTGATGATAAAGGATTAGCCAGTGACTCTTATGTCTTTCCAAGACGTCTCAAAGACCCAGGATTAATTTTCTTTGGGGCTACATTAACCGCTGAAACAACCCACGATCAGATACAAGAAATCCTTTTTTCTGAAATCGAACAACTCATAGAAAACGGGGTGACGGATAAGGAGCTAAAATATGCTAAATCGGTTTATTTGACGAACCTTATCTATTCAAAAGATGGATCCTTTTATATTGCTGACTTAATTAATGATGGGATTGCTCTAGGAGATTGGACGGATTATATTAATTTTTCAAAATCAATAGAACAAACGACGTCTGAAGATTTACATCGAGTTGCTCGTACTTACTTAAATAAAGATCAGCAAACAATCGGCTGGTTTATTCCAAAGCCTACCCAACTTAGTCAAAATCCAATCCCCGAAAATTTAACAGCCCCTTACTACTTCAAAGACCCATACGAAGAACTTAATATTTGGGAAAATGAAAATCAGTCGGAAATTAATTTCACTCCTAATATTAAAGAAATTTATATTTCTAATATTCATCTTGTTACCGTTAAATTGCCTACAGAACAAGTGATATCATGCTCCGGGAGCATCTTAGCTGGAAATCAAAAATCCCCACCTGAAAGCCCTCTACTAGCAGATTTAACTGCCAGTATGCTCGATAAGGGGACACTGAGCATGGATCGCTTTGAAATAACCGAATTACTAAATTCACTGGGTATCAAAATTCAATTTGAATCAAAAAGTAATGTGCTCACATTTAAAGGGAAATTCTTAAAAAAAGACACTGAAACCTTTTCGAAAATCTTAGCCGATCTTCTGAAAAATCCAAGATTCGACGCTGAAGTTTTAGGCAATTTAAAAGCTCAATATCATGCTTATTTATTAGATTTAGAAACAAACACAGAATTTAAGGCTAGCACCCTACTTTCACAAAACTTATACCCTAAAGATCATCCAAATTACCAACACAGCTTGGCCGAACTTCGAAAAAGTTTAGATGCCATCACAGTAGAAGATTTAAAATCATTCCACAGTAAAAATTACGGTAATAAAGACATGAAAATTGTTTTCGCTGGGGATGTGGATACATCTCAAATACAGAGAAATATTCGCAGTAAGTTTAGCATTTGGAAGTCCAAGAAGGAGATAGATACTAAACCTAACGAATCAACCCTAGCTCAGGAGAAAAGAATCGATTATTTTATCCCCGATAAAACAAGCATTTCCGTACATATGGGTACTAGGACTTTTCTAAAAAGAGATAACCCTGATTATATTCCCTTCAGTGTCGCTAATTATATCTTAGGGGGGAATTTCAATTCTCGCTTAATGAAATCCATACGGCAAGAACAAGGACTTACTTACAGTATTCATTCATTTCATGAAGGAGATATTTTAACCACAGGTAATTGGGGACTAGAAGCCAGTTTCTCACCTGAGCTCCTAGAAAAAGGACTCTCAGAAACTAAAAACGAAATAAATGATTGGTATGAAGTCGGCATATCCAAAAAAGAAGTCAGTCAATCCGTAGAAACAATCAAGGGAAAGTATCTAGTAGGCTTAAGCCAAACAAGTTCAGTTGCTGGGCAGATACATAGTTTCATGCTTAGAGGGTTTTCCCCTTTTTATATAGATGTTTATCCTAAATTATTAAATATGGTGACTCAAAGCCAGGTGAATAAAGTTATTAAAAAATACTTTAACCCTGATTCAATGATCACAATTACTTCAGGAACTTTCCTTCAAGATAATGATATCTCAACCGATATAAGTATTGAACTAGAAGTTCCAAACCCAGCATGGACCATTCAAATCACGGAGGTTTATGAAAGTGCAGAAGCCTTAATTGTAATTGCTAAAGTTAATTCGAAAAACTCAATAACTAGCCAAGTGATCACGAGAATTTCAGATAAAGTCTCAGCAAAAGTACAAGCCCTTAATAAGCCGATAAAATATTATGTGATAGGAAAAAAATGGAGTTGGCACTCGAACACTGATAATGTAATTTTTATTGATAGTAAGGACGATATTCATTCAGTAATCCACAAAGCAAAATCCTTAAAATTTAATAAAAAATTTTTCTAATGGCAAAAATAGACATCGAAAAACTCAAACATATTTTACATCGTAATGAAAATGATGTTCAGAAGATAAATGATATCCTAAATGATATCGCTACTGAACTTCAGATTGAACAAGCAGAGAAGGAAGCACGTCCGCCTGTAGTTAAAAAACAATTTATCACCTTAATTGCGGATAATGAGGGTGTTTTGGTTGACCAAGATTTTGCAAGCTGGGTAGTGCAAATTCCTGAAGACACTAACCCACAAGCCGTAATTGATAAAATCCATCAGTCTGCCTACACCTATAATGCCACACCTAAAGGAAGTCGTTTTCCTGTTAAATCTGTAGGCGAAACGCTTGAATCAGTCAGTGCTAAAACTTTTAAAGAAAATGATGTATGGGTGAAAACAAAAATTCCAGTATTGGCAGTGAGTTGTAAAAATCAACTACCTCAAGTGTAGTCGAATATTATTCCCTTAAAATCAAAACCATCATGTTGATAGAATTAACTAAGACATCTTGGAACATATTAGCAGAGTTTGCACCTTATTTACTTATTGGTTTTTCAATAGCAGGACTCTTGCATTACTGGATTCCACCGAAGCTCATTATCGAGCAATTGGGAAAATCTAATATTTATTCTGTTATTAAAGCTGCTGTTTTAGGAATTCCTTTACCACTCTGTTCCTGCTCAGTAATCCCTGTAGCGACTTCGATACGGAAAATTGGTGCCAGTCGTGGTGCTACCATATCATTTCTAAGCTCTACCCCACAAACAGGCGTAGATAGTATTTTAGCCACTTATGGATTATTTGGCTGGATATTCACAGTGATTAAATTAGCCGTTGCTTTACTCTGTGGCCTCGTTTCGGGCATATTGGTAGATATCTTTTGTAAACAAGCAGAAACATCTTCGCCAGCACCAGAACAAAAAGATGATGATTCACACCATGCATCCACAAAAAACAAATCAATTTCTGCTTCACTACGCTATTTTTTCGTGGAACTTCCTCTTGATTTATACAAGCCACTTCTCATTGGAATATTTATTGCCGGACTGATTAATAATTTCTTACCGAGTGATTTTTTCAGCGGTAGTTTTAGTTCCGGCCTCTTAGCTTTTATCGGGATCACCTTAATCAGTCTTCCCTTATATGTATGTGCAGTTGAATCTCTACCTCTAGCCTTTGCCTTTTTAAGTGCAGGTATTTCACCCGGCGCAGTCTTAGTGTTTCTGATCGTGGGCCCAGCAACTAATTCGGCGACTATTTTAGCCACCTTAAAAATCATAGGCAAACAAGCCACAGTTATTTATATCGCTACGCTCGTAATAATTGCATGGACGGCAGGCTATTTGACAAATTTATTTCTAGACATTCAAATGAACGACTTTAAAGAACACCACGCACACTTGAGTATATGGCATCATATTTCAGCGGGAGTATTGTTAGCCTATTTTCTCAATGCGGTCTTGTGCCAATCCTTTTTCTTGCGAAAAAAAGCAGCAGTAAGCCATTGCGACATGAATTAAATCACGACAATAGGTGTTGGCTCTTCTGCCCTTTAAATAAGTCGCCATCCGAAATTGCGTAGCCCCTTAAAAAATCAGAGACTGGTAACATTTTTCCACCAACTCTTTGCAGTTCTAATATACTAAGTAAGCCTTTAGACGTAACAATCCTAAGCTTATCATTTTCAAGTATGACCGTACCGCATGGAAGATTCGCAATACTAGTCGCTAAAGAATCTTCGCTTATTGCTAATTGACCTACTTTTATCCGGTTTTCCCCATGGAAACAAAAACTATTAGGCCAAGTCTTAAACGCACGCCAACGATTATAAATTTCTTCGGCACTCAATTCAAAATCAATCATACCATCTTCTTTAGACAATTTTCGACAATGACTGATCAAGGCTTCGTCTTGAGGATGAAATTCCAATTCATTTTTCATTAATGAAATCATAGTTCTCTCCAATATTGGAACCGTTGCCTCTCCGATTTTTTCTCGAACACTTAATGCACAATCCGATTTTTTAATTTTCACAGACTCGATATCAGCAACTGCTCCTGCATCCATTGCTTGACTAATTTGCATTAACGAAACTCCGGTCTCGGTTTCACCATGAGCAATCGCAGTTTCTATTGGCGAAGCTCCTCGATATTTCGGTAAAATAGATCCGTGAAAATTAACCATTCCCAACCTTGAAGCCTGTCGTATCGCTCGCCCTAAAAAATGCCCATAGGCCATAACAAAAGAAATATCCACTTTTTGATCCTTTAAAAATTGAACTACATCCTCACCTGGCTTGTTTGGTTGAAATAATCTGAGCCCATGCTCATTTGCATATTCCGCTACTGGATTTGCCTTAAGCTTTTGCCCCCTACCTTGTTTTCGATCCGGTTGAGAAACAACAGCTACTAGTTCCCATTGCCCCTCACCTTTGGCGTGCAACCATTTTAAAGAAGGTAAACAAATCAAGTCGGAACCCCAGTAGATGATTTTGTATCTATTATTTTTCAAAATATAATGCCTCTATTAAAATAATTCTTGCTGCCTTCTTTGATTATATACTGAAGCTGAACTAGCGCTTAAAGTAAATAGCTGAAATAAAGTAAGATCGCTTAATTCCTCTAAAGCGAAGAGTCTTTGTAAGAGTAATGCACTAGCGAGTGAGTCATATAAAGCACAGTGATAGCGAATACGCTCCTTAGGACAATATATACGAGCCAAGTCATTCAGCTTCTCTCCTAACCCAAACAAGCGGATCAAAGCATTTAATTGATAACTATCTAAATTAGGATATAACCTTCGATAAATAGGCAATGTATCCAACCACGGTCCCCAGCTTGTTAGTAATTCATTTTCTTGAGGGTTTGAAAAATCAGGTGATTGCCGAGTATAAGACCAGGTATTTTTTAATAAACGGTCCTCAACGGAAGCATTGTGTGCACACAAGGGCCCAGATCTCCTTAACTTAGCAAATAAATCAAAATCGTTCTCAAAATTCGGGCATTCAATAACGATCTCTTTAGTAATTCCATGTTGCTGGCTTTCAAACGCATTAATAGGCTTATCTGTCCCACATAATCGTGTCTTTGCTTCAAGGATATTTTCGCCTTGAATTGAAACCATACCCCATTCAAGAACCCCTGTGTTAGGACTTCCTTCAAAGTCGATTATATGAATTATTTGATTCATTGATTTATAATATGAAAATCTTAAAATAATTTAAGACTAAACGATTGCAACTTGGATAATGTTCCTCAATCTGAAATTTAAAGTTTTATATTCATTATGTGTGCACTTAATCCGGAGCAAAACCAAAAATTTAAAAAGTTTATCACACTTTTGTGTGAAGCAGCCACCGAAGAAATCATTCCTCATTATGGCATCAATGTAGATGTTCAGCATAAAGCCGACAACACTCCGGTGACAATTGCCGATAAGAATGCAGAAAAAAGCATTCGAGAAATCATTAATGCAGAATTTCCAGACCATGGTATTATTGGAGAAGAGTATGGCTCTGAAAATGCCGACAACGAATTCGTCTGGGTTTTAGACCCCATTGACGGAACAAAGTCCTTTATTTCCGGGGTTCCTCTCTTTGCTACTTTAATCGCCCTTCTACACAACGGTCGTCCAGTATTAGGAGCTATTAATCAACCGATTCTCAAACAATTACTCATCGGTGATTGCCAGACCACTACACTCAATGGAGTTCCCGTTAATGGGCGCACTGCTCGCCCTATTGAACAGGCAACACTCTGCACAACCGACCCTATCCGAAAAACTTTATGGCAAAATAATGCAAAGTGGGATGATTTACCTCCCAAAGCTGCTTTATATCGCTCTTGGGGAGATGCAGGCGGCTATATCTTACTTTGTTCAGGTTACACAGACATCATGTGTGACCCAATGATGGAAATCTGGGATTGTGCAGCTATTTTGCCTTGCCTTGAAGGTGCTGGATTTACCTTCACTGGGTGGAACGGAGGCGATGCTTTTGAGCAAGGAAGTATCATTGCTGCCAAAGCACCACTGCATAAAACAGTGATGGAAACGCTATACCCAAATGATTAAGTTAAATGAACTAAGTTTTCAGTGACTCATTTATTACAGCTTTTAAAAAATATAGTTCAGTCCGCACATAGGACGAATTCATTAGAATTTTTTCCATTTATTCAATCGATTCGTAAATATCGATTAAAGTTTCTCAAAGACGATTTAAAAAGTGGAATCAATGTAGCCCTACTCGCCTTCCCTCAAGGTATGGCATACGCATTAATCGCAGGACTCCCAATTCATTACGGAATTATTGGTTCCGCAATCGCATCGATATTCAGTGTCTTTTTTGCGAAATCAAATCTCATTACTTTCGGCCCAACAAACGCCACCGCTGTCATGCTATTGACCACCTTTGCGAGCTTAGGCCTTCCTCCAGAAGACAAACTCCCATACATAAGCGTTTTAGTTTTTCTCACTGGAATATTTATCGTAATCGGATCCTATTTTCGAACCGCTGATTTAATCAAATACGTTTCTCGCTCCGTAATAACCGGGTATATTACGGCAGCTGCACTATTTATTATCCTCAATCAAATACCGAATATTCTTCAACTAGATCTCGCCAGTATTAATAAAGACAATTTCTTTAATCTTATAGGAGGAATTTTTCAAAATATATCTTTCACGCATTTTCCAACTTTGGCTATGAGTGCACTAACTCTGTTACTCTATGCATTGCTCAATTTAAAGTTTCGAAAATTGCCTAATATCGCTATTGTCCTCATAGCCATATCCATTTTCTCCTATTTTGTTCATGGGAAGCAATATGGCATACTCTTTCTACCCTCTATCGACCAATCATTTTTATCTTTTTCACTACCTCAAATAAGCTTTGGCTCGATCAAATTACTCACCAGTACGGCAATCGCAATTGCCCTACTTTGTATTCTTGAAGGCATTTCGATAGGGAAATCATTAGCTATCAAAAAAGGAGTACGTCTGAACAATGACCAGGCAATGTATTCAATTGGAATGACCAACATCGCTTGCTCATTTTTTGCAGGAATGCCTGCCTCTGGTTCTTTGACTCGCTCAAGCTTAAATTATGAAAGCGGAAGTCAGACCGTATTTTCCAATCTATTTTCTGGTATGATTATTTTGATCGGAATATTCGCTGTTGGATCTTTCACTCAATATATTCCAATATGTGCCCTATCTGTTTTAGTCGTCATTGTTGGCTTATCATTACTCAATAAACACGCCATACGAATCGTCACTCAAACAACTGGCTCTGATGCCATTGTTTTCTTAGCAACACTTCTCTCCGGACTCTACATCTCTTTAGACAGTGCTATTTATTTCGGCGTTGGTATTTCTATTTTATTATTTTTAAAGAAAGTAGCTAAACCTGAATTAAAAGAATATTCCTTTAACCAAAAAGGTGACTTATTAGAGGCAAAAAATACCGACAGAAATATACCAGAAGTTTCTATTGTACATGTTGAAGGAGAATTATTTTTTGGAGCTGCCGATTTATTTCAAGAGCAGATGAGGCGGATTTACGAAGATCCTCAACTTAAGATTGTCATTTTAAAAATGCGTAATGCACACAACATGGATGCTTCTAGTGTGATGGCTCTTGAAGAATTAGTTAGACATATGAATAAGCTCGGTCGCTATTTGATTTTAAGCGAAGTCAAAAAAGGTCTATTAAATGTACTTAATAAATCAGGGGTATCGGAATATATAGAACACAGGAATATTTTTCTCGATAATGCCTCTAATCCTACAATATCCACCGCTAAAGCACTCAAAAGAGCTAAAGAACATCTAGGTGAAGAAGAGCCCAATGTTTCAATTTATACTGAATCTAAAAACCATTAATCGAGTTCATGAAAACAGAGGTTTTAGTAATATTACACCCAGGATTTGAAGAAATCGAAGCCGTGATTCCAATCGATTTATTACGAAGAGCAGGGATTACGGTACACACTGCATCTTCAAACAATCAATTAGAAGTTCAAAGCAAAGGTCGCATTGAAATAAAAGCGGATAGCCTTTTAAGTGACCACGAAAACAAGCTTTATGATGCTTTAATTATACCAGGTGGACCCGGAATTTTTGAAATTAGAAATCATCGCATAATTCAAAAAACAATTCGTCAATACCATGACTTGGAAAAATGCATCGCCTGCATTTGTGCAGCCCCATTGTTATTATTGGATCAAGGCATTAATAAAACGATTACCATGACCTGCCACCCAAGTGTTCGAGAAGAATTTTCATCACATGACCCCAAAGCAACTGTAAGAGATAAACACATCATCACTTCAAAAGGCGCAGGGACAGCATTTCCATTCGCACTAAGCATAATTGAATATTTACTGGATAAAGAAACCGCTCAATCCATTGCAAGTGATATCTGTATGTAAGAGATTAAAAGATTATGAAATCACAAAACGCATCGGTGCTAAATATTCGAGATATTGCCCTCAGAGATAATTTCACTGCCTCTGAAAAGTTCAATTTCCTCACTCTCTTTGTCATCTTTATCGCCTTAACATGGAGTCCGGATAATCGTTCAATTTGGACGTTTGGTTTTGTCCTAATCATTGCCTCTAGTTCAATAATAAATATAAAGATACATGAAATCGTTCACCCATTCATCATTGATAAACTATGGATAAAATTACTTTGCTTTAATCTACCCGCAATTTTTCTACTGATTACTTATTTTTTAACCGCCCTAGGAAATTGCATCGAACCCATAACTATTGCAAATTCCACATTTCTGGAACTTAAGCGCCCTGAAAACCTTTTTAGTACGAATGTCGCCTTTAAGGAAAATTGGATATTATTTTTATCCTTAATCAGCTTATTTACATTATGCACTCACCTATTACTCATTCCCAAATCACTCTATTTTATTAATAAATTTATTAATTGGTGCTGCGTTACTATCTTCTTTATCGTTTTCCTCGGATTCATTTTTAAAGCAGCTGATTTAGCAAAGCCTCTATTCAGCACCGGTACGGGGCAAATTGATTTCTTTTTTTACTTTCCCTACGATGGAGGCTGGGCAGCTTTCGCTTTGTTATGGATGTATGTTAGCTATGCTACTTCAATAATCGAATATGAGAAAACCAACCGTGAATTTACAGAAACCAACACTCCATTCTATTTGGCATTATGTTCCATACTCGCCTCCACAACACTAATTATTCAAGCAAGTATTTCTTCACTATTTTTGTCGCTTGCATTCGTACATATTTGCATCCTTTGCTATCACTATTTTAATAAAAGGAAAGAGCCTAAGCTAAAATTGATTAAGCCTTACCTCTTTTTATTGGGAGCCGGTAGTGTACTCAAAGGAATACACACCTTCACTCAACTCAATACCAACAATCTAGTTACCGAAAATCTCAAAAAGTCAGGATTGGAAATGTTCTTAGATAACCCCATTTTCGGTTGGGGGCTTAATAGCTTTCGAAAATTATCGCCCTATTATAATGATGCTCATTTACTCAATCACAATTATGAGACTATCCCCTCTAGTGCCATAAATCTTCTAGTAGAATTTGGCATTATTGGATTACTTGTTATCTGCCTTTATGCCCTAACATTATACCTACTCTATATAATAAAAAAACAAACCAATCCCTTTTCCAACACTCTATTTTTTGCCCTTTTTTTGATAATACTCTTAAGCTTTCTTGATAACCCATTTTATAGTTTACCCGTGACTTTTAGTTTTTGGATTATTGGATTTCTTGCCATACGTTGGGCGCAGCTCATTTATCATAGAGCCGATGAAGTTGACACTCAGACAAAATTGTTAACAACCGACGAGCTACGAAATGTTCCCTTTGTAACCAATCCAAAAAAAGAAGTCTTTAAATAAAATACTGTCCACTTTTTTTATGATTCAACTCGAAGATACTTACCTAGATATAATAAAAAAGGCCTCTGTGGGGCACGGTCTAGGTGAAAAGAAAATAGCTCAATTAACTAAACTACCAATCGAAGAAATAAGCTGTTTTTTCAAAGGAAAATACTGCGAAAACACACTCAAATCCCTAGCACAGATTTTGCACTTAGACTTCCCATCTCTTAAAAATCATGCGAACAATAGTTCACACCCACCCAAAATTTCTTTAGAAGGATTGCAACAGCATCAGTCAACATTCACCTATCGCCCAAATCAGACGCTATCGGTAAATCATTATCTATTAGTCGATGTTACCAGTAAAACCACCCTACTCTTCGATACAGGAACCGATGCCGCAGCTAGCTTAGAGTACCTCAAAAACAAATCTCTAGATCTAACTGCCATCTTCATCACACACCAACATAAAGACCACATCTGGGCCTTAAATAAGTACACTGAACGCTATCCCCAAGCATCCATATACGCAGCCAAGCAATCTATTGATTCTCAATACGCATTCAGCCTATTAGACAAAGAGACACCACAAACACACGGCCCCTTTGAAATTGAAGCCTACCGCACGCCAGGACATACCGATGATGGAATCAGCTTCAAAGTCACAGGACTAAACCAACCCGTAATATTTGTCGGTGATGCACTATTCGCCCATTCTCAAGGAGGTATCCATAGCCAAGAGAATTATAAGCAAGCCTTGGAAATAAACCGCTCCCATATTTTATCACACGCTGATGACACTATACTTGCTCCAGGACACGGACCACTGACCACAGTTGGTCATGAAAAAGCAAACAACCCCTTTTACGCAAATAGTGCTTTAGGAACAAAAAATCAGTCCTATTAATTCAGTCCTATTAATTCAGTCCCGCCTTATCTAAGCTCGCTTGAAAAAAGGATTTTGGGAAAATAATATCATATACTTTCCAATCCACACCACTCCGTTGAAAACGAACTCGAGTTCCCGCAAATAAGGCAAACGATACCGGCTCAGTAATCGTTTCCTTTATCTTCACCTCGAACGTATCCCAAGAAGAATATTCAAAATCACAAAGTGCTTGGTATTCAAGGGCAATAGCCATCCAATTTTGTCCCTCACCTTCATCCGTAAATGATTCTGCCCGGTTTTCTAACCCTATCAGTGCATCGTTTTCATCCTCAGAAAGATCAAAGAGTGAATGAAGAGTCTCAGGCTTCAAATATTCATCGACCATGCTATCCATTAAAGAATAAGAGAAACTGAAATAAAGCGTTTGCAAAAGAGGACTCTCCGACTCAAAGAAATTTTGTCCGTCAATTTGATCACGCACCTGCACCTTCAAACTAGCCCGAACAGATTCAAAATTAATCGAATCATTCAATGATTCAACATCCCCCTCATGAAAAGATTTCTGGATACCCAGTACCGTCCGAATCGGCCCCAACTGCACATAAGCAAAAATTGAACCCAAAAGCACACTCACAATACAAAAGACTGTTAGAAAACGTTTCATAAAGTAATAGAGAAATAACCTAATTCTCATTCACGTAAAGTAAAACCAGCTCTCAATAAATGATGAGAAATGCTTGGATTCAATCACCCTTATAAAATTGAAACCTTTTCACCTGAACTCATTTAAGCTTAATGAATAGCCTAATTGAAACAAAAAGCCATCGTCCAATCAGTCCGTAAAAATGTACAAGTTTCCTGAAATCGATTGGTTGGTGGTTTTCATCTCAGAATAATCATCCTCTTAAAACATCCATTTGACACCAATAGTCCCGACAACTGCGTCTTTAGCTTCACTATTATTTTTAGCAATGGACGATGTATCACCGAATTTTCGCTCGTATTTCACATCGATATAAGGTGCAAAGCTTCTGGTAAATTCATAGCGGGTTTGTAAACCAAATTCTGCATTGGATAAACCAGAACCTACTTCAAGTTCAGGCACATCTTGAGCGAATAGGTTTGCCTCAACATAAGGCTGGGCAATCAGCTTTTGCGAGATGAGAAATTCTTTTTCATGACGAATGCGCACACTCACATCACCATCTTCACTCACAAAAAGATGCGATTCGGTTTCAAAGAAATAGGGAGCAAGCCCCTCCAATCCAATCACACCGTAGGTTAGTAGGTCTGGCTGCGTGTCTTGGCGAATCCCGATTTGCACGTCCCAGAATGTGTCAATTTTGTGGCTATATGTTGCCCAGAATTCGGCTTGATTGGTTACTCCGTTCTCACGTTCGCCTTTGGATTTTAATTTGAGTTTGTTTTCATCTGTACCAATCCAGCCATCAAAGTCCCAATGGGCAATACCTGCGCCATCATCTGTGCCTCCTAGGCCTATTTCCAAGTTAAAGGTCTGATAAACAGTACTGACATGTTCTTTCCCTGCAAAAGCCGAAGTGAAGAATGTAGTGGCACATAAGCCCACGAGTATAGGTTTTTTAATGCGCATGATTGTGCTCTCCTTGATTATTGTGGTGTGGGGCGGTGTGGACTGGATGGTCCATCATCTTCTGTGTTTGAGAGGGATTGGGTTTAACAGGCACTTGCGACTTATCCAACTTGGCAATGACAACCTTGTTCATCATTCCTGCCATCATATGGTACAGCAAGTGACAGTGAAATGCCCACTCACCAGCTTCGTCTGCGGTTACGAGGGCAGAATATGTATCACCAGGGGCAATAATGATGGTGTGTTTGTTAGGCATCTTGGACATGGGCTGACCATTTTCGAGCTGCATAAACATACCATGTAAATGCATGGGGTGAGCCATCATAGTATCGTTAATAAAGGTTAATCGAACGCGCTCATTGTAATTCAGGCTAATCGGTTCAGATTCCTCAAACTTCTTACCATTTAACATCCAGATATAGCGCTCCATATTGCCTCCTAGACGTACGGTGATCTCACGCTCTGGCATACGCTGGTCTTTTTGAATCCCGGCATAGCGTAGATCTTTATAGCTGAGCACCTTTTGTCCTGCAGGTGTATTTGCATCTGCCCATCCGCTACCGGGAACACCTGTGACAAAATCTTTAGCGGGTGAGCCTGTTGTGTTGGCGGAATTTGACGAATCATCCATTGAGCCCATACCCTTGCCCTTACCCATACTCTTACCCTGACCCATACTCATACCCATATGGTGACCTTCTTGCTTCATTTGGTTTTGATCCATGTTGGAATGGTCCATTGCTGGCATATCATGAGTGTTCTGATCCATACCTGACATATCGTGATCCATACCCATATCGGCCATCGTCAGCAAACTCATCGGGCGGTGTTTTGGTTTTTCACCACGCATTCCCTCCCGTGGGGCTAGCGTCGCCAAAGCAAAGCCTGTGCGATCAATTGATTCTGCTACAATGGTGTAGGCTTTATCCTCTTGAGGCTCGACAATCACATCATAGGTTTCAGCAACGCCAAAGCGGAACTCATCGATTGTTACCGGTTCAACTTGCTGACCATCAGCGGCTACAATCGTCATTTTAAGTCCGGGGATACGTATATCATATAATGACGTGGCCGAAGCATTGATAAAACGCAGGCGAATTTTTTCACCGAGCTTAAATAAGCCAGTCCAGTTTTGATCGGGTGTTTTGCCATTTACAAGAAAAGTGTAGTTGCTGATATCGGCTAAATCCGTTGGCAACATACGCATTTTACCCCACATTTTGGCATTTTCCCATGCTTTACTGAAGCCATCTTTCTTTACGCTTGAGAAAAAATCACCCAAGGTCCTACGAACATACACGTAGTATTCTGATGTTTTTTTTAAGTTGGCCATGATGGTATTACCTTCGTCCTCATGGAAATCTGAGATAAGAACAACATAGTCCCAATCTGTTTTGATTATATGGCCATCTTTGGGGTGAATAATGATAGAGCTGTAATGTCCATCCTGTTCCTGTGCCATAGAATGAGCGTGATACCAATAGGTACCATCTTGACGGATTTTAAAGCGATAGGTGAAAGTTTCACCCGGCTTAATTGCAGGGAATCCATTAAAGTTCGGCACGCCATCCATTTCGCCGGGAAGTAAAAGTCCATGCCAATGAACAGAACTATCCTCTTTCATCTTATTCGTGACATGAATGACTGCTTCATCACCATTAGTAAATTCTAAGGTCGGCCCAGGAATTAAACCGTTAATCGTAATACGTTTGAGTGGTTTTTCTGTTATATTCACTATCTCTTTATCGATTACCAGTGAATATTCCTGAGTTTTGGCAAAGGTGGACGCACTTAATGCGAGTGTGAGCCCTACGATTGCCAGCATTTTTGTTGTATCTCTGATCATGGTTTAATCCTTTTTTTGTTTGAATTAATCTGATGCCGTAGTCGCATTAATAGTGCGGTGCCTCTTTTTCGACGCAAACACGGTGTGCTCCAAAACAACCAAGAACAAAAATAGAATAACACTATAGCGATATAGCTCTTGCTACTAATAGAATTACTATCTGGGAAGGTATGCATCAGAAACAATCATTTAAGGTTTAAGGGACTACTTCCTTTAAGAGTTTCAAGGTGATGAATTTATTCCTATTTTATAGCCTAAGCAAGGAATGGCTGGTTGCATACATCTTTGGTGCAGATCTAAAATTTATTTCGAGGAGCATCGTCTCGTCTCTGAAGACATTAAATCACTGATTTAATAGGATAAGATAATCGAGCGGTCAGGATAGCTCATCAGAATTCGTCATCTTCGCTTCGCGATGATCTATCTGCTACTTATATTTGTGACCTGTTAAGGTATTAACGAATGTTACAGTAGTTCTTAAGAATGGGTATGGCTCGTACGATTTTAAAGATATATTTATATATTTAAATGCATACTGCATAAACGTTCCGTGTCTGATTATCTTTTTTATTCTTATGGCAATTCGCTTCCTATTATATCCAATATCCACTCATTTAAAAACTTCAGGATTTTTTATATGAATATCTCTTTGAGGATAAGGGATAGCGATATCATGCTCTTTGAACTTTCTCCAAATACTGAGCATCACTTCACTTTTTGTCCGATATCTTCCCTTTGACACATCAGCCACCCAAAAGAATAGCATAAAGTTAACCGAGCTGTCCGCAAACTCTTTTAAGTAGCAGCTTGGCCCTGGATCGTGAATACAACGTGGGTGCTCTTTAGCCGCCTCAAGGATTAGTTCCATCGCTTTTTCTATATCGGACTCATAGGCAACGCCTATATTTATTTCCAAGCGCCCCTTACGATTGTTGAACGTCCAATTGGTGACTCGGTTTATAATGAAATCTTCATTAGGAATCATCATTTCTCTGCCTTCAAAAGTTTCAAGCAATGTGTAGCGAGCACTGGTTTTACGGATTAAGCCATAAGTGCCATCCGATAGTTCGACCATGTCGCCATTCTCAATTGATTTTTCAAAGAGCAAAATCAACCCACTGATAAAGTTAGAAGTGATTTTTTGGAGACCAAAACCAATTCCGATACCAATGGCACCACTGAATATAGCGAAAGCAGTTAAATCGATACCGAGTATATTCAGTCCAATAATGAATCCAAAGAAATAGATAAAGATATGAAATGCTTTATTGATCAGTGCTTTATTACTCGAATGTATACCCGGAATGGATTTAATTCGCTTTTCACCAAACTCAGAGAGTATGCCCGTAATTAGAAAGAAAAGCACAATCGTAAAAACGGCTTTGATCATCAAATAGGCCGAGATTTGAGTTTGCCCAATATTAAAGGAAAGATCCCCTGAATCTAAAAATGCTTTGATTGGCTGAAGCGACTCTAAGAAATCTAATGAAGCAAAACCAACAAGCAGTAGGAACAACAAAACTTTTGCCATCCATGTCCGTGGTTTAAGTAATAATGCCCAAAATTTATTCACATATTTTGTTTAGTGTATTTTAAATAATTTTCCAGCTATAAAAACACTTAGGCTCGATTTATCTGTCCGAGAGGCCATCTAAGGTGCTCCATCAATTAGAGTGAAGTTAATCTTCGCTCTAAAAGGCATAATCGCTTCACAAATGGCGGAGAGAGAGGGA
>JAQWIW010000012.1 GCA_029248665.1 Opitutia bacterium | reverse complement strand
ATCTCAATCAAGAACAAGGCTTTTATCCATAAAAAAACCCTCCATTCCGTATAAGAAAGGAGGGCTTTGTAAATTAAGCTTTTGAGTTTTAAAGCTGGGTTTGAATTACATCATTCCACCCATACCGCCCATGCCACCCATGCCACCCATATCAGGCATTGCAGGAGCACCAGAGTTCTCTTCAGGCTCATCCGTAATCATTGCTTCAGTTGTTAAAAGAAGACCAGCAACAGAACCTGCATTTTGCAATGCTGTACGTGTTACTTTAGCTGGATCAACCACACCTGCTGCAATTAAGTCTTCGTAGGCACCCGTAGCAACATTGTAGCCGTTACCGCCTTTAGACTTAAGTACTTCAGCAACTACTAAAGAACCTTCGACACCTGCATTTTGGCAAAGCTGTCTAAGCGGTGCTTCAATGGCACGACGGACAATCGATGCTCCAAGAGCTTCGTCACCTTCGAGTTCAACTGCTGTTTTCTCAATTGATTTCGCAGCACGCAATAAAGCGACACCACCACCAGGGAGAATACCTTCTTCAACTGCCGCACGGGTTGCGTGCAATGCGTCGTCGACACGGTCTTTTTTCTCCTTCATTTCTGGCTCAGTTTGTGCACCAACATTGATCACAGCAACACCACCAGCAATTTTAGCTAAACGTTCTTGAAGTTTTTCACGATCGTAATCTGAAGTTGTTTCTTCGATCTGACGACGGATCTGCTTCACACGACCTTGGATGTCTGAGCTTTTACCAGCACCTTCAACTACGGTTGTGTTTTCTTTATCAATAGAAACACGTTTTGCTTTACCTAAGTCACTCAATTGAACGTTCTCAAGTTTGATCCCAAGATCTTCTGTGATGCAACGTCCACCCGTAAGGATAGCAATATCTTCAAGCATTGCTTTACGACGATCACCAAATCCAGGAGCATTAACGGCAGCCACATTCAAAGTTACACGTAGTTTGTTCACAACAAGTGCAGCGAGTGCTTCACCTTCAATATCTTCAGCGATAATGACAAGAGGCTTGTTGGTTTTGGCTACTGTTTGAAGTAAAGGAAGAATTTCATTTAAGCTGCTAATCTTTTTCTCATGGATTAAGATATAAGCATCTTGGAACTGAACTTCCATTGATTCATTATCTGTGCAGAAATAAGGGCTTAAGTAACCTTTATCAAACTGCATGCCTTCAACAACATCCAATGAGGTTTCGATGCCTTTAGCTTCTTCAACGGTAATCGTTCCGTCTTTACCAACACGATCCATTGCTTCTGCAATAATCTGACCGATCTCACCGTCCCAGTTTGCAGATACGGTAGCCACCTGACGAATCTCTTCGCTATCTTTAACTTTTTTGCTCAGCTTGGCAAAAGCGACGGTTGCTGAAGCAACTGCCTTATCAATACCACGCTTTAAGTAAACTGGGTTGGCCCCTGCGGCGACATTTTTGATGCCTTCACGATAAATCGCTTCCGCTAAAACGGTTGCTGTTGTTGTACCATCACCTGCAGTGTCTGAAGTCTTAGAAGCAACTTCACGTACCATTTGAGCACCCATATTTTCGTAAGGATCTGATAAATCAATTTCCTTCGCTACTGATACACCATCCTTTGTTACAGACGGAGCACCGAATTTTTTGTCAATAAGAACATTACGTCCCTTTGGCCCAAGTGTTACTTTAACTGCCTTAGAAAGTGTTTCCACTCCCCTTAGTAATTTTTTACGAGCCGCTTCATCAAATAGAATTTGTTTAGCCATATTATTGTATACTTTAAATTTTTTGTATTTTTAATTAACCGACGATTCCTAAAATACTATCTTCTTCAACGAGGATGTATTCGATTCCATCAATTTTTACTGCAGTACCGCCATATTGTGGCAGTAATACCTTATCACCTTTTTTCACATTAAATGGAATTGCTTTTCCATTGTCATCTTTTTTACCAGTGCCGAGGGCCACAACTTCAGCTTCTTGAGATTTCTCTTTCGCTGAGTCAGGAATGATGATTCCTCCACGGACTTGCTCATCTTCTTCGACACGTTTGAGTAAAACGCGTTCACCTAATGGTTTTATTTTCATAGATTAATTTTTATTTAGATATTTTTTAATTTTAAATTACTTTTTCTCTTCCTCGTCATCGATAACTTCAAAATCAGCATCTACAGTATCCGTGTCTGCCTGACTTTTTTCAGCACCCGCATTTGCTGCATCTGCCGCTTGAGCACTAGGGTCTCCCTCGGCACCTGCTTGAGCATACATCTCTTGTGCAAACGCTTGAACAATCGTTGAAATCTTTTCTTTCACAGCATTGAGTTCTTCGGCTGTTGCATCTTGATTTTCAAGTACCTTCTTACCTTCAGCTAATGCAGTTTCGAGTTCAGATTTTTTATCTTCAGGAATTTTATCTCCCTGCTCACTGATTTGTTTTTCTGACTGATAAACAAGGTTGTCTAATTCATTTCTTGCTTCGACTTTAGTTTTGATCTCGGCATCTTCTGATGCATGTGCTTCTGCCTCACGCTTGAGTTTTTCGACCTCCTCTTTGTCTAAGCCTGATGAATCGCTGATAGTGATCTTCTGTTCTTTACCAGTACCTTTATCTTTCGCACTGACATTCAAAATTCCATTCGCATCGATATCAAAAGTTACTTCAATTTGAGGAACCCCTCTCGCTGCTGGAGGAATGCCATCTAAGTTAAAGTTACCTAAGCGCTTGTTATCATTAGCCATTGGACGTTCTCCCTGCAAAACAACAATGTCTACAGCAGGTTGATTATCTTGGTAAGTTGAAAATACATTACTCTTCTTGGTTGGAATTGTTGTATTTCTTTCGATCATTGGTGTGGCCACGCCACCTGCGGTTTCAATGGCTAAGGTCAAAGGTGTTACGTCAAGTAAGAGCACGTCACGAACATCACCTTGAAGAACACCACCTTGAATCGCAGCACCAATAGAAACAACTTCATCTGGGTTCACTCCCTTATGAGGGTCGTTACCAGTTAAGTCTTTAGCAATTTCGATCACCTTAGGTGCACGAGTCATTCCACCAACTAGTACTAATTCCTTGATATCAGAACTGCTTAGACCTGAATCTTTCAAGCAATTTTTAAATGGCTCAATCGTTCTTTGGTAGAGCCCATCACAAATCTGTTCTAATTTAGAACGGCTGAGTGTGACATTTAAGTGCTTCGGTCCTGAAGCATCTGCGGTAATAAAAGGAAGGTTAATGTCCGTTGATTGAGACGAAGAAAGTGCGATTTTCGCTTTTTCAGATTCTTCTTTAAGACGTTGTAGTGCCATCTTATCTGTTCTTAAATCTATCCCATTCTCATTCTTAAATTCTTCAATTAAGAAATCAATCAAAGCACTATCCCAGTTATCACCACCAAGATGTGTGTCACCGTTGGTTGCTTTAACTTCGAATACGCCGTCACCAATTTCTAAAATAGAAATATCAAAAGTTCCGCCACCAAGGTCGTAAACTGCAATCACTTCGTCTCTACCTTTATCCAAGCCATAAGCTAAAGCGGCTGCTGTTGGCTCATTGATGATTCGCTTAACCTCAAGTCCTGCGATTTGACCTGCATCTTTTGTAGCTTGTCTTTGTGCGTCATTGAAATAAGCGGGCACTGTAATCACTGCTTCAGTGACTTTTTCTCCCAGATAGGCTTCTGCATCGGCCTTAAGCTTTTGCAAAATCATCGCTGAAATTTGCTCAGGAGCGAATTCTTCTTCTTTTCCGCTCACTTCAACTTTAATATAAGCATCACCATTCTTACCTTCGCTCACTGCATATGGTAAGCTCTTGGCTTCCTCTTTCACTTCCGCAAACTTTCTTCCGATTAAGCGCTTGGATGAAAATATTGTATTTTGAGGATTTGTTACTGCCTGACGTTTTGCCGATTGGCCAACAAGTCGCTCACCGTTTTTACTAAATGCAACAATCGATGGTGTGGTACGGGCACCTTCTGAATTGGGTATAACCACTGGTTCCCCACCTTCCATCACAGAGATACATGAATTTGTTGTTCCTAAGTCTATTCCTATAATTTTTGACATGCTTTTTCTATTGCAATTGACGTGCCAAATAATTCTAAACATTCATAAGTAACTGATTAATAGATATTAAAGTAATTTATTATCAAAAATTTAACCTTATCAAAATCATCCTAATAGCGACATGTTGACACTATTGTCGCTAAAATTCTCCCTATTGGCTCATAATTGTCACACAAGTCACTGTTTGCTTTTTAAAGAAATGAAACTAAATTACGTAAAAAAATGAAAGCAAACTCATTACGAAATAAAAAAAAAGTTGATTATCAGGCCTTACAGTCTCCCCTCATGCGTATCCCTAAAATGGACATTGCGGTGACTCGTTCTTTAATTGATCTAGGAATAAAGGAAATTTATGAGCTCAAAGGTCGTGACCCAAATATCTTGCATGAAGAAGCCCGTAGAATAAATGAAGAAATAAATGACTATTCGATTCGATATTTTCGATTAGCAGTATATTATTCAGAGAATATCACCCATCTAGATAAAAACAAAATCCATCCTGACGATTGGACATAGGCAAAGTAGTCAAATTAACGATGACAAATCTCTACAATAAAGAAATCTTTCCGAAACAGGTTCCCATAATGAATCTGAGTAATTCTACTTTATTTCCGCAGGCAATATTACCACTTTATATTTTTGAAAACCGATATAAGCAAATGTTAGACGATGTCTTAAAAGGTCATCGAATCTTTGCGGTTACTGACTTGGAGTTGAATGCCGATACAGATGCGAAAGGTGCATCAGAAGCAGGCAGTTTTGAAAATAAGGAAATCAAACCCAAGGAATTAATTGTGGGGATTGGCATAGTTAGAGCTTGTCGAAAAAATCCAGATGGAACATCTCATTTAATTATCCAAGGTATGGCACGGGTAAAAATTCTTTCTGTACTTTGGGATAACCCTTATCCATTAGCTAATATTGAGTATATACCGTCAGAAAAAAATAAAAGCGGCAATTATTATGACGCTATCAAACCAGCACTTATTGATTCTATTGAAAATTTGCTTCAATTAGATCCGAATCTTCCAGAAGACATTCTCCCTTTTTTAGCGAACCTCGATGACTCTGAAAATGTTCTAGATGTAGCTATTGCTAGTTTATGTACTAATGGAAAATTGAAACAGAATTTATTAGAAACCATATCTGTAAGCGAACGCTATAAAATCTTTTTGAAATTCCTACAAAGCGAAAAAGAAAAGCTTATATTACACAAAAAATTGCTAGGCGATCTCAATGAAAATGACACTGAAAATAATTAAAGCCTCTTCTAAATCTTTATTGTAAAAATTAAGACAATAATTTATTTAAAAAATGTGATAACTGAAACTATAAAAAATTGGCTCGAAGCAAAAATTGCAACTGAATGGTTGAGTTCTATAATTCTCCACATTTGCACAATCATGATTTTATTGGTGATTGGGTATATTTTATTTTTTATTGGTAAATATATTATCCTAAATCTTATCTCTAAGCTAACTAGCAAAACCGAAACAGAAATCGATGATTTAATTGTCAAAAACTATATCCCACATCGCATTGTATCTATTATTGTATTCTCAATTATGCATCGCATTAACGAGAATTTATTTTCATCGGAAGAAACAATTTTTGCTTTTAATCACAGTATTTTAAACCTCCTTGTAATCATTGCTGCTATATCTATCGTCGATGCTTTATTAAATTTCGCAAATACCCTTTTAACCCAATCAAAGTTTGCCGAGAGATTCCCGACAAAAAGCCTTATTCAGGCACTGAAACTCATTCTTTATTTCTTCGGGGTCATATTTATTTTATCCATTTTATTAGGCAAATCGCCATTGTTTTTTATTTCAGGACTTGGTGCCTTAACTGCCGTACTATTACTTATTTTTAAAGACCCTATTTTAGGCTTAGTTGCGGGTGTGCAAGTATCCGCCAATAATTTAATTCAGGTAGGTGATTGGATTGAAATCCCAAGCCATGATACAAATGGTGTCGTCAAAGACTTTACATTGACCACCCTGAAGGTTGAAAATTGGAATCAAACAATTTCATCAATTCCTATGCAAACTTTGATTTCTAATTCTTTTAAAAATTGGAGACAAATGGGGCAATCTGCGGGAAGAAGAATTAAACGCTCTATTCTTATTGATGCCAATTCTATCGAATTTGTAAAAAGTGATTTAATGGACACATTTAATGAATTACCGCTTCTAAAAGAATATCTTAATCAAAAAGAAAAAGAGCTAGAGGATTATAACAATTCAGACACGCCTAATTCTAAGAAAAATATACAGATACAAAGACGCCTTACTAATATTGGAACCTTTAGAGCCTATTGCTTTGAATACCTAAAAAAGAATCCAAGCGTTAACAGTGAATTAACTTTAATCGTCAGACAATTAGAGCCAACGGAAGGAGGTATCCCTCTAGAAATATGGACTTATTCAGCTACAACTGACTGGATCGCCTATGAATCTATTCAGAGTGATATTTTTGATCACCTTTATTCAGTATTACACGAATTCAACTTACGAGTTTATCAAAAGCCAAGTGGCGAGGATATAAAAAGTATCGCTCAATCTAGCTAAACTTTAAAAGCATCAATCAAAGCATTGAATTTACTGCATGGTCGCATGAACTTAACCGCAAGAGATTCATTTGGCTGAAAATAGCCCTCTAAATCAACCGCATTCGATTGAACAGTATTCAGTTCGCTAATGATTGCCTCACTGGCTTCATTCAATTCTTCAAATAAGCCTGAGAACGCTTCAGCTAGTTCCGGAGAAGCTGTTTGTGCCTTCATGGCTTCAGCCCAGTACAATGTCAGGTAGAAGTGACTGCCTCGGTTATCTAATTCACCTGTCTTCCGAGAAGGTGATCGATTTTCCATCAAAAATTTCTCGATAGATTGATCTAAGGCCGAAGCTAAAATAGAGGCCTTATCATTATTAAAAGTTTTTGCTAAATGCTCGAGAGAGACACCTAAAGCCAAAAACTCTCCGAGAGAATCCCAACGCAAATGATTTTCTTCGGTAAATTGTTGAACATGTTTAGGGGCAGAGCCACCAGCCCCTGTTTCAAATAAGCCACCTCCATTCATTAAAGGTACGATGGATAACATCTTAGCACTCGTGCCCAATTCTAAAATAGGGAAAAGGTCGGTTAAATAATCACGCAAAACATTACCCGTTACAGAAATAGTATCTTTACCGATTCGCATTCTTTCTAATGTGTAGCGAGAAGCTTCGACTGGGGCTAAAATTTTCACTTCCAAACCATCTGTGTTTAAGCTCGATAGATGTTGTTCTACTTTTTCAATCAGTTCGGCATCATGAGCACGCTCTATATTCAACCAAAAGATTGCAGGATCTCCTGTATCTCTTGAACGCTCGACAGCAAGCTCTACCCAATTTTTCACAACGGCATCTTTCACTTGGCAAGCTCTCCAAATATCTCCCTCGGAAACATTATGTTCTAAGAGCGTTTCGCCAGCTTTATTTAAAATTTTAACCACGCCATCTTTGGCAATTTCAAAAGTCTTATCATGAGAACCATACTCCTCTGCTTTCTTCGCCATTAAGCCTACATTGGAAACCGTACCCATTGTTTTAGGATCAAAGGCACCGTGTTCCTTACAAAAGCGAATTGTCTCAGCATATACACCTGCGTAACAACGATCTGGAATCACAAAATTTGTATCCTGTAATTTGCCTGCTAAATTCCACATTTTACCCGAAGTTCGAATCGCAGCAGGCATCGATGCGTCGATAATAACATCACTAGGCACATGTAAATTAGTGATTCCTTTGTCTGAGTTCACCATAGCTATATCAGGGCCGGAATCCAGGCATGAAGCAATGGCTTCGAGTACTGACTCTTTCTCAGAAGCTTCCGCATCTTCTAGGCGTGTTAATACATCGCCCAAGCCATTTCTTTCGTTCACACCAAGAGCATTGAAAAGCTCATGGTATTGATTATAAACTGATTCAAAATAAACAGATACGGCGTGACCAAAAATAATCGGATCTGAGACCTTCATCATTGTTGCTTTCATATGTAATGAAAACAAAAGCCCTTCTTCTTTCGATATTCTTATTTGATCTTTAAAAAATTCTCTAAGCTTTTTTACACTTAAGAAACTTGCATCTAAAACCTCACCTTTAATTAAATCTAATGATTCTTTAAGGATGATCACTTCACCATCATTGGTGTGAAGCTGAATAGAAACTGCCTGATTATTCTCTAGGGTAAGCGATTGCTCGTTTTCAAAAAAATCACCAGCACTCATACTTGAAACCTTAGAACAGCTAGCGGATTCCCAAGCACCCATAGAATGTGGATTAGCTTTGGCATAGGCTTTCACTGCAGGCGAACAACGTCTATCGGAATTACCTTCTCTCAATACCGGATTCACCGCACTCCCTTTAACACTATCATAGCGTTTCTTAATTTCAATTGCTTCATCACTATCAGGACTTTCTGGATAATCGGGAATAGCATACCCTTTCGCTTGTAATTCTTGGATGCAATCTTTCAACTGAGGAATAGAGGCAGAGATATTAGGGAGCTTGATAATATTAGCCTCGGGCAATTTTGCTAATTCGCCCAATTCTGAAAGATCATCTCTTTGTTTTTGCTCAGAAGAGAGACAATCAGGGAATTGTGATAAAACTCTAGCCGCCAAAGATATATCTCGTGTCTCAACTTGAATACCTACCTTTTTAGTAAAGGCTTGAATAATTGGTAATAAAGAAAAGGTGGCCAGAGCTGGTGCCTCATCAGTAATTGTGTATATGATTTTTTCCCCTGTATTCATAAAACTTTTTTATCCTTTAAAATTTGCACAAAACTCATTTAGGCGTTTCAAACCTTCAGTGATCACTTCATCAGAGGTTGCATAACTTAAACGCATATACCCAGGTGCACCAAAGGCTTCACCAGGAACAACTGCTACTTTTTTATCTTCAAGAAGCTTATCTGCAAACTCTATACTACTTATTCCTAAATTCTTCATACGAGGGAATAAATAAAACGCTCCTTCAGATCGATTACACTCGATTCCAGGTATGGCTTTTAACCCATCTAATAGCATAATGCGTCGACGATCAAAATGCTTCAACATACCTTGTACCGCAGAAAGTGATTGATCCCATTCCTGCAAAGCTGCCAAAGCACCATACTGAGCAAAAGTTGTCGCATTTGAAGAGGTCTGACTTTGTAAACTACCAACAGCTTTGGCAATTTCGAGAGGTGCTACTAATGTTCCTAAACGCCACCCAGTCATAGAAAATGTTTTACTGAAACCCGATACTGTAATCGTTAAATTTTCAGCTTCCTTAGAAAATGATGCCGGACTGAAGTGCTCCACACCATCATACAATAAGTATTCATAAATCTCATCCGATAAAATATAAATATTATGTTCAATCGCGATTGCTACAATAGCTTCTAGTTCTGATTTTGTATAAATTGCTCCCGTTGGGTTAGAGGGACTATTTAAAATCACCATACGAGTTTTATCCGTAATTGCTGCCTTAAACTGCTCCGCATTGATCTTAAACCCATCTTCCATTTCTGTAGTAATATACTTTGGCACACCTCCTGATAATTTTACCATCTCAGGATAGCTCACCCAATAAGGGGCCGGTATAATCACCTCATCTCCTGGACTGACCACAGAAAGAATTGCTAAATAGCATGAAAATTTTCCACCTGGACTGACAATTACCTGGGCAGCCTCTGTATCGACTAATCCATTATCACGGGCATATTTTTCGGCAATCGCAGATCTTAAAGCCGGGACACCTGCAGCTGGGGCATATTTGGTCATGCCATCCTTGAGGGCTTTTTCTGCCGCTTTTTTAATAAACTCTGGTGTATCAAAATCAGGTTCCCCCGCTCCAAATCCACATACTGATTCTCCCGCAGCTTTCAATGCCTTTGCTTTAGCATCAACCGCTAAAGTTGGCGATGGAGAAACACCCTTTGCCCAAACTGATAAATTATGCATTTTAAAAAATTACTTTGTTATAATAAAAAAATAAGCGCTCATAAGTAGAAATAAATCTACCTATGAACGCTGATTGAAATTTCTGCCTCAATTAAGGCAAGCTTTACCTAAGAATTTTAGAAAAAAACTTTTTTAGAAATTACTTCTTTTTCTTAGCTGCCTTCTTTGCTGGTGCTTTCTTCTTAGCAGGTGCTTTCTTCTTAGCAGGTGCTTTTTTCTTCACTGCTTTCTTAGCTACCTTCTTGGCCGGTGCTTTCTTCTTAGCAGGTGCTTTTTTCTTCACCACCTTCTTAGCTACCTTCTTTTCTGGTGCTTTTTTCTTAGCTGGTGCTTTCTTTTTCACCACCTTCTTAGCTGCCTTCTTTGCTGGTGCTTTCTTTTTAGCAGGCGCTTTTTTCTTCACCACCTTCTTAGCTACCTTCTTCGCTGGTGCTTTCTTCTTAGCAGGCGCTTTTTTCTTCACTACTTTCTTAGCTACCTTCTTTGCTGGTGCTTTCTTCTTCGCAGGTGCTTTTTTAGCTACCTTCTTTGCTGGTGCTTTCTTCTTCGCAGGTGCTTTTTTAGCTACCTTCTTCGCTGGTGCTTTCTTCTTAGCAGGCGCTTTTTTCTTCACTGCTTTCTTAGCTACCTTCTTTGCTGGTGCTTTTTTCTTAGCTGGTGCTTTTTTCTTCACCACCTTCTTAGCTACCTTTTTTGCGGGTGCTTTCTTCTTAGCTGGTGCTTTCTTAGCTACCTTCTTTGCAGGTGCTTTCTTCTTCGCAGGTGCTTTTTTAGCAACTGGTTTTTTTGCCACTTTTTTCTTAGCTGGCGTTTTTTTAGTAGTTTTCTTCTTAGGCATAATTTTTATTTGGTTGTTAACAAACGTAGATAGAGCTTTCCGATAAAATAAATTGATTCTATCAGTGGAAATTTTTCGTCAAAAAATTAAATAGATTAATTGTAGTTTAATAATGTGTATCCTATTTTTTTAGGAATGAAAATTTTGAATGAATACTTGAAATATGAAAAGTGAAAGTGTCCCGACTGATTCATTGAATTATAAATTCTACAATTTGTAACAAGGCGTGCGAATTATTTAAGAAAGAACAAAACAAACATTTTAAGATTATTTAAAAATTAAAAAATGCTATACTATGAGTTATGGCTTAGACCTCATTTCGTCAATATAAAATTCAGTAAGAAAAAAGCTAAATAGTTAATCAAAAAATAAATTTATATTTTCATCTTTAACATTACTCGGATCAAAAAAAAGAAAAATTTCTTCTTTGGGTAAAGCACTCGCTTCCTTAACTTTAAAAATTGTTTTATTATTTTTATCTTTAAAAACTAAACGACTAATCATCCATAAATTTTCAAATTTTTTAACACCAGACACAAACAGTTCACTTAATATATTAGTGCCATTTAAATATTCGATTTTTCGTACACTACTGTATTTAGAATCTACAGACACTCTCACTGATGAAACCCCTTGAGACATAAATGCAGGTGAATTTTCTGCACTAAAAATATAATTCTGAATCACACTGCTTATTCCGTAAGTTTTCGGACCTTCATAACTAAATTCATTCCAATATATATAAGGCATTAAGACATCAACAGGTCTAAATAAGATATCTTTAGATAATTCCGAAAACATTTCGCTTTCATCGATCAAAGTAAATACGCTTTGTGAAGCTAATCGTTTCCAAGCCTTACTCACATCACTCTGATGGAAAATATAATCAACTAGAACACTCCCCTCTTTATCGATTAAAAATAATCTCTTGAATATCTTCTGATTGGAAGACGCAAGTAACAATACTCCTTGAGTCGTCGTAGGTTTCACGCTGTCCTTTTTTCTTTGGATAAAGTCAAAAGAGATCATACATGACTCGATTTTTTGATGCGAACGTAGCAACGCTATTTGTGCATTGGCTTCTTCAAGTGATAATCGTTCTAAGGAACGAGATTTTGATAAATCTTTTTTTGTATGTATACTTAAAGAGTGCGCAACATTTGCACAGAAAAAGAAACAAGGGAAAAGTAAAAAAGTGATTCGAATCCAATCACGTACGTTGCCCATAACTAAATTTGATCTATCGTTTACCTATTCCGCTGTGCTTTCTTCGGAATCTTCAACAACCGCTTCTTCAATGATTGTGGTAATTGCTTCTACATCTAATCCAATCTCTTGATCCGATGCACTGCTTTGGTACATAAGATATAAGATTAATGCGATAGTGAAAAATGCAATAGAAGTGTAGATCGTAGCCTTAGTTAAAACATTAGAAGTGTCGGAACCAAATGCTGATTCAGCCATACCGCCGCCAAAAGCAGATCCCATTCCTCCACTTTGGCTTTTTTGCATCAAAACTAAAAAAACAACAAAGACGGAGATTAAAATTAAAACTAAAGTCAATAAACTGATAAAGAGTGCACTCATATAAAAATGTTAAAATATAATAAATGAACAGGATTTGTTTTTATTTCAAGAGCTTAATTATTAAATATAATTCACAATTTCGCTTTGACAGATAGAGGAATAACAATTTCTGTTTTTGATATGCGAGAACTTCAATATCAAAAATTGCTAAGCAAGACTCAAATCATGATAGGGATCATTTTGAGCATCGGAGTATTTATTTTAATGTCGATAATACTCAAACCTTTTACATTTTCACCTGACCCTACCATTGCTCAATTACAAGCCTGCTTTGCAGCCGTTCCCATTTCTACTACATTTTGGTTCGCTTGTAATATGTTCATGATTGTTTTATCGGATCAAATAAAACAAAAAAAAGAAAATACTAAATAGTTTTTCGATTTTCTTACGGTCCAAAAGGTTTCAAATCTTTACGAAACTCTTTGGCTAAGCTTAATCGGTGTATTTTTGCATTATGCCTGACATCCACAGGAAATTGCTTTTTAAAAAAGAAATCTTTAATCGATACCGTTAAAGGATCACTTAAAGCACATTCAATTAAGATTTTTCTAAAGGATTGAAGCGCTCGATTTGTTTTGGGGAAATACTCTGCTTCAGGTTCAATGACAATTCCCGCTCTACCCTCGCCTAAATCAATCAATGCACTTCTAGACACACAGTCTAACTGGTTGAAGATGGCTTCACAACATACAGTCTCTAAGATATCTTCCTTAGTCATGACTCGTTCAGCCTTCCGTCCACAAAACCATAAATATCCAGCTTCATCCATCCAGCCTACGTCTCCCATGCGGTGCCAAAAAAAGCCATTATCCTTTATTTTTGATAATTCTGTCGCACTTTCTAGTTGATCATACCTTTGAGTCACCGTCGGCCCAGCGACAATAATTTCTCCAATCCTACCAAAGGCACATTTTCTCACATCTGCAATTGAAGCGATAGGACCTTCTTCAGGCTCTATAATTTGAATCTTAAGATTAGGCAAAGCTCGTCCTACACAATTCCCTCTGCGACTGTTGGCAAACTCACCCACCTGCTTTTCGCAAATTTCGGTCGCTGATAATGAACTGACGGGTAAAGCTTCGGTTGCCCCGTAAGGCGTAAAGATTTCGCCATTGGGTATATATTTTTTTAATTCCTCCAATAATGCTTGTGGAGCAGGAGCACCGGCCATAATCACTCGCTTCAAAGACGGAAGCGTGATTTGTTTGGCCTTACAATAGTTTAGAACAATCGACCAAATAATAGGTGAGCCAAAACTATTCGTAATATGGTTTCTTAAAATAGAATTAACAATTTTTTTAGGCTTTATTTTAGCAGGCTGACTTGGATTCATCTCAGGCACAACTGTACACATTCCCAAAGCTGGATTGAATAAGGCAAAAACCGCCAACATCGGTAAATCCACTTCGCCCGATTCAATTCCGTACTCTTCCTTGATTAATTGAATCTGAGCATAAAACATACTGTGTGTGTAACACACGCCTTTAGCTTTGCCTGTAGAGCCGGAAGTAAACAACACCGCGGCTAATTCATCCTTACTCACTTCGACTGCATCATATCGATTCACCCCCAGATGCTTTTTAAGCGAACGTTTAAACTGTGTATCTATAGTAATCGCTTTCTCGATACTTCCATGAGCTCGTAAAAACCATTTCGCCAAATTAATTGCAAGCGTTCCCCCGATAATCGCATCCACCTTTGATTGCTTCGCACATTCAAAAAAACGCCCTATGCCCATTCCCGGATCAATCACAACTGGCACAGCCCCTATTTTCAACAATGCAAAAACAATTTGAATGAGTTCTAGCCCCGGTTTCACCATTAATAAAACACGAGTGCCACGTGCGATACCTAAAGACACAAATCGATGCACTACAGCATCTACCATTGCATCTAATTCCTTGAAGCTCACATCCACATAAGTCGGAAGAGACCAAAAATTCGGCTTATAGGAATAAATTAAAGCCTTTGCATCAGGCTTTTCATTCGCCTGGGTTGACAAAAAGCTCGAAACGTTAAAATGCATGATAAAAATTCATCCTACCCTTAAAATGATGGCTCTCAGACAAGACAATACAAGCAGGTCTGTATCTCCTTAATCTAAAGTTAAGCCGTCAGCTAATTCCATATTCGTATGCACAGCCTTAACATCTTCTAAATCATCTAACACTTGAATTAAGTGCAGCACCTTCCTAGCTGTGTCGATATCGTTAACCGGCATATTCACCTTAGGTAAATAAACTAATTCAGAGGAAACGCAGGAAATTTCTTTAGCCGCAAGCGATTGTGAAACATTATCGAAATCACCAATTGCACAAAGCACTTCAAAATGATCCTCTTCATTTTTGATATCATCAGCACCCGCATCCAAGGCAATTTCCATTAAATTCTCTTCATCAATGACACTCGCTTCGATAATAAATTGTCCCTTTCGTTCAAATTGGAAAGCCACGGCCCCAACACCGGCTAAGTTGCCTCCATTTTTACTCATGGTACTTCGTACCTCTGAAGCAGAGCGATTTTTGTTATCTGTAGTCACCTCTACCACGAAGCCGACACCGCCCGCTCCATAACCTTCGTATAAATTCTCTTCATAAACGACACCCGGCAATTCACCTGTTCCCTTTTTAATTGCACGATCGACATTATCAGCAGGCATATTGGCTGCTTTAGCTTTTTGAACTAAAGTTCGCAGACGAGGGTTAAACTCAACTTCGCCTCCTCCATCTCGTGCCGCAAGAGTAAGCTCCTTGCTAATCACACTAAAAATTTTACCACGTTTGGTATCAACTGCCGCTTTATGGCGTTTGATTGTAGCCCATTTACTATGTCCTGACATGATTAAAAAAAGATTAAAGTTTGGATAATTCTAGAACCTAAAATACAATCATTTTACCCTTGATTGCGAGATTTCTTTTTTAAAGGGCTTACTTTTGCTTTAATTGATTGAGCATTTTGCACTCGATCATCATCCACAACAATCGATTCCTTCTTATTGTGAATCATCTTTTGTTGAATGATTGTTAAGATATTTTGCGTCGTCCAATAGATAACCAATCCAGAAGAAAAGTTATATAAGAAAACCAAAAATATGAACGGCATGAATTTAAAAATCTTTTGTTGTAAAGGATCTGCTGTTGGCGAGACAGGCATGATCTGCATCTGATAAAACATCGTCACTCCCATAAGGATAGGGAAAAGATTGATGGGAAAACCAGCGACCACGGCAATCGTATCTGCTTGAGATAAATCTGCCACCCATAAAAAAGATTCGTATCGCAATTCTGCTGCAGTACGCAACATATAGAAAAGCCCAAGAAATATCGGCATTTGGATCAAAACCGGAAAACAACCTGCTAAAGGATTCACCCCATGCTCACGAAATAATTTCATCGTTTCCTGCTGCAATTTCTGAGGATTCTTTTCGTACTTTTTCTTCAATTCAGCCATAGGAGCTTGAATCTTAGCCATACCTTTTTGCGATTCCGCTGCTTTACCTGTCAACGGCCAGAAAATCAACTTAATGATGATAGTCATGATCACAATTGACCAACCCCAATTCGGCACAAAAGAATGAATCAAGGACATGAAATAAAGTAACAACTTACTAAAAAAGCCAAACCAACCGAATTGCATCACCTTGTCCTGATAGTTCCCAAGACCTTGCAAACGCTTAAATTCTTTCGGCCCAACGTAAAATTTTACCTCTAGGCTACGATTCTTTTTAGAAGCAATCGTATCAAAAGAAAAGGCTACATTACTCGAAATACCCAGCTCTTGCTCATTCTCATCATAAACAGGCAGCACCTGAACTCTTTTTGCAGGAATAGATGAGGATAACAAACCGACATAATATTGATTCTGAATAGACACCCAATCAAAGCGACCTTCCTGAATCAGCCCATTATTCAAATCGCCGAAATTATTCGCCGACAAAGCTCGACTGTCTTTAACTTTATTAATTGGAGTGAATTTGGTTTTATTTCCATCAAAAGTTCCAACCGTTAAAAAATGTTCCAATTCTTTTTCATTGATAGGAAATACCGTACCAAGATTTAAATAGAGGTTTTTGAATATCAGGTCTTGTTCGCTGTCATTTCGGATCGTTGAACTGTGCGTGATTAAATACGGCTCCTCATTCGATTCATTCAGAGCAAAACTTCTTCGAACGACCAAGCCATCTTCAGATTTATAAATAAAAACAATTTGATCTTCAGTATGTCGCTCAACTTGATAACCGACATTCAATAATTTTAGACGCCCACTTTTTTCAAAACTTAAAGCTAAAGAAGATACCTGACCATGCTTATTGAAAACAAAACTATCCAATTCGCCACGCTTCGCCTTTAAAAAATTGATTTCCTGAATCGCTGCACCCGCATCTGTCAACTTCACTTCAAGATATTCATTAGCAATAGAGTAAACCCTACTTTCTTTAAGAATTTCACTGTCCAACTCATTCGCCACCACATTATTGGTATCCGCTACTTCAAAAACTTCATTAAAGCCATTAACCTCCTCTGTGGCATCTGTATCCCCATACCCTGCACTAATCGATTCATTATCCGTAACACTAGCACTAGATACTTCAGACATGCTCGTCTGCATCTGTGATTCCTCCATCGATTTAGATTGCATGAAAAGTATGATCATTCCTGCAGCAATGAAAAATATTCCTAAGATTGTATTCTTTGTATCCATTATTTGAAATTTAAAAATTTAGCATCGGTCACATCCTTTATGAGGAACAGGATCCACCCCTCCCTCATTCCATGGATGACAACGACACACACGATTGATTGCGAAATAAGCACCCTTGACAATACCAAATCGTAAAAATGAATCCTTGGCGTAACTTGAGCATGAAGGGTAAAAACGGCACGATGACTGCATACCAAAAAGAAAAAGCTTCAAGGGTGATATAATCAGCTGATACACTCGAATCATCGAAACGCAGACAAATACCAATATTCTCGAAGCCAACGATCTCATCCTATTTTATGACTTTGTGTGAATTTTTTTCCGTACCAAGCACAAGTTTCCACAAAATCACTTTCTAATTTTGCAAAGCTCACCCTGTCAAAACCCAGACGTAAAACAACAATCAACTGACTTCCTACAGGCAAAAGCAAATGATGCTTATAAAATAGTCTTCGGAAAATTCGCTTACCCCGATTACGAATAACTGCATTTCCCACACGACGACTTACAATGATCCCCAATCGAGTTGCTTGGGTGGATTCTTGCTTATCCGAATCTACAAATTTTAATTGAGTTATAAAATGAGGCAATACACGACGTAAGCCACTATTACGGATAGAAGAAAATTCGTTACTATTTTTTATGCGAAATTCCTTAGGAATACCCATATTTAAATTAAGGCCGTAATTAAGCCGCTAAGCGACTGCGTCCTCTAGCACGGCGGGCAGCAAGGATCTTACGACCACTACGAGTCGCATTGCGTGCACGGAAGCCAAATTTTCTAGCTCTTTTGATTTTTGAAGGACGATATGTCGGTTTCATAATAAGTAATCGTATTTATAAAAGAAGAATAGATAAAAAAGATTGTTTGGCTACTGTCAAGCAAGCATACAAATTTCTTTAACTCTTTTTAAACGCTTAAACCCTAAAAATTTTTAAACAATTTAAGTTTAAACAATGGTGGGCCCGGTGGGACTCGAACCCACGACCAAGGGATTATGAGTCCCCTGCTCTAACCACTGAGCTACAGGCCCATTAATTGTGCTTAAACGTAAGGTCGAATAAATAGTTATATGCCTGAGTCATTGGCAAGAAAATTCGATAGTATGGTACAAAGTAAAAGTACCTCAGACTGTGCTTACTTGATACTTATTTCATTCTTACTTTATACTGACTTTAGGCGTGAATGTAATTATCCTAAGCATTCTAACTCTCGAACACTCGAACACTCTAAAATAGATTCAAAGATTACAACTTAGATATATTTTTAAAATCTTTAATCTCCTCAATTTCATTAAGCTTAAGCAATTGAGATTGATTTATATACGATTTAATAATTTTACGTACTAACCAAGAAGGCGTCACTTCCATTGACTCAGCTTGAGCTTTGATTGCATCAGCAATCTCCTCTGGTATTTGAGTCGATATAATAGACATGGGTACCTTCTCCTGTATATTGTGCTTTTTCATGATTTAATAGCTATCATATATGTCTTGCAAGATATATATGATTCTAACATTGGTCAATGATATATTCTTGCAATACTTGTGCTAATTTTATTTCTTAAAGGAGATGTCTAAGACTAATTCACCTGGCAAAAATATGGCCTATATTTCTACAAGCATAAATAAAGAAATATTGGCTATTATCGACGAACGATCCAAAAAAACAGGCATCACACGAGGTAGCTATTTAAGACATATCTTAACCCAATGGTACGACAGGGGATGCCCTTCTGTAAGCAAAGTTGATCAATTAATAATTCAGTCAGAAAGCCAGACTTTCCCTGCACAGTCAGAGAATAAGCCTTCCTTAAAAGTCGCTGAAGATGGTGAATAATTAGTTTTCATTTTCTATTTCCATTTTTTATTTCCATTTTTTATTTCCTATTGAATGGATACGAGATTAAAAATTTAACAAATTAGCGCGCTTTTTTATGCTTACCTCCTGTAAAACGTACTGAGACAGTTTACGATAGCCTAAATTTACGGCTTCCATCCAATCTATGCGTTGACTTAAGTTCAAGTGCATCTGCCCTTTCCATACCTCATCTTGTTTTAGGTCACTGCCTTCAATCCAGATCCTTTCAATTGAAATAATTAAGAAGATTCGATAGGTTGCATTGTTTGTTGTAGCTGAATTGGCATCATCGATTCGATAATAATATTTCACCATTATGCCTTGTTCTAAATTTTCTGGCATTTTATAGATATAGAACTTTGTCGCTTCTTTATCAAAGAAGTTGGCTAATGTATCCATAAATCCTGAAAACCTTTTAGCACTTTGCGTAAAATCTGATTGGTAATGATAGATCTGATGTTCACTCTCTCGACTATCTTGAGTGTTTTCAATTTTGCCTTCAGATAATGAATGAGATAATGAATAATTTTCCGATATCTGCCCTTTTGCATCTAACGAAGTGGTGGAAAAAAAATAAAAGGCTGATGCTCTGATGAATTGATGGCCTCTACATTGAAATTTTTAGCCTGAATCCAATAATTGGATAAATATTTAGGCTGATGAGGGGCTGCAGGCACATTTGGATGAGTGTCTTCGACCAAACGACAATTTACGAGAAAACAGGTACATATAAGCGGCATAAGCGACCATAAAAAAAGGTTAAGCAACGCTTAACCTTTTTTGTGACTTTAATTAGTAGAAAGTGATTAGCCAAAGTAATGTATTATGGAGTTTTTAAAACCTG
>JAQWIW010000023.1 GCA_029248665.1 Opitutia bacterium | reverse complement strand
CATAGAAATCAGCCCAATCTGCATCCCCAGCAAACGATGACTATGCTCGGCAAACTTATCCGACTCCGTCAACCAGCCCTCAGGATTGATCGACCCATTCGACAAAGGCCAATCCAAAAACGCCATCCCCGCCTTAATACTCGTCGTAAAACCACCCGCAAACAAAAGCAAAGTGATCGATACCAAAGCGAACAAACAATAGAGAAAAAGTCCTAATTTAAAATCTGCCGTGCGTCCCATATTCATAGTGATTCAATATATTCGATACTACAGAGAATCAAATCAACACATTCCGCAAGTCGTAAGCTAAGTATTTAAGACAAGCTATCAGTTCTAGATATTTAAATTGTAGGAAGTCTATTTAAATTAAAAGGAATAATAATAAGTAAAAAAATCTCTATAATTTATATGTCCAAAGTTTACTCATATTATCTAGGTCGTCTCATTAAGAGAGGGATTTTAAATACTGAGAAAATTTATAATGCTATAAAATCACCCAAACCCTATCATTATAAAGATATGGGTTGGTCATTTTTTGATGCAGAAGAAAATGAGAACGATGGAGTTCCCTATATTACCGGAAGATTAAGTAAGTACAATCCCAACGCAGAAGTGGTTATTTCTGATCCTGTAGCAAAAATAGAGAATACCCAGCCTGAACCAAATTTGAGAATAGCTTCAAGTCACTTTGTATATATTCCAAGTATGGCTGGAATAGCATTTTCAAGAGCTTCGCAACACATAGAGAAATACAAATTTAATCAGTTTTTTTCTTCTGTGGTTAAGCACAAATATGAAGATTTTTTTGTAGATTGTGAAATCAAAATGATTGCTGACTTAAAAACCTTCGCACAAAAATTGTCTGCTGTTGAAAAGATTTATAAAATTTCTGCAAATCTGAATCCTCCAAATCCATTATATGGATCTCTTTGGAAAGGGTTAAGTGATTATATTAAAAGTCGTGGGTCTGATAAAATGCTTATAAGAGAAGAATCATCTGATAGACAGCCTTTGAAAACAAACCTACCTGAAATTGTAGATGAAGTATCTAAGCAGACTAAAGATAAAAAATATCATTCCAAAGAAAAACTACCAATCGGAGATGCTGCAATTCTGATGGCTGCAGATGGTTATGGAAATGGTCATATTAAAGGTCTTAAAGATGGAGTAATCGTTATTATTAAGACATCTGCAATAAACAAATGTTTCTCATTTGATAAAGAGCCAACCAATGCAGAACTTTTTAAGGAAGCATATTTGATGCTGAAAGAAATTGAAGATGAGCGACACCTCGAACATTAGTTGTATTCGATTTATTTTGGAATTATTTAGGGTATGTTTTGTTTCGGTAGAGTTCTTAGTAGCACTTCTGATTATTGCGCTCGGCGTATTAGAACCATCTTTCACGGTTTTCGTCGGTGAGCATCTAAGGGCTCAAGAGGAAATTATGAAGAATCTTCCAGTTATTCTTACTTTACTTTGTGCTGACTCGATTAGACTTGCTTGGAAGCTTACCACACCGAAGTCAGATTCGAACCGCGAGTTGTTCGATTGGCCTGACTATTGGAAGCTGAGTTTGAGAAGAAATGTCACCATAGTGCTTTGCGTTCTTTGTGCTGGAGTATCTATTATCTTGTGGATTTTCGGCAAGCAATTGAGCGATTTCTGGTTAGGTTCTGTCGCCACTTGGGCAATTGCATCATCACTGACGACTTGGATATTTGCTTTATTTGCGGCTTTCAAACTAAGGGAAATAATGGAAGATTAATGTTTTTGCAGTTTATTTTACACAGGTTCGACCCATTTGCCTTCTTGTTTGATGAGGTGGATGAGGCGGTCGAGGGCTTGGTTGGCGGGGACGTTGTATTCGACACAGGTTTTGCCGATGTAGAGGTTGATTTTGTCGGGGGCTCCTCCGACGTAACCGAAGTCGGCATCGGCCATTTCTCCGGGGCCGTTGACGATGCAACCCATGATGGCGATGGTGACGCCTTTGAGGTGGTCGGTTTTGGCTCGGATGCGTTGGGTGACGCTTTGGAGGTCAAAGAGGGTGCGTCCACAACTTGGGCAGGCGACAAATTCGGTTTTAGTGATACGGGCTCGTGCTCCTTGAAGGATGTTGTAAGCGAGGGGTATGGCTTGTTCTAGGTTGGGTTCGTCTTCGATGGATATGAGGTCGCCGATGCCGTCACAGAGGAGGTTGCCGGTGAGGATACTGCTTTCGAGGAGTCGATCGGAGAAATAGTCTTCGGGTGCGATGCTGTTGAGATGACTATTGCGAATCCAGATTGGGGATTTTGGAAAGTATTTTTTTGCGACTTGAAGGAGGTGTCGGTAGTGACCTGCTGGGTGAATGGGTTGGGTTTTTGTTTGCTCTGGATCGAGTTGGGTGGTGAGGATGAGATTATCGGTGCCCATTTTTGAAAGGATGGGGCCGATGCTGTCTTCAATGTCTTGTGGATGGGCGTTGAGGGCAAAGATGTGTTGGTGGTTTCGACAAAATTGGAGTAATTGGGTGGCGTAGTGGGTGTCGGTTGTGTCGAGTTTTTGGGTAAGGATGAGTGCGTTGGGTGTGGTGGAGAGTTGAGCGTTTTCTAAGTGTTCGAGATCAATCTGGGATGAGAGATCGAGTACGAAGAAGGGGATGACGCTTTGGAGTGCTTCGTGAAGCTGGATGAAATGTTGGAGGTCGGCTGGGGTGGTGATGTCGAGGAGGAGTCCTTCGAGTTTATTTTCTTTGGCTTGGACTTGGTGCTTACAAATGGATTGGATGAGGCTTTGGTAATCTTCTAATGGGTGGTGTGCTTTTATGACAATGCGTGGAGGATGGGTGGCTCCGATGGCAGTGGAGGCATTGAGTTCTATCGCTTGGCTTGGGTTTCGTGTATAGCTGTAGGGGTCTATACATTCGTTGTTTACTTGTAAGTTGGTGTCTGGGTTATGGCTGTTTTTGTCCCAGAGTTTCATGGCTTTTTGGGCGAGGGCTTGAGCGACGGGAATTTCGTGGATAGGGTCTTCGGTGAGGGAGACTCGGATGGTATCGCCGATGCCATCGTTTAAGAGGGTCCCTATGCCGATGGCACTTTTGATGCGTGCGTCTTCTCCATCGCCTGCTTCGGTGACTCCGAGGTGGAGTGGGTAGTTCATGCCATGGGTGTGCATTTTACTGACGGCTAGTCGGTAGGCTTCGATCATGACTTTGGGATTACTGGCTTTTAGGGAAAGACAGATGTCTTGGTAGTTGTGGCTTTCGGCGATGCGGATGAATTCGAGGGCACTTTCAACCATGCCGAGTGGGGTGTCGCCGTAGCGGTTCATGATGCGGTCGGAGAGTGAGCCGTGGTTGGTTCCGATGCGCATGGCTCGTCCGAGTTCTTTGCAACGGAGGACGATGGGGGTGAAGGTTTCGTGGAGTCGTTCGAGTTCTTGGGCGTAAGCGGAATCGGTGTATTCTTTGATGGCAAATTTTTTATTGTCTGCGTAGTTGCCTGGGTTGATGCGGACTTTGTCAACGTGATTTGCGGCTTCCATGGCGGCGGAGGGGAGGAAATGGATATCGGCGACTAGTGGAACATGGCACTTGGCTTCTTTGAGTGCTTGAGCGATGGGGCCGAGGGCTTGGGCCGCTTTTTTGTTTGGTGCGGTGATGCGAATAATTTCGCAGCCTGCTTCGGCAAGGGCTAAGCTTTGTTTGACGGTGGCTTGAATGTCTTGGGTGGGGGTGGTGGTCATGGATTGGATGCGAATGGGATTTTCGCCTCCAATGGCGGTGTTGCCGATGCGGACTTCTCGAGTGGGTATGCGTTGTGCGTAGTTGCGTGAAATGCAATAGGGCTGAAGCTGAGTTTGGATCTTTTCTTGTGCTGTATTATCCATGAGGTTTCTGCGTTAGGGCGTTTCGGTTGCTTCGATGGATTTGGGCGAATTATCTGAGGTTGGGATAAGTTGAATGCGTCTTAGGTCAAAGAAGGTGACGTAGACTACAAAGATTAATAGTAATGTGACAAAGGTGGTTTGTAAGTTGACCATTATACTGAGGGGGAGGGGTCGCCTGAGTATTTTTGAAAGTGTGGCAAAGAGCATGTGTCCGCCGTCGAGTACGGGTATGGGGAGAAGGTTGAAGATGGCTAGGTTGACGTTGATGAGGGCGAGAAACCAAATGAAATGCACCCATCCTTGGCGAGCCATGATGTTGAGTCCGTGGATGATGCCGACGGGGCCGCTCATATTTTTTAAGCCGACGTCTGAGTTTTTGTTGAGGAGGGCATAGAGTGTGCGTTGCATGGTTTGAGCAAAGCCTGAAAGTTGGGTGATGGGATCTTCGTGGATGCGTTGTACTTTGTAGTCGTAATCGTAAGCGAAGCCGAAGCGTGGTTGGGTTTCGCCGGCTTCGGTTTTGATTCGGGGTTGGATGGGCAGGATGAGGGTTTGTCCGTTTCGTTTTATGGTGACGTTGATGCTTCGGTTTTGATTTTTTGTGAGGTAGGTTTTAAGGAAGGCTCCAGAGGTGATGGGTTCTCCGTCGAGGGCGATGAGGCGGTCTTGGATTTGGAGTCCTGCTTGGTATGCGGGCATGTTGTTTTCGAGTCGAAGGACGATGGGTGCTGAGTTGGAATCGGTCTCTGGGAGGATGCCGAGGGCTCGCATGCGTTCGGAGGAAATGAGTTGTGGGTAGGTGGTGAGTGTGAGGGTTTGTTGGTCTCTTTGGATTTCAAGAATGGACTGGGGTTGTCCGTCGGGGCTTCGTCCTACGCCTGTGGCTAGGGTGTTCATGTAATCCCACCAATCGCTGACGGGTTGACCATCTACGGAAAGAATGGTGTCTCCGCTTTGGAGTCCAGCTTGTTGGGCGGGACTGGGTAGGGTGATGCCGTCGGAGTTGACGATGGTTGGGGCAACGGTGCCGATGGTGGTGGATTTAATGACTTCTCGTCCTACTCCCCAGAGGACGAGGGTGAGAAGAAAGGCGAAGATTAAATTGAAGACTGCTCCCATGACCGCGACGATCATTTTGTCGGTATAGGTGATGGGGGGGAGGTCTTTGTAGGGGTTTTCACCGCCTTCGAGCCGTCCCATGTCAGCGAGTTGAGGAAGTGATACATATCCGCCGAGGGGGAAAAGAGAAATGCGAAAGTCGGTACCGTTGTGATGCCAGCCGAAGAGTCTGGGTCCAAATCCTATGGAGAAGCGGTCGGCTACGAGTCCTCGTTTTTTGGCGGCGATGTAGTGCCCGAGTTCATGAATGAATACACAGATGCCGAGGGCGAGTATGCCGGTAAAGATGAACCAGAAGTTGAGAAGAAATTGCATCGTAAGAGGGTACTATAACATGGATTGAAGTTAAAGCTTTTTTGGGTCGATTTGTAGGGCGTAGTCTCGTGTGTCTTGATCGATTTGTAGGAGTGATTCAAGGCTGAGGGTGTCTGGAACTTGGATATGCTTGAGTGCGTGTTGGATAATTTTAGGAATATCGGTAAAGCGAATTGCTTTTTCTATGAAGCGTTGGACGGCAATTTCGTTGGCGGCGTTATAGATGGCTCCGCCGTAGGGTTCTTGTTCAAGTGCTTGGTAGGCGAGTTGTAAGCATGGGTAGCGTTTTGGTTCAGGGGGGGCAAAGTTTAAGCTAAAGGAGGTGTCAAAATCTAGACTTGGCTTGGGGTTGGTTCGTTTGTCTGGGTAGAAGAGACAATGCTGGATGGCAAAGGTCATTGAGGGTGGTGAGAGTTGAGCGAGTACGCTTCCGTCTATCCAATGAACGAATGAGTGGACGATGCTTTCTGGATGTAGGGTGACTTTGAGTTGGTGGGGTTGGAGGTCGAAGAGCCAGCGTGCTTCGATGAGTTCGAGTCCTTTGTTGGCCATGGTGGCGGAATCAATGGTGATTTTTGCACCCATAGACCAGTTGGGATGTTGCTTGGCTTGCTCTGGGGTGATGGTGTGGAGTTGGTCGATTGGAGTGTCTCGACAGGCTCCTCCAGAAGCGGTGAGGATAATTGATTTTAAGTCTTTGCTGTTGTTGCCATGGAGGCATTGAAAAATGGCGTTGTGTTCGGAGTCGATGGGAAGAAGGCGCACTTTGTTTTTTTGAACAGCTTGAGTGACAAAGGATCCTCCGAGGACGAGTAATTCTTTATTGGCTAGTGCAATATCAAAGCCTTTTTGAATGGCTTTGAGGGTGGGTGATAGGGCACGAGCACCGACGATGGCGACTACGACCATATCGGCTTGGGTTTCTTGAATGAGTTGATCGAGTGCGTGGTCGCCTCCGTAGACTTGGCTATTTTTTGAAAATAGTTCTGCTTGGATGGCTGATTGGTAAGTGCTTTCGTCACTTAGGGCGATGGAGGGCACTTGAAAAGTGTTAGCTATTTGAGCGAGTGCTTGGCTATTGGTGTGGGCACTGATGCCGACGATTTGAAAGTCTTCTGGGAATCGCTGAATAATTTCTAGGGTGTTGCTTCCAATGCTCCCTGTAGCACCTAGTAAAATTATTCGTTTAGCTTTATGCATGTTTAAAAGATAAAGAACTTAAATAGTAAATAGGCAAGCGGTGCGGTTAGAATTATACTATCGGAGAGATCGAAGATTCCCCCTAAGCCTGGGATCATGCTTCCAGAATCTTTTTGTCCTGCTTGTCGTTTGAAGGCACTTTCGATGAGGTCAGAAGCAATGGATACAAATGATAGCGGGATGATAATTAAGAATGCTTTCCAGGGGCCGAGTTGAGATGGAGTTAAGTCGCCGAATGCCAAGACTAGAATTACGCCGATGACTGCGGCAAAGAAGATTCCACCGATGGCACCTTCAAGGGTCTTTTTGGGACTGATGATGGAGAGTTTGGTTTTACCAAAGAGTTTGCCGAAAATATAGCCACCGATGTCGGTATTGATGGCAATGATGACGACCCAAAAGCTGAGAAAAACGCCTGAATCCGCAGAGTAGCCTTCTTGGATATTTAGGTGGTAAATTTTAATAATAAAGTGGAGCAAGTAAGGGATATAAATAAATCCAAAGAGTGTGGGTAGAAGGCTTTTGAAGCGTCCTTCTTGAACATCGAGTCCGGTTATTAGCAGGGTGATAAAGAGAAAGCTGATGAGGAAAATATCATTTCCGATATCGCCTAAATAAAATGAGCCGAACATGAGAATGGCACCGCAGATGAGGCCGACTTGCTTCATGGGCTTGAGCCCGCTTTTTTCAAACATTTGATAGAGTTCGAGTTGGGCGAAGTAAGCAATAAAGGCTAAAATAAATACGCCAGCATGCGCTCGGAAAATCCCGAGTGCGAGAATTACTGAAAGCCATATAGATATTGAAATGATAATTCGTGTATTCATGAAAATGTGGGTGAAATAATGTTTAGCTAATTTTTCCGTAGCGTCTTTCACGTTGTGCAAAATGTTCTAAGGCGGTGGTAAAGTGTGATTGGTTAAAGTCTGGCCACAAAATAGGGCTGGTGTAAATTTCTGCGTAGGCGGATTGTAGTAAGAGGAAGTTGCTGAGTCGATATTCGCCTGAGGTGCGAATGATTAGATCTGGATCGGGTAGGTCTTTTGTGTCCAAATGAGATGCGATTTTTGGGTAGGTTAATTCTTCGAGATTGATTGTGCTTTCTCTTTCTTCTTGGATGATTCGTTTTACGGCATCAATGATTTCATTTTGAGAACTGTAGTTGAGAGCGATTGTTAAGGTGAGTTGATCAAAATGGGCAGTCTTTTCTTTACTTTCAACTATAAGTTTATGGGTGGCTTTAGGTAATTCATGAATGCGTCCAATGGTCTTGAGTTGAATTTTGTTTTCTATGAGCAATTTTAGTTCTTTTTCTAAGAAGCCGTGGAGGAGAGACATTAAGCCGTTGACCTCTTCTTTGGGGCGGTTCCAGTTTTCTGAACTGAATGCATAGAGTGTGAGGTAGGGAATTTTATTTCTTATTGCGGCTTCAATTGCTTTTTTAACCGAATTAATTCCTTCTTTGTGTCCAGCTAATCGGGTGAGCTTACGCTTTTTAGCCCAGCGGCCGTTACCATCCATAATAATGGCAACATGTTGTGGAGTATCCATAGTTAAGTTTATTTTCAGCTTAATTGTAGTTGTGCTAAAATGGCTTTTTGCGTGTGAAGTCTGTTTTCGGCTTGGTCGTAAACGATGGAATTTGTCCCTTCAATAACTGCTTCTGTCACTTCTTCCCCGATGTGTGCAGGTAGGCAATGAAGAAAAAGGAAATCTTTATTGGCTTGGGTGACGAGTGCTTCATTAACTTGAAAATCAGCGAGGGCTTCTTTTCGCTCTTTGCTTTGGGCTTCATCACCCATGGATACCCAAACATCGGTATTTATGACATCTGCTTGGCTGGCTGCTTCGTTTGGGTCATTTGTGAATGTATGTCGTGGAGTGAGGTTTTCCGCTTTGAGCTTTTCTAAAACTTGTGTGGTGGGTTCATAACCTTTGGGGCCGGCGAGGACTAGGTCAAAGCCTATATGAGCGGCTGCAATGATCCATGAGTTGGCCATATTTGAAGCGGTATCTCCAAAGAAAGTAATTTTTTTATTTTGGATGGTAGATAGTTGAACGTTTTCTGGGTCGATGCGTTCCAATATGGAATAAATATCAGTGAGAACTTGGCATGGGTGATTGAAGTCAGTTAAGCCGTTGACGATAGGCATGCTTGCGTGTTTGGCAAATTCAGTGATTACGGAATGGTCATAAGCTCTTATGACTAATCCATGTAGATATCTTGAGAGTACAATGGCTGTGTCTTTGATGCTTTCACCTCGGCCGATTTGTGTGTTTTGAGAATTGAGTACAATGGCATTAGCACCGAGTTCTTGTATGCCTACTTCAAAAGATACTCTGGTGCGGGTGCTGCTCTTATAAAAAAGTAAGCCCCAAGATTGCTGCTCTAGGGTTTTGGGTGTGTTCGTACGGTTGAGTTTAAAGTCTCTTGTTCGCTGTAACGTAGCTTGGATTTCTTCTAAAGAGAAATCAGTTATATGATTGAAATGTTTCATTGTAATACATTTGGGCGGTTATAAAATAATTATGCGTCTTTAAAGACAGAGTCTAAAACTTGGATACTTTGGTTTAAGTGAGTTTCTTCTGCGATTAGTGGTGGTAAGAGGCGGATGGTATTGTGACCTGCGGGTACAATTAGTAGTCCTTTTTCTCTAGCACTATGAGTGAGGGCTAATGCGTCATCGACTGAAATACCAACCATATATCCTTTGCCTCTTATGGCATGAATTTTATTTGGGTATTTATCTTTTAAGTCATGAATTTGCTGATGCCATTTTTTGGATTGTTTTTTAACTTTATCGAGCAGTTTATCTTCTAGAATGGTATCAATAACGGCGTTACCTGAAACGGATGCAAGTGGATTTCCACCAAATGTGGTGCCGTGTGATCCTGGTTGAAAGAGTTCTTCATTTGCTTGCTTGATCCATATAGCTCCGATGGGGAATCCTCCACCGAGTCCTTTAGCCATACCGATGGCATCTGGGATGATGCCGCTTTCTTGATAGGCAAAAAAGTCGCCGGTTCTACCGATACCGCATTGGACTTCATCAATTATTAAGAGAAGGTCATTATCTTGGCAAAGTTGTTGAAGTGCTTGAAGGAATTCTTTTTTAGCCGGGAAGATACCGCCTTCACCTTGGATCGTTTCAATCATGATGGCGGCGACTGAGGGGTCTATTTGCTCTTTGAAGCTTTCAATGTTATTAAATTCAGCATAACGGAAACCTTCGAGCATTGGGTGAAATCCTTTTTGGATTTTGTCTTGTGGTGTAGCAGCCATACAGCCGAAGGTGCGTCCGTGAAAAGCATTGGTTGCAGTGATTACTTGGTGACAGGCATGCCCTGTTGTTTTGCTTTTTTTGAGTCCATGGAGTCTTGCTAGTTTAATCAGTGCTTCGTTGGCTTCTGCACCGCTGTTGCAAAATAATAGACGACCGGGGCCTGCGATCTGTACAAGCTTATCGGCAAGTTGTTGCTGACTGGGTATCCCAAAAAGGTTACTGCAATGGACTAGTTTATGGAGTTGTTTTTGAACTGCGGATGTCCATTTAGGGTGGGAGTGTCCTAGGGCGGTTACTGCAATGCCTGAAGTGAAATCTAAGTATTGCTTGTCTTGATCATCGTACAAAAAGACGCCTTGGCCTTTGACTGCATTAAAGGGTGGCGGTGCGTAATTTTTTGCGAGTGATGGATGGTGTTCCATAAGAAAAATGTTAGTTAGCTAGTGATTAAGGATTTCGGTTCCGATACCTTGATGAGTAAAGATTTCTAATAAAAGAGTGTGAGCCTGTTCGGCGTGAATAAAGTGAACACGTTTGACGCCTTCGAGGAGGGCACTTTGGGCACTTTCGACTTTAGGAATCATTCCACTAGATATAATTTTGTTATCGATGAGTTCGTTGATTTGATGAACTTTCAATGAAGAGATTAAGCTATCTGGGTTTTCTACATCACGCATTAGGCCGGGTACATCGCATAAATAAACGAGGCGTCTAGCTTTGAGTGCACTGGCAACTTTGCAGGCAGCTGAGTCAGCATTGGTGTTATAGATGGCTCCTTCATCATCCTTTGCTAATGGAGAGATCACTGGGATACTTCCATTAGACAGGGCTTTTTTGATAATTTTTGTTTTTACGCTGTAGGTTTCTCCGACGAAGCCGAGGTCATAGGATTGAGATAGGTCGTTTTCGTCTGAGAATGTTTTTTGTTTGCAGAGTAAAATGTCTTTGCCGTCGATTTGGATGGCGTGCGCTCCTTGTTCAATGATGTCTTGGCAAATATCTGGATTGATTTTTTCGTTTAAGGTTTGGTCAACTACTTTGATGACGGGTCTAGTGGAAATCCTTAAGCCGTTTTTGAATTCGCTTTTGATAGATTTTTCTTTGAGTGCATTTGTGATAGCTTTGCCACCTCCGTGTACAATGACGACTTTGATGCCGACGGCATGAAGGAAGGCGATGTCAGAAGCTATTTTTTTGCGTTTACTTGGATCACTTGAATCCATGAAAGCTCCGCCGTATTTAATAACAAATATAGAGTCCTTAAATCTTTGAATATAAGGAAGTGCTTCCAGTAATACGGAGGCTTTGGTGGTGGCGTCTAAATCTAATAAATTGTGTTCCATAATCAGTGATTTGCTATTCGCTTTTATTAAAATCAACGTAGGCTTCGCTTAAATCTGTGGTAATTAATTTAAATGATTGGTCTCCTTGATTTAGGTCTAATCTAATGGCAAAGGATTTTTTTTGAACAATTGTCTTCCAGTCGTCTGTATGTTGTTCTTGTGGAATACCTGAAAGGAGTGCAGGAATGTCATCGTAATGGAGATTAAGTTGATCTAATTTGAGTCCAACTCTTGCATAGCCTGCGGCATCAACGATACGTCCCCAATTTGGATCGGAGCCATAAAAAGAGGTTTTTACGAGTAATGAATTGCCGACTGCCCGAGCTATTTTTTCTGCATTTTCAAATGTGCGACATCCTTTGATTTCTAGAGTCACGATTTTAGTGATTTTTTCTCCGTCACTGACGATTTTTTTGGCGAGGATTTCAGAAATTAAAGTGAGGGCTTCTTGGAAGGCTTGAGCTAAAATAGGGTCGTCATCAATGGATTGGCCGGATTCTCCATTGGCGAGAAGAATAACTGTATCGTTTGTGCTCATGTCGCCATCAATTGAGATACAGTTGAAGGTTTGTGCATTGGCTTTGGAAAGAGCTTTCTGTAGAGATACGTGGCTGGCTTCTATGTCGGTGACTATGAATGCGAGCATGGTGGCCATGTTGGGTTCGATCATCCCTGCACCTTTGGCCATTCCAGCTAGGGTGAATGTCTTGCCTTGGTATTGAATGGTGACGGTAGCATTTTTCTCACAAGTGTCGGAAGTTAAGATAGCTTGTGAGGCATATAGAGCTTGTTCGGGGCAATGCTGGAGAGCTTTAGCACAGGTGTCGATTCCTGCGGAAATTTTATCGATGGGGAGTTTTCTCCCGATTCTTCCAGTTGAGCATACATAAAATGGAAGCCCTATGTTTGTTGTGACTTGTGCACTGGCAGACATTTCCTGTGCATCAGCAATGCCTTGTTTTCCTGTACATGCGTTGGCGTTTCCGCTGTTGATGACAATGCCGCCGATTTTTTCAGGATTGGCTTTAAGGATGGCTTTACATAAATCAACAGGCGCAGCAGTCACGTCATTTTGGGTGAAGACGGCGGCTGATTTTAAAGGTGAATTACCAATAATTAAAGCAATATCAAGTTGGCCTGATTGGTTGTCCCGGATGTCGACAGCAGTTGCCGAATATTTATAGCCTGGGCAATCAAAGAGTCCTTTGGAATTGGCTTGAGCTTGTATTGTAAATTGGGAATCCATAATCAATGCGAGTCGAGTAGTTCAGAAAAATATTCGTAGAGGCGTCTTTACAATCTTAGAGAAGCCCCATGGTTTCTGGGAAAGCAAATTTTTTGTTGAATATTTGAACAGCTTGTCCGCTGGCCCCTTTGATTAAGTTGTCGATAACAGAGGTGATGATTAAGTTTTCGGTTTGCTTATCATAAACGGCGGAGAAATCGATTCTGTTGGATCCGACGACATTCTTGATTTCTGGGAAAGTACCACTGGGTAAGATTTTCACGAAGGGTGCATCGCCGTAGGCTTTTTCCCATTGAGCGTAAATTGTTTCAATGGATACTTTAGCTGGAACGACTATGGTGGTATGAATGCCTCTGTTGATAGGGGCTAAATGAGGGCAAAATTGAACAGAGACATCTTCAAAAGCGGCAGTATCGAGTTGTTCGGAAATTTCAGATAGGTGCCGGTGTGTGGGTAAGCCGTACGCTTTAAGGTTTTCGTTTACATTGGTGTATAATAAGCCTTCATTGAGCGTTTTTCCGGCTCCGCTGACCCCGCTGTAACTGTTGATGACAACATTTTTATGGCTGATTTGCCCTGCTTTAAAGAGTGGTATGAGTGGTATGAGAACACTGGTTGGGTAGCATCCTGGGCAGGCAATCAGTTGTGCGTCCATCCATTTTGGGTGGCTGATTTCAGGGAGTACGTAGGGAGATACATCAAGCAATTGAGGTGCAGGGTGTTTTTTTCCGTAGTATTTCTCGTAATTACTGGGAGAGTTTAACCGAAAATCGGCACTTAAATCTATGATGGTTTTACCTGCTTCGAAGAGGGGCTCAGCATATTCAAAAGAAACGCCATGAGGGAGGGCTAAAAAGACGGTTTCGATTTCCTTATTTTCAGCTAAGGCTTGTGGGCTGGATTCAGTGAAGGTGAGGTCTTTGAGAATGTGGCTGAGCTTAGGCAAGTGATCTGCGACCTTTTGCCCAGCGAGCGACCGTGAGGTGACGGCACAAAGCTCCACCTCGGGATGCTGAGAGAGCAACCGTACCAATTCTTCTCCAGAATAACCTGAAGCACCGACAATAGCTGTTTTCATATTTAATTGTTATAAGGGATTGATGGCTTTTGAAAAGAAAAACCCTCTTTGGCTTAAAGTTTTGCCGTAGAGGGTTTTTGAAATTTTTACTTATGTAAGAGTAATAAAATTAACGTTTCGAGAATTGGAAGCGTTTTCTTGCCCCTGGCTGGCCTGATTTCTTACGTTCTCTACTGCGAGGGTCTCTACTTAAGTGTCCTTCTTTTTTCAAAGTGACGCGATTTTCAGAATCAACTTTTTCTAAAGCTCTAGCGATTCCGAGTCTTACTGCACCGGCTTGTCCGTTTAATCCTCCGCCTGCTGCATTGATGGTAATATCAAATTGATCTTTTGCATCAAGTGTTTCAAGAGGCGATAGTGCGTTGCGGGTAAAGTCTTCAGCTTTGAAATAATCACTAGGATTTTTTCCATTCACTTCAATTTTTCCGGAGCCAGCTCTTAGGCGGATACGAGCGGAAGCAGTTTTTCTACGACCGACTGTAGTGATATCTTTTTCTGTTTTCGTTGCCATATGTTAAATAAGGAAAATATAAAAATTATTAATAAGTTAATTAACTTACAGAGTAAGGTTGAGGTTTTTGAGCTTGGTAAGGGTGCTCGGAACCTGCGTGAATTTTAAGCTTCTTGATCATTTGGCGACCGAGGCGGTTTTTAGGAAGCATTCCTTTAACTGCATGCTCAATGATAAATTCAGGTTTGTTTTGGCGCATTTGTGCGACAGATTTGTAGGACTCGCCGCCCATCCAGCCTGAATAGAACATATAACGTTTGTTCTCTTCTTTGCGTCCGGTGAGTGCTACTTTATCAGCATTAATGATAACGACATAGTCACCTGCATCAACATGCGGAGTGTAGACTGCTTTGTGGCGTCCTCTTAATAGATTGGCAATTTGCACAGCCATGCGTCCGAGCACTTGGCCTTTGGCGTCAATAATGTGCCATTCCTTTTTATGATTGGTAGATGTTGCTAAAGTTGTTTTCATGATGAAGAAAAGCGGATAAAGCTAGATTTAAGATACTCATTGTCAATGGGAATTTTAACAGTATTTAATTAAATTTGTTTTTTTGTTTGCTTTTGTTGTTAGAAATCGGTTCCTGTAGTGATTTCACATACACATTTAATACTTAAAGGAGATATTACATTGAGAGACGATTATTTAGCAGAAGCACAAAAGATTATCACGGATCCTATGATTTTAGTGAACGTGGTGTCTCGTCGTGCTAAACAATTAAAGAATGGATACAAACCGTTGGTTGAATCTCTTGAGCGTTTATCCGCTGAGGATATGGCTTTACGTGAAATCATGGAAGGTAAGATTAATTACCAGCTAGACGAGAACGATAGTTACTAGTTTAGTTTTTACGTATAGCGTTAAGAAGAAGGTTCTTTCAGTTTGATTTGTATCACCATTTTTTTGAGCGTGGTGTACATTTAGCAGTATGAGTGCGAAAAAACAGAAGAAAGGACCAGAACAGAGACAAATTCGTAATAGTAAGGCGAGTTTCAATTATACAATTGGGGACCGTTTTGAGGCGGGTATTCAATTGCTGGGCACGGAAGTGAAAAGCATTCGTGAGGGCAATATGCAGATTAATGAATCGTATTGCCGTGTAGAAAAAGGGGAAGTGTGGCTGCTGAATAGCTATATCGCTCCCTATTCACATGGGAATGAATTAAATCATTCGGAGCGTCGGAAGCGTAAGTTGCTTTTACATGTTAAGGAAATTAGCCGTTTGATTGGCGCGGTTGACGCTGGTGGTAAAACTTTAGTGCCTTTGCGTGTTTATTTTAAAGAAGCTTTGATTAAAGTGGAGATCGCCTTGTGTGTAGGTAAAAAGGTCTTCGACAAGCGTGAGACGATGAAGCGTAAGGTGGAGATGCGTGAAGCAGAACGTGCAATGCGTTCTCGCTATTAGTAATTCCTAAGGGATTGCAGGCTTTCTGAATTAATTGTGCAACCAATCGATTAATTCAGATGATTTCCGAATGACGGTTTCAGTTTGATATTCATCAGCAAGAATTTCACGGTATTCGGGTTGGAGAAAGCGTTTTCCGTGTAGGAGAATTTTTGCGGAATGCTCGGGAGCACGAACCAGTCGTCCGAGTGCTTGATGAATTTTTTGAAAGGCGGGGATGATGTAGGTTTTTTGAAATGCTTTAGAGGAATCATTCAGCTTTTCGTGTTGAAGTTTCATTTCATTGAGTGGATTGACTTCAGGGAGTGCTGGGCTAACAACCATGGCGGTTTGAATCTGCCCTCCTAAGGTGTCAATACCTTCGGTGAATGCTGAGCCGAGAACAAGAAAGAGAATAGCTTGATGATCGATACTGTTTTCAATGAAATCTTTTTGCTCTTTGAGACTGAGGTTTTTTTCTTGAATGTAAATGGGTAGGCTAGAGTCGATCGTTTCAATGTATGTTTTAATCGTATTAGCATAATGGTAGCTTGGAAAAAATATGGCAATGGGTTGACCGTTTGACTCTTGATATAGAGTAGTGATGGTGTGTGCGGTCGTTTCATAATATTGGCTGCGGTTTTTATATCGGGTGTCGACTCGGGTATCTATGGCTATGGAATAGGCATTGGATCGCCAAGGAGCATGTCCTATAGCAATTGTACTTTCGAGGTTTGAAAGTCCAATCAATTTCAAATGGTTATCAATGGGGTCGAGGGTAGCAGACATTTGAATGGTGGAGGCGAAGGGTTTGAGGCACTCTGAAATCCATTCTGATGGGTCTAAGCAATTGAGTTTGAGTGTTTGTTCTTTGGGGCTCCAAATTATAAAATTTTCTGCTTGGTTTGAGAGGATGTCTTTTGCTTTGGGTATGGAGTAAATTAAAGAGAGATCTTTTTGAGGGATATCATGATTATAGATTGGTGTTTCGTTGAGTTCTTGGCTGAAATCATCGAAGAGGTCTTGAAGGATGTAGGTCTGGGTGGTGTTGAGGATGGTTTTGCTTTTTAGGGTTTTAAGAAACTTTAGGATATCTCTGCCGATTGCTTTTAAGCAGTTTGAAGCATAGTTTTCGAAAATGCTTTCTTGTAAAGATTCCCAAGCATAGGCGGAGAGTTCAATGGAGAGTGCGTCAGCGGTACGGCTTGGTAGATTATGAGCTTCATCGATAATCAATAGAGTTTTCTTGGGATTGAATCCATGTGTCTCAAAGAAAACATTTCGACTACTTGGATTGAATATGTAGTTGGAATCACCGACCCAAATTTCAGCATAAGGGAGGGCCCATTTGGTTAAGGCATAAGGGCAGAGCCCGAGTTCCGATCCAGTGGATTTAATTTCTTCGATGGTGAAACTATTGCCTTTGAAAAGATTTTCGGGGCCGAGTCCAATCTGCCTGAGCCTAAGGTTGAAATGGACATCGCACTGTGTGTCTGCGGTGCAACGATGATTGGATGAATCAATACGGAGTTCTTGCCGATTACGCATTTGTACATGTCGTAAAGAGCCGAGGGTATTGAGTTGTTTAAGTGTTTGGAGTTGTCCCGTCGATTTAGAGGTAAGGTAAATGAGTCGCTCGAAAAAACCACTTTTCATATGATTTACGGCGTGATGGAGAACAATCCCAGTTTTGCCGAATCCAGTGGGTGCTTGTACTAGAATATGAGGACTTTGGAGGGTGGCTTTTTCTAGTGCGTTAATGAGTTCAGATTGTCCTTCACGGAGTTTAGAAAAAGGTGCTTTGGTTTCAATGGATTGAAGTCGTGTATGGGCATTACTTCGGTCATTGAGAAAAGGAAGGAGTGCGTCTAGTTGTTCATGAACGGTGGCTTTATCTTGGTCATCAAGTTCAATTGTTTGGGAGAGTCCTGTTTCAATATCAATGAGGGTCAAGCTTGCACTTAATTGAGTATCTGCGTAATCGCATTGTTGTTGTAAGAGGTGAAAGTAAATTGCACATTGCGTGAAGTAGTGCGTGTATTTTTCTTTGAGGATATTGGATGCTTCAGGGATGGGATAGCGAACCGTTTTAATTTCATTAATTTCTAAAGTCCCTTTTTCGTTATCGATGATCTGGTCGATACGCCCTTGTATCTCAAAGGCCCAATTTTTATAATGGAGCGTTTTTTTGACGCTGACTTCAAATTTTGAATTTGGAAATACTTCAGCGGTATCTTGTTGAATTTTTTCGTGCCATTTTCGACCGAGTTCTGCTCGCCATGGCTGTAAGCCATCAAAGGATTTTTGGCTAGTATTATGAAATCGAGAAAGTTCGCCAACGCTGATTTGTAAGATGCGATTTACCGGATCAATGTGCATTTTCTTTGTTATTATGAGCGTCTAGTAAGCGTGGGTTATTTTTCATTAATTCAAATAAGACGATGGAAAGCGCAACTAAAAAAGCGCCAAGATAGGCAACGATTTGTGGGCTTGTCTTAATGAGAATCCAGTAACCGATGAAGGGGGCAATCGTACCTCTTAATCCAGTTAAAGCCATGTGCACACTCATGTATGAAGACACTTTTTCTTGGCTAGTGATTTTCGTCACCCAAAGGTTCCAAAATATTTTACCACCACCTAAGGCAGTCCCATAGCATGCTGAGGCTATGGTGATTAAAATAATGTTATCGGAAATAAAAAAGAGTATAATGCTGAGAATAAAGAAGGCATTATTGATGTTGCGAGTGGTGATGAGTTTTAATTGATCAAATAGGTTAGCCCAAATAGTGGTGCTTAAAATTTTGGCTACTGCGGGTACGGCAATCATGAGGAGGGCAATTTGTGTATTATTTGCATCGATTCCAAATTTGGGATTGGCTAGGTATTCATAGCGAATGGGCAGGCAGATGAGGTTGCCAATACCTAGTAGCATCCAAGCACCGAGCATAGATCCAAAGAGCTTATCTTTCCAAATCAATGATATGCTTTGCCAAGGGTTTCCTATATGTTCTCGGGTGAGTTTTTGGCTAGGCATCTTGTAGACGACTGCACTGGCTATAAGAGAGATTATGGCCATTAACAAAAACAGTAGAGTGTAGTTTTCTATGTTAATGTCTAAAATTTTTCCTCCAATGAAGCCAAAAGCAACAGCACTTACTGCGGAAAGAATATGAGGCATTTTCATGTAATGTCCTCGATTTTCTGGCGGATAGTTTGTCGTGTAAATTTGCAACAAGACAGGGCCTTTTTGCACATTGATTATTTGACTGATAATGATGCAGGCTCCAAATACAGCTAGACTATTTACGGTGATTGAACCAAATAAAAATAGTGCGGTCAAAAAATAGACCAAGGCACAAGCAAATGATGCGGTGAATTTCTTATTTGCGAAAAAATATAAGGAAAGAGGTGTGAGTAAAAATCCGATAGGACCGGAGGCGGCAATAAAGGCTTTGAAGTTGATATCGGAATTAAAATATCGAATAGCAACAATGAATGCAAAAGTTTGCCACCCAGCTTCTAGGATGCCGTAAAGAAAAGAACGAAGACTGTCTCTGGAGTGTGTGTTCTGGATCAGTTCAGGCACTATTTATTGGCTCCATTCAAGCATGCGTTTTAACGGTACATAGGCTTGCTTACGAGTGGTCTCAGGGATCTCAATCTGGGGGCTTAAGTTTTTTAAGCAGTCTCGTAATTTCTCTATCGTATTCATTTTCATGAAGCGACATTCGTTGCAGGCACAGGTATTTGTGGGGCCAGCAATAAAAGTTTTATTAGGGATTTCCCTTTGTAATCTGTGGATCATTGCCGTTTCGGTGACGATTATGAAAGTGTCGGCTGGGCTTTCTTTGCAGAAGTGTACCATTTTTTCTGTGGAGCAGACCTCGTTGGCAAATTCTCGAACAGTTTGGACACATTCTGGGTGGGCAACAATGAGTGCTTTGGGAAATTGATCTTTGATTTTTTTGAGAGCGTTAAAAGTAAATAAGACATGTGCATAACATGAGCCGGGCCAGAGTTCCATTTTACGATGGGTCTGTTGTGAGACCCATTGTCCTAAATTCTGATCAGGGACAAAAAGTATTTCTTTATCTGCAGGCACTTGATCTACAATTTTTTGGGCGTTACCACTTGTACAAATAACATCAGATAGTGCCTTAACACCAGCGGAACAATTAATGTAGGCGACTACATAAATATTTGGGTGTTTTTCTTTATAGGCTTTAAGTTGCTCGGCTGGACAGGCATCAGAGAGAGAACAACCGGCATCTAAATCAGGCAGTAAAACTGTTTTTTGAGGGTTCACAATTTTTGCGGTTTCGGCCATGAAATGAACGCCACAGAAAACGATAACATCCGCATCCGCTTCTTCTGCTTTATAAGAAAGTCCAAGGGAGTCTCCGACAAAATCGGCCACTTCTTGAATCGCCTCTATTTGATAGTTGTGAGCAAGGATGATTGCATTTCTTTCTTTTTTTAAAGAAAGAATCTCTTGTTGAATATCAGAAAGGACTATTTTTTCGTTGGTTTTTTTTGGAGGGAAAATCAACGGCTCATAATTGAGTACAGTTTTACTCATATAAATAATAAGTGTTAAGCTTTATAAGATGACTTAAACCAAATCAGAAGCAACTGATTTTAAATTTTCTAAAGAAATACCTAATTCATTCATTACGATATTTCCTGGAGCTGAAAGTCCAAAGCGATCAATACAAACACTCTTACCATCTAATCCTAGGTATGTCCCCCAGGTACTGGAAACACCTGCTTCAATAGCAACTCGGCTACGGCAAGCATTCGGCAGGATGCTTTCTTTGTAATCAGCTGATTGCCTTTCGAAGCGCTCAAAGCTTGGCATAGAAACGACGCGAACATTTGGTCCGATATCTTGGGCTGCTTCTATAGCGATTGGCAGTTCAGAGCCTGTGGCTAATATAATGAGTTTGAGCTCCGCGGTTTCTTTATGGACAATATAACCACCGAGTTGGACACCGCTTCTGCGTTCTTGGGCAGAAAGCATGGATTTAGTGCTGATGTTCTGTCTAGAAAGGATTAATGCGGTGGGTCCGTCTGTGCGAGAAAGTGCGGCAATAAATGCACCAGCGGTTTCTTCGGCATCTCCTGGACGAATGACATCTAAATTTGGAATGACTCTCAATCCACTGACGGTTTCCACAGGTTGATGAGTCGGGCCGTCTTCGCCAACCCCTACAGAATCGTGGGTGAGAATATAGCTCACGGGCAGACCGGAGAGTGCTGCAAGACGAATGGAAGGTCTAAGATAATCTGCAAATACAGCAAAGGTAGCTCCGCTGATTTTGAAATATCCATCATAGGCAATACCGTTGCAAATTGCACCCATACCATGTTCACGAATGCCAAACCAAATATTACGTCCATCTAAGTTTTCGGGGGCAAAATTACCTCCTTCTTTAATGTAGTTTTTGGTTGAGCCAAAAAGGTCAGCAGAACCTGTTATGCAATTTGGTACTTTGCTAGCGATTGCGTTAAAGATAATTCCTCCTGAAGCTCGTGATGCACCATTGGCATTTTCTGGAGTAAATTCAGGAATCATTGCGGAGAGTGATTCAAAATCAAGTGAGGTATTACTCGCTTCAAATTCTTGAGCGAGTGATGGATTAGCTAGTTTCCAAGATGCATAGGTTTGTTCCCATGAGGTGCGTGTTTCGGAACGAGCTTTTGCCTTATCGTTGAAGTAATTTCGAACATCTTCTGAAACATAAAAAGTGCTTTTGGGTAAGCCGAGCTTAGCACGTGCGGTTTCGGCAAAGTTAGCTCCACTTTCTCCATGACCTCCTGCGGTGCCTTCAACTTCAGAGATACCTTTTGCGATGATGGTTTTTGCTAAAATAATTTTTGGCTTTCCGTTATTGTTTTCTTTCGCCTGCGCAATGGCTTGGTCGATTGCATCAATCGAATGTCCGTCTATTTCAAAAACTTCCCATCCTTGGGCAGCGAAGAAAGCGGGTGTGTCTTCACTTTGTGTTTTATCTGCCATAGCATCTAGTGTGACTTTATTATAATCGTAGATTAAAATAAGGTTATCTAGCTTTTGGTGACCTGCAAAAGAAATAGACTCACGGGCAACACCTTCTTGGAAACAGCCATCACCCATTAATGCAAATACATGAAAATCAAATAAGGCATGTTCTGCTGTATTATAACGACTGGCTAATTTTTTCCCAGATAGAGCGTAGCCAACAGCATTACCAACACCTTGACCAAGTGGCCCGGTTGTTGCCTCTACGCCTGGTGTTTCTTTGTACTCAGGATGGCCTGGAGTTTTAGAATGTAGGACACGAAATTGTTTTAATTCTCCAAGGGGCAGGTCATAACCTGATAGGTGTAACCAAGAATAAAGGAACATAGATCCGTGACCGGCGGATAAAATAAAGCGATCACGATTTGGCCAAGTAGGTTGTTGAGGATCAAAGTTGAGACCAGTTGAAAATAAAGAAGCACCAATTTCGGCAGCTCCTAAAGGTAATCCTAAGTGTCCTGAACTGCATGAATGGACTGCGTCAATCGCTAATCCTCTTGCTTGGTTAGCTGCATCGTTTCTTAATGTATCACTCATAAAAATATTTTTTTTAAGGGTTTTAATTTTCTATTTAATTTTAATGCTTAAATCTTAACTCGACTCAACCTTTAAATATCCTATACCGAAATAATGAGTAATTATGAATTGGAAGAAGGCGGTGTGTTAAATCTTGATTTTAAAAAGTTGCAAAAAATTGCAGAATGCGGATCAGATGTGCTTCCTGCCGTGGCACAAAATGCAGAGACTGGGGAAGTTTTGATTCTTGGTTATGTTAATGAACTTGCATTAAAGACAGCCCAAGAAACCGGCATGGCAACTTTTTGGAGCACGAGTCGAAATGAGTTGTGGATCAAAGGTAAAACGAGTGGTGATTTTTTGAAGTTGGAGGAGATTCGTGTGAATTGTGAGCAGAATTCACTTTTGTATCGAGTGATTCCTCAAGGTAAAGGTGCTTGTCACACTAAGAACGAAAAGGGAGTGTCTAGAGAAGGGTGTTATTATCGAAAAATCTCTGGGACAGATTCTTTAAAATTTGTTGAATCAATCAACTGATATCGACCAATCGCTTAAGATTAACTCTAGTATATCTTGGGATAAATCTTTGGTAATTGTAGGAAGTGTATAATATTCTATTTCTCGATGGTTTATCGTATTTTTTAAGGCATCAAAAAATACGGGTATACTACTATTTAGTGATACATTGTTGAGCAAATAAGAATCAGTCTGATTATCATATAAAGATACGGATACGGTTAATTGAAGACTGAGTGAGTTAAAGCGACCGGCATCTACGCTAGAGCGAGTACTTACTTTTCTACTGTAATCTTCAATCGTTAAATAAAGCTGTGTATCGGCCTCTAAAGGATTTTTTGCAATGGTTAGGCGATTATCTCTTAGGATGCTTTGTCTAATTTGATTTTGAAAGAGGGTGTGAATATTTGGGGCAAAATCTTGATTCGAAATGGTGTGCACATAAATTGTTTTGAAGGGTGCAGTATTGGTAGGAATTACAGAATAATGTGAGCAACTACTTGAAACGAATGTCCAGAATAGTGTTAAGATTACTGTAAATACGGTGGGATTGTACATACTGGGATTTATTTAATAAAAAAGAGTTTCTTAATTAGGTTTCGTCCAGTAGTAGGGCGTATACCAGTTTCAATTGCTTCTAATCGTTCTCGAGCTTCTATAGCAGCTTGTGAATTTGGTGCAATGGTGATAGCTTCATTATAAAATATAATGGCGGCGATATTATCTCGCTTATTAAAATAGTAGTAATCTGCTAAGAGTACCCGATTAGTCGCTAATGAATTGAGCAATCGTTCGTATAATATTTCAATCGTAGCGATTTCTTCATGTTTTGGGTATAGGGCCAGAAAATCTTCGCAATAGCGTATGGCTTCACGAGTGGATTCCAGATCATACTCAGGCCCTTTAATAAATTTTGAATAAATATGGGCGATCATGAAATAAGCTTCGGCAGTATATTCACTATCTGGATAATTGTTGATAAGATTTTTTAAAGAAACAACGGCAACATCGTATTCTTTATCACTTTCAGAAACTTTTGCTGAATTAAGTAAGGCTAATGGGGCCTTTTCATTATAGGGATAGAGGCTAGCGTAGCTAATAAACAAAGCGATCGATTCAGTGTTATATGTTGAGTGATTCTTGAAACCTAAAGTTTTTTTCTTCACCTGATGCATTAAGTTTTCAGCGCATTGAAATTGTAACTCTATAACTGAATCAAGTTTAGAAAAGTCAGGATGATAGCGTTTAATGATGCTGAAGGCATTGAAAGCATCACTCCATTTTTCTTTATTTAAAAGATAAATCCCACGATTGTAAGCAGCTTCTTTGGCAATGCTGGCTCTTGGATGTTTAAGAATGATTTTTTTATAAATCTTTTGTTCAGCTTTTTTATTATCTATTGCCTTAAATTTTGCTAATTTTTTGACTAATCGCTCGGTATCTTTTTCAAAACTATCTTCTACTGCTATTACTTCTGAAGTAGAATTTTTAGTCGATAGCCATTTAAGCGGATTTAAGCTGGCATTCACGTTGCTTTGTAAGCATGTAAGGCTTAATAGAATGAGTAATAATGGATTCAATCTTAAATATGTGTTTTTCATTACCATTGAATTATCTGAGAACCCCAAGTTAAGCCTGCACCAAATGCAACCAACAGAATACGATCACCTTTTTTGATGCGGTTCGCTTGAATTGCTTCATCTAGTGCAATACCTATAGAGGCAGCAGAAGTATTTCCGTAAAGGTCGAGGTTATTGTGAAATTTATCTAAAGGAATTTCTAAACGTTTTGCTAAGCTTTCGATGATACGCATGTTAGCTTGGTGGGGAATGACTAAGTCAATGTCTTCAGATGTTAAATTGCAGGCTTCAAGTGATTTAACGCATGATTGACCCATGACACGAACGGCTTTTTTGAAAATTTCTTTGCCGTTCATTTTCAGGAAGTGTAAGCGATTGTTAAGAGAATCTATGGAAGGAGGTATGGCCGAGCCACCAGCGGGTTGGTGAAGTAATTCAGGAGTCTCTCCATCTGCACCAGTATCAGTATGCAATATGCCGATATTCGAATCATTACTTTCTGTGAGGATCGCGGCACTGGCACCGTCTCCAAATAGAACACAAGTAGTGCGGTCTTCAAAATCTAAGATGCTGCTCAATTTTTCTGCTCCAATGATTAAAATGGTCTTATATTGTTTGGATAAGATCATAGTATTGGCAAGATTCAAGGCATAGATGAAGCCTGAGCAAGCGGCCTGAATATCAAATGCTGTGACATTAGGAAGGCCCATTTTATGTTGTAATATGCAGGCTGAAGATGGGAAAGGCATATCCGGCGTCATTGTTGCAAAAATAATACAATCAATGGAATTTTTTTCTATGCCTGCATTGAGAATTGCTTTGCTGGCTGCTTGAAGAGCCATATCACTCGTAGTTTCATTATCTGCAGCAAACCGCCTTTGACGAATTCCAGTTCTAGTTTTAATCCATTCGTCTGAAGTATCGACGATTTTCGACATGTCATCGTTAGTAATAATTTTATCAGGAGTGTAGGAACCTGTTCCTAGAATTATAGATGCTGTCATTGCCGATAATTAAATTTTTTCTAATATAATTTAAACCTTATTTTAAGCTTCAATTATTTTATTTGCGAGAAGAATATCAGATTTTATTCCATCAATAATGTCGCATTCTACTATGGTCTGAGCGGCGATTATTGAACTGGCAATGGCAACATCATTTGAAGAGCCATGAGACTTGATGATATTTCCATTCAATCCAAGTAGAGGAGCTCCTGAACGATCATCGGGATTGAGCTGTGATTTCATATCCTTAAATGCTGATGCGGAAAGTACGGCTCCAATTTTTCGTTTTATATTACGAACGAGTTCTTTTTTTATGGTATCTCCGATGAATGAGAACAGTGATTCAGAGCTTTTGAGTAAAACATTACCAACAAATCCATCACAGACAACGATATCAATATTTCCATCGAATAACTGAAAACCTTCAATTAAGCCGACATAATTGAGTGTGCTATCGAGCTTAGATAAATATTCATGAGTTTTGGCAATATTTGGAGTGCCTTTACCTTGCTCAGTTCCTATAGTGAGGAGTCCAACTCTTGGTTTTTGGATACCTAAACGGGCTTGAGCATAATGTTTTCCAAGAATGGCATTATGCATTAAATTTGTTGGATCTGCTTCAGGATTGGCACCGACATCTAAAAAAACAAAAGGGTTTTTCTTACTGGGAATAATGGCGGCGAGTGCAGGTCTGCCAATTCCTTCTATTGGGCGTAATCGAATGGTACCACCTGCCATCATGGCTCCAGTATTGCCACAACTTACCATGGCACCCGCTTCTTTATTTCTTACCAGTTCTATGGCTTTGAGCATGGAAGAATCTTTTTTCTTCTTAAGTGCAAGAATAGGTTTTTCATCCATTCCTATGACTTCTGTTGCATCTAAAATTTGAATGCGGTCGGTTTGAATTTCCTTTTCTTTAACCGATATAAGTCGTTCCAGTAATTTTTTTCTTCCGACTAATATTAACTCGGAGCGTAAAGTATTTTGCTTTTTAAGATAGATTAAGGCACGTATGAATTCTGTCGGGCCTTTATCGCTCCCCATGACATCCACCGCAATGGTGCATTTGGGATTTTTATGGCTCATCATGGGATGAGTGGGATTACGAATTAGACTTCAACGTCTAATACTTGGCGACCTCTATATGTGCCATTAGCAGGGTTTACGCAGTGTGCCCGATGCATTGTGCCATCTTGCGGATCTTTGGCAAGATGTGGTAATTTAAATTGAATTGAACCACGACGTTTGCGGCTTCTTTGTTTAGACTGTTTGCGTTTTGGCTGTGCCATAATCAGAAATTGTTAAAAATTAGAGTGGATAACAAAACTCTTTGTTGAGGGTTCGTCAAGCTTGCTTTCTCGAATTAAAATTTTGGTAGAAAAAAGAGGATAATCATAAAGGCGAGGCCTATGCGATACCAAGCGAATGGAGCTAATCCATAGCGAGTCAAACAAGTGACAAGAAAACGGATTGCATAGATCGCTGAAATGAAAGCGACTAAGCAGCCAATGAGCATGGGTTTGATCTCCATAGTCTGTGTGAGCATGGCTCCATCGGTGAGTACTTTATAGGCTGAAGCAGCAGATAGGGTGATCAAACCTAGTAGAAAGCTGAATTCGGCGGCTTTTTTGGGAGCGAGTCCGACCCAATAGCCTCCGATTATGGTGACCATAGAGCGACTCATGCCTGGCCATAGAGCAAGGCACTGGGCAAATCCGATAGAAAGTGCTTGTTTGAAATTTAGTTGGTCGAGCTCGCTTAATTTGGAGAGTGGCTGAGTCTGAGCCTGAGCTTGAGCCTGAGCTTCGCGGCTTGGCTCTTTTTTTCTCTTTTTTTCGGTTATGAGCATCACGATTCCACCGAGAAACAAAGCGAGAGCAATAGCGATGAGGTTGTCTCCGAGTTGCTGCTCTATCCAATCATTGAGAGCGAGCCCAATGAAGGCGGCTGGAAGAAAGGCAATGATCAAAAGGAGCCCAAGTTTGCGTCCTTTCGGGTTTTTTCCCATAAATCCCATGAGGATTTGAAGTATGGTTTTCCAATATAAAAAGATCACGGCGAGGATGGCGCCTGCTTGGATAATAATAATATAAGCAAATGCGGCTTCTTTTAAGCTATATTCATCGCTGATAGGGATATCTGAATTGAGCCCTAAAAGCTGATTGGTGATGAGTAAATGTCCAGTGGATGAAATGGGTAGATATTCAGTAATTCCTTCAACGATGCCGAGTATTAGGCAGTCGATATAATTTAGGTAGTCAGAATTATCGCTTGGAGTGCTATCTATTCGATTTTCTAAAGGAGTGATTTCTGGCGTTTCGGCACAGAGGGATGCTGTATTAGAGAATAGTGCAAAGAGTAGCAGGAGCATGGAGATGAAATTTTTAATCATGCTGGGTCTATGCAATCTGTATTTAGGCGAGGGTTTGCTTATGTATGATTTGGAAAAAGTCATCGATTTTGAGCTTGTCGTTTTTTTGGGCGTCTTTCCTATAGTACTGTGGAAAATTTATTGGAAAGTACAGAAAAACTGAAGAATGGTTTGAGTTTGCCTAGTGAAGAAGCGGAAAGAACCGCAGAGCTCTTAGGTTATGATTCAATTTCAGATGCTGAAAAGATAAATTTTTTAAAAGCCTTGGCGTTAAAAGGAGAAACTGCAGAAGAGGTCTCGGCATTTGCATCGGTGTTTCGTCAGTTAGCGATTGACCCAGAGGTTTCTGATTTTGCAGAGCGAGGTATTGATGTGTGTGGTACGGGGGGCGATGGCTTTGGTACCTTTAATATTTCAACAACAGTGGGTTTTATTTTAGCAGCTGGAGGTGTGCCTGTTTTAAAGCATGGTAATCGATCGATCACCTCTAAATGTGGAAGTGCCGATTTGATGGAGGCCTTGGGGATACAATTAATGGTAGATTTATCAGTACATCGCCGAGCTTTAGAGGCCTTGAATTTCACCTTCTTCTTTGCACCTGCTTTTCATCCTGTGTTTAAGGCAATTATGCCTGCACGAAAAGCATTGGCCGCGGAAGGACAAAAAACAATTTTCAATTTATTAGGGCCGATGATCAATCCGGCTCAACCGAAGCATCAATTGATGGGTGTATATTCTAAATCATGGGTCGGTCCGATTGCGGAGGCGATGGGAGCTTTGGGTTTGAATGGTGGATTAATCGTGCATGGGGTGCCTGTGCCGAATAGCGCATTGGACGAATTAAGTTGTGCTGGAGTGAATTATCATAAGGGCTTTGGTGCTTTGTCGGATCATTCAGGAATTTTAGAATTGGTGACTGCTGGACTAGCTGAGTGCGATGCTGAGGATTTAAAAGGTGGCTCAGTTGATGAGAATGTAGCTTTGTTAATGGATTTTGCCGAAAATAATAATGATGCCGGGATTAAGCAAGGTTTACGTGATAGTATTTATTTGAATGTTGCGGCTGGGTTTTTATCTGTGGGTAAAGTAGGCACTTTAAGTGAAGGGGTGGATTTAGCCAAAGCGATTGTTGAAGAAGGTAAGTTACTTGAGTGGTTAAATAAGGTGAAAGTATTTTATTCTAAGATTTAGCCTGAAGAGTGATTCAAAATAATTAAATATTAGGTATATGGGGAAATATTTTGGAACAGATGGAATTCGTGGGCGTTATGGGGATCATCCAATAACCGAAGCTTTTGCGTATCGTTTGTCCTTAGCCATAGCGAAGTTTTTGCAATCGAATATAAATGAAGAGGTCGATCGCTTGGCACCGATTATTATTGGTCGAGATACTAGAGCTAGCGGCACCGCTCTTGAACAAGCAATGCGCAAAGGATTTGAGGCAAGTGGTCTATCCGTTATTTTTTTGGGTGTGGTGCCAACGCCAGCCGTGGCCTTAGGAGTCTTGAAGCATGAAGCTTCTTTAGGTATTGCTCTAACAGCTTCTCACAACCCTTCTTCAGACAACGGTATCAAATTATTTAACGAAAAGGGGCAAAAATTTAACCTTGCGACTGAGGATACGATCGAAGCTTTGGTGGATTCAGTGGAAGGGGATTATCACGCTGAAGTATTAAGCGATCTTGAATATGCAGATCATGCTTTTTATGCTCAAACTTTTACTGGATTGCTGAAGGAATCGGCTTTATCGGGGATGAAGATTGTCTTGGATTGTGCGAACGGAGCGACCTTCAAAACATCACCCGCAATTTTAAAAGCACTCGGTGCAGACTTAGTGTTATTGGGAATTGATCCAAATGGTACTAATATCAACGAAGGTGTGGGCAGTGAATGTTCGAATTCGCTTTCTGAGGCTGTTTTGCAATCAGGAGCAGATATTGGTTTAGCTCATGATGGTGACGGTGACCGTTTAGTTGTTTGTGACGAAAAAGGGGCTATTATTCCTGGAGATGTTTTACTAGGCATGTTTGCTAAAGATGCTTTAAAATATGGTGCCTTAGGCAACAATACTTTGGTGGTGACAGTACAAAGTAATTTAGGTTTAGACTTTGCGGTAAAAGAAGCAGGTGGTTTAGTTGAGCGCGTGGATGTTGGCGATCGAAATGTCGCTGAAAAGATGCGTGCGATTGGGTCTAATTTAGGAGGTGAGTCTTCTGGGCATATTTTATTCAGTGATGTGTGTCCGACTGGTGATGGCTTGTTAGCGGCACTACAGTTGTTAAATATGCTCCAATCTTCAAATAAGCCTTTATCTGAATTAAGTGGAGGTATTGATTTGTTCCCACAGGAGACCAAAAATTTACAGGTAGTAGAAAAAATTCCATTGGAGACACTCCCTGAATTACAATCTGCATTAAAAGAAGGTCATGCATTGCTTTTAGGTAAGGGACGTATTTTGATGAGATATTCTGGAACTGAGCCTAAATTAAGAATACTTGTAGAAGCGGAAACCGAAGAAATTGGGAAAAAAGTTATGCAAATTATTGTAACTGAAGCTTGCAATGGTCTTAGCATCCTCTAAGTTATCACATTTTATCTTATTTCACCTTAACCGTATTTTATGAAAGAAACCCAAATCAAAGACTTAGATTCTCGTGTACAGAAGTACGTTTCCAAAGCCAGTAATTTGATTAATATAGAACCTTTTTACGCAGCGAGTATTTTATCTAATATCGTTAAGGCTAATCCAAATTGCGCGGAAGCCAGGCGTATGCTTAGAAAGGCACAGGGTAAAATGTCTGTAACAAAGAAAAGTGGAGGTTTAGCCGGCTTATTAGCTAAGCTTTCTTATGGTCGTGTGAATGAGTCAGAGATTCGAAAAAACCCAGAAAAATCTTTGCAAACTTCGGAAGATCAGATTGATGAAAATTATTCAAATAGTACGGCACACAAATCACTAGCACTTGCCGCTAAGGAATTGGATCTAGTCGAGACAGCACTTTTAGGCTTTGAATGCTTATTTAATTTAGATCAAACAAATGCAAATAATGGTAAGCAGTTAATTCGTGAATGTATTGCAGCAAAGAAAGCCGAACAGGCGATTTCTGTTGGAGATATTATTCTCAAAAATCATCCTGCTGACGATGAAGCACAAGACTTAATTAAGAAGGCATCGGTACAGCAGACTGTTGATAAGGGTAAATGGGAAGAAGAGAAAAGCTTTAGAGAAAAGCTTAAAGATAGTGATGAAGCTCAAAGACTTGAACAATCAAGCCGTGCTCAAACAGGTGAAGAGGGTCTTCGTTCATTAATTGAAGAGGCCTTGAAAAAAGCGGAAGCCCAGCCTGAGGATATTAACGTGTTGAAAGACCTTGTGAATTACTATCGCAAACTTGAGGAGTTTGATAATGCATTAGATTGGTTATCAAAGGCTCGTTTGCTTGATTCGGGTAAGGCAGATGTGAATCTAGAGACTTTAATGGTGACATTGACTCGTGAGAAAATGTCTAAGGAAATTGCTCTAGTTGAGGCAAGTCTTGAAGAAAATCCAGAAGATGCAGCTTTACTAGCAGAACTGGAAAAACTGCAGAAGGAAGAATACGATTTCCGTTTAAGCCAAGCAGAAAGCTTAGTACAGCGTTACCCTAATGAGTTTAGCTACCGTTATGATTTGGGTGAACTGTACAAACAGCAGGGCAATATAGATGGAGCAATCAAGGAGCTACAATTAGCTTTAAGAGCGCCTAAGATTCGTGTTAAGGCTTTAGTTTTACTCGGTCAATCCTACATGGAAAAAGGATTCCACGATCTTGCTGCAGAGCAATTGGTTTCGGCAAAATCTGAAATTTCAGGTGTGACTGAATTGAAGAAAGAAGTTATCTATGACTTGGGTCGTTGTTATGAATCTCAAGGCGATTCAGAGAAAGCAATGGCTGAATACAAGGCACTTTACGGAATCGATATTGGTTATCGTGATGTGTCTCAGAAGATTGATGATTTCTACTCCAAGTCATAAAGAAAACTTTCGTATTAGGTACGTCAAAAAATCTTAAGTCTATACTAGTAACCTGCCTTTAGTGCTTATCTATAAGTCTAAGAGTATGTGCAGAGATGGATTTCAATTTAATGATAGAGTGTACTTACTCGCTCCATCAATGAGTGATATTGCTCAGGCGTCATAGAAAAGGACTCAACGGCTAAGGGGGCTTCCTCTGTTTTTTTACTAGTTTGAGGAATTAGAAAATTCTTCCTGCCATCAGCATTAGCAAATGAGGCTTGGATTCCGTACTCTAAGGTGTTTGCAAAAAAATGTTGGTGGCTTTTTGCACTTCTTATATTGGATTTTGGATCAGCCATAAATTGAATTAAGTGGCTTATTGCTAAAAATCAATCAAGGGATGAATTTATTCGGCCATAGCCATGCCAGCAATTCGTCCAGTTGTCCAAGCGGCTTGGAAATTGAAGCCTCCTGTGATGCCGTCTAGATCAATGCATTCTCCAGCAAAGTACAAATTGGGCACAAATTTACTTTCCATTCTTTTAAAGTTTATCTCTTGGCGTTTAACGCCTCCACAGGTGACAAATTCATCTTTATTGGTGGTTTTGCCTTGGGCTTTGTAGAGACCTTCGGTGAGTTCTTTGACGAGTGCTTCTGAGCTTTTTTTAGAAAGTTGTGACCAGGTGGTCTCGGGTGAAATTTTTGCATATACAAGAAGCGATTCCCAAAGTCTTCGTGGCAGGTCGAAGAGGAGCGTATTTTTTAAAGTTCGTTTACCATTTTCGATACGGTGCTTTTCAAAGGTGTCTTCGATGGAAGTTTTAGGAATGTGTGCGAGCCAATTAATTGAAAAATCAAAATGGTAATTTTGCGCTTGGAGTGTGCGTGCTTCCCAAGCCGAGAGTTTTAAGATGGCTGGGCCACTCATACCTCGATGGGTAATGAGTAGGGGGCCGGTTTGAGATTGTTTAGGTGAATTGAGCCATACTTTAGCATTGGGGACAGAGAGACCGGAGAGACCAAAGGTTCGAGTGTCATTAATGTTAAAGGCAAATAAAGAAGGTGCGAGCGATTCAAGAGAGTGTCCAAGGTTGGCGATAGAGCGTTCGAGTGGACTGGACTTCAGCGAGCCTAAGGCTAAGCATACGGACTGATAAGAGGTTTTTTCCTCATCGTTGATTTCTAGGAGAAAACTGCCATCGGGATTTAGGCTGATGCCATCAATACCTAGACCTTTTCTCAATTTGATTTGAGACTTTTGGGCCTGATTTAAAAAGCAATCGATAATGGTTTGTGAGTCATCTGTAGTCGGGAACATTCGTCCGTCAGATTCGGCTTTTAATTGGATTTTTCTTTGGGCAAACCAATCAATGGTATCTTGGGGTTGCCATGTATGGAAGGCAGCTCGAAGTTCTTTAGAGCCTCTGGGGTATTTTTCTGAAAGGGCTTTGGGGTCAAAGCAATGGTGGGTTACATTGCAACGGCCGCCACCGGAGATCTTCACTTTAGAAAGCCATTGATTGCGTTTTTCAAAAAGATGGACTTCGGCCTCTGCATCTAGCTCAGAAAGAGTGAGTGCGGCAAAAAATCCAGCGGCACCTCCGCCGATGATCGCGATCTTTTTTGAGGCTTTCTTGGGCATTTTTGAGGGGAATAAGGCGAAATTAATCGTTTAAGGTCTCTATTTGAAAGAGGGTGCGAGAATAAAAATCGGATTCAGGTTTTAAAATAGCAGAGCCCATAGATGGGAAGTGGACGCTATCTGGATAATCTTGAGTTTCTAGGCAAAAGGCTCCGTTGGTTTCATAAGCTTGCTGGTCTTTTCCTATATCGGGGCCTTCAGTAGAAAGGTTGATTGCGGTATAAAATTGTACGCCGGGCTCGGTCGTCCATAGTTTGAAAATGCGTTGAGATTGCGGATGACTCACTGTGGCCACGTGGCGAGGATTTTGCGTGCGTCCTCCGTTGAGGAAATAATGACTGTCCACATTTTTTGTGCTTAATTCGCTAAGGTCTCCAATTCGTATTGGATTCCTTAGGTCATTTAATCCTTCTACGAGGTCAGATTTTTCACCAACTAGAGCCATGTCTTCAGAGGTTTTGGCGGTGGCATGGGCTTCAATTTGTACGATGTGATCGGCTAAGGTACCAGCACCGGTGGATTCGCCAGCTAAATTGAAGTAGCAGTGGTTGGTGGGGTTGAAGGGGGTGGCTTGATCGGTATGGGCTCGGTAGGTGATTTCTAATGCGTTGTTTTTGAGCAATGCGTAAGTGACTTCTACAGAGACAGTCCCGGGAAAGTTATTGTGTCCATCTGGGTCTGTATAGCTTAGATGGAGTTTTTCGATGCCTTCTTCGTTGATGATTTTTGCCTCCCAGACTTGTAAGTGCCAGCCATCTAGACCTCCGTGTAGGCAGTTGGGGCCGTTGTTGGCTTCTAGTTGGTAGGATTGGCCATTAATTTCAAACTGTGCTTTTCCAATGCGTCCAGCGACTCGCCCAGTTAATGCACCAAAACAGGGGTGGCCCGCTTCGTAATCAGCTAATGATGCTTTGCCCAAGACAATATCGCTAAAGTGACCTTCTTTATCGGGGGCTTCTAAGCTGACAATGATACCTCCATAGTTGGTGATTTGTGCTTTAAGATTTTGTTTATTAATTAAAGTGAAAATTTGAACGTCTTGTCCGTCTTTTAAAGTACCGTAATGTTGTGAAGATATCTGCATAATTTTTTCGCTTTAGTTATTATTTATTAGTTATTATTTTAAAAGTGAAAAGACATTTAGTTTCATTTTTTAATATTTTACTATCATTAGTGTATCTTTATTAATCCCCTTTTAAATGCTATATTTAACAGCTATTTACTCTTTATTTATTAAATATAAGAGTTAATATAACACTTTCTTTCCCTTAACCCTATTATGAAACCCTTTCTTTTTCTTTCTTTAGTATTTTGTGCATTTATCACAAACGTGTTATCTGCAGATAGCCCTAAAACACCCCATATTCTTTTTATTGCCGTCGATGATTTACGACCAGAATTAAATTGCTATGGTGCGGAGCGAAGCATCAGTCCAAACATCGATCGTTTGGCAGCCATGGGCACCTTATTTGAAAATGCTTATGTTCAGGTACCAGTCTGTGGAGCCTCACGAGCCAGTTTGATGGCGGGTATGTATCCTACGGAAAAAAGGTTTACTTGGTTCGGTACACGATTTGATAAACCAACCACTAATCAATGGGGAACAACTTGTACAGGTGCGCCGAACATTCCAGATATTCCAGATTGGTTTAAGCAAAATGGTTACAAAACATTTTCCATGGGTAAAATTTACCATCACG
>JAQWIW010000024.1 GCA_029248665.1 Opitutia bacterium | reverse complement strand
ACTACGGTGAGTGGCTTGCTAAGTCTGTATGGTGACTTAGAGATGAACGGCTATCGAGCGAACTTTGAGAATGCGGAAGAGGTACTAGTGCCGACACCGGATCAGCCTAATGAAGCCGCCAATAAAGCCTATGTGGATAGTGTAGTCGTTCCTAGTGGAGGCTTGATTGCATGGCCAGCGGCTAATCCGATTCCTACAGGTTGGTCCAATCCAGGGCTAACCGCTCCAATGACCTATTATATTTGGATTCAGAAGGATTAAGCTTCAGTTGATTCAGTCTTTTCTAGGCTAGCTTCCCATGCTTTGCGTTTATCATCGCAAAAGCCAGGGAGGCGACCTTCGTCTAAATCCATCATGTCCATGATGCAGACAATCTTATCTTGAAGGTGAGGGACTCCCATTTGCTCAAGGGATTCCTTCATGAATTCACGACCAGCTTGAGTTTGTCCTTTATGGGTGATTTCGTGATTCCATTTACGAACTTGTAAATCCTCAGGGAAAATTTCACCGAGTAAGCCATCGAGAGCGATGTCGTCATCACCGGCTTCTTGAACAGCTTCAATGACTTGATCGGGTTCGATGCCGAGATGCATACAGAAAAATTGATCGAAGCCTCGTTTGAAGTTTTTCTGATAAGAATCGGGCAAGCCTTCTTTTAGGTGCTTTCTTATTTTTGCAATAAATCTCGGTAGATAGAGCAATCCACAGGGATGCGCTTCATAAGGAGAAGGAAGATCGAAACAAATCTTTCCTCTAGGTCCATCGATAACATTATTCATAGTAATAAATTCAGCAAAATTATTGTCTCTACTAGTTGCATAAGAAGTTTGACTAATCAATATTAATGAAAACAAATTTACGTATGGATGAACTAACCGAAAAAAAGCATGAAGGCTGGCTGGATAAATTAGCCATTAGTATGGCAGTCTTGTGTGCGGTGCATTGTTTGATTGTCCCTGTACTTATCCTCGCGGTGCCTTTAATTAGCACTACTTTTTTTGTGCACGAGAATTTTCATTTATGGATGTTGGTTGCCGTATTTCCGACAACTTTGGCTTCTATTTTATTGGGCTGCAAAAAACACAGGGATAAATTTGTTTTAGCTTCTTGTTTTATTGGCTTAGCTTTTTTAGTCGGGGCTTATTTCATGGAGCAACAGGGTGTCGCTCACTGTGCCTCCTGTGCCGGCCTAGAGGTACATTCTGGCTTGGGGAACATAGCTTGGATCAATACCTTTGGAGGTATCTTTTTGATTTTGGCTCATTCGCGAAATTTCTACTTGTGCAGAAAGCTTTCTTGTTGTGAGCATGCACCCAAAGGGGATTGCTGCTAGTCCTGATTATTTTCTAGTCATTTATTTAAAAATACCTATTATTTTAAGTAATAGGAGAGTAGTTCAATTGGTAGAGCAACGGTCTCCAAAACCGTAAGTTGTGGGTTCGAGTCCCTCCTCTCCTGCCATTTATTTTATTTTATTTTTATTAAAGGGTTATTATTTTATGAATAAAAAGTTTTTAACAGGTTTATTGATTCTGGTTTTTTGCGGAGTAGCGTTTGCTCTATACAGCAATGCTAGTAATGCAGATGCTGAATTGGATGTCTCTGAAATGGAGGCAAAAATCAAAGCACTGAATGAGGACTTAAAAAATCTATCTGAAGCGTATGCTGAATTAAAGTCGAGTTTACCGTTGCCGGTGGAGGAGCAGTTGGTGCAAATGAAAAACAAGATTTCCGAACTGGATGACCTGGTGACGGATCAATCGGATTTACTCCGAAAAATAGACCCTAATGGGATATTACAGGATACAGAAAATTGGATAAGCGATTCCTATGATACGGTAACTGACGAGGAGGAAAGTGGTTGGGCAAAAGTACGCTCGGCAGAGATTTTAGATCGTTTCAATCGAATGGATGAAGCTGCTTATGATAGCATAGCCGATGTTTATTTAAATGGAGAAAATGGTCGCATGAAGGCTTATGCCTTAGGCGTGATCAAAGATAATGTGACTCAAGATATGAAAGAGCCTTTAATGAATAACCTCAAAGAATTAACCAAAGACGGGGAATTTAAAAATGGTTGGTTAATGGGAAACATTATTGAAGCGGCAAAAAATGTGTCATTGAGCGAAGAAGATGAAGCGACTTTCTTATATATCGCCCAAAATCATCCCAATGACAGGATGGCAAAAAGGTCAGGGGAAGTCATTGGAGTGGAAGTCGAGCGGATTGAAGAATGAGTGAATCTCTTTTGAGTCACTCACAGGTCACTCTAAAGTCGCTCTAAAGTCACTCTTTATGCGAATCAATTTCGTGGCTGATGATATTTTGTAAAGGTCGCTCTAGGGCTCGAGTACGAGTCCCTTGTGCTTCTTCTAGGGCTTTGCCTGCTTGATCCATTTTAGTCTGCACCGAGGCCATTTTATCTTTGTATTTTTCCCATTCGTCTTGAAATTTGAGCAGATCTTTTTGAATGATTTTTGCGCGTTCTTCGATGTGAAAACTGCTGACGGATTGTCGGATTAAGGAGAGTATGGCGAAAAGTGAAGTGGGGCCACAGATGACGATGCTTAAATCCTTAGCCAGATCGAGGAGGTCTTGTTGCTGGTTGACGATTTGAAAGATCCCTTCGTTGGAAATAAACATGATGCAGTAATCGAGGGTATCGTCGGCTGGGTTGATGTATTTCCGTTTGGCAATGGCTTTGAGATGGGTCTTGATATCGGTGTTGAATTGCTTGAGGTGCGATTCTTGCTCAGACTTGGATTCGGCATCGAGATAGGACTGGAAGGCACTAATCGGAAATTTAACATCCATGTTTAGGCGTTTGCCTTTGGGGAGGTAGAAAGTGAAGTCAGGACGATCACCGCCTTCGGAAGTTTGCTTGTTGTAATTGATGCCTTCTTGAAAATCAAAGTGCTGCAAGAGGTCTTCGGCTTGTCGCTCTCCCCATTGCCCTCTTTTTTGATTATTTGAGAGAACGGAATTTAGCTGGTTGGTGGTTTCGGTTAAGCTAGTGAGTTGTTCTTTAGAGAGCTGAATATTGGTCTTGAGCTCGGTGGTATTGGTTTTGAGTTTATCCAGTTCGGCATTGAGTTGAGAGAGCTGTTTCTCTATCGCGGTCTTTTTGGAGTCTAAATCTTCATTGGAACTAGCTCGAAGTTTTTGGAAAGATTGCTCGGCCAGCTCAAGAAAGCTTTTTTGATTTTCCCTTAAGGCTTTTAGGGCAAGATTTTGGATAATAATCTTTATTAAGAAAAGCGTGGCGACCAGGAGTATTAGGAAAAAGATAAGATAAGAGATAGAGAAAGGATTTTCCATAAATTAAGTGATGGGGGGATTGTCGGTGAAATTAAGAAAGAGTGTGGACAAAGAGGAAGATTTTTGGATTGTATTTAAAAACTATTTAAGTGAACAATAGGTTTATTAATGAAGCGTCAGTCACTTGTTTATACCCTTAAGGCGTAGATTAAAAGTAGAATCATAAAGTTATAGAATTTTTTAATATGTTAAAACAGTTTTTTAAACGATTTTCTGGAAGCCATTACCGGAAGTACCAAAAAAAATGTGCTCCAATTATTGAGCGTATCAATGCTTTTGAAGTGGAGATGCAATCTTTAAGCGAAGAAGCATTGAAGGCAAAGACCGAGGAATTCAAAGAGCGATTTAAAGCGGGTGAGACCTTAGATGATTTATTGCCAGAAGCATTTGCTGTGGTAAAAAATGCATCACGCCGAATGTGTGGAAGTTCTTTAGAAGTGTGCGGATATCAATTACCTTGGGAAATGGTCCATTATGATGTGCAACTTTTAGGGGGCATTGCTTTGCACGAAAAGCGAATAGCGGAAATGGCAACCGGCGAAGGTAAGACTTTAGTTTCGACCTGCCCTTTATATTTAAATGCACTTTCCGAAAGAAATTGCCAATTGGTGACGGTGAATGATTATTTGGCCCGTCGAGATTCGGAATGGATGGGACATCTCTTTCGTTACTTAGGGCTTTCAGTGGGCTGTATCCAAAATGGAATGTCGCCTGCAGACCGTAAGGCAATGTATGGATGTGATATTACTTACGGAACGGCTGCCGAGTTTGGTTTTGATTATTTAAGAGATAATGGGATGGCGACACGTCAGGATGACCAAGTACAACGTGACCATTATTTTTGTATCATTGATGAGGTGGACTCCATTTTGATTGATGAAGCGAGAACTCCTTTGATTATCTCGGGGCCGATGCAAGACGACAACCCACTGCCATTTAAATCAGTAAAGCCAGTGGTGCAAAATTTAGTCAGACAGCAACAAGGTTTGTGCAATGAGGTGATCGCCAATGTGAAAACTGGTTTGGAAAAATTAGAAAAAGAAGGTTTTTCTGAGGAGCAGCATTTAGGATTAATGACAGATTTGTATCGAGTGAAATTGGGGATGCCGAAGCACAAGCAACTCCTTCGCTTGATGGAAGATCCTAAAGTTCGCAAATCCTTGGACGAGGTAGACCTAGAGCTGAATAGTGATTTTAAAAAGAATGAGCGTTATGCCCTAAAGGAATCTTTATTTTTTATCTTGGATGAAAAACAAGGTCAGGCTGACCTTACGGAAAGAGGACGTAGCTTAGTGAGCCCTGATGATCCAGACGCCTTCATGCTTCCTGATTTGCCAACAATGTTTATGGAGATTGATAAGCAGGCGGAGCTGAGCGACGAAGAAAAGCAAAAAGCAAAACAAGACGCAGAACATCATTTTCAAAATACAAGTGAGCGTATTCATTGTATCAGCCAGTTGCTGAGAGCCTACAGTCTTTATGAAAAGGATAAAGAATATGTAGTGCAGAGCGGAAAGGTAAATATAGTCGATCAAAATACAGGTCGAGTGATGCCAGGTCGTCGTTGGTCGGATGGCTTGCACCAAGCAATTGAATCCAAAGAAAATTGTGCAATCGAAAAGGAAACAAAGACCTACGCTTCGGTCACCATTCAAAATTATTTCCGTATGTACGACAAAATTGCGGGGATGACCGGAACGGCGGAAACAGAAGCGTCTGAGTTCAACGAAATTTATGGACTGGCCGTGATGATTATTCCGACGCATCGTCCAAATATTCGTAAGGATAACAACGACGTTATTTATAAAACACGTAGGGAAAAATTTAATGCGGTGGTTAAGACAATCGCAGAAGTGAATAAAATGGGACAGCCAGTCTTAGTCGGTACAGCATCAGTGGAATCCTCCGAATTGTTGAGCCGTATGCTGAAGCGATCTAATATCATTCACAGTGTTTTGAATGCCAAATACCACGCACAAGAAGCGGAGATTGTAGCACGTGCTGGACAAAAAGGTGCGGTGACGATTGCTACGAATATGGCAGGCCGTGGTACGGATATTAAATTGGGCGAAGGCATTGCAGGTTTAGGCGGTCTCTATGTTTTGGGAACCGAGCGACATGAATCACGTCGTGTGGATAGGCAGTTGCGGGGACGTTGCGCCCGTCAAGGTGACCCTGGAGTATCTAAATTCTTTGTCTCTTTAGAAGATGACTTGATGCGTCTCTTTGCTAATGCGGGGCCGATTTCAAATATTCTAGAAAAGAATTTCAGTGAAGACGAAGAGTTGGAACACCCGATGTTGAATTGGTCGATTGAGAATGCACAAAAGAAAGTGGAGCAGCAAAACTTTTCAATTCGTAAGCGCCTATTACAATTTGACGATGTGTTAAATACACAAAGAGAAGTGATTTATAGTATTCGAAATGATGCGATTACTTCAGACACACCACGAAGCATTGTGATGGAAATGGTCACAGAGGAAATCGAGGAGCGTTACCATTCAGCAGAAGCTAATCAAGGTGCGGAGGATATGGAATCCTTTGTTACTTGGATTAATGCTTACTTCCCAATTAGTTTAAGCCTGGAAGAGTTGACTGCCAAAGAAGGCGATGCGGCGATGGAGTTCATTTTAGAAAGCATTAAAAAAGCCTATGATGAGCGTGAAACATTCGAGGATGTAGAGTCCTTGAAGGGCTTAGAGCGTTATATCGTTATTCGAGCAGTGGATCGTCGTTGGCAAGATCACTTAACTGAGATGGAAGAATTACGACGTAGCGTGAGCTTGAGAAGCTATGGACAAAAAGACCCTTTGAGCGAGTATAAGAGCGAAGCCTTCGTCTTCTTTGAAGAGTTGATGACAAACTTACGTTCAGAAATTTGTACTTCTGTATTCCGTACCGCAACGAATCAAGGAGCATTTGAAAAAATGTTTTCTAAGATGTCAGCGAATGTGGAACTGACTGGATCCAATCAAGGACAGGCGAAAGCTGGAGCTTTGGCTGGTGCAGTTGCTATGGAAGCGGCAAGCTCTGGAGGCGGACAAGCTCCCAGATCGCAAAAAGAAGTACAACTTCCAAAGATAGAGCCAATTCGTCGTGAAGCAGCCAAAATTGGACGCAATGATATGGTTACAATTCGCAAGAATGGTGAAAGTAAACAATTGAAATACAAGCGTGCGGAACAGTTGATTGAAAATGAGGGCTGGGTCTTAGATTCAAATCAATAGACATTTTTAAAATCGCGAGTCCCCATGTCCATGTTTGGTAAAATTTTATTTCAAGCATTTTTAGTTTTATTAACTGCGGGGTTTTGGATCGCTTCAATGCCTCCTTTTAATTTTGGGGAGCTTGGGTATGTGCTTTTTGTTCCACTCTTGTTGTGGGTGTGCACTAAGCCGACTTGGCGTGCTGTTTTTTGGGTAGCCGGGCTAGCTTCTATTTTAGCTTGGGTCGGTATTTTAATTTGGTTGAGGCACGTTACGATTATCGGGACGGTTTTGTTGGCTGGTTGTTTGTCTCTTTATTTTATTCTATGGTTGAGTTATGTGCGTTGGACCTTGCCTCGTTTACTTCATCAATCATTTCCACTTCGAGTGCTTGGATTTTTAGGAATTGCGGGGACTTGGGTCGTTTGTGAATGGTTGCGATCGATTTTACTTTATGGGATGCCGATGGGTCCGTTGGCATTAAGCCAATGGGAGAAGCCAGTGATGTTACAAATAGCGGCTTGGACAGGAGCTTATGGCGTGTCCTTTTTCCTGATCTTCTTTAATTGCTGCATGGCTCAAACTTTTTATTACCTAGCGGTTTCAGACAAAAAGCAGTTCGTATTTCTTCGCTGGTTTAAAGCCGATTTTTATTTAGCGATTGCGGCATTGATCAGTCTTATTTTTCTCCATCTGAACTGTTTGCCGAAATCATGGTCAGAGAATAAAGACAGATTTTCTTTTGCATTAGTTCAACCAAATTTATCACCATTACTGGAGTGGGATGAAGCAAAGAATGTCTCAAGAGTGGCTCAATTGAAACAAGAAGTTTTGAGAGCACAATTATTGGAATTTGATATTCTTATGTTACCTGAGGCAGTTACGCCAAATGCAATTAAGGGTGATCCAGAGACGTTATTATTTTTTGAATCATTAGTTGAAAGTCAGGACCGACCTATCTTGACCGGCAATTTGGCTTACTACAGAGAGAGCAATCGATGGTATAATGGAATTTTTTTAATAGAGCCAGAAACGGGGCTCAATCCAATCTATTACGCCAAGAAGCGTTTAGTCCCTTTTGGCGAGTATACGCCGGAACCTTTTAGCAGTATAATTAAATCCTTTGGTGGGACTCAAGGTTCTTTCTATCCAGGGACTACCGATGGAATCATCCCTATTCATTTGAAGGGGAAAGAGTATGCCTTCGGGGCTCTGATCTGTTATGAAGATATCTTTCCAGCATTAGCACGTGAAACAGTCCGTGCGGGTGCAGATGTTATTTATGTAGCGACCAACAATGCTTGGTATGGCGAAGAGGGCGGGGCTTATTTTCATGCGGCTCATTCTGTTTTACGAGCAGTGGAAAACCGTAGGCCAGTCATCCGCTGTGGCAATGCAGGGTGGAGTGGATGGATTGATGCTTACGGCTCGATTCGTTCGGTACTTACCGACGAATCAAACTCTATTTATTTTAAGGGAAGTGGAAACTTTACGCTGGCTCTAGATAACCAATGGCAATCATACACAAGTATCTACACTCGATATGGTGATTGGTTTGTTGGTGCTTCAGCGATATTCGCTGCTTTCGCTTGTTTGATCCGCAAGAAGCCAAATAGCCTTCTCTAGCTTGAATGTGCATGAAAGAATTCCTGAAATACTTCCATTTTTTTCTTTTGGATTAATTCTTTATGCAGTTCCTCTTTGCTTTTCTGCTTGTTGATTTCCGTGAGCAAATTTCGCATTTTACGAATGGAATCATTTTGTAACTGACGAATCCTTTCTCGAGTCACTTGAAATTTTTCTCCAACTTCTTCAAGGGTCATAGCTTTTGAACCATCTAAGCCAAAGCGAAGTTTGATGATCTCAGCTTCTCTAGGGTCGAGTTGATTAACCACACTTTGAATATCCATGTTTTGCATTTTGGTATCTAGGTCTTCAAAGGGAGAGGCTTGCTTTTCATCGCCCACTAAGTCGCCAAAGCTGGTATCCGACTCATCATTTACAGGAGCATCTAAAGACCTTGGTTGCACACTGATTGATTTAAGGTGCGCAATTTTATTGGTAGGGATCTCCATTGCATAGCCAATTTCTTCATCGCAAGGTTCTCGACCAAGTCTTTCAGTGAGTTCTTTTATTGTTCTTCGCATTTTAGAAATGCGATCAACTAGGTGTACTGGAACCCGTATGGTTTTACTGTGATTGGCGAGTGCGCGTTTGATTGACTGCTTGATCCACCAAGAGGCGTATGTACTTAATTTCCCTCCTTTGTAGGGATCAAATCGTTCGACTGCCTTGACGAGTCCGATGTTTCCTTCACTGACAAGGTCCATTAAAGGCAATCCGAAATTCATATAGTCACGGGCTATCTTAACCACTAAACGTAGATTAGATGCGATCATTTTTTCACGTGCTTTTTGGTCACCTTCTTTAATCTTATTAGCGAGTTCGACTTCCTCTTCGATGGTCAGTAAGGGCGTTTTAGAAATAGACTGCATGTAGGTGAACATGGCATCCCGTTCATTGGGGTGCATAAGTGCACGTGGGTTCTCATCTACGGAATCAACTCCGTTTCTAGGGATGGCTTTTGTCGATTCTAAATTGGATTTTAAGCGATTATTATTCATTTATTCACGATTGTTTATTTAAACTAATCGCAGAATAATCGATTTACTTACTAATCAAATCGAAGAATAAAGGGCTTACTTTGAAAACATCTTCTCAGCGATGGAAACTGCTTTGAACATGGCTTTGGCTTTATTGATCGTTTCAATATATTCTTCTTGGGGAATTGAATCGGCTACCACACCAGCACCAGACTGGATATAAATAGTTTGATTTTTGATGACCGCGGTACGAATGCCAATGCAGGAATCATGGTTTCCATTATAGCTAAAATAACCTAATGCACCGCCGTATAGGCCCCTTTGGCTATTTTCTAGCTCAGAAATGATTTGTAGGGCACGAACTTTGGGTGCTCCACTCAGTGTTCCTGCGGGAAAAGTGGCTTTCATCAAATCATAGGCCGTTTTGTCTTTGGCGAGGGTGCCTTGGACTTGGGAAACAATGTGCATAACATGTGAATAACGTTCAATTGTCATGTAATCAGAGACCTTAATAGAACCATATTCAGAGACACGACCGATGTCATTACGGGCGAGGTCGACAAGCATTAGATGTTCGGCACATTCTTTCTTATCTGAGAGCAAGTCGGCTTCGAGCTCTAGATCTTCTTTTTCATTGCGGCCACGGCGTCGTGTTCCTGCGATAGGACGTATGTCAATTTCGCTTCCCGTGAGGCGAACATGGATCTCTGGAGAGGCTCCTACTACAGAGAATTCAGAGTCCTCAAAAAGAAACATATAAGGCGAGGGATTTACTGTACGTAAGGCACGATAAAGTCCTATAGGAGGCACGGTAAATTCTTTTTCAAAGCGTTGAGATAGAACAGTTTGTATCACATCTCCAGCTTCGATATACTCTTTAACTTTGCTGACAGCTGTCTCGAATTCGGCTTGTTCAAAATTGCCTTTTGGTACTGGAATTTCGCTGGGTTGAGCGATTTGCTGATAGCCAATGTCGGCGGGTTTTTGAAGCAGAGAATGGATGCGATTTATTTCTGCAACTGCTTGATGGTAGGCCTCTTCGGAGGAATCGCTAATTTCAGCATACACACAGATTTTTAATATTTGTTTTACGTGATCAAAAATTAAAACAGAATCGGTGATAATATAGTATAAAATGGGCAGTTTTAGAGGGTCTTTTTCAGAAATCGAGATACTCGGTTCAACAGTGTGAATAAACTCGTGGCCAACAAAGCCAACCGCACCTCCATCGAAGGGGGGCATTGCTTCATTTTCTAGGGTTTTGAAGCGTGCTAGCTCTTTTTCAATTAAACTGAGGGGATCTTTTGGGGTTTTGAAGCTTTCTTGAGTACCGTCTTTGTTGGTGATGGTGCTGGTATCTCGATAAATACGGAAAATCTTCTTTGGAGCGGCTCCGAGAAAGGAAAATCGGCTAATATTTTCACCACCAACAATCGATTCAAATAAAAAGGCGGGTTTTTCTTGGGCGAGCTTTGAATAAGCGGAAAGAGGAGTTTCGCAATCGGCGGTTAAATCCATGAATACAGGGATACGGTATCCCTTTTTTGCATTGGCTTTAAACTCGTCTAGGTTGGGTTGTATCTCCATGGTTGTATGGTGGGAGTTTTATTGGATCAGGCTTTTAATTCAAGAAAAAGTGCTTCGGCTTCTTTTTGTGCGTGGCTTAAATTTTTATCCAATACCGTGAAGTGTCCCATTTTTCGCCCTTTTCTGGCCTCACCCTTGTCATAGAGGTGGAGTTGGGTGCTTGGGTTTTTAAATAAATGATTCCAAGAGGGAGGTGTTTTTGACCAGAGGTCGCCGAGGATATTGACCATGACTGCGGGCGTATGAGTATCGGTTTTCCCAAGTGGAAGGCCTGTAATAGCTCGAATATGTTGTTGGAATTGTGAAGTATGGCAGGCGTCGATGGTATAATGCCCTGAATTATGGGGGCGTGGTGCCATTTCATTAACGATCAGTTGGTCGTCTTCTGTTAAGAAAAATTCAACAGCGAGAAGCCCAACAACCTCTAGGGTGTCTGCAAGTTGTTCCGCTAAGGTATGGGCTTTTTGTGTAATGCCATCGCTAATGGGTGCGGGAGCAGTTGAGCTATGTAGGATGTGGTGGATATGCACATTTTCAGAAACAGGGAAGCTGGCTTTATCCCCATTTTCGTTTCTGGCACACACTACGGAGTACTCGCCTTTGTGCTCGATCCATTCTTCAACAACAACCCGATCTGGGTGGTTGAGCGTTTCCCAAAGGGCAAGTGGGTCGCTGATAGATTTTTCGGAATCTAATTTGATTTGTCCTTTCCCGTCATAGCCAAAAGCAGCTGTTTTGATAACAGAGGGGAAGCCGATTGTCTCTACCGCTTTCTTTAAACTTTCTAGGCAGGTGGCGTATTCAAATTGGACGCAGGGAAATTGTTTGGATTTAAGAAAGTCTTTTTCTCTTTGTCTATGCTGACAAATATGAAGGACATTCGTCTTGGGGTGAATTGGGGTGATCTGACTGAGCTTGTTGAGAGAATCGGAAGGAATGTTTTCGAATTCGAAGGTGATACAATCTACGGAGCGAGCGAAGCGTTCCAGTGCTTCAAAGTCATTATAATCTGCTTGAGTGAAGGTATCGGCAATCCGTCCTGCTGTGGATTCGGCTTCTGGGCAGAAAATATGGAAGCGGTATCCCATAGGTCTTCCCGCTTGTATGAGCATTCGTCCGAGTTGTCCTCCTCCGAGGATGCCAATGGTTCCTCCGGGCAATATCATGATTCTTTAGGAAGTTGGGTCTCGATTACAGTTTGGGTCTGCTGACTGCGGAAGGCTTCTAGCTTTTCTCGGACAGCTGTATTATTGAGTGCAATGATGGATGCAGCGGAGATGGCGGCATTTTTTGCACCCGCAATACCAATGGCTAAAGTCATGACAGGAATTCCTGCAGGCATTTGCACAATAGAGAGTAGAGAATCTTGACCGTCGAGGGCTTTAGATTGTACGGGAACGCCGAGAACAGGAAGTGGAGTGATCGCAGCAGTCATGCCTGGAAGGTGTGCGGCGCCTCCTGCACCTGCGATGATAACTTGGAGTCCTCTCGATTGCGCAGATTCAGCATAGGAATAAAGTTTTTTGGGCGTGCGGTGTGCACTGACAATTTCAGTCTCAAATGGGATTTCAAATAATTTAAGAAGCTCGGCAGATTCTTTCATAGTAGACCAATCAGACTGGCTTCCCATGATGATTCCAACAAGTGGTTGATCAGATTTATTGTCCATGCGTGTATAAAAAAGTATTCTTTATTATAATTCAATAGTCTATTCGACTTATCTTTTGAATAGTTTCGAGGAAATTTCGTCTGTTTTGACCAACTCAGGTTTTGACTTAATTTACGAGAGGCTATAAGATACTCTGTTTTATGTTTAAAGTAGGTCAACGCTGGGTGAGCGAAAATGAACCCGAATTAGGATTAGGCTTGGTGCAAGAAGTGAACAAGTTTCAAGTGCATTTGGTTTTTCCAGTCGCAGAAGAGACCCGAATATTTTCTACAGAAACCCCACCCTTAAAAAGAGTCCTCTATAAAGTGGGAGATGTGATAAGTTCAAGTGAGGGGATTAGCTTTCAAGTAGAGCATGTTGAGGAAGAGGATGGGCTTTTAGTATATCGCAATTGTGAGCAAATGATTGCGGAGTCTGATTTAGCGGAGAGTTCTAATTTTAGTAATCCAGAGGAGCGAATTCTTCAAGGGCAAGTGGATAGTATGGAAGCTTTTGCTTTGAGATATCAAACGATTGAAGCTTACAGTGAGGCACGCCGTTCGCCAGTTGCAGGATTCCTCGGAGGACGTATTGATTTAATTCCACATCAATTGTTTATTGCAAACGAAGTTTCGGCTCGCTTTTGCCCAAGAGTGTTGCTCGCGGATGAAGTGGGTTTGGGTAAGACAATTGAAGCGTGTTTAGTTTTGCATCGTTTACACTTAACGGGACGTGCATCACGGATTTTAATTATTGTGCCAGAATCGCTAGTGCATCAATGGTTTGTTGAGCTCTATCGACGTTTTAATCATTGGTTTGCTATTATGGATGCGGATCGCTGTGCAGCAGCGGCAATGCAAAATGAATCACGGAATCCTTTTTTAGAAGAGCAGTTGGTGTTATGTAGCATTGAAACATTAATCAAGCATGAGCGTTGGGCTGAGGCGATTACCTCGGTGGAGTGGGATTTATTGGTAGTCGATGAAGCCCATCATTATGAATGGTCTCCTGAAAAAGTGAGCGAGGAATACGCAATTATCGAAAAGTTATCAAAGCACTGTGCAGGCTTAATATTATTAACTGCAACGCCAGAGCAGATGGGGATTGAGGGGCATTTTGCTCGCTTGCGTTTGCTCGATGCAAATCGCTATCCCAAATTAGAGGACTTCATTGAAGAGCACTCACATTACAATGAGGTGGCGAAAGTTGCAGATTTGGTATTTCAGAAAAAGGCGCTAACGAAAAAAGCAAAGACTGTATTAAAGGATTTATTGATTGAAGTGGATTCGTCTGCTTTTGAAGAATTATTGGAGGATCGAGATAAACTATTAGAAGCCTTAGTCGACAGACATGGTACGGGGCGGGTGATTTTTCGTAACACTCGAAAGGCATTGAAGGGGTTTCCTAAACGAAAAGTTATTTCACATGTACTTGAAGCTAGTGAGCATTTGTCGGAAGCAGAACATGATACTCGTTTGCGTGAAGAATTTCATAAAGAGTGCCTTGTTCAAGAGAGCGAAGAAAGCCCCTCTCAGGATTATAAATATTTGTTTAAACATGATAGGCGGATACAGTGGCTTGCTGAATTTCTTAAAGGCTTAAAGGGAGAGAAGATGCTCTTGATATGCCGTTCAAAAGAGAAAGTGGAGGCTTTGCAGTCGAGTCTTCTGGAAGTCTTAAAAGTAGATTCAGCAGTATTTCATGAAGATTTGAGTTTGATTCAGCGGGATCGCAACGCGGCTTATTTTGCTGACAATGAGGGGGCACAGATTTTGCTATGTTCTGAGATTGGAAGTGAGGGGCGAAATTTTCAATTTGCACATCACTTAGTCTTATTTGATTTGCCATTAAACCCAGAGTTGTTGGAGCAACGGATAGGTCGACTAGATCGTATTGGACAGACCAATACGATTCAAATACATGTTCCTTACTTTAAAGAAAGTTGGACCGAGATTTTATTTAAATGGCACCACGAATCTTTAAATGGGATGGAAAATTCTTTGAAAGGTGGGCATTTATATTATGAAGCGAATAAGGAACGATTGTTAGCATTTGGTGAGCAATTGATGAAAGGGACTGCATTTTCTAAGAAAGAATTCGGAGATTTTTTAAGTGAGTCAGCGAAGTATTCTAAGGCGATGGAGCAATCTCTAGGCGAAGGGCAGGACCGTTTAGTAGCGATTAATTCAAATCGCCCGAATAAAGCGAAAGAGTTAGTGGATTTAATTGGAGTGACTGACAAGGACTCAATTTTGGAATCTTTGATGCATCAGCTGTGTGATTTTTTCGGTGTTACTGTAGAGCGATTAGACGCACAGAAATATTTTATTAAGCCAGAGCATTTATATACGGAATCATTTCCAAACTTGCCTGAAGAGGGGATGACATTGAGCTTTAATCGTAAGGCAGCACTGAGCCGAGAAGATTTGGCTTTTTTAACTTGGGATCATCCGATGGTACGTGGTGCTATCGACTTAATGGTTGGAGGTGATTTTGGAAATGCGGGCATTGTACGATTTAAGGAGCATGATGCTAAGATTCCCGTTTTATTTATTGAGTGTATTTTTATTTTAGAAAGCGTGGCTCCGGTGAAATTGCATGTGGATCGCTTTCTTCCACCTTTGCCAGTAAGGGTACTTGTAGATATCTCAGGAAAAAATATTTCTGAGCTGTTATCCATGAAAGTACTTCAATCTAAAGTGATGAATGAAGCCGCCTTTCATATGAGAGAGAGTCCAGAATTACTTCGGTCTTTATTTCCAAAATTATTGGAATCCGCTCAATCTGTTGCTGAAAAAGGACGACAAAAAGAAATCAAAATGGCATCAGGCATAGCTAAGGATGCCTTGAGTAAAGAGTACGATCGTCTTTTTGAATTAAAGAAAGTGAATGCAAATGTATCGGAGCGTGAGCTAGAAGTTGCCGAAAAGGAACAGGGTGAGGTATTGAAGTTTATTGAACAAGCTCAGTTGCGAATGGATTCGGTTCGTTTAGTCTTAAATCAGCCGTCTAGGTGATTATAAAATTATCTAGGTGAGCACTACTGCCTGAAGCTGTTTGAGTTAAAGGATACTGGTATATTTTTCCTTCGTAATTTCTCATGATAATAGCCTCCTCCGTTATCGACTCAATATAGTTTGGATTAATCGGAATCTTTCCTCCACCATTTGGGGCGTCGATGACAAATTGAGGAATGGCATAGCCAGTTGTATGACCTCGAAGTGATTGGATTAATTCAATGCCTTCTCTTGGATCGGTTCTAAGGTGTGCACTTCCATTAATTAAATCACATTGATAAAGGTAATAGGGACGAACTCGCATCATAAGCAGTTTATGAATGAGCTTTCGCATGGTATCGGCATGATTATTAATTCCTTTGAGTAATACAGACTGGTTGCCAATCGGGACTCCGGCAAAAGCTAAGTCTTCACAGGCTTTTTTGAGCTCAGTAGTGCATTCGTTTGGGTGATTGACATGAATGCTGAGCCAGATTGGGCCGTGCTTTTTGAAAATCTCACAAAGTTCTGGGTCAATTCTTTGTGGCAGAAAGACAGGAATTCTTGAGCCGATTCGAATAAATTCCACATGCTTTATTTTTCTTAATTCTCCGAGGAGTTTATCCAGTTTGTTATTTGATAGCAACAAGGGGTCGCCGCCGCTGAGGAGTACGTCTCGGATCTGCGGATTATTTCGAATATATTCAAGACCTGCATCGTACTTTGGGTGGAAATTATAATCTTGAGCATTTGAAACAAGGCGACTGCGGGTGCAGTAGCGACAATAAGCAGCACAGCGATCAGTAACCAAAAATAAGACTCTATCTGGGTAGCGATGAACAATGCCTTCTACAGGAGAACTGCTTTCTTCACCGACTGGATCTAATAGCTCTCCTTTATTGGTGATTGTTTCTTGAACATTGGGAATGACTTGAAGTCGGATTGGATCTTGAGGATCGGATCGGTTGATCAGATTGAAAAAATAGGGAGTGATCGCAAGAGATAGTTTTTTATTAGCAAAGAGGCAGCCCTCTCTTTCTTCTGGGCTTAATTCAAGCAGTGTTTCTAATTGCTCTAGAGAGGTGATGCGGTTTTTTAGCTGCCATTTCCAATTGTTCCAATCCTCAGCTCCGACATTTGACCAAGGATCTTGCATGGGGGATTGTTCGAAAAACTCAGAATTGTGCATAATTTATAAAATTTGACTCAAGTTATTAAATTATGAGAGATATTCAATTGAGAAAAGTAGAATAAATTCAAAAGAACGATAATTTCAATTGCATGAATTAATATTTTTATTTTCAGTACGATGTCGTACAATGGATAATAACAAAATTTCAGGTGTAATTGCTTTTGAGGACGGAACAATATTCCGAGGTAAAGGCTTTGGAGCGATTGCGACTTCAGTCGGTGAATGTTGTTTTAATACTAGCTTAACTGGCTATCAGGAAATCATCACGGACCCTTCTTATTTTTCCCAAATTGTTACAATGACTGCGGTTCAGGTGGGCAATTACGGAATCAATGAAGAGGATGTAGAATCAGACGGCCCAAAGGTTAAAGGTTTTGTGGTTCGAGAATTAAGCCCAGTTGTCAGTAATTGGAGGGCTAGTACTTCGTTAGAGGCTTATTTGGCAAATGCATCTATTCCTGGAGTTGAAGGAATTGATACTCGGGCGATTGCTAAGAAGCTTAGAGTGAGCGGTGCACTGAATGCATGTATTTCAACAGAAGATATAAGCGACAAGCAAGCAGTTGAAATGGCGAAAAATTTTGGAGGTTTGCTTGGGGTTGATTTTGTCAAAGAAGTGACCGCAAAATCAGTATATGACTGGGATCCAGAGCGTAAGGAATCAAAATCTTTCACTGTAACAGGGACAGATTTGGTTATGAATCATTTATCAAGAGATAAGCGCTACACTGTGGCGGCACTTGATTTTGGCGCAAAATATTCAATTTATCGTAAATTACAAAGACATGGTTTTGATGTGCGAGTGTTTCCTGCGAATACTTCCGCAGAAGAAATTGAGGAGTACAGCCCAGGTGGGGTCTTTTTATCTAATGGCCCAGGCGACCCATCCGCAGTAGATTATGCACATAAGACAGTAAGTACTTTGATTGAAAAATATCCTACATTTGGTATTTGCTTAGGGCATCAGATCATTACACATGCACTTGGTGCAGAAACATTTAAATTGAAGTTTGGTCATCGTGGAGGCAATCAACCGGTGAAAAATTTGGAAACAGAACGGGTATCGATCACATCTCAGAATCATGGCTTCGCTTCAACAAAGGAGCAGCTAGAAAATCGCGGAGCAATCGTTACCGAAATTAATTTGAATGATGAAACTGTTGAGGGCTTACGTTTAAAAGATCGTCCAGTATTCTCGGTGCAATATCATCCAGAAGCGGCACCAGGTCCAAATGATGCAGATCCGTTGTTTACTGAATTTTATAATTTAGTCGCTAACAATACTTAAAATACTTAAGCAACCATCTTGCTTGGGACTTGTTGCTTCTAATGGATTAAATCTTGTCCGATGGGGTCTTTACTATGCCCTTCAAGAAGAGTTAAAACTTCTGCAATTAGGTAAATTGAGCCAGTAACAAGAATGGTATCAGTTTCATTGCCAATATGGCAGGATTTTCTTGAAAAGAGTTGTTCTATGTGACGGGCAATTGGTATTAGCTGAATTTTTTGGGAATCTGGAATCAATGAAGTGAGTGTTTCAGCAGAGCAGCTTCTTGGTTGATTAGGTTCAACTAGGTAAAGTGATTCAGCGAATCGGCTGAGTAGGGGCATGATATCTCGAGCACGTTCACGGCCAAGTATACCTGTAATTATAATTGGCTTTTTCCCTGTTTCAATAATATGATTCTGAAGGTTTTCTTCAAGTTGCAAGCAGGCTTCGGCATTGTGAGTGGAATCAAGAATGAGTGTTTGCTTTTTTAATTTAAATTTTTGCCAACGTCCTTCCCACTGTACTTGATTTAGAGCATCGGTTTGCTTAACCGGGAAACGATGAGATAGAATTTTTGTCGCATAGCTAGCTAGAGCGGCGTTTTGTTTTTGATAAGTCCCTGTGAGATTTGTAGTCGGGAGTGGGTGCTTCTTAGTATAGTTTTCTAAGGTGTAGTAGTCCGAGTTCAAAGCTTCTGCTTTTTCTTTTATAATGGTTTTGGAGACATCGGGTAATTGACCAATGAGTACGGGGGTGCTTGGTTTTATAATGCCTGCTTTTTCTTGAGTGATGGCTTCTAGGGTGTCGCCAAGGATATCAGTATGATCTTTGCCAATGCTTGTGATAATACTCAATTCGGGGTGTATAATGTTTGTGGCATCCAGTCTTCCTCCAAGCCCTGTTTCGATTATGGCAATGTCTACAGCTTTTTTTGAAAAATGAGTAAAGGCAATGGCGGCAATGAATTCAAAAAAAGAGGGGTAGTCATTTGGGTCAAATTGCTTATCGCATTCAGTGATTAATGCATTAGCCGATTCTGCAAGGTCTTGGTCGCTGATTGAGACACGGTTGATTTGGATACGTTCATTCAGTCGTATTAAATGAGGCGAAGTGAATAGCCCAGTTTTGTAGCCGTTAGAACGATAGATGGCTTCAAGCATGGCACAAACAGAGCCTTTTCCGTTGGTGCCAGCGACATGAATGGAGGTAAATGTTTTTTCTGGATTATGGAGAGCTTTTGCAAAGCGTTGCATCCGCTCTAAGCCATATTTAGAGCCTTTATTCCTTAGTGAATAAAGAAATTTGGTGACGCTGTTTAAATCGTGCATGTCAGGCACTAGAAAAGTTAAGAGGCTTTGCCTGAACCAAAAGCAGTGAGCAATCGGCCGACTGTATCACGCATTTTGTGGCGATGTACAATTTTGTCGACGAGGCCGTGTTCAAGTAAAAATTCAGAGGTTTGGAATCCTTTAGGGAGGTCTTGTTGTGTGGTTTCTTTGATCACACGAGGGCCAGCAAATCCGATTAAGGCTTCAGGTTCTGCGAGAATGACATCGCCGAGTGAGGCATAGCTAGCCATGACTCCTGCCATTGTTGGATTCGTTAAAATTGAAATAAAAGGCACCTTAAGTTCGGATAATTTTGCAAGAGCAGCACTCGTTTTGGCTAATTGCATCAGACTCAATATGCCTTCTTGCATGCGAGCACCTCCAGATGCAGAGATTATAATGACGGGATTTTTGTTTTTGCAGCCGTTTTCAATAGCCCGTGTAATTTTTTCACCAGCAGCAGAACCTAAACTAGCTCCCATAAATCGAAAATCCATAACCGCAATATTCACAGGCATATTCTGAATGGTTCCTTCTCCGCTAATTACGGTGTCCGTTTCATTTGTCTTCTTTTGATTTTGCTTAACTTTATCTTTATAGTTGGCCGTGGCAGTAAAGTTAAGAGGGTCAAGTGAACGAATATTGGTATCTTGCTCTTTAAATGAACCTTCATCCAATAAAGAGCTAATGCGAGATCGTGCGTCTAGCGGGAAATGGTAATCGCTATTAGGTACGACCATTAAATTTTCTTTGAGTACACGATTATAAATAATCTCATTTGTTTTCGGACATTTCGTCCAAACATCTTTAGGTATGTCTTTCTTTTTGACGGTTACCGTCGAGTACTGTGGTTTTCCAAAAATAGCCATGGTTTAAATTTTTATAAGAGTTTGGATTTTAGCAACATTTATCCGTGCCCTAGTGTAAGAAGTTCAATTTTTTGTATGCCTGCTTTTTTTAAGATTTTCGCACAAGCATTTGCCGTAGAGCCTGTAGTGAAAACATCATCGATTAAAATATGTTTTTTATCCAAATCGAATTTACACTCGGAGGACAAGGCAAAAGCATCATGAATATTTTCTCTACGTTGCTCTTTAGAGAGGGTGGTTTGAGATTGTGTAAAGCGAGTGCGGATTAATAAATTTTGTATTTGAATGTTTGTATTTAAGGTTTTTTGCAATACTTGAGCGAAAGTTTCACTTTGATTAAATCCGCGCGCGCGCTGTTTTGTTGGATGAAGCGGTACAGGTACAAGAATTGCATCTTGGCAGATTCTCCTCAAGTGGGGTAGTTGCCTAATGATGGATTTCAAGTCGTTGATTAAGTACAGCCCGTTATTATATTTCAAATTGTGAATCAACTGTCGTCCGACTTTTTTTGCGAGGCATAACGTATAACCTCGTGAGTAATTAGGTTTAAGGTCTAGGCAATGTGGGCAATTTTTTGCCATGATCTTATCCACAAGAAATGGGTAGCCGCATGTTATACAATTGGGTGGATGAGCGAGAATAAGTAATTGTGCACAGCTTTTACAAATATACTGGTAAGGAGAGTCTTCAACGGGCTCAGAGCAATCGATACAACTTCTAGGAAAGAAAATATCTTGAATTGAGTTTAGTAGTAAGTTCCGTTGAGGGTGCTTACTTGTAAAAGATTTTTTTGAGGGATAATCCACTGGCAGGAGCTGTTACAACTTTATTTGTGCGTTTCTTTGAGTGGAGAATGTTGAGTACTTCATCTGGGCGGATCCGATTTCTACCGACAGCGTAAAGTGTGCCGACAATACTACGCACCATCTTATAGAGAAATCCACTACCAGTAATCGTGATGGTTATTTTCGCTCCTTTTTGCTTAAGCTCTAAGGAATGAATTTCTTTAATAGGATTGGGGTCGTTATCTTTTGCATGAACTGCACTGAAGGCGGTGAAGTCATGTTGCCCAATAAATATTTGGCTTGCGGTGAGCATGGCCGGAAAATCGATGGGCGTATCTCGGCAGGCCCAAACGAAGTCTGCTTCAGCTGGTGGTGCTCTGTTTAAATACAGTGTGTAAACATAGCTTTTTTTAACAGCAGAGAAACGTGCGTGGAAGTTTTGTGAAACGGGCGTGAGTTTTTCGATGCGAATATCTTTATTGAGCAGAGAGTGAAGGGCGCGTTTCAGCTTGTCTTTGGAATGAGGCCAATCGCCATCAAAATGAAAACATTGTCCATAGGCATGTACGCCTGCATCAGTTCGGCTACAACCATGAATACGAGTGGGTTGATCTAAAATAGTGCCAAGTGCGGATTCAAAATGGTTTTGGACTCCGCTACCCGAAGGCTGAAATTGCCAACCACCGAATGCAGTTCCTTTGTATGAGCATATGCATTTCCATCGCATTAAACTATCTTTGTGATTTATTTAAATAGATGCAAGCCGAGGTCATATAAAAATTGTTTTTGTTTTAATTATATGCATGGTTTGAGTGGTCTATGGCAAATAAAACGAATCGCAAACTGTGGGCAGATTATCTGGAGAAAAAAGAAAAGAATCCAGAGGCTATTTCTAATGTTTCAAATACACAATCTTTAGGTGCTTCCTTTAGCGGTGTAGTTTTGGGGATTGATCCAAGTTTACGTGGGGCAGGCTTTGCGGTCATCCGCTATGAAAAAGCGAAGGCTGAATTATTAGACAAAGCGACTTTGAAATTAGGGCAGAAATTCACCATGGTTGAATGCTTGGGAAAAATTGCAAAACAGGTAGAAGACTTGGTCGAAGGTTATACGATTGATCATGTGGCTGTTGAGCAGACCATATATGTTCAAAATTTCCAAGTTGCACAAATTATGGGAGCGGCGAAAGGAGCAGCTATCGCCCCTGCGGCGATGCGAGGCTTGCCCGTTTTTGAATATGCTCCTTTAAGAATCAAACAAGCGGTTGTGGGTAATGGACGAGCTAGTAAAGAGCAGGTTGCAAAAATGGTTGGGCGATTTTTGAATGTTGATTTTGAAGCAGCTTATGATGAATCAGATGCATCGGCCGTAGCGATGTGTCATGCGTTTACTTGGAGAGCTGAGGCGAAAACTTAATAGAAAATAAATGAATAGAGAACGAATATTAATAACGGGAGTGAGTTCTGGATTGGGACATGGCTTAGCCAAAGTTTATTTAGAAATGGGTGCAGAGGTTTATGGCTGTAGTCGCCGAAGCCCTGAAGATTTAATCGAGCAAGGATTAAACTTTTGTGACCTAGACGTTTCTCAAGAAATTGTAAGTGGGCCGAAGTTTCGAGGATGGATCCACGGCGTTGAGTCTTTTGATTTGGTGATTCTCAATGCGGGTGTACTTGGAAAAGTTAAAGATATGCAGAAATGCTCTACAGAAGAGTTAAAGAAAACAATGGAAGTGAATGTGTGGGCAAACAAATGGATTTTAGATGCTTGTTTCGCTGAAGGTCGCAAAATTAGTCAGGTTGTCGGAATTTCGTCGGGTACGTCTTTGTCTGGGAATCGTGGCTGGAATGGATATAGTCTGTCCAAGGCGGCACTCAATATGTTGATTAAATTATATGCAGGGGAGTGTTCTAATACACATTTTACTGCATTAGCGCCAGGCTTAGTCGATACGGCGATGCAGGATTATATGACAGCCCTGTCCGAAGATCCTCGTTATGCCCCCATCAAAATTTTGAAAGCTGCCAAGGGGACCGCGGCAATGCCCTCAGGGTATGACTGTGCTAAAAAGTTAATTAATGCATTTCCTCGTTTATTAGAAAATGCAAGCGGGGAATATGCGGACATTCGCAAGCTTTAGCGGTTTAGGTATTTTTTTTGGTAAGCGAGAAATAGATCTTTGGCAATTGGGCCAGCGGTGGAACCTCCATGATAGTTATCTGATTCCTTAGTCCCTTCAACCATTACGGCTACTGCAATTTTGGGATTGTTGATCGGTGCGAATCCAACGAACCAAGCTAGGTTGACTTCTTTGCCATGGGCTCGGAAATCTGCAGTCCCTGTTTTCCCAGCAATGGGTAAGTCTTTGATGTGGATTAAGCGACCAGTCCCCATTGAGCCTGTGACCCCTTGCATGCCTTTGAGTAAAAGATTGCGTTGCTCGGGAGAAAGTCCTGTTGGAAGACTATTTTGTAAATGATTACTAAGATCATTTCTTGGAACTGCCATAAGTGTGGGTTGAGTATGCGTTTCATCACGGGCTATAGAAGCTATTGTACAAGCCATTTGAAGAGGAGTGACGAGGAGAAAACCTTGCCCAATAGCGGTATTTGCTGTGTCACCGGGTGTCCATCCATCACCTATCGTTTTACGCTTCCACGATTTGCTAGGAATAACAATGCGTTTGGTTTCGTAGGGCAGTTCAATGCCTGTCCGTTGATCTAGGTTAAAATGCTTAGCTTCGGCATTAATTTTGTCGATACCTAGTTTTAGTCCAATATCGTAGAAAAAAACATTACAACTGGCAGCGATTGCTTTTTCAAGATTAACAGACCCATGTCCATTTTTTGCATGGCAATGATAGATACGATTGCCTACTCGATAAACTCCTGGGCAATTGATACTGGTTGAACTATCAATAAGTCCGGCTTTTAATCCTGCAATGGCGGTGATTAATTTAAAGGTCGATCCAGGAGGATAGGAAAGTTGAACGGCACGGTTTAACCAAGCACCTGCTTCATTGATTTCATTAAAAGTATTTTGTGGAATGAATGGGCTTAGGTCATTTAAGTCATAGTTTGGATGACTGGCTAAGGTGAGAACTTCCCCTGTTTCAATATCGAGTGCAATGGCGGCACCAGTTCGATTCCCTAAAGAGACCTCGGCAACTTTTTGAAGTTCAATATCAATACTCGTGATAAGGTCATTTCCTTGTTTGGGTGACTTTAACTCTAGTTGCTTATTTTGATAGCCAAGCGGGTCAACCTGCCAAATTTCATTACCATTTTGCCCCATGAGTTGTTGGTTAAAGGAATTTTCTATTCCTGTTTTCCCAATTTTTGTTTTATAGGTGAAATTTTTAATACCGTCTTTGGGCAGCTGACTCAAATCAGGGTTTACATTTTGAACATAGCCCAGTGTATGAACTGCAAGTTCGTTGTAAGGGTAGTATCTTGCAGAACTTGTGTGAATATTGATAGGTGAACGTACAGGGAGACGTTCGATTAACTGGGCATATTCTGAAGCGCTGAGATCTTGTGTGAGAGGTAAGGGTAGTAATAGCTGCTCGTTAAAATGGCGTATGATTTTGCTTTGTTTAAGCGTGGATTTTCGTTGGATGACGGACTCAATGATATCGAGGTATTTTTGAATAACATTGGTACGGGCTTCCCACTTTAGCTGATAATAATCGGGTAGTCGGGTAGACCCTTTTTCATTCACACTTTCTGTTTCAATTTGAGCACGAGCTTTTCGAATGAGTTTTGAATACTCTTTGCGGAAGTCGGGCCTTAAATCATCAAGAATAACCGTAGCTGAATAATGCGGACGATTGCCGACAAGCAAATTTCCGTTACGGTCATAGATATCACCTCGTGGTCCAGGAAGAAAAATACGGCGTTCGGTTTGCCGGCGTTCCATGTCCTCATAGGTGTCTTTTTTGAAAAACTGTTGCCTAGCTAATCCGAATAGTAAAACAGAAGTAAGAATCAGGTTGATCCAAAAGAATAATAGTATTCTCGGATTGTATCTTCGTTTAATATCATAGTGTTCCATTATACTTTAAACAAAAGGTAGAGATTCAGGTTCTGTTTTAGTTTCAAAGATTGAAAAGAGTGAGCGTTGAAAATTAAAAAACCACGGTGCGACACCAAGAAGGACGAGGTGGGAAATAATAAGCTCAATACAGCCAGTAGAGAGAAGGCTAAAAAAATCTATGAAATTCGAGCTTATGCTTAAATAAAAGAAAGTTAGTCCAGTAATAAAGTTTGCGATTTGAGCAAGAAGGGCCGGATGGAAATTTTTTTCAGCCCGAAATCTAAGGCGTATTAATAAAATAAAAGACCCTATGCTAAGCATCAATAGAGTAACTAATCCAAAAGGTGTGGGAAGTGCCGCATCCACCCAAAAGCCAGTTAATAACGAAGTAATAAAAAATTGATCCGCACGTAAATAAAGTGGAGCTATAATAAATAAAGGTCCGAGTATCAAGAGGTTGAATCCAGCGAAAGCGATACTGCTATTGACCAAAAGCATGAGGTGAAGCAAAAGCACATTTGAAGCAAAAAGCAGGAGAATTCGTTTATCAAAAATCATGATTAATGGCTTCAATGCGATTAAATGGGATAAGTACAGCAACCTCCTGGATCCCAAGGAGTCGTTTATCTAATAAAACTTCTCCTGCCTGAAACATTCCTGTATTATCTGGCTCGAGCCACGGAACAAGACCTATGGCGATCCCTTTGGGGAAAGTGCCTCCAAGACCAGTTGTTACAAGCTGAAGTGGCTTGACGGAATTGCTTATTAAATCTTGTGGGGCATTTTTGATTCTGCCTTTAGGTTGACCCCATAAATCAGGGCCTTTGCCTTGGTAGAATAAAGGTCTATTCTCATTAATAAAAGATGCGGATATTCTAAATGAATGATTTGAGAGTAAATCTATTTGGCTGGTGTAATAATTTGTTTTGGCAATACGTCCAACAACTCCTCCAACGAAAATGACAGCATCACCTTCTTTAATGCCGTGTTTAGAGCCTTTATTGATGCGAATAGTTTGCCACCAACTGCCCATATTTCTCTGTATGACATGAGCTAATTCATAGCGAAAGCGATCTCGACTTGGGAGGTCTAAAATTGACTGTAAGCGATCAATTTCAGTTTTATAATTTTCATTGATATTTTTGATTTGCTTGTAATAAGCATTTTGCCGTTTGAGTTCGACTATGGTATCAATAAGCACTTGCTTGCTTTTGGTCTTATTTACAGTGTTGTTGGCAAGTGTTTCTAAGCTATCAGAAGCAATCCAAATAGGGGCTTGTATTTCCTCAAAAACAGATTGAGTGAAGAGTTTTATAAAACTTGGAGTGAGCCACCAAATTATCAGAAACACTATTAGCGTTACAATGGGGGTGAGTCTATCGAGGCGAATTCGCGCCACTGTCTTTATCCTCTCCCTGTTTCAGCAACATCTTTTAGCAGAAGTGCTAAATCTTGAAGTACCATACCTGTTCCATTGGCAACCGCACTGAGTGGGTCTTCCGCAATAATGACGGGAAGTCCGGTTGCATCGCTTAAATATTGATCAAGTCCACTAATTAGGGCACCACCACCGGCGAGCACAAATCCTCTATCGACTAAATCAGCGGATAGTTCGGGCGGACATCTTTCAAGTGCATTTCTTACCAAGTCAGTAATTGCGGCAATAGTATCCGATAAAGCTTCTCGAATTTCTTCTGAAGTAATGGTGATGGTTTTAGGTAAGCCTGCAACGGAATCTCGTCCACGCACTTCCATGGATGCTTCTTCTTCTAATTTAAATGCTGAACCTACGGTCATTTTGATCGCTTCGGCAGTACGCTCACCAATCATCAAATTATAAGAGCGTTTCATGTAGTTGATGATTGCCGTATCAATTTCATCACCACCGACACGAATACTTTTCGTATATACAACTCCTGCTAAAGAGATGATAGCAACTTCAGTAGTCCCACCGCCAATATCCACAATCATATTTGCAGATGGTTCATCGATCGGTAACCCTACGCCAATCGCTGCTGCCATAGGTTCTTCAATTAAAACAACGTCTCTAGCTCCCGCACGTATCGCTGAATCTTTAACCGCACGGCGTTCGACTTCGGTGATTCCGGAAGGTACGGCTACAACAATACGTGGAGCGATGAAAGTTTTCTTGCGATTTACTTTCCCTATAAAGTAACGTAACATCGCTTCAGTGATTTCAAAATCTGCAATCACTCCATCTCGCATCGGTCGAATGGCGGTGATATTTCCTGGAGTTCGTCCTAGCATCCGTTTTGCTTCAGATCCTACCGCGCAAACTTTTTTACTGCTGGTATAAATTGCGACTACACTAGGTTCACGAAGCACAATACCTTTATCTTTAGCAAAAACCAGTGTGTTTGCTGTTCCGAGGTCAATGCCGATGTCGTTGGAGAGGAGTCCTATCACTTGTGTTGGAGATTAAAAAATAGTGTACTATATGTTTTTGCCTATCGTTACTGAAAGTCAATGAATTATGCGTTAACAATCAATAGTTTTATTACTTTTCGAGTAATTTAAAAAATATTCTTTTTCCTGCCTGAATCACCAGAGCTTCTTCACTATGGGAAATGGTTTTTTGTGGATCGGTGAGCTTTTCCCCATTAATTTTTACGCCGCCTTGGCCAATTAATCGACGGATCGCACCTTTGCTCTCAAAAAGCTTAGTCTGGTGCATGATATTAATGATTAAATCTTCATTAGAGTTGTCGCTTAGTTGGGACCATTTAAATGTAGGCATATCGTCGGGAATTTTATTTTTGGAAAATACCTGTTCGAATTGGGCTAGTTCATTTGCACCTATATCTTCTGAATAGAAACGGCCGACAAGTGATTTGGCTAAATCCTTTTTTATTTGCATAGGGTGTTCTTGCTTCATCGCATCTATTGAACCTTCTGGGGTTTCAAGAAGTAATTGATGGTATGTCCACATGGTATTGTCATCAATTGACATAATCTTCCCAAACATATCTTTAGGGGAGTCCGTGAAGGCGATATAGTTGTCTGCACTTTTGGACATTTTTTTGGTGCCATCGAGCCCGACTAGCAAAGGCATGGTAATTACTGCTTGTTCTGATTTACCGGCATCTTTTTGTAAAGCTCGGCCAACAAGCATGTTGAATAATTGATCCGTGCCACCTATTTCTACATCGGCATCTAAAATTAAAGAGTCGTAGCCTTGAATTAGAGGATAAAGAAATTCAATAATTGAAATTGGTGCATTTGAAGCAAAGCGTTTAGAAAAATCATCTCGTTCTAACATACGAGCAACCGTCATTTTACGTGCAAGTTGCAAACAATCTTCAAAGCCCATTTTGCCAAACCATTCGCTGTTGTAGTGTACTTTAGTTTTGCTTTCGTCGAGTATTTTAAAGGCTTGGTCTAAGTAGGTTTTGGCATTCTCTTTAATTTCTTCTTTTGTGAGGACAGGGCGAGTGGAAGAACGTCCTGATGGATCGCCAATCAAGGTAGTGAAATCGCCAATGATTAAATTTGCTTCATGTCCAAGTTCTTGGAATTGCCTGAGTTTATTGAATACAACTAAATGTCCAAAGGTTAAATCTGGGCGGGTTGGATCAACGCCTAATTTAATCTTTAAGGGTTGTCCCGACTGCAATTTTTCTTCGAGGGACTCTTGTCCAATTAATGTATCTGTGTTGTTTAGGATCGTTTGAATCATTTGGATATAAATAAATTCTTAATTAATAAGGCAATGTTAGTTGAGTTGGTGATTGATTTATCGTCTTTGGCGAACGGTTTCATAGAGGCAAACACCGGCGGAAACGGAAACATTTAAACAGTCTACTCTACCTGCCATCGGAATAGAGATTAAGTGATCACAGAGTTCCCCGGTAATTTTGCGCAGTCCCCATCCTTCGCTGCCCAAGATTAATGCGGTAGCTTGGTTAAGGTCGACATCATAAAGGCTGCCTGTGCCTCGATCAGATGTACCGACAATTTGTATGCCTTTATCCTTCAGTTTGCGAATGAAGCTAAGCATATTTTTTACTTTTAAGAAGGGCACTTCGTCAGCTCCGCCGCAGGCAATATCTTTAACCGTATCCGTTAACCCACAAGCTCCCTTGATAGGGGCAATAACAGCGTGCACACCAGCCCCAGATGCAGTTCGTAAACAAGCACCTAAATTATGCGGATCTTGTACACCCTCTAGAATAAGTAATAGAGGCTTTTCTGTGCCTTCAATAAGATCCATCAAATCATCTTCATTTTCCAAAAGAATTGGGGACGATGGCTGAGAGTATCGTGGAGTACGTTTTATTTTATGAATTGAATTTCTTCCCATAGAACTATTGGTGTTTTAGTGTGAGTTTTATTCTTGTGGAGTAGGAGGAGCAATCCCTACAACCTGCCAACCTTTATCAGAAAGAATTCTACCTTGGGCGGTGCGGGCAATATAGCCTTCTTGTATTAAAAAAGGTTCGTGAACTTCTTCCAAGGTGTGGGCTTCTTCGCCCACGGCTACCGCAAGTGTTCGTAGGCCTACGGGCCCACCTTTGTAGTTATCGGCGATGATTCGGAGCAATTTTTTATCAAGTTCATCCAATCCTCGGTGATCAATTTCCAATAATTCAAGAGCCTTATTCGCTTGTTCTTGAGTGACCACTCCGTCGCTTTTTTGCATGGCGTAATCTCGGCAGAAGTTGATTAAATTGTTGGCAATTCTAGGAGTTCCTCGGGCACGTTTTGCTATTTCGCTAGCTCCGTCTTCAGTGAAAGGCACATTGAGAATTTGGCAGGTACGCTGAATGATCCCTTCTAAGGTCTGCAGATTATAATAATCTAGGCGAGACTGTAGCGTAAAACGACTTCGTAGAGGTGCGGTGAGCAATCCGATACGTGTGGTGGCTCCGATTAAAGTGAATTTTGGAAGATTAAGACGTACGCTTCGAGCGTTGGGGCCTTGGTCGATCATAATATCAATCCGAAAATCTTCCATTGCGGAATAAAGATATTCTTCAACCGTTTTTGGCATGCGATGAATTTCATCAATAAAGAGGATGTCCCCTTCATTAAGATTAGTCAGTAATCCTGCAAGATCGGCGGGCTTATCAATGACAGGGCCTGAGGTAATGACAACTTGTGCTCCCATTTCATGGCCAATAATAAATGATAGAGTAGTTTTCCCTAACCCAGGAGGTCCGCTGAGTAAAATATGATTAAGGGGTTCGTTTCGAGATAGTGCAGCACCTACCATGATCGATAGACGCTCAACGGTTTTTTTCTGGCCAGCAAAGTCCCCGAAGGCACTTGGACGAATGATTGAATCAGGGCATTCGGTGGATGCCTCTAAGGCAGTTTCAATTTTTGAAGTTTCGTCGTTAGGAATTTTTGTGTCCGATTCAGCCATGAAAAAAAGTTAGACAGATAATGTGGGAACTTCAACAGACAATTTAAGCCTCTAATAGGTCGCTAGGAATTTCTTTTTCGGATAAACGTTCGATTTTTGCACCGAGTGCCGACAGTTTTTGTTCAAAAGATTCATAGCCTCGATCTAGGTGGTAAATACGCTGTACCCAAGTTGTATTATTGCTTGCAAGTCCTGCCAAGATAAGAGCAGCAGACGCCCTTAAGTCAGAAGCCATGACAGGTGCTCCAGAAAATGGACTAGATCCCTTGATGATTGCACTTGCTCCTTCAATGGCAATATTAGCACCCATTCGTTGAAGCTCTGGAATATGCATGAAACGATTAGGGTAAATTTTTTCAGTAATGATGGATATGCCTTCGGTGATAGACATCAAGGCGCACATTTGTGCTTGTAAGTCGGTGGGAAATCCCGGGTAGGGTAAAGTAATAATGTCTACGGGCTTTAAGCTACCTTTGTAAGGCAAGATGGTGATCGAATCATCAGAAATTTCCATGGGGAGTTCTGCTTCTTGAATCTTATCTAAAAACGCACCTAGGTATTTAAAGGAAATACCTTTTAAGGTAACATGACCTTTTGTTATAGCGGCGGCACAAATAAAGGTACCTGCTTCGATTCTATCGGGAATGATGCTATGTTCACAACCATGCAGTTTGTCCACTCCAGTGATTATTAATTCGGGTCCACCGATTTGTTCAATTTGTGCACCCATTTTCATCAATAACTGGCATAGGTCGATGATTTCAGGTTCACATGCGGCACTCTCAATTCGGGTTGTTCCTGGGGTGAGTACGGCTGCCATTATGAGGTTGGCTGTCCCTGTGACAGTGCTTCCGTTACGTCCTCCTAGAAATAAATCTGAGCCACGAATATCTGAGGCATCAATATGGACATAGCCATTAGAAATACGGACATCGCAGTTTAACTTTCTCAAGCCTTTGAGGTGAAGATCAATTGGGCGAGGTCCGATTACACATCCGCCTGGAATTGAGACTTCCGCCTTTTTTAATCGAGCAACGAGAGGGCCTAAAAGGCATACAGAAGCGCGCATTTTCCGAACCAGTTCATAGGGAGCAATGTGCGATATTGTTTCGGCATGGATGATCCATTCACCTATTTCTGGATTCTCAATTTTGGCACCTAGGTATTCTAGTATCTCAACCATGTAGCGAATATCGCTAAGGTTGGGAATATTTTTTAAATGAACAGGTTCACTCGTTAAAAGGCAGGCTGCAAATATAGGTAAAGCGGAATTTTTCGAACCGCTTATTTTAATTTCTCCTTCTAGTGGCCCATTGCCTTCAACTCGGAAAACATCCATATTTACTTAGTTCTAAAAATTAACGGTGTTTGTTTTTTGAATACGGGCGTCTTTGCTTCCCTCTTGAATTTGAATAGCGTCTATTCCTTTGGGAGCCTTTTTTGTGCTTTGGTTTTTTGCCAAAAAGTGAAGCGATGAAATTAGCGATACCTCCAAAGAGTCCTGCCTTTTTCTTCGGTTTTCTATTGTTCCCGCGAGAGCGTTTTTCAGCATAGCGTGCTTCTCGTGCTTGTTTCTTATCCGCAATCTTCTCTTCAAGCTCTTGAATCGCTCTCAATGTATTTTGATTGAGTGGCACATTCTTTTTTTTCGGTTCTGGCTTCTTTGCTTCTTTTACAGTTTCTGCAGGAGTTTCTTTCACTACTTGGGCTTCTTCGGCGCTTGCTTCAGCTCGTATGCTACTTGGATCAATTTCTCCAATGTTTAAATCTTGTGTGGGAGCAGAGTCATTTTTAAATCCACCGCTTCTTCTTCGTGAGCGAGGCTGGCTGTCGTTTCTTGGGGAATACGCTTCCTCTTCTTTTTTTGAATTATTAGTTTCTTCGAATTCTGGCATCTGGTTTATCCGTTATGGTTATTTTATTGTATCGTTTTATGATTATTTCTGACATCCGATATGCTTTGAAATCATAATACACTTTATTATCGGATTATCACTAATGGGTATATTGTAACATTTTTAGGTGCAAGTTTTTAATTGTTTTGTACCCAATTTAAAGAAATCAACTTGCCGTAAAATGCTAAGCCGTTAATTTTTTCGATTATGGATAAATTAGATACTATATTTGAAATGCAAGACACTCTTAATAAGCGTATTGGAGTCGTGACCGAAAATCTTAGTGAAGAAGAAAAAACAAAATGGGTTTTAAACTATACGCGTGCGATGCAACAAGAAATAGCTGAATTAATTGATTCTGTGCCATGGAAGTGGTGGGCTAAGTATCAAGATTTTGATGAGCAAAATGCAAAAGTGGAAATCGTCGATTTATTTCATTTCTTAATTTCGCTAGCACAAGTTATGGGAATGACCCCAGAAGATGTTTATAATGCTTATGTGAAAAAGAATCAGGTAAATCATGATCGCCAAGAAAGTGGCTATAAAGATAAAGATGAATCAGATTCTCGTCATATTTAAGAGGGATTTTTGTCTCGAGTAGTTATGAATGAAGATCCTTTAATTATTTTAATCTACTGTGCGATTGGCCTCTATATCGCTAATTTATATCGTGCAGACATTCGATCCTTTGTTGCGGGTCGTCCAAATGTTAAGGCATTGCCAGGAGCAAAACCAACGACTGGGTTATTAATCTTTGCTTCGGTCTTAGCGGCTTTTGTTTTATTGGGCAATGCGGTGATTGGAGAGTATGCTTTAGGTATAGTGGAGGCACAAAGTGAAATGGTATGGTTTTTTGTTTTTGCTTCAGTTTCTGCGGGTGTGATCGAAGAGGTCGTCTTTCGCGGGTATTTAGTCGTGCAGAATCGAGGGCGTAATGCTTTGGTCTTAAGTTGTTTAGGCTTCTCGCTTGTTTTTGCTTTAGTGCATGGCTACTTATGGTCAATGGAAGAGGGATTCGCTTGGAACTTTACCGTGCAAGGAATTTTCAACACTTGGATTTTATTTTTTAATTCAGTGTGTTTTTATGCCTTACGTTTTGGTCCTTGGAATGCAAATCAATCGCTTTTACCTTCGATCATTGCGCACATGGTTCTTAACCTAGGTGTCTTTGGTGTGAAGCTAGCGCAGGGCTACATTGTATTTTAAGCAGTAATTCCGTCTCTTTTTAAGAGTGCGTCGGTCTGCGGGTTTCGCCCCATAAAATCTTGAAAAAGCTTATAGGGATCTTCCGAATTTCCTTTTGCTAATATTGTATTTCTGAAGGCCGAACCTGTTGTTGGGTTGAGCAAGCCTTCTTTTTGAAATCGGGTGAAGGCATCGGCATCTAAAACTTCAGCCCATTTATATGAATAATAGCCAGCAGCATAACCCGTAGTACTACTGAACAAATGTCCAAAGTTACAAGTCATCGGATATGTGGGTGTCTTGAAATTAAAGTGATAATCTTTGAGTCGCTCTTTTAGGTAGGCATCAATGGGTTTATCGGGATTTAAGACCCAATCACGGTGCAGGTCTAAGTCGAGTTTAGCTAAACTTAATTGCCGCATTGTGCCCATAGCCTTAAAGTGATTTTTGCAGGCTTGCATCTTTTCAAAGAGTTCTTCTGGGATAGGTTTATTGGTTTGGTAATGCCGAGCAAATAAGTCTAAGCTTTCTCGTTCCCAGCACCAATTCTCCATAATTTGTGAAGGCAGCTCAACAAAATCCCAAGCGACATTGACTCCATTTAATGAGGGCACTTCAACTGTGCCACATAAGTGATGGAGTAGATGCCCAAATTCATGGAAAATGGTTTCAACTTCATGGTGTGTTAAAAGTGAAGGTATATCTTTTAATGGTGGAGTTAAGTTACCACAAATAAGCCCTAGGTGAGGTGTATGAGTTTCGCTTCTTGAGCCAGTTCGCAAATAGTTCATCCAGGCACCACTACGTTTGCTTTCTCTTGGATGCCAATCTGCGTAAAAGCTTCCTAATAAGGTGTTGGTCGGCTTGTCATATAAATTATAAAGTGACACATCTGGGTGCCAAACTTCAGGAAGTTTTTGTGGATTAAATGTGTCTCCTTCCTTAGGCACTTTGGGATCTATGTAGATTGTTTCAACCGCTTCAATTTTTAAGTCAAAGAGTTTTTCACAGATAGAAAAAAGGCCATCAATAACCTTATTTATAGGAAAGTATGGACGAAGAACTTCTTCATCGAATTGAAAATGTTCTTTCTGATGTTGTTCAGACCAATAGCCTATGTCCCAGGGTTCTAGAGTTTTGTCATTTTGCGCGCTTTTCGATGCTTTATACTCTTTAAGGAGGGTAGATTCAGAATGGAAGGCAATTTTTATTTGAGAATGCATCGATTCAATAAAAGAAGAAGCGGAGCAACCGTTTTTGACCATCCTTCGATTAGTTGTGTATTCGGCAAAATCTTTTTTGCCAATAATCTGTGCATATCTGTGGCGGAGTTTAAGGATTTGTGCAACTAAGCCTTGATTGTCGTAAGGAGCGTTTCGTCCAATGGATTGGTATGCTTTCCAAACCGTTTTTCTGAGATCGTGATGCTTAGCATAGCTCATGACGGGAATGTAACTCGTGGCCTCTAATGTGAATCGCCAAGCATTTTCATGCCCTTTTGCTTGTGCACTTTCTTTTGCTGCTTGAAGTGCTGATTCGGGGAGCCCTTCTAATTTTTTGGGATCATTGACGATGTGTTCCCAAGCATTTGTGGCATCTAGACAATTTTCAGAATATTTTTGAGTTAATTCAGCTAGGTCTTTTTGGATGTGCCGAATTTGCTCTTTTTTTTCATTCGGTAAATCGGCTCCTTCTTCTCGAAAGTCTTCTAAGGTTTCTTGGATGTGTCTTTGTTGAGTTGGTGATAATTGCTTGATGATTGCACTATCTCCAGATGTTTTTAATACCTTCCAAAGATCTGAATTTAAAGGGATGTCGGTATAAAATTTAGTGACTTTAGGGAGCATAGCATTGAATGCTTCCCTTAAATCTTTTGAGTTGTTTACGCTGTCGAGATGATTCACAAATCCCCATGCCGTATTGAGAGGTTCGAGACCTTTTTCAAAAGCGGCAAAAGTATTAGAATAATTTAATACTGTATTTGTTTCAGATAATTTTGAAATATCGTGGATTACATTTTCTGCTTCTTGCAAAGCTTTATTTATATCAACTTCAATTTTTGAAGGAAGCATGTGCGACCATTCCGGCAGTTGTTTTTGTTGAAGAAAAGGGTGTTTCATATGATATAAGTTATGCGTTATCGTTATAAAAGTGAGTTATTTTTTAAATATTCTAACTTAGCTTAGCTTAGCGAAGCCATTGTTTCCAATCAGCTTCAGATGCTTCGATATTTTTCCAATTCACCAAAATGGGGTTGAGCATCATCATAGTGCTGTCGGGTGTCTGTTTTTTAAATAGCTTTTCAATGAGAGCTTTTGAAGCTTGATAGCCCCAGTCATGAAATGGGTGAAGTGCCATGGATTGTAAGTACCCAAGGTCGTAAAATAAATTAGTCGTTACAGAAGATTGTATCGTTACTAAAGGAATTGAATTTGGCTGCCAGGGCAAATCTGGCATGCCTCGTAAAGCCCAATCATCAAGAAATACCCACCCTTTAATATGATGGTTCACATCTTCATCTTCCGCTTGTTTGATGCTTTTTAGGGCACTTTTATAATCGGGCTTAGTTTGAACTATGGTTTCGATTCGCTTATAGCCCAATATGGATTTTACTCCCCTCATTCGATCTTCAAAAATAGGGGAAGGTTCAGAAGAAGTTAAGATAGCAACTCGTCCTTGCGTCGGCAACTTCTTCAAAATAGCTTTTCCGATGAGTTGGCCCGCTTTAAATTCATCGGATTGTATGGTTAGCAAGGGAGTTATGGAGTCAACATTCTGCTCAAGAAAGACGACTTCTTTTTGGTAGAATTGGGTTAATTCAAGAATGGAGCTAAGGTTTTCTTTTTCTGATGGGCTTAATATTATTCCATCCACGTTTTTAAGAAAGGATTGGATAATCGCTTTAGACTGCGCTTCTGATTGGGTGTGAATAGGGCTAAATTCAATCGCTTCAACTTCAATGGAAAATTCTTTCCCTAAAGATTTTGCAGCATCTTTTACTCCTGAAAAAACAGCTTTATATTTGGAGCTTTCTTTATCCTTTCCTATGAAAACAATTTTGTAGGATCCAAGGAGTTCATTATTTTGTGCCTGAAGGGCTGAAGAAAAGTTTAGAAGAACGAGAAGGCTTATTATATAGACAATAGCTTTATTCATATTTGTTTCATTAGGATATCGTTTAGATCTTATAGTTTAGTTTTTTATCCTGATGATGTATAGTAAGAGTATTTGTATTATCATTGCTTTGAATAGACTCAGTTCGTCCTATGACAGCTGCTTCAATGCCAAAAGATTGGCTCATTTGAATTATTGCATCTGCTATTTCAGGCAAACAATAAATTTCTAAGCGATGACCCATATTATAAACTCGGTACATTTCTTCATCGCTCGTCTGGCTCGCTTTTTGTATCGCTTTAAAGATGGGAGGAATAGGCAATAAAGAATCTTTTATGAAATGTACTTCAGTTCCAAAGCGTAAGCATTTTGTTTGTCCGCCGCCTGAACAATGTACCATGCCTTTGATATCCGAGCGATATTCGGATAAAAGTTTTTTGACTACAGGTGCGTAGGTTCGAGTAGGGCTGAGTAGGGCTTCGCCGACAGTAAGATTGGATTCAGGAAGCGGGTCGTTCATTTTATAGGGGCCGCAGTAGAGGTATTCGCTGTCTGTTTGCCTATCGGTAGTTTCTGGATATTTTTCGTAGTAATCTTTTTTCAGTAAGTCATGTCTTGCACTGGTCAATCCATTACTGCCAATCCCTGAATTGTAAAAGTTTTCGTAGCTTGCCTGTCCGTATGAAGCTAAGCCAACTATAGAAAGACCAGGCTTTATATTTGCATTATCGATAACTTGCTCTCGATCCATGACAGCAACGGCACAAGAATCTACAGTGACAGTGGGTGTCAAATCTCCCACATCAGCGGTTTCACCTCCACCACTATGAATCAAGATGTCATTATCTCGTAGAGACTGTAAAAAAGATTCTGTGCCAGAAATTAGTTCTGCCAACACAGGGCCTGGAATATTGCGAGCATTTCGATTAATAGTACTAGAGATAAGAATATTATCAGTAACGCCAATGCATATAAGATCATCGATATTCATTACCATACTATCTTGAGCGGTTTTTCTAAAAGCTGAAGGGTCGCCTGTTTCTTTAAAGTGGAGGTAAGCCAGTGTACTTTTGGTGCCGGATCCATCGGAATGAATGACGCAACATTTGTCTGGGTTGCCAGTCAAAAAATCAGGATTAATTTTACAAAAAGCTCCAGGGAAAAGTCCTTTGCTCATTTTATCAACAACGGCATGTACCTCGTCTTTTGTGGAGGACACACCTCTTAAGGAATAGCGATCTTGGTTCATAATTATACTATAGGAATATCGGATGGTTGAATTTGGTTGATAGCGTGCATGATTTTTTTTGATGCTTCAAGATATCTGTCAGGATGTTCTTTCCCGGGGTCTATTGCTTCAGTGGATAGTGGCACTCCGTATACGATATGTATTCTTTTACCTAAGATAGGCAATTTCTCATTTCGGCCAAAGGCTTCAAAGGCTCCAAATATTCGTGTTGGAACGACAGTAGCTTTTGATTTTATTGCAATCATACCTGTCCCTGCTTGAGGTTCTTTTAAGTGTCCATCAAGTGAGCGTGTTCCTTCTGGGAAAATAGCAGCGGCTCCTCCTTTTTTGAGTGCCTTGAAGATTGCTTTAATTGAAGTTACATCTGCAGTGCCTCTGGCTATGGGGATGGTTTCTATCGCGTGTAGGCATTCTCCAAAAAATCCTTTGAATAAAGTATCTCTAGCTAGGTAATGAATGGGACGAGGGCTTTTGATGCCTATCACTGGAGGATCATAAAAGCTTGAATGATTAGAAGCAAATATAATGGGGCCGGTTTTAGGAATGTTGTTTATTCCTGATGCAGTGTGATCATGGAATGTTGTGAAATAGGCGTTTAGGCTACGTCTTACTATTTCATAAGGATCAGGGATCATTTTTAAAAGCTCACTTGGACTCATCTTATTGTGCTATTTCTTTTAAGATTATAGAGACTACTTCGTCAAGCGAGCGTAGTGATGTGTTGATATTTAATGCATCTTTGGGGCATGTAAGTGGGGATAGTTTCCGAGTTGCATCTATAGTATCTCTTTTATTGATAACATCCATGTGCCCTTCTTTTTCTCTGCGGGCTATCCGTGTCTTAGCATCGGCTTCTAGGAAGACTTTTAAAGTGGCATTTGGGAAAACAATACTTCCAATATCTCTCCCTTCGACAACCATCCCTTTGAAATTATGCATTTTGGCGAAGTCGACGAGTGATCGTTGGTAGCGTAGAAGAAAGTCTCTAACTGGTTTGAGTGAGGCAAATTGAGAAACAAGAGTATTAACAGTGTAGGAGCGTAAGTCATCAGGCTCGACTTGCGTTTCATTAATTTCAAAAAGGACAGAATTCTCGCTTAGAAGGGTTTTGATCTTAAATGAATCTAGCGCAGTCAGGAGCTCTAAATTTTCTAATGCTTGTATTGATTTTTGATTTAAGTGGTAACAAATGATACGATAATGTGCGCCTGTATCGACATGCAGATAGTTGAGAGACTTGGCAACTGCGTGAGCAGTAGATGATTTGCCTGTGGCTGCAGCCCCATCAAGTGAGATGATGTTGAAAGTCTGTTTAGGGCTAGCTGTCATGTCTAAAGGTTTCGAGTGTCTGAAAAAAATCAGGGAAGGTTTTTCCGCAACATTCAGAATCTTTTATGCTTAACCAAGCTTGTCCATCTCCAAATAAATCATAGGTGCCTAGTACTCCGAAACTCATGGCAAATCGATGGTCTTCATAGGTTTCGATTTCTAAAAGTTTTCCTTTAGCACGGGCTGCTTTAGCTTTTTCAATCAAAGCATTTTTATCACTTAGGATTTTTAATGAATCTTCACTCTCATGTACAGTTTGTCCTAGCTTCTTGAGTTCCGTTGCCATGGCAGATACTCGATCCGTTTCTTGAAATCGAGTGTGCTTAATCCCCGTGATATTCGTTTCACTATTGAGCAAGGGAGAAATGGCCGCGTAGGTTAAAAAGGTGTCTGAGAATAAGTTAAAATTAAAATCGGCAACCGCTTTTTCTATGGAGCTATTTAGAGGGCGTTGAATATCCCATCCATTCGCTTGAGGGCTTATTTCTAGGGCGTGTGACTTAAGGAGTTCGGCAAATGCGGCATCACCTTGTATGGGCTGGGCGGGGATGTTCTTTATAGAGAGTGAACCTCCATGTAGTAGGGTGAGTGCAAAGAAATAGCTAGCGGCAGATAAATCAGGCTCGATTAAAAAATGTGAGCCTTCAGAGGTTTGGTATGAATTATCGCTTATCTTGAAGGAATCTCCGCCAGTCATCGCAGATTTAAGAATTCCGAAGTTAGATTTTATTTGTTCTGTAACTTGAACATAGGCAGTGCGAACATGAGGACAGTCAAGTTGGATAGATTGTTTAGAAGCAGGAAGTGTTAGTAGTAATGCAGAAAGAATTTGGCTACTGGCTGAGGCGTCGACGCTAGCCTGATTTTTTTGAACCCCGTGAGTTTTCATGTGAAAGGGAAAATGATAAGGTTTCTCCAAAAAAGTGAATGTGGCAGAGCCAAGTTCATTTAAGGCATCAATAAGCCCTTTCATTGGCCGATCTCGCATTTGTGGGTCACCGTCTAAAGTATATTCACCATCTTTTTGAAGAGCAAGGAAGGCGGTGATGAAACGTGCAGCTGTTCCCGCATTCCCGACATGAAGAGATGCGGTTTTATTGGGGATGATGCCAGCTAGGCCCTTTATATTGATTGTAGAGTTGTCTTTGTCTGCAAGGATTTCAAAACCAAGCTTTTGTAGAGCTTCGATCATTATAAGTGTATCTCGGCTAAATAATGCTCCATTAAGAGTCACCGGGCCATCGCAAAGTGCCGCGATAATCAATGCACGATTTGTAATGCTTTTTGAGCCGGGGAGGCATAAGGTTCCTGATATCGGATTCTTAAATGGTACTATGGCTAAAGGTGATCTCACTGTTAAATTCAATAAATTATAGATGAGCCACTAGTTAGATTTTTCAATGGCTTTTCTTGTTAATTGACCTTCATTTAGAATTTTATGCAAATTATCGAGGTCTTGAGAGGCTAAGCTTTCTTTGAATGCTTTGAGCGTATGCTCAAATTGATCAATAGATTTAAGAATGGGATCGGCATTCTGAGATATAATAGACTGCCATAAGCTTGGACTTCCTCCGGCAACTCGAGTAGTGTCTTTGAGTCCACCGCCTGAATATGCAAATTGTTCAGTGGGGATATCGGAAAGTGAAGCAGCAAGAATCGAAGCGACTATATGGGGTAAGTGGCTAATCTTTGCTATTAGCGAATCATGAATTTGAGGTTCCATAAGCACTGGTTGCATTTCGAGATTGTCCCAAAATTGGGTCACTTTTTCTAAGGCGGATGTCTCGGCTTGCTCTGTAGGGGTGACAATGCAAGTGGCTTCTTTGAGCAGAGTGGAGCTTGCATGTTCCATCCCACTTTTTTCTGAACCAGCCATTGGATGGGATCCAATAAAATGGAAATGGTTATTGTTTGGGATAGTTTTAGCGAGCGAACAAATGCTTTCTTTAACGCTTCCCACATCAGTGACAATCGTTCCAGGGGTTAAATGCGGGGCTATGGTTTTAAGAATAGGGATAATGGTGTCAACCGGGGTACAGATTATAATAAAATCACTATTTTTAGCCACATGTTCAAGAGTTTCATGAACATGATCGCACCAATCAGTTTTTAAGCAAAGGTTCCGTTTGTGTTCACTGCGTGCCCAGAGATGAATTTCTTTAGCCAATTTCTTTTCATAAACGGACATAGCGATAGAAGCACCGAGTAGCCCGGGCCCAATTATGCTTAATGAATTATACATAATTGAGATAGTTAAACGGTCTTTTGAAGAAGCGCAATAAGTGATTTTTTTCTAATTTCTTTTACTTGAATGAAATCATTATATATTTAGTTTGTGATCCTTACATAAAAATAAGTTATACTGTTTATGTCTTTAGTAAAAATTATCTGTTATATTTTAATACCTTTCATTTTGATTGGTCTATTTGTGCTCTTACTTATTTCAGGGCCTAAAACAATTAATTACAGTTCAAAAAAAACGATCACCGCAACATCGGAAGTTTCTGAAGCAGTAGAAACATTACGACTGAAAAGTTTTGAATCCGAAGGGCAATTTGAAGAAATCATTTCTTTGAGAAAAATGACTGAAGCCGATACACTATTGCTATTGGAAGCAATCGAGTATCAAGAGTCTTATGTGGCAGAACTGCCTTACTATAGTGATTCTGCTAAACAGCGCTTAGATTATCTTAAACAACGTTACGACGAAGTTCTCTCTGAAGATATTTATAAATTGAGTATCGTAAAAGAAGAGTTGAGTCAGGAATTATTTGATGAGGACGATTATCTAAATGCGATTGAGGCAATTAAAGAGTCTATCGCCTTGCAAACAAAGATAAATGATTCCTACTCCTTAAGTTCTTTTTATAATATCAATCGCATAGCTCAATTAAAACGAAGGTTGGCTTTTTTAAATGCCTACCCAATTCATAATGAGATTCTCCTTTTGGAAGCGAAAATAGAGACACTGAATAATGAAGAAAAGTGGAGCGAGGCGGCGGATCTATTAGTAGAAGCCATTGAAAAGCAGTTATATTTGAATTCTGAATACCGTAGCTCGGATCTTTCAGATGGCTCTAAACTTAATTTGCTTGAGCTCAAAAAAATTACTTATCTAAGCACGCCTTTATACCAACAAATAGATGATTTAGAAAATAAAGCAGAATCTTTTGTCGAAAAGGGTGACAATCTTAAGGCTGCCAATTTCTATGACGATGCAAGGCAATTACAGGATAAACTAAACATATTGTATGCAGATAGTCCTTATAATTCTATTGATAGGATGAATGACCTAATGAGAAAAGCTCAAACATCAGCAAGTCATGATTTGGGTGAGATAATTAATACTTTAAACTTTGAAATCGATCGTGATTTAAGACAAAGGAAAGTATCATTAGCTAAAAGTAAGATATTGAGAATTTCAGATGCTATTTTGAGAATGCAGGAAGAGTTTCCTAAAAGTTCTCACAATGATAGTGTATCAAACGTAAAAATTAAATACCTTAATTTTATTCGAAATAACTTAGAGCTAGTACAGGATAGAATATACGAAAACTTAATCTCCGTTCCTGGAGAACCAGGCATTAGAATGTTGAAAACAGAAGTTTCACAGGCTTTGTATTCAACAATTATAGGGTATAATCCAAGTCGCTTTATTGGAGACCTGAAGCCTGTTGAATCTGTTAATTGGGAAGAGGCGAAGATGTTTTGTAAGCGTCTATCTTGGGTCATGGGCTTAAAAATTCGCCTGCCAAAAGAATATGAATTTCGTGCTGCAGTAGGGTCCTTGCGTTTTGTTAAACTAGAGAATTTTGTTGTTTCAAGTGTAGACGGAGGAAAGTTAACAAACATAGCAAGCAAGGATCCATTAGGGGAAGGGTTTTATGATTTATTGGGAAATGTTAGCGAATGGCTTTACAGTGATGGTGTCTTTGACAATGAGCCAGTTAAACACATAGGAGGCCATTTTAGTGATAGTTTAGAGGCTATCTATGGGATGCCATTAAGGGTGGCAAATCGCAATGAGAGAAGTCGATTGATTGGCTTTCGCTTTGTAGTTGAATAATCGTTAAATCTATAAGTAGATAAATTATGCAGTCTCAAGCAAAGACGTACGGCTTCACTTTAATCGAATTTTTTTTATCGATTTTCGCATTATTCTTATTGCTTATAATTACTTTTCCAATTCTCCAAGAATACAATGAGCGCAGCCAAAAAAAAAGGATCGTAGCAAACTTGAATCAGATTCTTTCTTCCGCCAATCAATATTTTGAAGAGTATGATTTTTATTCAGTCAGTCTTTATGAGTTTATTGGACCTAGAAAAGTAATTTCCGAATTAGAAATTATAGAAGACGAAGTATATCCGGAAATAATTTATCGCGATGAAGGGATTTCTGCGCATTCAGAAAAATACGGCTCAATAATTGCGCGCTAAAAACCATAAGAACTAGTCTGAATATTTAGTTTTGTGCCAGGAATTGAGATAGTTTTTCAGCAGTTTTTAATCCAATACCTTTTCCCTGAACTAGTTCATCGATAGTTGCATTTCTTAAGTTTTTGATCGTGCCAAAACTTTTTAGCAATTCAGCTTTTCGAGTTTCACCCACGCCTTTAAAGTCATCGAGTATAGATTCTTGTATTTTTTTACTTCTTAATTCGGCATTAAAATTATTCGCAAAAGAATGTGCCTCATCTCTTAAATACTGCAAAAGCCTTAATGCAGGATTACGAAATGGTAAATTTAAACTAGGGCGATCATCAGGAAAAACGATCGTTTCATTTTTTTTGGCTAACCCTATTAAGTAAGGTGGAGTTTTCTTTAGAGTTTTAAAGGCCTTTATTGCAGCGTGTACTTGACCGAGCCCTCCATCAATGACTATTAAATCAGGGAATGGTAATCCTTCTTTTTGTAAACGTTGGTAGCGACGACTGACAACTTCTTCAATTGCCCGAAAATCATCATTTCCAATGAAAGATTTGATTTTGTATCGACGATATTGCTTCCGATTAGGCTTCCCATTGCTAAAACAAACCATTGATGCGACGCAAAAGCTTCCAGAAATGTGAGAAATGTCGAAGCATTCTATATGTTTAGGCAGCTTGCTGAGTGAAAGTTCTTCTTTTAAAGTGGTGAGGCTCTCTTTTTCTGTAATAAAGCCAGTTAAATTTCGCTCAAATTTCCTAGTACGTTTGGAGGTTTGCTGGATGGCAATGATTTGGTCTCTCAGTGCACTTGCTCTTTCATAGTTTTGTTTTTTTGAATAAGCCTGCATTCTTTCCTTAAGTGCATCAATAATGCTTTCCGTTTGCCCTTCGAGAAATTTACAGGCTTTTTCAACTCGTTCACGATAGGTTTCTTCAGTGATTTCATTAGGCAGGTCAGATAATTCAGCACGCACATCATCATAAAGATGCCAAGTGTGAGCATCAATTTTTTTCGGATTAGCATCATTTAACAAAACACCAAATTTTCGTTTCATTATATCAAGTGTTTTTCGTAAAGACCCTGCATGCGGGAAAGGCCCATAGTAACGATAATGTTTATAGATTCGATTCCGAGTTAAGCGAAATCTAGGCAAAGTTTCCTTAGGATTTAATTGCACAAGAAGGAATCGCTTATCGTCTTTTAGGCTAGTATTATACTTAGGCTTAAATTTTTTGATTAATTGACTTTCAAGAAGTAATGCCTCTGATTCTGAATTCACGCAATGGTATTCAAAGCTTTCTATTTGCTCAACCATCGCTTTGATTTTCGGCTGAGCAAGTTGAAATCTTTTGGAAGCTTGAAAATAGGAAGCGACTCGCTTTTTTAAGTTTTTTGCCTTACCCACATACAATGGTTGCTTGAATTGATTGTGCATGACGTAGACACCTGGCTTATTGGGCAATTTTCTGATTGCTTCTTTTAAAGCGCTGATGGTTTCTTGAGTCATTGGATTAAATTCTTTTTAATAAATAACATGTCTCATACTTGCGTTTAATCTATAATTGAAAACTTTATTACGATGTCCAAGCAAGTCACAGTTGAAATTTTAAATATAGGAGACGAGTTATTATTAGGTATTCGTACTAATAGTCATTTAACTTATTTAGGCAAGCAACTGTCATTATTAGGCTTGAAGATTGATCATTGCCAAGTTGTTCCTGACAAAGCAGAAGCCATAAATGCTGCATTTGCAATCGCTGCTAAGCGCTCAGATGTTGTCATTGCTACTGGTGGGCTTGGCCCTACGGAAGATGATCTTACACGAGAAAGTTTAGCTAAACTTTTAGGCCGTAAGCTTATCTATAACGAGTCTATTTTTGACACTATCAAAGATAGGTTTTTGAAATTAGGGCGCAATGTTTCAGAGGTACACAAAAAACAATGTTACCAAATAGAAGGCAGCCAAATATTGAAAAATGATCGAGGCACGGCTCCAGGCTTATTAGTTAAACAAGAGTTATGTACGATTATTTTACTGCCTGGACCATCTCATGAACTGATTCCCATGTTTGAAAAACAGGTAATCCCTTATTTTAAAATCAATTCCTTCGCACAAGAAGATAACGCATACATTCAGTTGCGAACCTGTGGGATTGGCGAATCTTCCGTTGAAGAGATGGTTGCACCTATCGTTAAGCAATATGGCTTCGCTGAATTGGCTTTTTGTGTTCATTTGGGCATTGTGGATGTTCGCATAAGTTTAGCAGATAAGACTAAGAATGCGGATCAATTAAAGCAAGTAGCCGAAGTGTGCCGTTTAGCTCTTGGAGATCATTTTGTGGGTTATGGTGATATTACTTTATCTCAAGTTATTTATCATAAACTTAGGCATCATCAAAAAACTTTAGCGGTAGCAGAATCATGTACTGGAGGCTTATTAGGGAATGCATTTACCGATATTCCCGGTGCATCAAAAGTTTTTCAAGGGGGTGTTATTTGTTATGCTAATGAAGTTAAGATATCGCAGGTAGGTGTCCCAGAAGAAATCATTGATCAACATGGTGCGGTAAGTGGCGAGTGTGCGATTGCGATGGCCTCAGGGGTGGCAGAAAATTTATCATCGGATTATGGATTGAGTATTACCGGTTTTGCAGGACCTGAAGGAGGAAATGAGGATAATCCAATCGGCACAATCCATATTGGATTTCATTCCTCTTTTGGAATTTGGGGGAAACGAGTTCGATATTTAGGAGGTCGCATGGACGTGAAAGCAAGGGCCGTAAATGCTGCCTTGGATTGGATGCGTAGGCTTTTGATTGGTCAGGAGCAAACAGACATAGAGGAACAGAATATCTAAAAAGAGCTAAAGAGGGTAAATTTTTTTCTCGCTAGAGTCATTTGAAATTCAACAATAGCACTATGGCTACTCGTGCTAAATTTACATTTATTTGCGGTGATGATGAATTTCTTGTTTCTGATAAAGGAAAGGCTTGGTTTAAAAAAGAAACAGAAGGAATAACCGATGATCTCTCTAAAGAGGAGATCGATGGTCGTGGTAACAATTTAGATGAAGTTTCCCAAATTATTGATCGTTTTACTGAAGCAATACAAACTCAATCAATGTTTGGAGAAAAGAAGATCGTTTGGCTTAAAGCGGTGAATTTTTTAGCCAATACGCAAACAGGAAATGCCAAGGGAACGTTAGAATTATTAGAGCACCTTAAATCTGTCCTCGATGGGATTGATACTTCCGCTGTAGCTGTTTTAATTACGGCATCACCTGTTTATAAAGTAAAAAATTTTTACAAATGGTGCATTAAAGAAGGTGATTCAGAAATTATTGATAGTAGCAAAGATGGCATTGCTAAAATCGAACAAAGAATTCTGCAAACCTGTGCCGAGTACGGAATAAAAATGAGCCATGGAGCCATTCAGCTTTTAAATGATAAAGTGAATGGGAATAATCGATTAATTGCCATGGAAATAGAAAAGTTAACCACTTATGCGGAGAAAGATGGAACAATCACCGAGGAGCTTGTTAATGAAATGGTGCCAAATTTTGGAGAAGGGGATTTTTTTGAAGCTACGGACGCTTTTTTCTCTGGGCAATTGGAGTGGACCTTGGAGGCATTAAGTCGCCATTTTTTTACGCAGAGTGAAGCTCGACCGCTTTTAGGAAGCTTGCAATCAAGAAACCGTTTGATGATTCAATTGCGTATTTTAAAGGACTCTGGCGAATTGGGATCTGGATTCCAACGAATCAGCCAAAATGACCTTGTCCGTATAGCTGGAAAATTTCACGAGCATTTTGATGAAGGCGGGCCGAAATCTAACCTTAATGTATTCACCCAAAATCCTTATTATTTGGGGCGACTGCTCAAAGGTGTGAACCATTTCAATTTGAAAAACCTTATTGATTTTCAAATTGCTTTTGCCGAGACCTTTGAAGCAATTGTGGAAAGCCCTAAAGATCAAGTAACGATTTTTAACCAATTAGCGATTAGATGCTTAGGAGATTAAGCAAGGAATTGGCTAAGAATAAGCCAGTATAGGCTGAATTTTAGTCATTCAATCACTTTTTTATGGTCTCATTTTGAAAAACCCTTTCACTAATATCTTTTAATTATGTCGAAAAATACAGTTAACATACTAGCAGATCGCTATGCCTCAGCACAAATGAACCAAATCTGGGGAGCAGAAGGTCGTATTCTTCTGGAGCGAGATTATTGGATTGCGGTAGTCAAAGCACAAAAATCTTTGGGCATTGATATACCAGAAGAAGCAATCGAAGCTTACGAATCGGTGAAAGAGCAAGTAAATCTTGCGTCTATCCAAGAAAGGGAGGCAGTGACACGACACGATGTTAAGGCAAGAATTGAAGAATTTTGTGCACTTGCTGGATATGAGCACATTCATAAAGGGCTAACCAGTCGGGACCTTACCGAAAATGTGGAGCAGCTACAAATTCTCAGAGGCTTGGAACTGATTCGCATCAAAGCTAAGGCAGCATTGATTAAATTAGCGGAAAAAGCAGAGCAATGGAGCGATTTAGTACTTGCTGCTCGTACACACAATGTACCTGCACAATTGACGACTTTTGGTAAGCGTTTAGCTATGTTCGGGGAAGATTTATTGTGTGCGGTCCGTGAATTAGACCGTATTATTGATAATTATCCTGTGCGAGGTTTGAAAGGTCCGATTGGTACACAGATGGATCTGATGACTTTATTTGGCGGTGATGCAGAAAAAGTGGCCCAAATGGAAGAGGCTATATTGAAGCACTTAGGCGTAGGATCTGTTTTGGAAACCGTTGGGCAAGTCTACCCTCGGAGCTTAGATTTTGAAGTGGTCTCGGTTTTTGTACGCTTAGCTTCTGGGCCTTCTAGCTTTGCCAAAACACTTAGAATTATGGCAGGTCATGAATTAGCGAGTGAAGGATTTGCCAAAGGGCAAGTTGGTTCATCGGCAATGCCTCATAAGATGAATAGCCGAAGTTGTGAGCGATTGAATGGGTTTGCGGTAATTTTGAGCGGTTATTTAACAATGGCAAGTGGCTTGGCGGGTGACCAATGGAATGAGGGCGATGTATCTTGCTCGGTAGTCCGCCGTGTATTTTTGCCTGATAGCTTCTTCGCAATAGATGGTTTGTTGGATACATTCATCACTATCCTTAACCAAATGGAAGTCTTTCCTGGGATGATTCAGCAGGAAAATAATCGCTATGGTCCTTTCTTGGCAACCACAACTATCCTTATGGAGGCAGTAAAAAATGGCGCAGGTCGTGAAGGAGCTTATGATGCCATTAAGTCCCATGCAGTTGCTGCAGTGAAGGACTTGCGATCTGGAGAGATATCTCAAAATGATTTAGTGAAACGACTGGGAGCCGATGAGCGACTAGGGCTCGATGAAGCGACAATTGATCATTTAGTAAAAAGCGCTCAAGGGCTTACGGGAATGGCTCAAAAGCAGGTGGAACAATTCTGTGAGCGAGTTAACAGCGAAGCAGCCGGCTTCTCTGAGGCAAAAAATTATACCCCAGGAGCAATTCTTTAAGTTAAGTATTGCTATTATAGTTTCCACTAGTTCTGATATATTTTTTTAATTAACGTACTTATACATATGACTGAAATACTGAATGGTAATTGTTTAGTGGCCCAATCTGGAGGGCCTACATCCGTTATTAACTCTAGCTTGGCTGGTGTTATCACAGAAGCACTCAACCACGAGTGCATTGAAGAAATTTATGGAGGCTTAAATGGAGTTCAAGGAATTCTACAGGAGCAATTAGTTGATTTGGCATCGGAGACTCAACAAAATATCCGTGGTTTACGTTATACTCCAGGAGCTGCTCTTGGGACATGCCGTTATAAGCTCAAAAGCGAAGCAGATTTTGAGCGCGTCTTGCAAGTTTTTGAAGCACATAACATTCGCTTTTTCTTCTATGCAGGAGGGAATGATTCTCAGGATACTGCGGATAAGATTTCAAAACTGGCTCAGAAAAAAGGCTACGCTTTACGAGTGATTGGAGTTCCGAAAACAATTGATAACGATTTAGTGACTACAGACCACACCCCAGGTTACGGAAGTGTTATCAAACATATTTCTACAACCATTAGAGAAGTAGCCTGCGATAATAGTGGCATGGGCCAGCACGACTTAGTTCAAGTTGTTGAAGTTATGGGACGTAGTGCTGGTTGGATTGCCGCAGGTGCCTCACTCGCAAAATATAAAGACGATCCTAATAGTGCCCCTCATTTGATTTATCTTCCGGAAGTTCCATTTTCTAAGGAGAAATATATCGAAGACGTCACACGTGTTCTCAAAAAAGAGAAGTTCTGTTTAGTAGTGGTCGGAGAAGGTCTAGTTGATGCAGATGGAAATTATGTTTCTACAGACAGTACAAGTGCAGATGCTTTCGGACATTCTCAATTAGGCGGAGCAGGGGAATACCTTCGCTCATTGGCTGAAGAAAATCTTTCTGTAAAAGCCCGCTCAATTAAATTGGGTATGGCTCAAAGAGCAGCGGTGAATTGTGCTTCAAAAGCAGATAGCGACGAAGCTTTCATGGCGGGACAAGCAGCAGTTAAAGCAGCAGTTGAAGGAAAAACCGATCAAATGGTGATTTTAGTGAGAGGTGAAGGAGATACTTATGCTTGTGAAACAGCACTAGCACCTTTATCTGAAATTGCTAATGGAGTAAAACTTCTACCAGAAAGCTGGATCAATGAAGATGGTGTATCAATGAATTACAATTTCATCAAATATGCACTTCCTTTGATTCAAGGCGAAGTTGAAGTACCATTTGAAAACGGTATGCCTCAATACATCGAGTTGAAGAAAATCTATGCAGATAAGCAATTACCTGCCTATACATTGAACAGTTAATTCGTTCCTCTACTAAAGCATTCGCGGATAGCGATGATGGCTTGATGAAATCGATCCTCAGGTGAGCCTTTGATTTGTACTACTGGTACAGGGCTTTCTTCGAGCATCTGCTCAAAGGCTTGGTGGATTTTGTCTCTCACTTCAGGACCATCTCTCTGTGCACCATCTTCCTGCCAAGGGATTTCATTTTGGCAGAATAAGTAGAGGTTGTATTGTGTCGCAGATATAGCGGAAGCAAGCTCTCTTGGCGTTTGCTTAAAATAGTACTCAGCATAAATGGCATTTGAGAGAAGATTGGTATCGTGAAGAACCAGTCGTGGTGATTTGTTGCACGCTGTATTTTCGTATTCAATTTGGCCTTTCATGATAGAGTTTAAATCCTCTATGCGGATGGGTCGATCATTGGCTTCGACAAAGTCGCGCACAAATTCAGGAGAACAAGGTGCTTCAAAGTGAGCTCTTAATTGTTCTGCCAATGTAGTCTTGCCTGTCGATTCGGCACCTGTAATTACAACTCGATACATAATATTAAATTTGTTCTGCTTTTGTTAAGGTTTGATGCCATTGTCTCCAACCATAAATGGCTAACACCATAAAGGTAAAAAAGAGGAACACGGTAACCCAATACCCCTGCAAGGCCCATAGGTTGATAAATATAGTATCTGAAATCAGCCAACACAGCCAGGTTCCTATATATTTTTTACTCAGCATCCATTGTGCAGAAAAAGCGACACTTGTAGCAAAGGCATCCAAGTAGGGTTGGAATGACTGGGTATAACTTTCGAGCAAATAGCCAATCAGAGCAGTTCCAATTATCCAAAATAGCACATTGATTATCCACAGCTTTCGGCTTGTGTGCTGAATCGCTTTGGTCCCTTCAACTGAACTGCCTTCCTCAACTTGTTTCCATTGCCACCACCCATAGGCTGATAGAACAATAAAGAGAATATTTAGGGACATATTTGCTAAAAGCCCTGCTTCAAAAGCGAGATAGACATAAACCGTATAGCAGATGATGAATGTCGGCCAGGTGGCAATCTTTTCTTTGATACTAAACCATACGCCGAGAATTCCCGCAACTGTCCCGAGATATTCTAAGCCGTTCGCTTTGAAATAAAGAATTATAGATTCAAGCATAAGAAGGCTAGGAGGCTATTTAGTGAAATTTAGGTTCATAAAAATTAGTCTGCATCAATAATTTCAAGATGCGTCCAATATTTTGAACATTGTGCAACAAATGCCTTATGCAATGGGTCTACTTGGTATTGATTATGCCCTTCAAGATTATCAAAGAGGATTGTTAAATTATAGCTATAATCCGAGCGGACTACTGGGCGATCCTTGGTGTCTGCTACAGTTCCAATATAGGTAGTTCGACTCACTTCAATCGCTTTCAGGCTATTGAGCGCGTCTTCAAAGTCGGCGATTGAATCGGGCGTTAAATCCTTCTTTAGGTGAAATAATACAGTATGAATAAACATGAGTTAAAAAAGCGTTATAAGAACCGTTACAATATTTGTTGAATGAGTGATTTCAGGTCTGCATGAGTCAGTGCTACATCTAAATCAGCTCGCTCTTTAATCAGGCGTTCAGGAGGGCAAAATAAAGCCTTATGTTCGGCAACTTCAATCATACTTAGATCATTATATGAATCACCTGCAGCAAAAGTTTTAAAATTCAGAGCTTTAAATGCTTCAACCGCTTTTCTTTTGTGGTCTTTTAATCGCAAGCAATAATCATCGATCATGCCATTTTCATCAATGGAAAGATTATGGCAAAAAAGCGTGGGGTATTTTAACTTTGCCATTAAAGGGCCAGCAAATTCTGTGAACGTATCGGATAAAATCACCAATCGGGTTTGGGAGGTCACCCAATCGACAAATTCTTTTGCTCCAGGCAAGGGATCCAGTGTTCCAATTACTTCCTGTATGTCTTTAAGTTTTAGATTATTTTCTTTTAAAATATCTAATCGATATTGCATTAAGGTGTCATAATCAGGTTCATCTCGAGTGGTTCGCTTCAAAGCCTCAATGCCTGTTTTTTCGGCAAATGCGATCCATATTTCTGGGATTAAGACCCCTTCTAAATCTAAACATACAATTGGCATACTCATATCGAAGATAGTTTTAGAAATTGATGCTAAGTGCAATGGTATTTTTGGGATAATTCCTTAGAATTTCTTTACCGAAGTCAGCTAAGTGATGTGATTTTTACATAATAATTTATAAGAATATCGAAGCATAAAAAGTAATAATTTTTATAAGAATTATAATTTTTAGAAGGAATATTCCCAAAGCACAAAGCTCTAATTGGTTTATGTCTCTGCTTTTAAGCGGCAATAGTACCTAACCCTCAGATAAGATATAATTACTATGGTTATAAATCATAAGAATAGAATTTTTTTTCGATTTCTAAACGTATTTAAATTTGCTTTAAGCATTTGTCTGCTCGTGCCTATTTGTAGAGGAAACGTTCATATGTATTTTGAAAATATTGATGAACCAGGGCGATCGGGCGTAGAAGTACGATGGTCAGGGGCGTTTCAACATAGTGGCAATGCTATACCTTATAGTGGAAAAACTGATTTCTCATATCTCAGTATCGGGACTAGCTCTTTTTTCCCTTTATCTGAAGGACAAACGGTCGGTCATCAAATATTTCTCAACTCTAGTCCTATGATATTATATGACCGTCACTTAGTTACACAGATTCCTTTTCAGATGTATGCTCAGACAGGATTTCAATTTGGGTTTCTAGATAATGGAATATACACTGATCCGGGATATATTTCTAATTCATTTTTTGAAGGATCTTTATTTATTCCAGAAGCTCGCTTAGAGGATTATGATTTTAAAATAGGGCATGAGTTGGTAATTCCTTTTTTTGAAACAGATGATGAGTTAATCATTACCATTATTCCTGAAGCACAAACCTATGCACTAATAGTCGGGGCAATATTGATTCTATTCGTGTTTGTCCGAAGAATATATTGGTAGATTTAAAAAAGATTTAGAGGCTATCCATAATATCGGATATAAATCCGTTTCTGCCTTTGCCGGATTGACTGTTTGAATGAACCACTTTTTAGCAGTCTTTCTATGCATCCAATTTTCAACCACAGAGGCCTCTTCTAAGCCCCCCTGATGTTGACGGTAAGCAGTGACAAAAAGTATGCCGTTTGCTTTCAGAAGATTTTGGCATTGATTCAGTGCAGAGAGCGTATTTTTAGGAGTTGTGATGGTTGTCTTATCGCTTCCAGGTAAATAGCCTAGATTGAATAAGATACAATCAAATGTCTGAGTAATCTCTTTAAGGACTTCACCATGGTTTCCCAGATGAAATTCACATAGGGTATTGAGCCCGGCTTGAGTAAGCTTTTCTTCTGTCGCCTTAATTGCCTCCTCTTGAATATCGAGAGCAATCACTTGTCCATTCGGCTGAACTAATTGAGCAGACTTCAATGTGTCATAGCCCTTGCCTGCTGTTGCATCAAGAACGCAATCGCCTTTGCTCAATCGCTTTTCTAAGCAAAGATGTACATATTCGGTCAGTCGCATAATCTAATTTAAATCATTTAATTTATAGAAAGAATTCCTTCGATGTGGTTCACGAATTGTTCGGATAAATAAGGTGCAGTTGCTGAGCCTTTAGAGCCGAGTCCATTGATGGCAAATAATGAATCGTGTACAGGGTGTCTCATCAATATGGGTTTAGTATCTTCTGTGGTCGGGCGGATGCCACTGCGGTGTGCTTCAATTTCAAATGGGCAATCAGTCCCGAGCATTTCTTTAAAGATATCAATTAATTCTTTTTTGGCCTCAAGAGAAGGCTGAGCATCCAAATTACCTACATCATAACTAGCCCCGAGCCGGTAAAGAAAACTTTGATCTTTTAATTTTAAAGAATGAAGCCATCGTTTTTTATAATAAAGTCCTGGTGGTAATTGAATGCTTTTGAGCCTTAAATCTATGACATCGCCTTTTATCGGTATGATGGGAAGGTCTTTAAAAAACGGATTGTTTTGTGTGTGGATGCCCTGGCAAAAAACAATATTTTTTGCCTCAAGGCCTCGGTAATTCCAATGCTTCCCTTTTGCCACTAATTGGCTTACGTCAAAAGGGTCTTCAATCAGTCTATTGTGTGATTTAAAATAGCTCTTTAAATTTCGGATAAGGTAAGGCACATTGACCCAACTGCCTTGTCGAATGGGAATACTACCATAGTCATCAATTATTCCATTTGGTTTAGACCCTTTTTCTAAAAGAGGGTCAAAATAATTGGCGTAGCGAGGGTTTTTTATTCTGCGACGTGCACGAATAGGATCATCGTGATTAATAAAATAACGACGTATCGGTAAATCTTGATAGACGCTAATGCCCAGTACTTGTTCTATTTCCTGATAAAAGGCTTTGGCTATTGGCATTAAAGTATCAATTTCCCGAGATTGAGTCATCCATTTTCCAGTAACGGGGTTGATAAATCCAGCGGCAACCTGAGAGGCACTTGCTAAATTTGGAGCATCAAAGATTTTGTAATTGTAGCGACTTGAATTTAATCGCCAAGCAAGCGAAGAGCCGGCTAAGCCTGCTCCGATTATTAAGTAATCTATGACGGGTGTTGTTTTGATAGTTGCCTAGTAATTCAAATATATTATGCTATTCACATTACTGG
>JAQWIW010000002.1 GCA_029248665.1 Opitutia bacterium | reverse complement strand
ACCTATTATGAATTCAGTCTTAGAACTCTTACTTTCTGGCGAACGTTTAGATTCTGCTCAAATGTCAAAGATCCTTGGTCTTACTGAAGCAGAAGTAGAATCAGAACTATCGCATTTAAAAGAGACTCGTACCTTATTAGGATGGAGGGCAATTTTGAACCCAGATAAAGTTCAAGACGAATTTGTTCGTGCCGTAATCGAGGTGCGCCTAAGTCCAGAGCGTGATGGAGGATTTGATCGTATTGCTGAACGAATCAGCCGTTTTGATGGTGTAGAATCTTGTTATTTGATGTCAGGCTCTTACGATTTATTACTTTTTGCTAAAGGAAATGATCTACGCAGTGTGGCAAGTTTTGTTACTGAGCGTCTTGCTAGCGTAGAGGGCGTTTTATCAACCGCTACACATTTTCGATTACGTACTTATAAAGAACAGGGGCATCTGCTAGGTGATCCTGAATTAAATGGCGATAAGCCTGCTATCAGTCCTTAATATGAAAAATTATGGTCAACAATTTGTGGCAGACCATGTTGTCGGTTTGCCTCGTTCGGGTATTCGTGATTTTTTTGCAATCGTGGCTGCAATGCCTCAGGCTATCTCATTAGGCATTGGTGAGCCAGACTTTGTTACGCCTTGGCATATCCGAGAAGCAGCGATTTTTGCTCTAGAAAAAGGTAAAACAAGTTATACGGATAACTTGGGTTTGATTCGCTTGCGCCGTGAGATTAGTACTTATGTTGAGCGATATTTTGATTTAAGCTACCATCCAGAGAAAGAAATTTTGGTTACAGTTGGCGTATCTGAAGCTTTAGATATTGCACTGCGCGCAGTTTTAAATCCTGGAGATAAGGTTTTGTACCATGAGCCGTGCTATGTTTCTTACAGCCCTAGTATACTTTTAGCTCACGCTAAACCGATTGCGGTGAAAACAGAAGCAAAAGATGCTTTTGGTATCGATCCGGATCGAGTTGCGGAAGCATGGGAGCCAGGATGTAAGGTACTTTTATTAAATTTTCCTACAAATCCAACAGGAGGCGTGACAGAGCGAAAAAAATTAGAGCAATTGGCAAGGTTTGCAGTTGAAAAGGATTTGCTTGTGATCAGCGATGAAATTTATTCAGAGTTAACCTTCGAAGGTGAACACACAAGTATTGCAACTTTACCAGGTATGAAAGAGCGCACGCTATTTCTGCATGGATTTTCCAAAGGATTTGCGATGACCGGTTTTCGAATAGGTTATGCTTGTGGTCCTGAATCGTTGATAGAAGCGATGATGAAAATTCACCAGTATAGTATGCTTTGTGCTCCGATCCTTTCCCAAGAAGCAGCTATCGAAGCTCTCAAAAATGGAATGAGCTCCGTATTAAAAATGAAGGAAGCTTATGGGAAAAGACGTGACTTAATTGTACGTCGATTTAATGAAATGGGGCTTACTTGCCATTTACCCAAAGGGTCTTTCTATGCATTTCCTTCGATTGAAGAAACTGGCCAAGATTCATTATCATTTTGTAAAGGCCTACTTGAAGCGGAAGAAGTTGCGGTCGTACCTGGTACTGCATTTGGTCCCAGCGGGGCTGGTTTTGTGCGTGCAAGTTTTTCTACGAGCTACGACCGTATTTTTGAAGCAACAAATCGAATTGAGCGTTACCTCGAGCAAAAGCCTCAAGCTTAGGCGGTTGCTGAATTAATTTTAATTATATATCTTGTGAGTTTAGACCCATCCAGAACTGTAGCCTTAGTCGGGAGACCGAATGTTGGCAAAAGCCGACTATTTAACCGTTTGTGCGGAAGACGTTTGTCAATTGTTCATGATATGCCAGGGGTGACTCGAGATATTATTTCTGCTGAGGTAGATGATAATTATATGCTTTTAGATACTGGGGGGCTAGGCATGGAAATAGAGATGACGCCTAAGCAAATTTCTAATGCAGCTGAAGATCAAGTAGAGTTCGCGATATTAGCAGCAAAAGTGATACTATTTATCGTTGATGTTCGTTCAGGGATTACGGCATTAGACGAAATTGTTTCGGAGAAATTGCGTCGTTATGGTAAATCAATCATTCTTGTCGCAAATAAAGTGGATAGTGAAGAGGATGAAGCTTTATCTGAAGAATTTTCTCAATTGGGATTAGGTGCCCCCTTGAGTATTTCGGCCGAACATGGACGAGGTACAAGTGCATTAAGAGGTAAGCTTGCAGAAGCTTTAGGACCAAAGCCTGAAGTAGAATCAGAAAAGAAAGAAAAACGAATACAGATTTCATTAGTGGGTCGGCCGAATGTCGGAAAATCATCTATTGGTAATGCACTTATTGAATCTAAGCGATTGATTGTTTCAGATGTTCCAGGAACAACTAGGGATGCGGTTGAGCTTGATTTGAATTATAAACATAAGGACGGAGATTTATTGAAGTTCCGCCTAACAGACACCGCAGGTCTACGTATGAAGCGTAAAGTGGATAGTTCCGTTGAATATTTTTCTGGTGTGCGTACTCAGCATTCAATTGAGCGATCGGATGTGGTCTTCATGGTGATTGATGCGATGGAAGGAGTGACAAAACAAGACCAGTCGCTTGCTGGTATGATCACGGACGCAGGTCGAGCAATTATAGTAGTTGTGAATAAATGGGATCTAGTGAAAAAGCGTTGGGAGGAAGAGCCAATTGATGGTTATAAAAACTTAAAGCACTTTTTAACCACCTATGAGGAATCTTTAAGAAAAACTTTGTTCTTTCTTCCGAATCCACCGGTGCTATTTGTCTCAGCGTTAGAAAATTTTAAGGTAGAAACATTGCTCGAAACAGCTGCTTCAGTTGAACCGACATTAGACTTGAAATTGCCCACAGGGCCATTGAACCGAGTGATTCAATCTTTATTCGAAGCACGTGCTCCAAAGCTTGTTGGGGTGAAACGCTTTAAGATTTTTTATGCGGTACAAACTGGTTCTAGACCTTTGCGTATTCGATTATTTTGTAACCGTGTTGAGCGCTTAGATCCAACCTACCGTCGTTATTTAGAAAAAGGCCTGATTCATGAATTCAAATTAGAAGGCTGTCCAATTTGGTTTGATTTGGTTGGTAAAGACCGCCGCTATTCTGAAGAAGGTGGTGAAGGTGTGCGACAAGCAAAAGAAATTCAAGATAAGGCTCGTGTCCGCAAACAAGGTGACAAGGCATTTGAAAAAAAGCATCCAGAACGAAGGGCAAGAATTTCCCAGAAGAAAGTAGCTCACAATAAATCGAAAAGAAAGCGTTAGACTTGTATCTTTGAAAATAAAAAAACGAGCTTCTTGATGAAGCTCGTTTTGTATATTAAATAATATTTTTTATTTACGCTTTTGCAGAGGAATAGATGGCATCAGCTTTGTTCCAATCAACGACATTCCAAAATGCTTCAATGTAGTTTGGTCTCAAATTTTGGTATTTTAAGTAGTAAGCATGTTCCCAAACATCGAGACCAATTATCGGTGTACCTTCTACCTCGGTGATACCTTTCATCAAAGGACTATCTTGGTTAGGGGTCGAAGTAACAGACAGTGTTCCATCAGATTTAAGAACAAGCCAAGCCCAGCCTGACCCAAAGCGGGTGGCACCTGCATTGGCAAAAGCTGATTTAAATGCATCAAATCCACCTAACTCGGAGTTTATAGCTTCGGCTAAAGCACCCGTGGGTGTTCCACCACCATTAGGACTCAATATATTCCAGAAAAAAGAATGATTGGCATGTCCACCTCCATTGTTGCGAACTGCCCCGCGTATAGAATCTGGAATAGATGCGAGATCAGAAATCAATGCTTCAATGCTGAGATCCGCTAAATCGGAACCTTCAATAGCACCATTAACCTTAGTAATGTAAGCGTTGTGGTGTTTTGTGTGATGGATTTCCATCGTGCGTGCATCGAAATGTGGTTCAAGTGCATCATACGAATAATTGAGATCGGGCAATGTATAGGCCATAGTTTAGATTAATATATTTTGTTTAGATTATTTAAATGAAATTTTAGTATGATTTATATTCCATCAACTGTCAAATCAGCTTTGATCTATCTACACTTAACTTATGAAGAAGGATTTTTCTTTTCCGCTCTTTTTTTTTCAAAAAAGGCATTCAATAAGGCATGATTTTCTTTTTCTAGAATTCCCCCAATAGCTTCGAATTTATGATTACTTTCTGGAAGCTGCGCAAGGTTAGTTGCCCCTCCAAGGCACCCCATTTTTGTGTCACTTAAGCCAAAGTAAACTTTTTGGATTCGTGCGATGACCAAAGCACCTGCACACATTGGGCAAGGTTCTTTAGTCACATAAAGAATGCAATTATTCAGCCTCCAGTCGCCTAAAGTATTAGACGCTTGAGAGATAGCGAGCATTTCGGCATGAGCACTCGGATCATTAGTACTTCGGGTTTGATTGAAGGCTGAAGCAATAATAGCCCCTTCGTGGACAATCACTGCCCCAACTGGAACTTCGTCCTTCTCCCAGGCACGCAGAGCTTGATTATAAGCATGTGCCATATAGTAATTGTGATCACGATTCAGTTCGGAAGGAAAGCGTTTTTCAAAAGTATGGTACATTTAGAGAAAATAGTGATGAATCGACTGTATTCTTGACATTAAATAAAACTCAGCTTGGCTACTCAACTACAAAGTATTTATGGCAAAAGCACAAAGTGACGAGTATATAGAGGTTGAAGGAAAGATAGTAGCGGTACTTCCTAGCACGATGTTTCGTGTAGAATTGCAAAACGGGCATCAAGTGCTCGCTCATATATCAGGTAAATTACGAAAGCATTTCATCAAAATCACTACAGGTGATACGGTTAAAATGGAAATGAGTCCTTATGATTTAGATAAAGCACGTATTGTTTATCGATTGAGAAATGCGGAAGTAAATCGGAATGCTCCTAAGCGTAGTTATGGTCCACGCCGTAGAACTAAGTAGGCAGTCGAATAATAAAAAATCAACGAATGGAATGAAAGTATTTCCTAGCTTGATGCGATTAAGATTTTAATTAATCTAACGTAAGTTTTTATAATCTAAAATTAATACACTCTTAAAACAAAAGATCATGAGCCAATTATTTCATTCAATCACCGATACTATCGGTAATACACCTTTAGTTAAAATTAATAATCTGACTGCAGGCCTTCCTGCCGAAATTTATCTCAAATGTGAATTCTTCAATCCACTTGCTAGTGTGAAAGACAGAATCGGCCGTGCGATGATTGAAGCGGCAGAAAGAGATGGTAAGATAAATAAGGATAGTATTATCATTGAGCCTACATCAGGAAACACTGGTATTGCTTTAGCCTTTGTTTGTGCAGCTAAAGGCTATCGTTTGATTTTAACCATGCCTGAAACAATGTCAGTTGAGCGTCGTGTCTTGCTGGATATGCTCGGAGCAGAAATTGTTCTAACGCCAGGACCAAAGGGTATGCCAGGAGCAATTGCGCGTGCCGGTGAACTTGTTGAAGAATATGGAGAAAAAGCTTTCATGCCGCAACAATTTGAAAATCCAGCCAATCCCGAAGTGCATCGCCAAACTACAGCGGAAGAAATTTGGTCAGCCACAGAAGGTACCATAGATGCCTTTGTTGCTGGTGTGGGTACTGGAGGTACGATTACCGGAGTTTCTGAAGTTATTAAAGGGCGCAAAGAACTACTAACGGTAGCAGTTGAGCCTGAAGCGAGTCCTGTGATTTCCGGAGGTCAACCAGGCCCTCATAAAATTCAAGGGATTGGGGCAGGCTTCATCCCTAAAAATTGCAATACAGATATTATTGATGACATCATTAAAGTATCTAATGAAAATGCGTTTGCTACAGCTCAAGCACTTTCTAAGAAAGATGGTTTAATGGGCGGTATTTCAACAGGTGCGAATGTCTGGGCTGCGATGGAATTAGCAAAGCGTCCAGAAATGGCAGGTAAAAAGATCGTGACAGTTGGATGTAGCTTTGGTGAACGTTACTTAAGTACACCTCTCGCGGAGAAATCTCGTGAAGCAGTAGCAAATGCTACGGCCTAAGGAGATGAAAAGCGTTTAAATTCCAAGTTCTGGATTATCTTTGCCAGTTGGAGAGCACTTATTAAAAGTGTTCTTTGAAGCAAATTTCATTCATAGGCATGGGTCCACTTCTTGGACCGGCAGGTTTCAGTGCCTTCCCTACAGGAATAATCATACCAATAATGTGATTCTCAGGTAATTGGATAATCTCAGCGACTTTTTGCGGATCAAAGCCAATCATCGGACACGAGTCATAATCCATAGCTTTAGCAGCAAGCATGATAGTTTGTCCAGCAATGCCGATTGAGCGTAGTGCTTCATCATGCTGGAGTTGAGGCTTGTCCTCATAAAATTGATGGATCATCGGGATGATCATTTCTTGAGCATTTTTTGGAGCTTTAGCCCAATAACGCTCTGCTTGCTCATGAGCATGCAAATCTGCACATAAAACAATTGTCAGCGAAGCATCAGCAATTTGAGACTGTCCCCAAGCTGCATTTTTAATACGTTCTTTTCGCTCTGAATCAGTTACAAGAATAAATCGCCAGTTTTGCATATTGAATGAAGTCGGCGACAAAAGTGTGTGTTCCATGAGTGTCTGGATCTCAGATTCATCCATGGTATGGCTTGGGTCAAAATGCTTTATAGATCGTCTTTCTTGTATAGCTTTAAGTGCGTTCATAAGGCCCTTAATATTTCTATTTTTGAATAAGTGGCAAGTATGATTATAATGACTCAAATAGTCTTTGAGACCGATTACTAGGCCGTTTCTTTGTAAGTTTTGGCCGTTTGTTTAGATTACTCACTATGCATACCCTAACTTTAGTTTGTTTTAGAAATGATTTTCGTCTTTTAGATAATCCAGCATTATTTGAAGCAGTTCGCCTTGGTAATAAAATCATTCCTGTTTTTATTTATGACCCTGATTCTTCGAGTGATTGGGATCTAGGAGGGGCTTCTAAATGGTGGCTACACCAATCTATCAAAGACATACAAAAACAAGTTGCCTCATTGGGTGGACGTTTAATTTTGCGTAAAGGTTCTACGGCTTCAATTATGCGTGAGCTAGTTGAAAGCACTAAAGCGAGTTCAGTTTTTTGGAATCGCCGATATTTATTAAGTGAACGCACAGTAGACGCTGTGGTTAAAGAGATGCTGAAAGAAATGGGTGTTGAAGTGAAAAGCTTTCAAGCTTCGCTTCTGGTAGAACCTTGGACTACTGTAAACAAACAAGGAAATCCATTTAAAGTTTACACACCTTTTTGGAAATCAATTAAAGATAATGAAATTCCAAAACCTTTAGATTTAGATTTTTCTAAAATTGAATTTGCCGATGAAAATATCGAATGCCTAGGTCTCGAAGATTTAGATTTAATTCCTAAAGATAAAACATGGCATAATACTTTTCATGATTTTTGGAAAGTGTGTGAAATGAAAGCGCATAATTTATTGCGTGATTTTATTAATCAGGGTGTAGATACTTATAATGTCGATCGAGATCGCCCCGATTTTAATGGCACATCATCGTTGTCGCCTTATTTAAGATGGGGGCAAATTAGCCCGAGGCAGATTGCTTACGCTTTAAGTCAAAATTGTGACCTAAGTGCCAAAGGCCCAACAGTATATCTTAAAGAAATTTATTGGAGAGAATTTGCCTATTATGTGATGTATCATTTCCCTCATACCACGGATTCTCCGCTTCAAGAAAAGTACAAAGATTTTCCATGGAATGAAGATGACACAACTTTGACATCATGGAAATGGGGTAAGACAGGTTATCCAATTGTGGATGCAGGTATGCGACAATTATATGCGACTGGGTGGATGCATAATCGCGTCCGCATGATTGTTGCATCTTTATTAGTGAAGCATTTATTGCATAGCTGGCATGCGGGAGCACAATGGTTTTGGGATACGCTTGTAGATGCCGATTTATCTAGTAATTCATTAGGTTGGCAATGGAGCGGCGGATGTGGTGCCGATGCTGCGCCTTATTTTCGTATTTTTAACCCAATGATTCAAGGGATGAAATTTGATCCGGATGGTGAATATGTAAAGCGTTGGGTTCCGGAGCTTGCTGCTTTGCCACCCAAATACATACATCAGCCATGGGAAGCTACGGCTTTTGAGCTTGAATCTTTCGGGGTCGTTTTAGGAGAGAATTATCCAGCTCCTGTGATTGAACATACTTTTGGCCGTGAGCGAGCTCTAGAAGCATTAGCTACTCTGAAAAAATAATTAATTTCGATGAAGCCTATACGCAATTTGATTCTAGTTCTTGGAGATCAATTAGACCTAGAGTCGCCTCTAATTAAAAATATGGATCCGAGTGTGGATCGTATATGGATGGCAGAAGTAGAAGAAGAGTCAGTGCATGTATGGTCACACAAGCAAAAAATCGTCTTGTTTTTATCCGCAATGCGGCATTTTAGAGACACTTTATCGGAGCGAGGATTACCTTTGCTTTATACTGAAATGAAAGAAGGGGCGGATTCATTCGCTCTATGTTTAAGAAATACCTTAGAAGAATATGACGTAGAATCTTTTACTGTACTGCGTCCAGGCTCTTGGCGAGTACTTGAATCTATACAATCTGTATGCAAACAATCCTCGGTTGCTTTTAAGATTTGTGAAGATGATCATTTTTTCACAAGCCCTAAGGATTTTAAATCTTTTGCCGAAAATCGAAAAGCAATTCGGATGGAATATTTTTATCGAGGACTGCGCAAACAGTATAATATTCTTATGGAAGACGGAGAACCAATTGGTGGTCTTTGGAATTTTGATAAAGAAAATCGCAAAGCGTTTTCTAAATCAGGACCAGATTCCCCTTATCAAGGACACCGCCACGAACCAGATTTAATTACTAAAGATGTTATCACTTTAGTGGAAAAAAAATTTCCAAATCATCCAGGACGTTTGGATTCATTTTATTGGGCAGTGACTCGAGAACAGGCCCTGAAAGATTTAACGGATTTTATTGAATATCGGTTGCCCCATTTTGGGACACATCAAGATGCGATGTGGAAAAATGAACCATGGTTATTTCATTCACTTTTGAGTTCGTCTTTAAATCTAAAATTATTAGGTGCTAAAGAAGTCGTGAAAGCTGCAGAGCAAGCGTACTTTGATAAAGAGATTCCTCTAGCCGCAGTAGAAGGATTCATCCGTCAAATTCTTGGATGGAGAGAATATGTGCGAGGAGTGTATTGGACATACATGCCAGAATATATAGAAAAGAATGCCTTATCTGCTTCAGCTGCCTTGCCAGAGTTTTATTGGACAGGTGAAACGGAATATGAGTGCTTGAAACAATCTATAGGGCAGACTTTAGATTATGGCTACGCACATCATATTCAGCGTTTGATGGTCACAGGTTTGTTTGCTTTGCTATTGGGTGTCGATCCAAAGGCCATCCATAAATGGTACTTAGGAATTTATATTGATGCAGTAGAATGGGTCGAGCTACCGAATGTCGCTGGAATGTCTCAGTTTGCAGATGGTGGCTTAATGGCATCAAAACCTTATGTGGCTACAGGTAAGTATATAAATCGCATGAGTAATTATTGTGCAAGTTGTCCTAAAAATCCAGAAAAGCGTGTTGGGCCAGATGCCTGTCCGTTTACTACTTTGTACTGGGATTTTTTAATTCGTCATGAAGATGAGCTTAAGAAAAATCAGAGAATGCAATTGCAATTAAGAAATTTGAATCGGCTATCGGATGAAGATCGATTGGAAATTAGGGAACAAGCCAAGACTTTTAAAGAAACAACTAATGGGAAGGTTAATATCTATGAATAAAACAATTTTAATCAGTGGTTCAAGTGGTATGATCGGAAAAGCTTTATGTATAAAGCTTGAAGCGGAGGGATTTGAGATTCGCAAACTAAAGCGTTCATCGGTTCAGCTTAATACAAATGAATACTATTGGGATCCTGAGAAAGGAGAGATTGATGCATTAGCTTTAGATGCTGTTGATTGTGTTGTGCATTTGGCAGGAGAGCCGATTGCTCAACGTTGGAATTCGAAAAGTAAGAAAGCGATATTGGAAAGTCGAATTTCAAGTACTCGCTTATTGGTCGAATCTTTAAAGCTTGCCGAATCTAAAGCTGATTTTATCAGTTCTTCAGGAATAAATTTCTATGGAGCGAAGGTGGGGCTTAATAAAGAAGGAGAGAATGCGGTAATTAATCATACGGATGGATTTTTGAGTGAGGTTTGTCATAAATGGGAAGCCGAAGCAAAAAGTTTATTAGACTCGGGAAATCGTGTAGTGCTTTTAAGAACAGGTGTTGTTTTAAATAGAAACGGAGGTGCATTAGCACGAATGTTACCTGCTTTTAAGCTAGGCTTAGGAGGATTAATTGGTTCTGGCGAACAATGGATGAGTTGGATTGAATTAGAAGACTTAATCCAAGTTATTTTGTGGAGTATGCATTCTGTCCATAGTGGGCCACTAAATGCAGTAGCTCCAAATCCTACTAAAAACAAAGATTTTGTGAAAACATTAGGGCGAATTTTGAAGCGTCCAACTATTCTGCCTATGCCAGAATTTTTAGTAAATATGCTTTTTGGGACTATGGGCAAAGAAACCGTGTTAGCCGATATCGGAATAGAGCCTCATGTCTTAAGAAATTCAGAATTTCAATGGACTTGTCCGACAGTTGAAAGTGCATTAAATAAAACATTAAATCATGTTAGATAAAACAATAGGGATCGTTGGTAGTGGAATCGCTGGATTAATGTGCGGGCAACTTTTACAACAGGCAGGGCATTCAGTATTTTTAATAGATAAAGGTCGGCGGGCTGGCGGACGAATGTCAACGAGGATTAGAGGGGCTAATCAATGGGATCATGGGGCACAGTATTTTACTGTAAGAGATAATGAATTTGCACAGCATGTGAAAGCTTGGAAGGAGAGTGGAGTGGTTAGTAAATGGTTTGATTTATTTCCCCATCAAGCTCCTGAAAAAAAAGAAGAACGATATATTGGGATCAATGGAATGAATGCTGTTCCCCAACATGCATCAATCGGCTTAAAAATTCATCAAAGTTTGTGTGTCGATAAGTTAGATTATCAGGATAAAAGTTGGCAGTTAATAATGGAATCTGGAGAAGTGTTTTCTTGTCAAGAATTGGTACTGACTCCGCCACTTCCTCAAGTTGTAAATTTATTGAACAAATCTAACCTTTTAGATAAAATCTCAGAGAGTGCACCTTTAGAGTCGGTAAAGTATAATAAAGGATTATCGCTCATGCTAGTTTTGAAAAGTCCATCTGCAATCCCATCACCTGGATGTTTGAAATTTGAGAGCGAGAAAGTTTCATGGATTGCTGATAACTCTCAGAAAAAAGGGTTTCCTGATCAATACTGCGTAACAGTGCAAGCAACTCCAAAATATGCAGACTATGGATGGGATAAGGGAGATAATGAAGTAGCACATGCGATGATTGAATCCATCCAAGAACTACTTGGGTCAGAGGTAATAGATTGGCATATACATCGTTGGCTATATGCCTTTGCTAAAAACCCTTTGAAATCTAAATTTTATCGTGATGCAAATATGAATTTATCAATTGCTGGTGATGCTTTTTTATCTTCACGAGTTGAATCAGCTGCTGTTTCTGGATTATCTACAGCAGAGGCGTTGATTAAATCATTGAAATAAATTTCTTGGGTCAAATATGGAACGCCATTTTTGATCTTGTAGCGTTCCAGTAACACTGAAGTTAAGTATGTTGGTAACAGGGTTGAAGATTTTTCCAATGTTTCCAAGATTTGAAAAAGATAAGCTACTGTTTTTAAGAAGATCCACTTTTATCTTAAGATCTATGCTTTGATCAGGTATCATAATTTCTCCTTTTCCAAAAACATGTGAGTTCTTGCCGTTGATTTCTAAATTCTGGATAGCTATCCGTTCTTTTTGTATTAAAAAATCACTTTCGAGGTGATTAAGAGAAAATATACCAATTGATAGCTTAAGCTCAGCAAGTGCTTTTGACAAAGGGCCAAGTAAATGTATTTTTGCTAAATTTTCTCCATTTATAGCGAGATCACCGAATCCATTATGCTTGGTTAAGTCAAAAAGGGAGCCTTTGCTTTTCAAAATAAGGTCTAATGATAATTGTTTTAATTCATCAAAATTAACGCTAGCAAATTCATCTTGAAAAGCATCCTGAATACTTGTGCTATAGTCGCTATCATTTAATTTTAGGTTTAACCTAATTTGAGGATCATTGCTGGATGTTTTTAGTATGTCTGCTTCAAAATTTAATTGTCCTTTTGCAAATCCCGAACTGGCAGAACGAATATAATGCTCGGAATTTCTTCCATAGACTTTCGCAATAAGTTGATTGAAAGGCCGTTTAAAAAATGAAAAAGGGTGTATGCTGTTGATGGACAAATCATAATAAGATTTATCTTTATGCTGAATGTAGTGAGGATTAAAAAACACACTTTCAAAAGCCACCTTGTGGGTATAATCAGAATCAAAATTTGAAAGTACTTGCTCAATATTACCCCCAAAAAGTTTTTGAGCTGTTTCAATAGTAAGCTCAGATTTGAGGCTGACCCTTACTGATTCAGGTTTTTTAAAGCCATCAGGTTTTATTGTAATTTTTATGACACCTTCTGCTTTTCCTGTATCAGTTTGTACATCTTTCAGCGTAATTTCTGTGCAGTAATTCATTCCTTTAACTAACAAGTCACCATGTTTTATAGGAACACCTTTATACATTAGATTTTTTGTTTGGACTGACCCCCAAAAGAGGTCTGGGATAGGAGCGTTAATGTTTCCATTAATAACAAAATCACTAAAGATCTTTGAATGTTCTGAGTAAGAAAATCCTTTATAAGTATTTCGCCACCATTTTGGGAGTATCGAATTAAAGTCTGAAGAAAAGTTAGAGCCTTTGAGGGTGCATACATAATCTCCTGATTTTGCATGGAATTCAGTTTCAGCGTATAATTCTCTACTATTTATTTTAAAAGAACTTGTAGCTTTAAGTTTTGCGTCCTTCCAGTGGTAGCCATTCCTAATATATTGAAAAGGGGTTGCATTAATCAAAATAGATTCACCCTGAATATACCCTTTAGCTTCAACAAGGTTGATATTCTCATCTAGTGTAATTTCTGAATGCCCAAAAATAGAATTGTTTGACGAGATATCTAGTTCTTTTGAATTTGGGAAATATTCTTCCTTTAGTTCATTTAAATTTAAATGGGCTGTAACGAAATAGTTATTATATAGGGCATCAATTTGATAGTCAGTGTAAATGCCTAGGACGTGGTCTTTGTAAAATAGATTACCGTCAATTTTAATACTATCAGAATTTCCAAAGAATGCTCTCCCCGAAATTGAATCAATGTTTTTGTTCTTAAAATAGACAGATTCAGCATTGATATTGAAGAAATCAATCTGCAATTTATCGTCTATCGTTAATTTCCCTGAAATTGAGTCAGTTTGAATCGGTATTTGAGGGTTAGAGAGATGATCGGCTTTAAAAAAGATATAATCTTCTACTGTATTGGAATTGCATTGGCTTCTGATTTGCAGAGATTGTAGCTTATTGGAAAACAGATCTATCGATTCAGAGGACATCTCTGTAGATAGAGTAAATGACTCATCCATTGCTCTTTCAATAAAGCATTGAATATAGGTATTTTTTGAAGCATTTAATGCTTTAACTATGGAATAAATGACAGGTTTTTCATCAATCGATGGCAAAATTACTTCAGCTGGATTTTCCCGCTTTTTTAATGCTGAAGAATTAGCATAATGCATTAGATATTTTTTAGCAGAATAATTCAAATGCATTACTTTATCATCAGATTGTAGATGTAATGCCACTCCTCTAATCTGATCACCGGCAAAGGTGGAATTTAGTAGATTTAAATTCAAAGGCTTCGGGTAAAGTTCGGAGTTTATTGTCCCTGAATAGCTTTGAATATTCCATTGATCGAAAATTAAATCTTTTAAGCTAGGAGTCCATGATACAAAAATTTCTTTAGAGTCTAATCGAAAAAGAGTATCAGCTTTTTGAGTAAATTCTGGATCAACTAATTTTAGATGATTAGGGAAAAAGAATAAGATTTCTTTGGAACTGAGATTTAAATCTTGAGGAATATATTTTTGAATCAGTGAATTTGATATAGGAATTCCAGTATAACTCAGGCTCAAATAAATCAATGTGCCTTGACCAAACAGCAAAATGAAAAGAATTGTTTGGCAAAAGATATTTAGAAAATTATTTATCATGATGCTTTAAGAAAAATAGGATGTATTCCTATTTGAGTGGATCATGCTCTGACGAATTTAGCTCTGAGATTTTTTCAATGGTTGACGGGTCATCTACCTCAAGATTGATACTTTCAGGAGTTAATTCAAAAGTATTAATAAATGGGTGAATTGCCTGAATTAAATTTTGAGATAGCTCAAATAGAAGATTTTGGCTCGGTGTGCCTCCAAGCTGTGAGCTACCTGAAGATCTTTCGTTAAAAAAGTAGATGCGTTCTTCTAATTTGTCTTCTAGGTCACTCGGAAGGGCAATCTTGAAGCTTAATTTATATTTCCAAAAAATCGACTTATCTAAACTGTTTTGGTTCAGGGAAAAAGGTGTATCGATATAGCGACGGACCTTAAATTCTTTTAGAGATTCTAGCAATTTAGAAGGAAATTCGTCCTCAAGCTTATCTGTAGAGTAATCTAATAATAATGTATCAGTCTGAATGTTTTTGATTTTTAGTTCTACAATTTTGGCAACTTCTGGAAACTTTTCAATGATTCGATTCTTGTAAAAAAGTGGTTGTGCACTGAAACGGTTTAAGAAAGAAACTTTATCTATTGTATAAATCGTTGGATCATTTTGAGTTTTTGCAAGTAGAAGTGTTTCTATATCGGGGTGCTGTACAGTATTAAGCGTAAGAATATTTTCTCCATTACTGGACACTAATATTTGCAAAAGGGGTTGATTGAAATTGAGCGCTTTTAAATCCTCCTTTGTTGGATTGTCGGCAAAAAAGTCGACAGCTCTAAGCGTATTTAAATTTTTGATAAAATCATCTATGACTTCACTGTCTGCCTGAAACGGTTTTGTTGGCATTGTTTCGTTTAAAGGAAGTACCTGCCATTCGCTATTTTCAAGTTTTTGTAATTTTGTATAATTCTTTGAGCCTGAGATATCGACCGTGGAGATGCCTTGCGTGTCTAGTGTGATAAAGTTTTTTTCTCGTAAATCTTTATGTGCTTGAATGAATTGATCATACTGCTCGCCTTTTACCGTAAATACAGTCGGATTGCCTTCGAGTTTTCCATAATAGTTCTTGTTGTTGTTCGAATTATTTAGTGCGTTTCCTAAGATCAACGTATTTCTGCGTTTGTTTCCTTGAAGGCTTAATTTCAAGTAAGGGTTTTCAAAGCCTAGCATATCGGAATCTACAATTTCTAAGGGTAAGACTTTTTCTATTTCTGTAGAAATTAAAGTTTGAATAGTTTTAGAGACAAGTAGGGCATCTGCTTCAACCTTAAGCGGTGAAGTAAATTGCCAAGAATGATCATTGATATTCTTTTCTAGGCGTACAGACAGTTGTCCTCGATTATTTTCTTCACTTGTTTGAAACTGGTAATTTAGTGCATCAATTTCAAAATTTGGAATATCGAAAATTTGCTTACGATACAGATCTTTAATGTTCAAGACCTTATCTTTTAAAAGATCGCTTTCTACTACGTAAATGGCTTCTTCCTGAGGTAGGTATAGATAAATTTTATTACCTAGTGGGGTTGAATTTCCAACAAGTAGGTTGAGCGATTTCGTACCTCTAATAAGCTTGATGACTAGTTTTGGATCATCGAGACCAAAGTCCTTTAAATTTTGCTCAGTTTCGATTAATTCATCGTAGGTAAATTTTGCTGTTTCTTTGAGCAAATTTAATTGATGAATAATCTGGTTAACAGAAAAATTATTCGCAGGCCATTGACTGGGTTTGTCTATGAACCAATTATCATTCTGCCTTAAAATATTTACACTTTCTTGTAATTGTTTGCTTTCAATATAAATGCTTTCAAGACCTTGAGTGAAAGAGCTTATAGCATAGTTGAGTCCCTGTGTGTTTTGATGATTTTTGAATTGTTCATTGGACAGTAAAAACAATGAAATAAACGCAATAGCATTTAAGATTAGTAAAACAAAAGTAAGTTTAAATTTTTGAATCATCGTTTTCTTAAATAAAGAATTAAACTTCCCCAAAGGGCTATAAAAATCGGCAATATAGCATAATAAACTAAAAGTGACTGGGCATCTTTTTTATTCATGGTTATTTGATAAGAATTAATCGGTTTTACAGGAATATTTAAAAAATGCATTCGGTCTAATATCCAGTTAATTGTATTATAAAATAAAATTTGATTACCGAAAATTTGAAAATGATTATTGGCAATAAATGTGGAGCTACCAAAGACCGCCATTCGCCCAGTAGGGATATTAATTCCTAAAGATGAAGTATGGCTTAGATTAGAAATGGTGGCAATACTGATAGGTCCTTGAATATCAGTATCGGGGTTGTAGCTTATTGGAGATTCACTTGTATAATTATTTTCAATCCAAGTAGTGTCTCCTGTGCCAATAATTTCAGTTACTGATAATCTTGAATTATTAACAGATAATGGGTCCATTTTCACTGGGCGAGGTTGCCCGAAAATTGCATTTAGGTTATAATCAAGCATTAGGCTGTTGATTGGGTGATCCGCAAATTGATTGATAATAAAGTCATCTGAATTTGAGAGAAAAGATTGTTCGGATCCGAAAATAAATTTGTTATCGGTAATAATTCCCCAATCAAAGAATAACTCGTCCAAGCCATGGACGCGCCCTGGGTCAATTAAGGCAACGATTCGACCATTCCGATCAGTCATATACCTCCGAAGTAATTCTACCTCAAAATCTTCTATCTTTCCTTGAGGGGCAACAATTAGAATTAATGAGCTATCTTTAGGGATATTCGGGTTTTGATACAGATTTAAACGATGTGTTTTAAAGTTTTTATTTTCTAAAAAATTTTTCAGGGAAGAAAGCCCGTTTTGAGGATCATTGTCGTCTATATCTTTTTCGCCGTGACCCACTAGAAAATAAATATTTTGAATCGTTTTTGAATTTACATTAATAATGCCTGAAGTGATGGCGTTCTCCCCTTTGAATCCAAGGATTTCATTATTTTTTACAGAGTATAAATCAGCTTGGCGTACAATTTGAACACGATCTTCTTGAACAATCAGTAAAATATTCTCTTCGTTGATTTTAAATTCATCATAGATAGATTGTACTTTAGATCTCTGTCTAAATGGATCCACGTACTCTACCGATAGCAAACGGTTGCCATTCTGAATTGATTCAGCTTCATATGATCTCAGTAAACGACCTACATGTGAATGAATTTGTTCTAGTTCAGGTTGATTGGAGTCTTTAGGAATAAGTACAATGATCTTTGTTGGTTGATCCAATGTTCGCAAATGTGCCTTGGTTTCAGCACTTAGAGAATAGAGCCCATTTTTTGTAATATCAATTTGCTTAAAGTATTGTGCAGAAATCGCATTGATCCCAATTATTAGTGAGACCAATAAAATTGCCTGCAAAATTTGCCTTACGAATTTTACTTTATTTATGTAACTAAAATTACTGATTTTGTTAGTGTCCATTAAGCTTTTGAATCGATCATGTTGACGGTTAAACTTAACAATAAAATTGAAATTGATAGATAGAAAACAAATGGCCGAGTATCTAGAATTCCAAGTGAAAAATCTTCAAAGTGCCGAATAACATTCACATATTGTATGCCTTCAAAAAAGAAGCTGCCTTGAGCAAAATAATTATACGTAGCATATTCAAGTTGTTGTCCGCCAATGCAAATAATGAACAAAAAAGTGAAGCAAAGCATTCCTGCTACCAATTGACTTCTCGTTAAGCTGCTAGTGAAGATTCCAATTGCGATAAATAATATCCCACTCAGTGAAATGAAGATTAAGCTGCCAATGATTTCAGAAGCATTGACTAAGCTCGCATTGGATAAATTATCAGACAGTAAATTAAATGTGATCAATGGAAAATACAGGGTTAATACCCAAAGTATTAAATACAGTAAATAGGCGGCAAAAAACTTGCTTAAAACAATCGCGTATTTTGGAACTGGAGCTGAAAACAAAGTTTGAAGGGTTGCTTGGTTTTTTTCTTCAGCAATACTTCGCATAGTTAGAAGAGGTACAGTAAAAAATACAGGTAACCAAAACAGGCTAAAAAATTGAGTGATAGCGGAAGTATCCTGAGGGACCAATGTCATACTTCTGAGGATTGCCCAGTATATAAATCCCATCAGCAGGATAAATAAAACACTGGCTACATAGGTGGGAGGAGCAATAAAAAGAAGTCGGATCTCATGACGGACTAATGTAAAAAAATGACGCATGATTTTTATGGGCTGAAAATTCTAAGAAAAAATATTTAAGATTAACTCTTGATGCGAATTTCTTCCCAAGAGCGCTTCGTGGCTGCTAAAAAAATTGCTTCTAAGTCCGGTTTTATTAAATTTATCCCCTTGAGTTGGCAATGACTAATTTGATTTACGATCTCAGTGTAGTCAGAGATATCCAGTGCTTCGGTTGATTTGATTACTATAGTCGAGTAGTCATTTTGTTCACTTTGCTCTTCTTTAATCTCATAATCTTCTTTTGCGGATTTTAAGCGTGTAATTAAGCTCTCTATGTTTCCACTGACTTGAAGTCTCAAATGATTTTCTTTAATAAATTCCTCAGAGAGTTCTGGTTTTGTCCCCATCGCAACAACTCTCCCGTGATTAATAATTATGACTCGATCGCAATTTCGCTCAATTTCTGAAAGTATATGAGAAGAGATCAAGACGGTATATTTTCCTCTTAGGCTATCAATTAGCTTCCGGATGCCTTGAATCTGATGTGGGTCGAGGCCAATGGTCGGCTCATCTAAGATAATAATTTCGGGACTGCCAATTAAAGCGTCCGCTATGCCGACTCGTTGTTTAAAGCCTTTAGATAAACTACGAATAATTTTTCTTCGTGCCGTTCTAAATAAATCACATAAATCCATAACACGACGGACTTCTGTAGAAAGTTTCTTTGAGTCAACCTCCTTAAGTTCCGCACGTAGCTTTAAATATTCCATTACCCTTAGATCTTCAGGCAAGGGGTTGTTCTCTTGCATAAATCCTATTTTTCTTTTGATGGCTAAGCTATTATCAGCAACCGATAATCCACAAACAGTAGCAGACCCACTGTCGGCCCGGAGTAATCCTCCTAAGATTCGCATAGTGGTGCTCTTGCCTGCACCGTTAGGGCCGAGAAGTCCGACAATTTCTCCTTTTTTGATTTGGAAGTCCGCATTTTTTATGGCGGATACTTTGCCATAATTTTTAGATAAATTATTTACGGAGATACTGATATTTTCGTCCATTGCTTTAATTAAAGAAGTTTGAAAAGATTTCATTATCCATCAATAAAATACAATCACTAAATACTATGAAGTCTTCATTACAAGTACACGATGCAAAATTAATGGCAGAGTCTAGATGGCTAATTGGTTTAGACGAAGTAGGGCGAGGAGCATTGGCTGGGCCCGTATTTACAGCAGCCTGCTTGATCAAAGATGACTTTTTCCAAAATGAAGACAACCTAAGCCTAACCTCTAAATTCCGTGATTCAAAAAAAATGAGTGAGGCAAAGCGAGAAGAAGCCTATCAAAGCTTGATTCATTTAAAAAAGAGGGGAGCAGTCGATTTTGAGATCACTTCTGCATCGGTCGCAGAAATTGAATCTCTGAATATTACAGGTGCGACTCGTTTATCCTTAGAAAGATCACTCAAAGCATTATCAGCAAGGCAACCCGCTTACTCCCAAACCCTCATTCTCATGGACGGGAAGCCTTTAAAGGATTTTCCCTACCCGCACCAAGCAATTGTCGGTGGCGACGACCTGTCTTTAGCCATCGCTTCTGCTAGTATTTTAGCCAAAGTTGCTAGAGATCGCTTCATGTATAGCCTAGGAGAGCAATTTCCACGCTTTGAATGGCACAAAAATAAGGGATACGGGACAAGATTACACAGAGAACAGATACAATTAACAGGTGCATGCCCTGAGCATAGAGCTTTATTCTTAAGAAAAATAATTAATAAATAACAAGATTTACCCAAATTTGATTCAAAGAATTAAGGTGATAGATTTTTAACTTATGATATTGAAATAAAGTTATTAATTTTATTTTATCAATAAATCGAATATTCTACTTAACTTAATGAAAAATTATACAGTGACATCATTATTCAGCGGTTGCGGCGGCCTTGACTTAGGCTTTAGAGGTGGTTTCGAATACTTGAATCAAAAGTTTGAAAAACTTAAATTTGAAACAATTTTTGCAAACGACATAGATTCTAGCGCATGTGCTACATACGAAAGAAATCTGGATTCTAAAATTATTTGTGGTGATATAAATCAATTAGAACTAGAAAGTCTGAAATTTAGTAATGTATTATTAGGGGGTTTTCCATGTCAGGATTTTAGCCATGCTGGAAAGAGGTTAGGTTTAACAAGTAAAAGAGGTTCATTATATAAAAGCATGTGTGCTGTTATAGAAAAGATTAGGCCAAATTTATTTATAGCAGAAAACGTAAAGGGGCTAATGACCATCGACAAAGGCAATGCGATCAAGGTAATAGTTAGTGATTTTAAGGAAATTGGCTATAACGTTACATATAAGCTACTTAAGGTTCATGACTTTGGGGTCTCTCAAAAAAGAGAGAGGGTCATTATTATTGGAACAAATAGTGAAAATTTGCCTCCATTTGATTTTGATACATTACGTGAGGATAAAGCTATTGCTGTATTCAAGGCTATAGCGGATTTAGAGGATTTGCCTGAAGGACATGTTAGTAATCATTATTGGTCGAAAGCTAAAAAAAATAAGGGACAAGGAAATAAGGCGATCGACAAAAATGATTTTGCTCCAACTATGAGAGCGGAACATCATGGAAATATAGAGTTTCATTGGAATTCAGTAAGGCGACTTTCTGCTAGAGAAGCTGCAAGAATCCAAAGCTTCCCGGATGACTTTATTTTTTATCCGTCTACTTCGAGTGCCTACAAGCAAATCGGCAATGCAGTGCCTCCTGTTTTTGCATGGCATATCGCTAAAGCGATTCAATTATTTTTAGAAGAAAATTTATGATTAGGATAGAACATCTTTTTGAAGATAAAATAATTATTGAAAAAATTCAGAATAAATTACCGTTATTGTTCGAAATTGCTGAAATCAATCATTCTAGGGCCGGAAAGCTAGGAATGGAAATTGGTTCTGAGAGAGAAAGAATCCTAATTGCACTAATGATTTATTATTTTGGTCGTGAAAATGTTAACACGGAGATTCCAATTAATAAAACTGAGACAGACGTGGTTGTCTCAAATGAGAATATTTCTATAAAAACAATCACAAATTCTTTGATTTCTGGTGTAAAAGTAATATGGACAGTTGATCGAGAGAAAGTATTGGAATTTATTCGTAATTACGATGTGGAATGCAAATTATTACTAGTTCATATTAATTGGAACAAATCTGGGGTATATATTTAATTTCTCAAAATGTTCAACATGATATACTTAATAAATTCGGAAAAGATATATATTTCAAATTGCCTAAAATTGGGACAAATCCAAGAGGTGTAGAAATTTCTAATTTAGCTATGAGAAAATTGGTCGAGCATCCAGAAACTAAATTTCTTAGGATTGAATGGACGCGTAAAAATAATAATAATCCTATATCTCCTTACGAGAAGTGGCTTAAATACTGGAAAATGGAGTAATAGAGATGGGCAAGAGTAATCAAATTTACTTAATAATGCTTTTTTTTAAATTTTAGATATTTTTTTAAAATTAGTATTGACTGTGCAAAATGAAAAGAGCATCTTTGCGGGCTCTATTTCTCAAATTCTAATTTAGGAAAGAGTCTTGATCAAATCCATACCGAATAGGTCTGCCCTTGTAGCTCAGTGGTAGAGCGCATCCTTGGTAAGGATGAGGTCGGCGGTTCAATCCCGCTCGAGGGCTCCATTTCTATCCAACACAATATTTAAAAAACTAAATCAAAATCAACCATGGCAAAGGAAACATTCGAAAGAACAAAGCCACACGTAAATGTGGGAACAATTGGTCATATTGACCACGGTAAAACAACGACAACTACAGCTATCTTAAAGGTGCAAGCTGATAAAGGCTTAGCTGAGTTCAAGTCATACGCTGACATCGCTAAGGGCGGTACTGTAAGAGACGAAACTAAAACGGTGACTATTGCGGTTGCACACGTTGAGTACGAAACAGATAATCGTCACTACGCACACGTTGACTGTCCTGGACACGCTGACTTCGTGAAAAACATGATCACAGGTGCGGCACAAATGGATGGAGCTATCTTAGTAGTTTCTGCAGCAGACGGACCTATGCCACAAACTCGTGAGCACATCCTTCTTGCTCGCCAGGTGGGTGTTCCTACAATTGTTGTATGGTTGAACAAAGTAGACCTTCTTGATGATGAAGAGTTGCTTGAACTTGTTGAAATGGAAGTTCGTGACCTTTTATCAAAATATGAATATCCAGGAGACGACATCACAATTGTTCGTGGTTCAGCAACTGCTGCCCTTGATGGGAAGCCAGAAGGCGTTGAAGCAGTTTCAAACTTAATGGACGCAATTGATAAGGATATCGCAGAGCCAGCACGTGAAGTTGACAAGCCATTCTTAATGTCAGTTGAAGATGTATTCTCAATCACAGGTCGTGGTACAGTTGCTACAGGTCGTATTGAGCGTGGTCTCGTTAAAGTTGGCGAAGAAATTGAAATCGTCGGCATGAAAGATACCGTTAAAACTACAGTCACAGGTGTGGAAATGTTCCGTAAGAACCTTGATCAAGGTATGGCAGGGGATAATGTCGGACTTCTATTACGTGGTGTTGAAAGAGAATCAATCGAGCGTGGACAAGTATTGTCTAAGCCAGGTTCAATCAGCCCTCACAGTAAAGCAAAAGCTGAATTGTATGTTTTGAGTAAAGATGAAGGTGGTCGTCATACTCCATTCTTTGATGGATATCGTCCTCAATTCTTCTTTGGTACTGCGGACGTTACTGGTGTGATTAACACTCCAGAAGGCGTAGAAATGGTAATGCCTGGTGACAACATCACTGTTGAAGTCAACTTAGGTAAAAACATTGCTATGGAAGCTGGACAACGCTTTGCGATTCGTGAAGGTGGCCGCACAATTGGTGCAGGTCGTATTTCAGAGGTTATTTCTTAATCTCTTTAAGTTAAATTTATCATGCCGAGGATCCTTAAATTGGATCCTCGGCTTAACTGTCTTATAATTTAAATAATAAAACACGCTTATTTGTAATAAAAATTCTTTAGCCCAAATCAACTTTTAGGAGAGTAGTTCAATTGGTAGAGCAACGGTCTCCAAAACCGTAAGTTGTGGGTTCGAGTCCCTCCTCTCCTGCCATATTACTAATATCAGAATCGTAACTATATGAAAAATCCATTTCGCAGTATAAGAGAGTTCTTCTCAGAAATGATCACCGAGTTAAAAAAAGCTTCGTGGCCTACATTTGTCGAATTAAGGGATTCAACGATTGTCGTATTATTGGCTACTGTGCTATTGGGAACTTTTATTGCCTTGTCCGATTTTTCCTTACTCAACGGAGTTGAATTTTTAACATCACTCGTTCGCTAATCTCGCTTTTCCTAATTCTAACTTATGTCAGCTGCTATATCAGTAACCGGACCTCAATGGTTTGCCATCCAGACACTCTCTAACCAAGAGCAAAAAGCTAAACGCTACCTTGATAAATTCATTGAAATTGAAGAAATGGAAGAACTTGTCTTTGAAGTTCTTATGCCAACTGAAATCGTGACAGAGGTGAAAAATGGCAAGAAAACAACGAAAACAAGAAAATTTTACCCAGGCTATATTTTTGTGAAGATGCGTCTTTATGATGATGATGGGAAATTATTGCAAAAGCCATGGTACTTCATTCGAGAAGCACATGGTGTGATTAATTTTGTCGGTGGAGATAATCCAAGCCCACTCAAGCCAACCGAGATCGATCGTATTCTCAACCAAGTAGAAGACTCGGAAGGAAAAGAAAAACCGAAGATCGAGTACGAAATTGGAGAAATCGTTAAGGTCAATGACGGACCGTTTATGAATCTGGATGGTAAAATCGAAGAGATTGATCCAGATAAAGGGAAACTTAAAGTTTCTGTATCTATTTTTGGGCGTTACACCCCAGTTGAACTAGAATATTGGCAAGTAGAAAGAGCCGAAGAGAATTAATTTATCATGTCTAAAAAAATAATTGGAGAAATTCGTTTACAATTACCTGCTGGATCTGCGAATCCAGCACCACCAGTTGGACCTGCATTGGGTGCACAGGGTGTTAACATCATGGGATTTTGTAAGGAGTTTAATGCAAAAACTAAAGATCAAGCGGGTATGATTTTGCCAGTGGTTATCACTGTGTACGCAGACCGTTCTTTTAGTTTCATCTTAAAGTCGCCACCAGCTGCTGTCTTATTGAAGAAAGCCGCGGGTATCGCCAAAGGGTCTGGTGTTCCTAACCGAGACAAAGTCGGCACAGTGACTCGCAAGCAAGTTTTAGAAATCGTTGACATCAAACGTAAAGATTTGAATGCCAATGACGATGATCAAGCATTTCATATCATTGCCGGGACTGCCCGTTCAATGGGACTCGAAATCGCTGACTAATTTATTAACATAACCAAGGAGATATACTATTATGCTCACCCAGCAAATCAAGGGAAGCAAACGTTACAAAGAAGCTGCCAGTAAAGTTGATTTAACTCGATCTTACTCACTTCAAGATGCGTCTGCGTTACTCAATACATTACCAAAAGCAAAATTTGACGAAACCGTTGAATTATATGCTCATCTTACTGTGGATCCTCGTAAGAGTGATCAAATGGTACGAGGCACATTACAGTTGCCTCATGGCAGTGGTAAAACCGTCCGCGTGATCGTGTTTACGGAAAACCCTCAAGAAGCACTCGATAACGGAGCTGATGAAGCCGGACTTGAAGACCTTATTGAAAAAGTAACTGGTGGTTGGACAGACTTTGATGTCGCTCTCTCCACAACAAGTGCCATGAAAAGCGTACGTACGGTTGCTCGTGTTCTTGGACCTAGAGGTTTGATGCCAAATCCTAAGTCAGGTACAGTAAGTGACGATATCCCTGCAGCGATTAAACTCGTTCAAGCAGGTCGTGTAGAATTTAAAATGGATAAAACAGCGAATGTTGCTGTGGTTGTCGGTAAACGCTCATTCACTGAAGCTCAACTTATCGAAAACACAGAAGCAGCGATCAATGCCTTAACTGAAGCCAAGCCTTCATCTATGACAGGTCCATTTCTTAAAAGTTTAACCTTAAGTGCAACAATGAGCCCAGGAATTAGCTTGGATACTGCACATTATACCAAGTAATAACAGGGAGATAGTAGCAATATGAGACTTGAAAAGAAATATTTAACAGAAGAAGTAAAAACACACTTAGACAAATCAGAATATGTGTATTTGACCAATTACGATCGAATCACAGTTGATGAAATCGCTGAGTTGAGAGAGCAATTAGCCGAGCATGATGCTGAATTTCATGTGGTGAAAAACACTCTACTCAATGTTGTCGCCAAAGAGCGTTCATTACCCGATCTTGGGGAGCACTTATCAGGCCCAACCGCAATCATCGTAGGTGGTGAAAATCCATCAGGAGTTGCTAAGGTCGTTTGTAATTTCTTCAAAAAGAAAGAAAAAGTAGAACTTAAAGCAGGTGTCATGAATGACCGTGCTTTATCTAAAGATGAAATCGAAGTTCTATCCAAGCTACCAGGACTCGAAGTCCTTCGCGCCCAGTTACTTGGATTGCTTACGCAGCCAGGTACCGGCTTTGTTCGTGTTATTAATGCAGTACCACAAGGACTTGTTAATGTATTGCAGGCAAAAGTTCGAGAAGAAGGAGGCGATAACGCATAAATTTTTATTGTTCCCGTATCGGGGCAATATCACACAAACAAATCTTAATAATCCGATTAGGGGGAATTTCTCCTTAAATACTCTGAGTACAGAGTGCTAATCAATTGAAAGGTAAAAAACATGTCAGATATAACAAAAGATCAAGTAATCGATTGGCTCAGCAACCAAACAGTATTGGAAGTTGCCGATCTCGTTAAAGAACTCGAAGAGAAGTGGGGCGTTAGTGCTGCTGCTCCTGTTGCTGTTGCTGCCGCTGGTGGTGCTGCTGCTGGTGGAGGCGAAGCCGCTGCCGAAGAAAAAGACGAGTTTGACGTCATTCTAACTGAAGCTGGAGCTAACAAAATTGCTGCAATTAAGGAAGTACGTGCAATCACAGGCTTAGGTCTTAAAGAAGCTAAAGAGTTAGTTGAAGGTGCACCAAAACCTGTTAAGGAAGGTGTCGCAAAAGACGAAGCTGAAGAGATCAAAAAGAAACTAGAAGCTGCAGGTTCTAAAGCAGAATTAAAGTAATTTTTAATCCAATTAAACGATATTAATACTATCATATAATTTCAATAATTAGGCGACTTCCTCTTTAAAACGAGGAAGCTCGCCTTGTTGTTTTTCTCAAAATATTCCAACTGAAATCAATTCAAAATAATTTTCAAAACTACAACTGACTAACGACTATGTCTTCTCGCAAAAATTTCGGTCAACTCAAGGAAGTGATTCAACCACCTAATCTGATTGAGAATCAAATCCAATCATTCAATGAATTTTTACAAATGGATGCTGCTCCTACACAGCGAAAGCCTGTGGGCCTTGAAGCAGTGTTCTCTGAAGTCTTTCCTATTGAAAGTTACGATGGACGCAGTCATTTGGAATATGTCAGCTACAATGTTACTCCGCCAGCACAGACGGAAATTGAAGCGATCCGCGAAGGTTTAACCTATTCAGTCGCACTTTATGTGAAACTCCGTTTGCGAGAGGGAGAAAACATAAAAGACGAAGAAATCTTTTTTGGTGAATTTCCAATGATTTCAGAAAGAGGTTCTTTCATTATCAATGGTGCAGAGCGAGTAGTCGTCAGCCAATTGCACCGTTCACCTGGTATTGCTTTTGAAGAATCCGTACACACTAGCGGTAAGATTTTACACGCATATCGCATCATTCCCGATCGAGGTACATGGCTCGAAGTACAATTCGACCAAAATGACCTTCTCTACGTTTATTTAGACCGTCGCCGTAGAAGAAGAAAATTCTTATTAACGACTTTATTGAGAGCTATGGGCTACAGCTCAGACTCTGAGATCCTTAACTTGTTTTACAACCTAGAGGAAATTTCAGTCACGAATGCACTTAAATTAGAAACTGTATCCAACTTCATTCTTACCGAAGATATCGTTGATGCAGATAAGGGAGTTGTTTTGGCCAGAGCTTTCGAGCCTTTGACAAAGACAATCATTCGTTCATTCGCGAAAGCAGGCTTAAAGAAAGTACTCGCAATTGATACCTCTGTTGATGATGGGGCGATTATTCGTTGCTTGAAAAAAGACCCAACGCAAAACGAAGAGGAAGCGCTGAAAGATATTTACAAACGCCTGAGACCTGGTGAACCACCAACAACAGCAAATGCGAAAGCATTACTCAAACGACTATTCCAAGACCCAAGACGTTACGATTTAGGTCGAGTCGGTCGTTATAAGCTGAACCAAAAACTCAAGATCGATATTGATCTCGATTTTCGTGTGGTTTGTGCAGAAGATATTGTACAAGCAACTAAATATTTATCTCGACTCAAAAGAGGCGAAGGGACTTTAGATGATATTGATCACTTAGGCAGTCGTCGTATTCGTACCGTTGGTGAGCTTCTTGCAAACCAATGCCGTATCGGATTAGCTCGTACAGAGCGTCTCGTCAAAGAGCGAATGACTTTATACGATCAAAGTGTTGATTCAATCACTCCGCAAAAATTAATTAACCCAAAGGCATTGAGTACTGTGATTCGCGATTTCTTCGCGCGTAGTCAGCTCTCTCAATTCATGGACCAAATTAATCCATTGGCAGAGCTTACGCACAAGCGTCGTCTTTCTGCATTGGGACCAGGTGGTTTAAATCGTGAGCGTGCCGGCTTCGAAGTGCGTGACGTTCACCCATCACACTACGGACGTATTTGCCCAATTGAGACTCCAGAAGGACCAAACATTGGTTTGATCAATTCACTCAGTCTTTATTCAAGAATTAATGAATTCGGATTTATCGAAACACCTTATCGTAAGGTTGTGGATGGAAAAGTTCTCGATGATATTGAGTATTTGAATGCAGATCAGGAAGAACCTTTCATGATTGCCCAAGCGAATTCAGAAATTGATTCTAAGGGTAAATTAACTGGACGTGTTACCTGCCGTAATCAAGACGAAGTCTTGGAGCTTACTGCAAAAGAAGTAGACTACATGGACGTTTCACCGAAGCAGCTTGTTTCTGTTGCTGCGGGTCTTATTCCTTTCTTAGAGCATGATGATGCAAATCGTGCTTTGATGGGTTCTAATATGCAACGTCAAGGTGTACCTCTACTACAATCTGAGGCTCCTTTTGTAGGAACGGGCATTGAGAACCGAGTGGCGATTGATTCTAAGACAGTTGAAATTGCTTCAATTGACGGAATAATTGCTTCGGTTGATGCAAATCAAATTATTTTAACGAAAGACGGTAGCTTACCAGCAAAAACTCACGATATCCAAACGGACGATAAGAAAGATATCTATGTTTATAAATTGAGAAAGTTCATGCGTTCAAATGCTGGTACTTGTTTCAACCAAAAACCAATCGTAGTCAAAGGCCAACCTGTGAAAAAGGGAGAAGTGATCGCAGACGGTGCTTCAACTGATAAGGGTGACTTGGCAATCGGACGTAATATTCTTGTGGCATTCATGCCTTGGAATGGTTACAATTTCGAAGATGCGATTTTGATCTCAGAGAAGATCGTCAAAGAAGATATTTTTACTTCAATTCACATTGATGAATTCGAAGTTACAGCTCGTGATACTAAATTAGGACCTGAAGAAATTACTCGTGACATTCCAAATGTCGGAGAAGAAGCATTGAAAGACTTGAATCACGATGGTGTGATACGTGTTGGTGCAGAAGTGAAACCAGGTGATATCCTAGTGGGTAAGATCACACCAAAATCTGAAACTGAATTAGCTCCAGAAGAAAAACTACTGCGTGCGATCTTTGGTGAAAAGGCAGCTGATGTTAAAGATACATCATTGGTCGTTCCATCAGGTATTCGTGGTATTATTATGGACATTAAGGTATCTGCCCGCGTCGATGGCGAGTCAGAGCAAATGTCTGCTTCGGATAAACGCAGAATGATCAAGAAGATCAACGAAGAATATCGCTCACAAAGTGATCGCTTACGTGAAGATCTAACAGAAGCTTTATCCAATATCCTTCTAGGTGAAAAAATTCCTCTCGATGTGAAAAACAGCGAGACCGATGAGATTATAATCCCTGCAAATCGTAAGATTACTAAAACTTTACTGCGTCGTTTAGCAGCTGTTTCTAAGTTTATCGAAATTGATCCGTCACCTGTACGTATCAAGATCATGGAGATTGTTGAAAATTATCAAGGTAAGTTTGATGAGCTTGACTACGAGAAAGAGCGTAAGATCGAAGGTGTAGAAACTGGAGAAGACGCAGATCAAGGAGTCGTTAAGAGCGTAAAAGTGTACATCGCTAAAAAGCGTAAAATGCAAGTCGGTGATAAGATGGCTGGACGACACGGAAATAAAGGTGTTGTTGCGAAGATTGTTGCCGAAGAAGATATGCCTCACTTACCAGATGGAACACCTGTTGAAATTTGCTTGAATCCTCTTGGGGTTCCATCGCGAATGAACGTAGGGCAAGTTTTGGAAACGCATTTAGGTTGGGCTTGTAAGAAATTAGGGCTCACTGTGGCGACACCGATTTTTGATGGTATTTCAGAAAAACGAGTTCGTGAATATTTAGAAGAAGCTAAACTTCCAAAGACCGGTAAGAGTGTCTTATACGATGGTCGTTCTGGCGAAAAGATTCACCAAGAAGTTGTGGTCGGCTATATGTATATGCTGAAACTCAATCACTTGGTCGCTTCCAAGATTCACGCTCGTGCCGTTGGTCCTTACAGCTTGATTACACAACAGCCGTTAGGGGGTAAAGCCCAGTACGGTGGTCAGCGATTCGGAGAGATGGAAGTGTGGGCACTTGAAGCATATGGTGCCGCCTATACCTTGCAGGAATTGTTAACTGTCAAGTCGGATGATGTAACAGGGCGAACTCGCATTTATGAATCTCTAGTTAAAGGAGATAATAGCTTGAATGCTGGGACACCTCAATCATTCAATGTTTTGATGAAAGAAATTCAAAGTCTATGTCTAGATGTTCGTTTAGAATCTCAAGGTAAATTTGAATTAGGTAATGGCATAGCCGATCAAGGATAAGTATTAACGATTAATTTTTTAAAAGATATGAGTACAGAAGTCGCACGAGATATATTAGGTTACGAAGCAACAAAAGCATTTGATCATGTTAAAATCACAGTCGCTTCACCCGAAGCCATTCGTGATTGGTCAAGAGGGGAAGTGAAAAACCCCGAGACGATTAATTATCGTACCTTTAAGCCAGAACCAGGTGGTTTATTTTGTCAGCGCATATTCGGACCAGTAAGGGACTATGAATGTGCTTGCGGTAAGTATAAACGAATTAAGTACAAGGGTGTTATTTGTGACCGTTGTGGTGTTGAAGTCACTGTTTCTCGTGTGCGTCGTGACCGCATGGGGCACATCGAACTAGCTGTTCCAGTTTCGCACATTTGGTTTTTGAAGAGTATGCCTAGTCGTTTAGGTCTTTTGCTTGATATTACCGCAAGAAATTTAGAGCGTGTCATTTACTACGAAAATTACTTGGTAATTGAACCAGGTAAAACGCCACTTGAAGAGCGTCAGTTATTGACGGAACAAGAGTATCTTCAAGCACAAGATGAGTATGGCGAAGATTCATTCACCGCTGGAATGGGTGCAGAAGCGGTTCGTGATGCACTGAAACGCGTTGATTTACAAGCAACAGTTGTGGAATTAAATGAGCAAATGCATGCGACTCGTTCCAAGCAGATTAAAAAGAAAGTTTCTAAACGTTTAAAAACGATTCAAGGTTTCATCAGTTCAGGGTCTAGCCCAGCTTGGATGGTTCTTGAAGCACTGCCAGTAGTACCACCAGATCTTAGACCACTTGTGCCTCTTGAAGGTGGCCGTTTTGCCACATCGGATTTGAATGATTTATACCGTCGTGTGATCAATCGTAATAATCGTCTAAAGAACTTATTGCAGTTGAAAACGCCAGATGTGATTATCCATAATGAAAAACGCATGCTGCAAGAAGCGGTAGATGCCTTATTTGATAATGGGCGTCATGGTCGTGCAGTAACCGGTGCGGGTAACCGTCCACTGAAATCACTTTCTGATATGCTCAAGGGCAAACAAGGTCGTTTCCGTCAAAACCTTCTTGGTAAGCGTGTCGACTACTCAGGACGTTCTGTTATTGTTACGGGTCCAGAATTGAAATTAAATCAGTGTGGATTGCCTAAGAAAATGGCATTGGTTTTATTTGAACCTTTTATTATCCGTCGTCTTAAAGAACTTGGATTTGTGCACACCGTTCGTGGTGCACGTAAGATGATTGAGAAACAATCTCCTGAAGTTTGGGATATTTTGGAAGAAGTGACTAAGGGGCATCCGGTTCTTTTGAATCGTGCACCGACACTCCACCGTTTGTCGATTCAAGCCTTTGAGCCTGTACTTATTGAAGGAGACGCGATTCGCGTTCACCCACTCGTTTGTACAGCCTACAATGCTGATTTTGATGGTGACCAAATGGCGGTACACGTACCACTATCTTTAGAAGCGGTGATGGAAGCCAAGACCTTGATGATGGCGACACACAACATTTTCTCCCCATCAAGTGGTAAGCCAATTTTGACACCGTCTCAGGATATTGTCATGGGTTCTTATTTCCTAACTTGTGAACCAAGATACCAAGCACCTAAGGGCAAACGTTTACCGTTGATCGTTGACAAAGACGAGCTCGACACAGCAGTGGCCGATGGTGCACTCGATATCAAAGATTGGATCAATTTCATTAATCCTGATTTCGGTAAAGAAGGTACTTCATATGGTAATGCTAATGATAAAGTCATTCGTACAACTGTGGGTCGTGTTATCTTCAATACAATCTGGCCAGAAGAATTAGGCTTTATTAATTCCCCAGTAGCTAAAGGCCGATTGGGTGATATTATTTTAGAAACTTACCGCAAAGTCGGCAAAGCAGAAACCGTTAAGACATTGGACATCTTGAAAGATGTTGGTTTCAAAATTGCAACTAAAGCAGGTGTTTCGATTGGTATCGATGACATGATTATCCCTGAATCAAAACCAGACATCGTCAAAGCTGCCCGTAAGAAAATTGACGAAGTAGAAGGTCAGTATAAAAAGGGTATCATTACTGAAGGTGAGCGTTACAATAAGATTATTGATATTTGGACAGGAACAACTGATGAAATCGCTAAAGCTGTGTTCGATGAATTGAAAGAAAATTCAGGACAAGAGGCAATGAATCCAGTTTTCTTGATGATGGACTCAGGTGCTCGTGGTAACAAACAACAAGTTAGACAGTTGTGCGGTACTCGTGGATTGATGGCTAAACCCTCTGGTGAAATTATTGAACGTCCTATTCTATCCTCTTTCCGTGAAGGTCTGTCTGTTCTCGAATACTTTATCTCCACTCACGGAGCGCGTAAAGGTCTTGCCGATACCGCTCTGAAAACTGCGGATGCGGGTTATATGACTCGTAAGCTGTGTGATGTGGCTATGGATTGTATCGTAGAAGCTTACGATGACAAAAGCCGTACAGGTATTTGGAAATTCGCAATTTATGAAGGTGATGATGAAATCGTCAGCTTGTTTGACCGTATCGTTGGTCGTTGCTCATCAAATGACATTAAGAATCCTTTGAACCCTGATGAAATCATTGTTAAAAATGGTGAAATCATCACAGAGGCAATTGCTCATAAGATTGATGAAGTGGGCATCGAGAAGGTTAAAGTACTTTCTGCACTGACAACACGTAAGAAAATTGGTATCACTGCTCTCGAGTATGGTATCAACCCAGCGACTAATTCAATGGTAGAGCGAGGTGCCTCAGTTGGTATTATTGCTGCTCAATCCATTGGTGAGCCGGGAACACAGTTGACCATGCGTACTTTCCACATCGGTGGTATTGCGAGTGGTGTGTTTAAAAATCCTGAAATTAAAGTCAGAACAGGTGGAACCGTTCAGTATAAGAATTTAAGAATCGTTCAAACCATTGATGGTGCAAGTATTGTACTCAATAAGACAGGTTCAGTACTTATCTTAGATGAAACTGGTCGAGTGCTTGAAGACTACAAGATTGTTGTAGGTTCAGTCTTAACTCAACCAGACGGTGGAAGCATTAAGAAGGGCGAAATTCTTGCAATGTGGGATCCACATAACATTCCAATTCTTTCAGAAAAGGGCGGTAAGATTGGCTTCAGTGATATGATTCCTGGAGTTACAATTAAACGTGAGATGGATGATTCTTCAGGCCAGATCGCAACCGTTGTTGTTGAACACAAAGATGACCTCAATCCTCAAATTGAAATCTTAGATGGCAAGAAAGTGATCGCAACTTATGCGATTCCAACCGGTGCTCAAATCGTTGTGAATGAAAAAGACACGATTACACAAGGTGCTATGTTGGCAAAAACACCTCGCCAAGCATCGAAGACACAAGATATTACAGGTGGTCTTCCTCGAGTTGCTGAACTATTTGAAGCACGCCGTCCTAAGGAAGCTGCTGAGATGGCTAAGATTGACGGAGTGGTTTCTGTTGATGGTACCTTACGCGGTAAGAAGAAATTATTGGTGACTGATCCAGAAACTGGAAATGAAGAAGTTCACTTAATTCCACACGGAAAACATCTACTCGTTCAAATTGGTGACCTTGTTCATAAAGGACAGCACTTAACTGAAGGTGCCGCAGACCCACACGAATTATTGGAAATTCTAGGCCGTGAAAAAGTTTGTGATTACCTCATCGAAGAAATTCAAAAAGTTTACCGCCTCCAAGGTGTGACCATTAATGATAAACACATTGAGGTGATTATTGCTCAAATGCTCAAAAAAGTCAGAATCACTGATCCAGGTGACTCAGAATTTTTCTGGGGTGAGCAAGTTGATCGTTTTGAATTCATGAAATCAAATGAGGCAATCGACGAAGCTGGTGGTAAGCCTGCAGAAGGCGAGCCTGTATTATTAGGTATCACAAAATCATCGATTGAAACAGAATCCTTTATTTCAGCAGCATCCTTCCAAGAAACAACACGTGTTCTTACTGATGCATCCACATTAGGTAAAGTCGACTGGCTCAAGGGCTTCAAGGAAAACGTGATCATGGGTCACTTAATTCCAGCCGGAACCGGTCTACCTGCTTACCGTCGTTTAAGAATTGATACACTAGGTGCAGAAATGGAACAACTATCACCTGAAGATGCTGCAAAGCATGTTGAAGGTGTTGCTATTCCAACGCCTGAAGTCGACTTAAATAAAGTGCCTGGGTTATCCGAAGCTTCAGAAAATGCCGAAAGTCAAGCTTCCACAGAAGGAGAAACACCTGCCGAATCAGAAGATGTCGGTTAATCCAAAGAATGCTCGTTTTATAAAAAAATAGAAATTTTTAACAAATTGCTTGCACACAGTAGCGTAAATGCTACGTTTGCGAACTTTTCCATACACAAGAAATCAATTTAGAGATACACAAATAACAATGCCAACTATTAATCAACTCGTTCGTTCACCTCGAATAATACAAAAAGTAAAGTCTAAGTCTCGTGCTTTAGATCGTAACCCTTTTCGTCGTGGTGTTTGTGTTCAGGTGATGACTCGTACGCCTAAAAAACCGAATTCTGCGATTCGTAAAGTGGCTAAAGTACGTCTCACCAATGGTATGGAAGTAATCGCTTATATTCCAGATGAAGGACACAGCTTACAAGAGCACAGTATCGTATTAGTACGAGGTGGTCGTGTGAAAGACCTTCCAGGTGTTCGATATCATATTGTTCGAGGAACATTAGACTGTGTGGGTGTAGAAAAACGTCGCCGCAGTCGTTCGAAATATGGTGTGAAACGTCCAAAAGAATAAGCTAACTAATTTACAATTTATTAACCAAATAATTTTTAAGAAATATGTCTCGTCGTCGCCAAGCAGTTAAACGTCCAGTTATTCCAGATCCCCGCTATAATAGCACATTAGTGACTAATTTAGTGAATATGATTATGGAGCGTGGTAAACGAACCGTTGCACAACGTATCGTTTATACTGCTTTCCAAAAAATGAGCGAGAAGTTGGCTAAAGGTGATCCTGTCGATTTAGTGATGGGTGCTTTAGAAAATTCTCGTCCGAAGATTGAAGTAAAAAGTCGTCGAGTCGGTGGAGCAACCTATCAAGTTCCAGTTGAGATCGCATTTGAGCGTCAACAAACATTAGCATTTCGCTGGATGATCAGTTCAGCCCGTAAGCGTAAAGGTGTGGCTATGGAAGAAGCATTAGCCGATGAACTCATCGATGCTTACAACAATACCGGAGGAGTCGTTAAGAAGAAAGAAGAGACTCACCGTATGGCGCAAGCCAATCGTGCTTTTGCACACTTGCGATGGTAAAGGTTTAACCCCCTTTTCTCGCTTTTCCCTTTTTGTTCTTTTCCAGTTTATTTATGTCAGCCCAGAAAATAGTTTCTCAGAATGCCCAAGAACGTAAGTTCCCTATGGAATATACGAGAAATATTGGTATAGCCGCTCACATAGATGCAGGAAAAACAACAACAACAGAAAGAATTTTATACTACACAGGAGTCGTCCATAAGATGGGCGAAGTTCACGAAGGCAGTTCCGTGACCGACTGGATGGAACAAGAACGTGAGCGAGGTATCACCATCACCTCTGCGGCCATTTCTTGTAATTGGACCAATGATTTAGGTATTTACTCCGGGATAGAACACCAAATTAATCTAATCGATACACCAGGGCACGTTGACTTTACCGCCGAAGTAGAGCGTTCACTAAGAGTACTTGATGGAGCTGTTGCGGTATTTTGTGCTGTCGCTGGGGTACAACCACAATCTGAAACAGTGTGGCGACAAATGGAAAAATACCAAGTTCCACGCATTGCCTTCATAAATAAAATGGATCGAGTCGGGGCCGATTTTTCTGCAACGATTGAATCGATGAAGAAACGACTGAATGCCAAGGCTAAAGCGATCTTTATTCCAATCATAGAGGAAACAGACGGTGAAGAAAACTTCACGGGCATGATTGATCTTGTGAAAATGGAAGCAGTGATCTTCGATGAGAAAGATAGCTCGGGAAATTCTTTTCATATCGCTCCTATCCCCGAAGCCTCAATCGAGTCGGCCGAATTTGAACGCGAGGCATTGATTGAAACTTTAGCCGATTCCGATGAAACTTTGGCAGAAAAATACCTTGAAGGCGAAACTGTAGAGGCCAATTTCCTTCAATCAGTGATCCGTAAAGCGACTATCGCATTAGATTTTTGCCCAGTCATTCCAGGAACCGCTTTTAAAAATAAAGGCGTGCAAGCTTTGCTCGATGCGGTGGTGAATTACTTGCCATGCCCACTCGATTTGCCTGCTATCAGAGCAGAAGATTTACAAGGCAAGGAATTATCTATCGTGCCAGATGATCAAGCCAAATTAAGCGGACTTGCATTTAAGCTGATGAACGATTCCTATGTCGGAAAACTCGTTTTCTTTCGTATTTATTCAGGAACTTTGAAGAAAGGCATGGCCTTGCTTAATTCACGTACAGGTAAAACTGAGCGTATCGCCCGTTTGCTTATCATGAAAGCCGATGCACGTGAAGATATTGAAGTGGCTTACTCAGGAGATATTTGCGGTGTGGTCGGTTTGCGCGATGTGGTCACTGGTGATACCTTGTGTGAAAAAAGTCACCCAATGCGATTGGAGCCACCGACATTCCCAGAAACCGTTATCTCCATGTCAATCGAGCCAAAAACGACAGCAGATCAAGATAAGCTTGAGCTAGGGCTTAAGCGTTTATCCGAAGAAGACCCAACTTTTTTTGTCAGCACCAATGAGGATACAGGACAAACCTTAATTGCCGGAATGGGCGAATTGCACTTAGAGATCATTCGTGATCGCTTATTCAGAGAATTTAAAGTGCAAGCAGAAGCTGGACGTCCACAAATTGCTTATCGAGAAACGTTTGGTCAATCGGCCTCTGGAGAAGGGCGATTCGTTCGTCAGACCGTGGAAAACCCTCAGTATGGTCATGCCTGTATTCGAGTCGAGCCCTTGGAGCGTGGAGCTGGCACGGTAATCGAGAATAAGCTTCCAGAAGGCACTATTCCTAAACAATTTATTCAACCAACCCTCGAAGGTATAGGCGAGGCGGCCAACAATGGTGTCATCGCCAGCTACCCAGTAACCGATTTCAAAGTCACCCTACACGATGCGACCTATAACGAAGTCGATTCCTCAGAGATGGCATTTAAAATGGCAGGTATTTTCGCCTTTAAAGAAGCAATGGAAGCCTCGCAGCCACTACTCCTGGAACCAATGATGCAAGTCGAAGTGGAAACACCAGATGAATATCAAGGTGATATCATGGGGGATTTAAATCGTCGTCGTGGCCAAATACAAAACATGTCCACACGTGGTCTTTATTCAATCATCTCGGCCAGTGTGCCACTTTCTGAAATGTTTGGCTATTCCACTACAGTACGCTCACTCAGTAAAGGGCGTGCCTCTTACAGTATGAATCCAGAAAGCTTTCAACCTGTCCCTGAGAATATTCTAAAGCAAATTCTCAGTGCGAATTTCATCAATTAAAATTTAATAACTAATTCAAACAAACAACTAAAATAAAACATCTATTATGAGTGCACAAAGAATAAGAATCCGCCTAAAAGGTTTTGATCACAGAGTGATTGATCAATCTGTAGGTGAAATTGTCGAAACTGCAAAACGCTCAGGTGCTCGAGTTTCGGGTCCTGTTCCAATGCCTACTCGCATTGAGAAATTTACCGTTAACCGTTCTCCTCACGTGGATAAAAAGTCAATGGATCAATTTGAAGTCCGTACCCATAAACGATTGATTGATATTCTCGAGCCTACTGCGGCAACTGTGGATGAGTTGAAAAAACTCAATCTCCCAGCAGGTGTTGATATCAGTATCAATGTTTAAGTATTCTTTCTGTTCAATACAGAGATTTTAAACACAAAAACCTCGATAGACATAAGGCTATCGAGGTTTTTTTATAGAGAGTCTGTATGAAATTTACGCGTTAGCTCGTTTTTGATAAGCGATAAATAAAAAGGCAATCATCCCGACAAAAAAAGCATAAGTAGAAGGCTCAGGGACAACTTCTGCAGTGGCACTACCAGTGATTTCTGCAAAATGAATATGACCTATCCCTGTCCAGCTCGGGGTTGGCGGTAAATTTGCTCTTAGATTGGTAATATCAGAGTCGGTACGAAAAGCCATTGTATGAAGCAGCGTTGTCGAACTGCCGGGTTCATTTCCAGAAATAATTCCTGCTTCATCAGAGGTTAAAGTCTGTCCAGCTAAGGTACTAGTTAGGCTGTCATAATTGGTAATCCGAACATAATTTGTAGATTCTCCGATCTGAGCATCCAATGAAAAAGACGAAAGTGTAGGAAGTTCATCCCAGCCATAATAGAATGAGAATGTGTAGGTATAATAATCAACACTTTCATTTGCAGTTAATGTTAGCGTAGGTGTGCTTATGTCCCATGATATAGTGTGCGCTTGATTTACTCTATCATCGCTTCCACCCACGCTTGTAGACCACCCGTGTGCATCTGCTACACCTCCCAAATTGCCATCAATTGTTTCTCCTGCTGCTTCTTGGCGTGATGTAGCAGTAGGGTTAGTAAAGGTCAAAGAGCCAAGAGGCGTCGCAATAGCATGAGCAAGTTGGGAAATACACAAGCATGCTAAAATCAAGCTATATTGAGTTATTTTGACGTTAAATAATGAAAATCGCTTCGTTTTCTTCATATGAATTGTAGATTGAATAATTTTAAATAATTGTAATTTGAATTTGATTAATGAATTAGATTAAGGTTTTTGATATTCAGTCAATTTAAGGCATCTATAAAACAGGAGTAATTTAGGGCATCTATAAAACAGAAACATTGATGATAAGAGTTTGAGAAGTGATTTTTATTCCCAAAATTATAAATTTTATAATTCATTAGATTAAATTAATGCTTATTTATTCTCGAAATTTCTGCGCGGGATCTTGTTTAAGATTATCTTGTTTAAGATTAAAAAGTTAGGCTAAGCTTTGATTCGCATTCTATATGCCTATTATATGCCTATATATAATAAATAACTCAGATGAATACGCGATATGAGTTAGGCGACATAGGATAATACGGATAAGATGGCAGTGTAAACAGTGGCGGGTGGAAGCATTAATCTAAATTATAGCTATTATAGTCGTATTATAGAGATATGACGACTGAACCCTAGTATTGAGGGTGAAATAGCAGAAAATTACATGGTTTGACTCAATTTTTTTTAAAAAAATAAAAAAAATAAAATCAAGGGTTGACCTCAGGGGAAAAAAGCTCTTTTTTCCTCGGCTCTTTAGTAATTTTATTTATCACATTTAAATTTTAACCACTAAAGCAGGTCAGCAAACGGTTTTCCGAGCAGCTTTATTATAGTATTTCTTCTATAATATCAGTTTTGAGGTTTTCCACCTGCCAATTAGTATTATGAATATAGCCCTTTTAGGAAAAAAAATAGGTATGTCTCAGGTCTTTGATGAGGACAATCGCCTCGTGCCTGTGACCGTGATAGAAGCTGGACCTTGTCCAGTGGTGCAAATTAAGTCAGCCGATACAGATGGCTATGATGCTATCCAGCTAGGTTATGGAGCACAAAAAGCCCATCGCTTATCTAAAGCAGAATTGGGACATGTGAATAAAGCAAAGGTTGAGCCTGTCTCAAACTTGCAAGAATTTAGAACCTCAGGAGACACAGAATTAAATGTGGGTGATGTTTTGACTGTAGATCGCTTTGAAGCGGGACAGAAGATCGACATCATCGGTACAAGTAAAGGACGTGGTTTCCAAGGTGTGGTGAAACGTTATGGTTTTGCTGGAGGTCCTGCATCACACGGTTCTATGTTCCATCGACGTGGTGGTTCTTACGGTATGTGTCAATGGCCAGGTCACGTGATCAAAGGTAAGAAGATGCCGGGTCATATGGGTGATGTTCAGCGTACGGTACAAAATCTTGAAGTGGTTAAAGTAATTGCTGATAAGAATTTAATTTTAATCAAGGGTAGTGTCCCAGGAAGCAAGGGCGGTTTAGTGACCGTACGAACTGCAGTAAAACAAAAGCGTGCACACGCATAACCTAGGAGCAAAGAATTACATATGAAATTAAAAGTATTTAAAGCAGACGGCTCAAGTAGCACGGAAAAGGACTTCCCTCATTTTCCTGAGTTTGAAGATGAGCGTGGTATTGCAACATTAAGACAAGTGGTGATTGCACAGCAGGCGAACAAGCGTCAAGGTAATGCATCCACAAAGACACGTGCCGAAGTTGCAGGTTCTGGTAAGAAACTCTTCCGCCAAAAAGGAAGTGGTACAGCCCGTCAGGGTTCACGCCGAGTACCTCACCAAAGACATGGTGGTGTAGCACATGGGCCAAAACCAAGAGATTATTCGCAGAAAACGAATCGAAAGATGCGTCAACTAGCAATGCAAAGAGCTCTTTTTGATCGTGCAGTTGCCGGTGGCTTATCCGTTATCGAAGATTTGGCGGTCGAAGCACCGAAAACAAAGATTTTCAACGATGTACTAAAGAATGTGTATCCGAAACGTTGTAAAGTTTTGGTGGTTGATGATACATTTGCGGAAAACACGGCTTTTGCTGCTCGTAACATACAAGGCATTTCACTCGCTGAGTCAGGTGACCTAAGTGTTCTTGATATTGTAAAATTTCAAAACGTAATCGTGAGTTCAAAAGCGATTGAAACAATTATCGCACGTGCGGTTGATGGGAAAGGAGACGAGTAATGCTAATACCCGATACAATAATTAAATCTTACATTGTGACAGAAAAAGCGGCGAATCTCTCCGCAAATCTCAATCAATATACTTTCAAAGTAGCGGAAAACGCTAATCGTATTGAAGTGGCTCGTGCTATTGAAAAATTGTTCAATGTCGCAGTTACTCGTGTGAATATTTTAAATATAAAGCCGAAACAAAAATCTGATCGTAGCCGAAGAGGTAAGATGGGAACTACAAGCGGTTATAAAAAAGCTATCATTAGCTTAAAAGACGGAGATACTATAGAAATCGTATAATTTTTAGGAGAATAAGATCATGCCACTTGTAAAATCTAGACCACTGACTCCCGGACAACGTTTCCTTATTAGAAACAAAGCCGATGTCTCAAAGAAAAAGCCAGAGAAGCTACTTACGGTTTCTAAGCATGAAAAGAAGGGTCGTAATTGCTACGGTCGTATCACTTCTCGTCGTCGTGGCGGAGGCCATAAGAAACATTATCGTTTGATCGATTTTCGTAGAGACAAAATTGATATACCTGCAAAAGTGCAAGCGATTGAGTATGATCCAAATCGCTCTGCAAACATTGCATTACTTGCGTATGTGGATGGTGAAAAGCGTTATATTCTTGCCCCTAGAGGCGTCAAAGCAGGCGATACTTTGATCAGCTCCAATAAAAAAATTGAATTTTCCGTGGGTTACAGTTTCCCATTAGAATTAATCCCACCAGCAACTAAGATACATGCACTTGAGTTACATCCTGGAAGAGGGGCACAGCTTGTGCGTTCTGCAGGTGAAGCGGCTCAATTGATTAAGGTTGATGGCAATCGTGCGACCATCAAGTTGCCTTCAGGTGAAATTCGCTTTTTAAATGCCCGTTGCCGAGCAACTATCGGTGAAGTGGGCAATCATGAACATGAAGGCCGTAGTTTAGGTAAAGCAGGGCGTAATCGCTGGTTAGGTCGTCGTCCACGTGTCCGTGGTGTAGCTATGAATCCTGTCGATCACCCAATGGGTGGTGGTGAAGGACGTACTTCTGGTGGAGGTCATCCTCAATCACCTTGGGGTCAACTGTCTAAAGGTTTCCCAACTCGTAAGAAATCTAACCCAACTAATTCACAAATTATTGTTCGTCGCAATGGACGTCCAATGAAGCGCAAATAATAAGTATTATGTCACGATCTATTAAAAAAGGTTTTTTTGTTGATGTTCATCTATTGAAAAAGGTGGAAGCGGCACAGGCGATCAGCGATCGCAAGCCAATACAAACATGGTCTCGCCGCTCAACGATCACTCCAGATTTCGTTGGACTCAATTTTAGTGTACACAACGGCAAATCATTTCTTCCTGTTTATGTAACAGAAAATATGGTGGGTCATAAATTGGGTGAATTTTCACCAACACGTACATTCAAGGGACATCCAGCAGGCAAAGCTAAGTAATTATAGAATTATTCAATCATGAAGCATTTTGGAATCAGTCAATTTACACAAATATGGAGCACATGTATAATGTTCGTGCTTTCTGTGAATGCTGTATCTGCTTCCATACCTAGTTTTGTGGACAATGGATCTGGTTTGTATTCTTCGAATAAAGCACAAGTTGTTAAAATAAACGAAGAAGCAAAAATTGCGGTAGTTTACTTGGATAATGGCCTAGATGCTGGCTTGGATATTGGAATGACCGCTTCGATTTATCGTGGATCCGACAAGATTGCTTCGGTGATCTTTGTGGCCACCGAGCAATATCAATCAGCAGCATTAATTTTAGACCTCAATCCGAATCAATCGATTCAAGCTGGGGATTTTGTTCGATTAAACACATTTAGAAACAGTTAATTTATCAGTACTATGGAAGTTAAAGCTTACACAAAATACACAAGAATGTCGCCCCTCAAAGTGAGGAAGGTAGCTCGTGCGATTCAAGGACTTAATGCAGGAGAAGCACTTGAGATGCTTAGTCTGATCCCTCGTAAATCCGCACGTCTTATTGGCAAGACATTGAAGTCAGCAATTGCTAACGCAGAGAATAACAACAATTTATCGTCAGATGCATTGACTATCAAATCGACTATCATCGAAGAAGGTCCTTCATTTAAACGTTTTCGTCCAGCAGCAAGAGGTTCTGCTCATCCTTACAAGAAAAGAACGAGTCACATTCGCATAGTCTTAACAGACGAAAGTTAATTTTAGAAAATATATATTATGGGTCAAAAAACACATCCAATAGGTTTCCGTCTCGCAGTCACAAAGGACTGGGATTCACGCTGGTATGCCAATAAACAAGATTTTCCTCAGTATGTTAAAGAAGATTATCTGATCAGAACATTTCTTGAAAAGAGATTACGTTATGCTTCCGTACCTCGTATATTTATTGAGCGTGCATCAGGTCGCATCCGTGTGAAGATTTTTACAGCTCGCCCAGGTATCGTGATTGGTCGTAAGGGACAAGAGATGGATAAACTTAAGACCGAATTGAATAAAAAGGTAGGCAAGGATGTGATGTTGGATATCCAAGAAGTAAAACGCCCAGACCTTTCTGCACAATTAGTCGCAGAAAATGTTGCTTTACAGCTCGAGCGTAGAATAGCTTTCCGTCGTGCGATGAAACGTGCGGTGCAAACAACAACTTCACTTGGAGCAGAAGGCATTCGTATCCAATGTTCAGGTCGTCTAGGAGGTGCTGACATCGCCCGTACTGAACAACAACGTTCTGGTAAAGTACCTTTACAAACATTGCGCGCAAATATCAACTACGGCTTCAGCGAAGCGAGCACAGTTTATGGAATCATCGGAGTGAAATGTTGGATATGTTTACCTGACGGAGAAAGCGCACTTTAATCAAAATTTTAAATTATTTAGCGAACGGAATAAGGAATTAAATTATGGCACAGATACCCTCTAGAACAAAATACAGAAAAGTTCATACAGGACGCATTTATGGTACCGCACAAAAAGGTAACACAGTTGCTTTTGGTGAGTTTGGCATCCAGTCTTTAAGTCGTGGTCGTATGACTTCACGTCAGATAGAAGCAGCTCGTGTGGCAATGACTCGTAGCCTTAAGCGTAAAGGTAAAGTTTGGATTCGTGTCTTCCCTCACAAGCCAGTGACTAAAAAACCGGCTGAAACACGTATGGGTAAAGGTAAGGGATCAGTCGAAAAATGGGTCGCAGTTATCCGTCCTGGAACTATGTTATTTGAAGTTGCTGGCTGTTCTGAAACTGCGGCAAGAGAAGCTTTGCGTTTAGCGGATACAAAATTGCCATTCAGATGCAGATTTGTCAGCCGTGACGACGTTTAATCACACTTTTAAGAATTTAAAACTAATACACACATATGAAAGCAAAAGAAATTCATGAACTGTCTGCAATCGAAGTAGAAAAGAAACTTCGTGATTCAAGAGACCAGCATGTAAAAATGCGTATGAGCAAACAGACCGGCCAAGTTGAAGAAACACACAAGCTCAAAGATCTAAGAAGAGATATTGCTCGTTTGGAAACCATTTTACAGGAGAAGAAATTGGCGAGTACCTCTGCTTAATTCAAAAAATTTAAAAATAATGGAAACTGTCTTAAAACGTAATTCTAGAAAAAATCTAATAGGAACTGTCACGAATCGTTCGGGTGACAAGACGATCAAAGTCACTTATTTCTATAAGATTCCTCATCCTTTGTATCGCAAGGAAATCAAGCGCAAGACTGTATTGCATGTCCACGACGAAAAGAACGAGTGTGGCTTAGGCGATAAGGTAGAAATCATGGAAACACGTCCATTGAGTAAGCTAAAGCGTTGGAGAGTGACACGTGTGATCGAAGTTGCGCCAAAATTAGGGGACGAATAAATTTAAAAGGAAACAAGTATTTTAAACGGAGAATAAAGCTATGATACAAATGAACAGTCGCGTATTTATCGCGGATAATACAGGTGCCAAGTCAGCTGAGATGATTCGTAGAATTGGACAGAACAAGAAAACTGCGGATGTCGGTGATGTTGTTGTCTGTGCGGTGAAAGAATCAGCAACAGATGCATCTGTTAAAAAAGGTGAAGTAGTCAAAGCGGTTGTGGTACGTACGCGTGCTCCAATTCGTCGTGGCGATGGCAGCTATCTTCGTTTCGATAATAATGCAGTGGTGATCATCAATCAAGATGGTAACCCAAAAGGAACTCGTATCTTCGGCCCAGTTGCACGTGAATTGCGCGTCAAATATATGAAAATCATATCATTAGCACCAGAGGTTTTATAAAATGGCAAAAACAATCAAAAGAGAAGAAGAAGTCGTCGTTATTGCAGGTTCCCACAAAGGAAAGCGCGGTAAAGTATTGGAAGTATTGGGAAATAATCGCGTACTTGTTGAAGGCGTGAACATGATTACCAAGTACGAGCGAAAGACTCAAGAAAACCCAGAAGGTTCATCAATTCAAAGAGAAGCATCGATTCATTACTCGAATGTAATGCTTGCCAAGAAATTTGACGAAAAAGCAAAAAGCAAAAAGTAACAGTAAGATACAGGAAAGAATTTAGGTTATGGAAACTCCAATATTAAAGAAAAAATACACAGAAATTGTTATACCAGAATTAAAGAAAAAATTTAATTTAGAGAATATACATTGCGTGCCTTCAATTAAGAAAGTCGTTATCAATTCTGGTTACGGAGCGAGTGTAGATAAAAACCACATTGCTTATGTCAGTGATGAAATCACTAAGATATCTGGTCAACATCCAGTCACCACTAAAGCAAAATTGAGTATTTCTAATTTTAAACTCAGAGAAGGACAGTCAATCGGTTGTAAGGTTACTCTTAGAGGAAATGCGATGTATGACTTTCTCGCTCGCCTAATTAATATTGCATTACCGTGTATTCGTGACTTCAGAGGTGTACCGGCTAAATTAGACGGACAGGGCAATTATACTTTAGGAATATCCGACCATTCAATTTTCCCAGAAGTGAGTGCAGAAGGTAATACAGCAAACATTGGTATGGATATTTGCATTAACACAAGCGCAGATACGGATGAAGTAGCGAAAGAATTACTCAGCTTATTAGGTATGCCTTTTCGTAAATCAAGTTCTGAATTGAACGAAGCAGATGATTCAGTTGAGAAAAAAGAGGAAGTATCTGTAGAAGCATAAAATTTAAAAAAACTTTATTATGGCAAAAAAATCAGCAATACAAAGAGATCTTAAGCGTCGTCGTTTAATTGCAAAATATTCAGTTAAGCGTACCGAGCTTAAAGCGATTCTTGCTAATTCTGAAACTACGGACGAAGAATTTTATAAGGCACAAGCTAAGTTAACAAAGTTGCCTAAGAATAGCTCCCCAATACGTGCACGTAACCGTTGTTCAATTACAGGTCGTCCTCGTGCCTTTATTCGTAAATTTGGTCTTTCCAGAATCACATTTCGTGAACTGGCAAGTAAAGGTAAAATTCCAGGAGTCACTAAATCCTCTTGGTAAATCTAACACTACAATCGAAAACCCAGCAGTAAACAAACTATACTATGGCAGTTCATGACACAATCGGCGATTTCTTAACTATTATTCGTAATGCGAGTATGGCAAAGAAAGACGTATGCACTACGCAAATTTCAAAAATGCGTTTATCAATAGCTAAAATCTTAAAACAAGAAGGTTTTATTTTAGATTATTCTGAAAGCGTAAATAACAAAGGCTTTAAGCAAATTTCACTTAAATTGAAATATGTTAAAAATACGCCTGCAATTACGGGGATTGAGCGTCACAGTACGCCTGGTCGTCGTTTATATTATGGATCTCAAGAAATCCCTCGTGTTTTAGGTGGTCTTGGTGTAGCAATTTTAACTACTTCTAAAGGTGTGATACGCGCTCGTGATGCTCGTGAGCAAGGCGTAGGTGGTGAACTAATTTGTAAAGTTTGGTAACGGAGAAATATTTATTATGAGTCGAATTGGAAAATTACCCATCCCGATCCCTGAAAAGGCCAAAGTGTCTATTGATGGACAAACGGTATCTGTTGAAGGACCGAAGGGATCTTTGAAAAAATCATTTGATAACTCAGTGAAAATTGAGCTAGTGGATAATGTTGTGCAAGTCGCACCTATTTCAGACAGTCGTCATGCCCGTGCCATGTTTGGTACAGCTCGTTCCATAATTAATGGAATGGTAGTCGGTGTGGTAGATGGTTACACTAAGAAGCTAGAAATTAAAGGTGTTGGTTTTCGTGCCGCATTGAAAGGCAACATTCTTGATTTATCTTTAGGCTATTCACACCCATGTGAATTAGAAATCCCTGAAGGCATCAAAGTAACCGTTGCAGAAAACACAAAATTGACAGTTGAGGGGGCAGACAAACAAATGGTCGGTCAAGTCACCGCTGACATTTTCGCATTTTATCCAGCTGAGCCTTATAAAGGTAAAGGTGTGCATATCGAAGGTAAATACGTTCGCCGTAAGGAAGGTAAAAAATCTGCATAAAGGATTAATTAATTTGTATGAAAACATTAAAAAAACTTTCACTATTACAAAAGCGTCGCTGGCGTATACGTAAAAAAATTAATGGCACAGCTGAGCGTCCACGTTTAGCCGTACATTTCTCTAATAAAAACATTACTGCTCAATGTATTGATGATGAGAAGGGACATACTTTAGTGCATGTATCTTCAATCAAATCATCTGAGCTAAAGGCAAATACCGAGAGCGCAAAAACCTTAGGTTTATCCGTTGCAGAAAAAGCTAAGGCTGCTGGAATTGAAACGATTGTTTTCGACCGTTCAGGACGCCTTTACCACGGCTGTGTTAAAACATTTGCTGATGCAGCGAGAGAAGGAGGATTGAAATTTTAAAATACTATGAGTTATAACAATAACAAAAAAACATTTTCTTCAGAAAGTAGCGAAGATGCTTCTGAAATGATCGAAAAAGTCGTACATATTAACCGCTGTGCTAAAGTGGTTAAAGGTGGACGTCGTTTTAGTTTTTCTGCACTCGTAGTCGTAGGCGACCAAAAAGGTGGCGTTGGTGTAGGTTACGGAAAAGCAAAAGAAGTTCCTGAATGTATTCGTAAAGGAACTGAAGATGCTAAGAAAAACATCATCAACATAAAGCTTAGAGGTGACACAATTCCTCATCACGTGCTTGGTGAATCAGATGGTGGTAAGGTTTTATTACGCCCAGCATCTACGGGTACTGGTGTGATTGCAGGTGGTGGTGTTCGTGCAGTGCTTGAAGCTGTAGGTGTTCACAACGTCTTGTCAAAATCACTCGGTTCAAACAACCATTTAGCTATGGTCAATGCGACTATGGACGCATTGAAAAAATTAAGATCTAACGAAGAGATTAAAGCGCTTCGTTTCGGTCAAACTGCAAACACAGAGGTATAAAAATTTTTGTCTTATGAATTTAGATAACATTCCAACAATTAAAGGAGCTACCCATTCAACAAAACGTTTGGGTCGTGGGCACGGTAGTGGACACGGAAAAACTTCAGGTAAGGGCCACAAAGGACAGAAAGCACGTTCTGGTGGCGGTATTCGTATCGGTTTCGAAGGTGGCCAAATGCCATTGTATCGTAAATTACCTCGCCGTGGTTTTAATAACTTCAATTTCCGCACATCTTATCAGGTGGTCAATCTCGCTGGATTAAGTAGAATCGAAGGTGATCTTGTGAATCGTTCTATTTTGATCGAAGCTGGATTAATTCGTGACAACAAACAAGGCGTAAAGGTTTTGGGTGACGGAAATTTGGGAAAAGCATTTACCGTAGAAGCAGACAAAGTTTCTGCTTCAGCACGCGAAAAAATCGAAGCAGCAGGTGGCAAGGTGATCATAACCGAGCCAAAAGCTGAAGCAACTGAAGCTTCTACTGATTCTGAATAAATCAATTAATTATCTGAGATAAACTTTCCATGCTTTCTGCATTTACCAATTCCCTTAAAATTCCTGAATTAAGGCAAAAGATATTCTTCACATTAGCTTTGTTATTCATCGCTCGTGTGGGTGCTAATATACCTTTACCTGGAATGAATACCGCTCCGATCCAAGAGTTTTTCGCTCAACAAGCGGGAGGAGCAGGAGGCCTACTTGGTTTTTATAATATGTTCACTGGAGGTGCTTTATTAAATGGTGCCTTATTTGCTTTGGGTATCATGCCTTACATCAGTGCTTCTATTATCATGCAGTTGATGGGCGCTGTATTTCCATCGATCGCCCGTCTTCAACAAGAAGGAGATGTAGGACGACAAAAGCTCAATGACTATACTCGTTATTTGACGATTCTCATTTGTGCAGTCCAAGGCTTCTTATTACTTTTTGCACTCTCCACAAACCCTGGAACTTTAATTGGCTATGGATTCAATCCACTTGAGTACGGACAAATCGTCCTAGCAAGCAAAGTTCAATTCTTGATCACTGGAACCGTCTTCTTAACTGCAGGATCTATGATTTTGGTTTGGTTAGGGGAACAAATAACCGAGAAAGGTATTGGTAACGGTATTTCTCTACTGATTACCGTGAGTATTATTTCTGCCTTACCTGGTGCCGTTGTTTCAACCTATCAGATGTTTGTCGCTCCGGTAGGTTCTGAAACCCAATCTTTAGGTATGGTACAAGGGGTATTGATGTTAGCTTTATTGCTGATTGTGACCGCTGGATTGGTTGCGATTACTCAAGCTCAAAGAAAAATTCCAGTTCAATACGCGAAGCGAGTTGTTGGTCGTAAAGTTTATGGCGGACAAACCTCATTCCTTCCATTGAAGGTTAATTATGCAGGTGTTATGCCAGTGATTTTTGCGAGTGCGATTTTAATGTTCCCAGCTCAGCTTTTGAATATTTTAGGATCTGCTACGGGAATGCGTTTCTTTATTGATTTTGCCGAATCCTTAGCGCGTGGTGAGGTCGCTTATTACTTTATTTTCGGACTTTTGATTTTTATCTTTAGTTATTTTTGGGTTTCTTTGATGTTTAAGCCAGTACAGATTGCGGACGATCTTAAGAAAAACGGAGGCTATATTCCTGGGGTACGTCCTGGAGATCCAACGGCTAAATTCCTTGATCATATCATGACTCGTTTGACTATGGCAGGAGCACTTTCTTTGACTTTAATCGCATTATTCCCCGATATTCTTCTCTTTAGCTATAATATCCCTTTCAATGTTGCCTTGTTTTTTGGAGGTACAGGTATGTTGATTACGGTTGGTGTACTTCTTGATACAATGCGTCAAATCGAGACCTTCTTACTCCAGCGTCACTATGATGGCTTTTTGAGAAAGGGTAAGATTCGAGGACGCTCTGCTGCGAAAAATAAGCAATTGATCGACTCAGCCGGTTTACAAGATTTCTGGAGTGCTTGGAGTCCATTATTAATACTTTCGTTAATTTTATTTATTCTAGGAATCGTTTCTTGGTTGTTTAAATTAAGTTAAACTTCTGAGGATTAGGTTCCTTAACTTGTTCTTTGACTATTCATCTTCAAAAATATGAAAGCAATTCGTCCGGATTCTGAAATTACTGCTATTGCAGAATCTTGTGAGATAGCGGCTTTGGTATTGCAGGACTTAGTAGATGCTACCGTAGAAGGTATATCTACTTACGATTTAGACCAAATTGGAAAAGCGAAAATTGCTGAATACGGCGCAAAAAGTGCCTGTTACAATTATCGCCATGGGTCTAATATTTTTCCTGCTTATACTTGTATCTCAGTCAACGAAGAAATTGTCCATGGTATCGGGCGTATTGATCGAATCGTTCAAGATGGCGATGTTGTTTCACTCGATGTTTGTGTGAGTTACAATGGATATATCGGCGATAATGCTAGAACTATTGCAATTGGTTCAGTTGAACCTAATCTTAAAAATTTACTCGAAGATACACAAAACGCCTTACTTAAAGGAATTGACTGCGCTCGGGCAGGCAATCGAGTTGGCGATATTTCAAATGCGGTTGAGTCTTTCATTAAACCCAAAGGTTACGGGATTGTTCGTGATTTTGTCGGACATGGGGTTGGTAAGACAATGCATGAATTGCCTCAGATTCCTAATTTCGGGAAAAAGGGCACCGGTTCTTTATTAAGCCCAGGAATGACTCTGGCAATTGAGCCTATGATTAACCTTGGTTCGCCAAATATACGATTTTTAGAAGATGGATGGACAGCCGTAACGGCTGATAAAAAACCTTCTGCACACTTTGAACATACGATTTTAGTCACAGATGGGGATCCAAAAATTTTAACAAAAGTGAAGAATTAACTTTCCAAACTTGATTTAACTGCTACTTTTTTCACTTTTTCTCTACTTCATTACACATTTTTAACACTTTAACACATTACAATTAATCATTATGCCACGTTTACTCGGAGTTGATATACCCGCAAATAAGAAGCTAGAATACTCGCTTCGCTACATTTATGGGATCGGACCAAAGCGCGCGAAAGACATCGTTGCAATTTCTGGGTTTGATCCAGATCGCCGTGCAGGAGATTTAAACGAAGAAGAAGTGAATCAATTGGCTTCTATCGTTGCAGAGAAACAGTATGTTGTTGAAGGTGACTTACGCCGTGATCGAGTGGCTAATCTTAAAAGATTATCTGCGATTCGTGCACACCGTGGAATCCGTCATCAAAGAGGCTTACCAGTGAGAGGGCAAAGAACCAAAACTAACGCAAGAACACGAAAAGGTGCGGTGAAACCAGTCCGTAAATAATCTATCAAAAATTTAAAGTATTATGAGCGAAGAGGAAATTGAAAAGAAAGTAGAAGAAACTGCAAAAGTAGAAGCTGAGGCGAACACAGCAAAGACTGCGGAAGCTAGCGAAGAGCCTAAAAAGGCAGAGACTGCAGAGGATCTACTCAAAAGTGATTTAGAAGGACTTAAAATTCGTAAGGCCAAGGGTAGTAAAAACATTACTTCTGGTATCGTAAACGTCCTAGCCACATTTAATAACACTAAGGTAACATTCACTGACCCCAAAGGAAATGTGATTTCTTGGTCAAGTGCCGGAAAGTGTAATTTCCGCGGTTCAAGAAAATCAACAGCCTATGCGGCTCAAGTTGTGACACAGGACGCAGGTCGTGTCGCCGTTTCTCATGGAATGAAAGAAGTCGTTGTTAAGTTGAACGGTCCAGGAATGGGTCGTGATTCAGCGGTTCGCGCTTTGCAATCTTTAGGAATTATCGTAACTGAAATTAAAGACGTTACACCAGTTCCACACAATGGGTGTAGACCACCTAAACGTCGTCGTGTATAAGGTGATTTCTGCCACTTATACATTTATACTTCTTTAGCAGTTAAATAAAAAATAGATATTATGTCTCGATATACTGGACCAACTACTCGAATCAATCGTCGCTTCAGCCAAGCGATTTTTGCTCCTACAAAAGCCTTTGAGCGTAAGCCTCATTTGCCAGGACAGCATGGACCAAGATTACGTCGCAAACTCAGTGATTATGCGATTGGTCTTAATGAAAAACAAAAACTTCGTTATATGTATGGAATGACGGAAAAACAATTCCGTTTGACTTTCGAGCGTGCTAAAAGCAAACGTGGTGTAACTGGAGAAATCTTTTTACAAATGTTAGAATGCAGACTCGATAATGCTGTGTATCGTTTAGGGTTGGCTAAATCAAGAGCAGCGGCTCGCCAATTTGTTGGACACGGACATATTGTGGTCAACGGAAAGAAAACAGATATATCTAGTTTTAGCGTAAAAGAAGGTGATGAAATCGAAGTACGTGAGCGTACCTCATCTCGCCAACTAGCGACTAAAAGCATGGAAGGAAGCCAAGCGAGAACAGTACCTGAGTGGTTGAATCTAAATTCTGATACTTTAAAAGCTACAGTGAATCGCATACCTTCTGTTGATGAAACCGAACAGAGTATCAATGTTCAATTAATCGTTGAATACTACAGTCGATAATTGAATCTTTATTTTTTTTTATTTTTAAACTCATATTTATTTTAACAATTTATTATTATGCCGAAACGTTTAGGGAAATTTGAATTACCAAATCGTCTATCCAAAGGAGACGATACATCTACAGATACTTTTTCTGTCTTTCAAGCTGAGCCATTTGAATCTGGTTACGGTCATACCATAGGGAATGCCTTACGCCGCGTATTGCTCAGTTCAATTGAAGGTGCTGCTGTCTCATCTGTAAAAATCGAAGGCGTTCAGCATGAATTCCAAAGTATCGAAGGTATTGTGGAAGATGTTACTGATGTCGTCCTCAATCTTAAAAAGATTCTTTTCGTCGCAGAAGGAAGAGACACAGTCAATTTGATCATTGACGTAGAAAAAGATGGTCCAGTGACAGCGGGTGATATCCAGCTGGTTAATGGTATCTCAGTTGTCAATCCAGAGCATGTCATTTGTAACTTAAACAAAAAACAACGCTTTTTTGCGGAGCTTGAAGTTCGCGTAGGCCGTGGTTATTGCCCTGGTGAAGAGAATAAGAAAGAGGATCAGCCAATCGGCGTGATTCCAATCGATTCTCTATTCAGTCCAGTTAGAGTAGTGAAGTACTCAGTAGAAAATACACGTGTAGGACAGTCGCTTGACTACGACAAACTCATCCTTGAAGTGACTACAGATGGAAGAATTACTCCAGATGAAGCGATCAAGCAAAGTTCAGCAATTTTAAAACACCACTTAGAAGTATTTGAACAATTATCTGATGAAGCGATAGAGTTTGAAAACGAAACTAAGGAAATTAGTGAAGAACAAAATCGTCTTCGTAAGCTTCTTAATATGAGTGTTAATGAAATTGAGCTTTCTGTTCGTGCAGCTAACTGCTTGAACAACGCAAATATCACAACCGTTGGTGAATTAGCGATGAAATCTGAGCAAGAAATGCTTAAATATCGTAATTTTGGTAAAAAATCTCTTAATGAAATTAAGGATAAATTAGAACAACTTGGTTTGTCTTTAGGAATGAAGATAGATGAGCGATTGCTCGATAATCCTACAGAACTATAACCCTAATAATTATTTAAACGATCATGCGTCACAGCAAAAGAAGACATATTTTAGGCGTTTCTAGTTCTCATCGTTCTGCAATGCTAGGCAACCTTTCCGTTGCACTGATTACACACGGACGAATTAAGACAACTTTAGCCAAAGCTAAAGCATTACGCCCTTTTATTGAAAAGGTTATCACGCTCGCTAAAAAAGCGGATCAAGCGAATGATGCTGCAAGAAAATTGCACTTCCGTCGTTTGGCAATCGCTCGAGTCAGAGATAAAAAAGCAGTTGCAGACTTATTTGATAATAAGGTATCTGAATTTTCAGAACGTGCAGGCGGTTACACTCGTATTTACAAGTTAGGTCAGCGTGTCGGTGATGCCGCAGAAATGGGATTGATTGAATTAATCGATGCTAATGATGAAGGTTATCCAAAACGTCCTAAGAAAAAAGCCGCTAAATCAACAACAAAGGCTAAAGCAAAAGCTGAAGCTGAAGAGGTCGTTGAAGAAACTCCAGAAGCTGAAGTTGTTGAAGAGTCTTCCGAAACATCTGAATCAGAGGTTGAAGCAAAGAAAGACTAATCTCAGATTTAGTTATACAATTTTAGACAAAAGTGCATTGTTTTAAACAATGCGCTTTTTTTGTGGATTCTTCCAAAATTTAAATCAATCTATGGAGATATAATTTTATGAGCCGTATTTATTTATCGCCTCCGGATATTAGTAAGCAAGATCGATCTGCTATAGATTCAGCATTTGATTCTGGCTGGGTTGCCCCTGTGGGACCTGATCTCGATGCTTTTGAAGCTGAGGTAGCAAAGCGGGTCAATCGGAGTTATGCCTGTGCTGTTAATTCAGGCACTTCCGCATTACATTTGGCTTTGTTAGCCCTCGATATTAAGCCTGGTGACAAAGTGATATGCCCAAGCTTAACCTTTGCGGGTTGCGCTTTTCCTATCAGTTATTGTGGGGCCGAGCCGGTCTTTGTGGATAGTGAGACCGAAACCTGGAATATGGATCCCGGATTACTTCAGAAAGCACTTGAAACATTAGCCGATGAAGGGAGTAAACCCAAAGCGGTGATCGTCGTGCAAATCTATGGTCAATGTGCAAAAATGGATGAGATTATCGCCCTGTGTAAGGCGCATCAAATTCCCTTGATTGAAGATGCCGCTGAATCTTTAGGTGCATCTTATAAGGGCAAGCCCGCAGGATCCTTTGGAGACCTTTCCTTTCTTTCTTTTAATGGAAATAAAATCATCACCACTTCTGGTGGGGGAATGCTCTTGGGAAATGATCAAGCCTTGATTGAAAAAGCTCGTTATTTTTCTCAGCAAGCGAGAGAGCCTGTATTACATTATGAACATAAGGCCATTGGATATAATTATCGTTTGAGTAATCTTTTGGCTGCCTTGGGACGAAGTCAAATCACTGATCTCGATCGAAGAATTGCTGTTCGAAAAGAACATTTCCAGACCTATGCTGAATCACTTGGAAAATTGCCTGGGATTTCATTTATGCCAATTTCTGATGACGGATCGCCAAATTATTGGCTAAGCTGTTTAATCGTAGATGATTCACAAACAAAAGTAACTCGAGATAACTTGATCGATATCTGTGACCAAGCATCGATTGAAGTTCGGCCTACCTGGAAACCGCTTCATTTACAAACGGTATTTCAAGCTAAGCAAAAATTTGGTGGAGCAATTTCTGAAGATCTTTTTAATCATGGTTTATGTTTGCCCAGTGGTTCAAGCTTGACCCATCAAGAGCGAGATAAAGTAATTTCAATTCTAACCTCCGCACTGTCTTAAATTTCAATGAAGCTCCTTAAACCCTATCTGAATTTTAAATTTGTTGCGATATTTGTTGCTTACGTTGTCTTAGCCTTTCTCAGTTTATCCATCGCCTATCTTTTGCGATTTGATTTCCAAATCCCCGATAACTTTATTGAAGGAAGAAATTCTGCCTACATTTGGTTTATAGGAACGCAGATCGCTTTTCTCTTTGCCTTTGGTCAATTTGATGCAGTTTTTTCCCAGTTTCGCTTACCGGATTTATTCCGCTTATTTTTTAGTTTGCTCTTGAGTTCATTATACGTGCTTTTCCTCTGGTATATTTATAATGGTGATGGTGTACCTCCTCGATCAGTTGTCATAACTAATTTGTTACTATACTTCGTAATGATCTCAGGGATGCGAATATTTTTGCGAATTTATAGTGGGGAGAATTTCATCAACTGGTTATCTGGGATAAAAGAATATGACTATGTTGCAATTATTGGTGCGGGAGAAGTGGGTGCCGTTATTGGTGCAGATTTATTATCCAAGCAGAGAACGTTAGGGATAAAGCCTATTGTTTATCTCGATGATTCAGATGCGAAAGTGGGTCGACTACTTAATGGAATTCCGGTTGTGGATACTGTAGATGCTTTAGAAAAAGTTGTACTGCGTTATCAAATTAAGAAAGTGATCATTGCATTTCCTTCGGCCCCATCTAAACGCATCCAAAGAGTTGCAGAAACGGCTCGAAGCCTAGGCTTAGACGTTGATATTGTCCCCGCTTTGACGGATTTGGTGAGCGGTCGTGCAACTGCCACACAAATAAGACCCATAGAGTTAGAAGATTTATTAGGTCGTGACCCAGTTGATTTGAATTTTGAGAATATTCGAAAAATGCTTGTCGGTCATAGAGTGTTAGTCACCGGAGCAGGTGGTAGTATCGGAAAAGAATTAGTCGCGCAAATATTGGAGCACGATCCAGAATCTCTCTTGTGTATTGATAAATCTGAACTGGCTATCTTTGATTTGAATTTCTCACTATTAGAGAATCATTCACTTAAGAGCCGAGTTCAAACTCGTATCCTCGACATCACTCAAAGCAACTATTTACGGCATCATGTGAGTGAATTTAAGCCGACAATTATTTTCCATGCTGCCGCCCATAAGCATGTTAACTTAATGGAAGATCAACCAGAAGAAGCTTTGAGAAACAATTTTTTTGCTTCGATAAAGTTGATGGAATTGGCGAGTGAATTATCGGTAGAGCGATTTATTTTTATATCCACGGATAAGGCAATCAACCCGACTAGCGTTATGGGTGTGAGTAAGCGTCTAACAGAAATTGCCATGCAAAAGATTCAAGCTAGAGAGGCCAATCGAACAAAGTTTATGGCCGTGCGCTTTGGTAATGTCTTGGGATCATCAGGAAGTGTTATTAATATCTTTAGGGCACAAATTGCAAAAGGTGGTCCACTAACCGTTACTGATCCAGAAGTGACCCGATATTTTATGACAGTCACAGAGGCAATCGGTTTAGTTCTTGAATCTGCAACTCAAGGGGTCGGTGGGGAGATTTTTGTTTTAGATATGGGTGAGCCTATTAAGATTGCCGAGCTTGCTCGCCAAATGATTGCATTAAGTGGATTTAAAGAAAATATAGATATCGATATTGAATTTACTGGGCTCAAAGCAGGCGAAAAATTATACGAAGAAGTGCAGCATTTTAATGAAGTGCACGCACTGACTACGCATCCTCGGATTTTTAAATTTGTCGCAAATAACAAATGCCCGATTACTTTAGAATCAATAGAGGCACAATTACTTGAATCAGCCAGGAGTCATAAAGCCTCACAGATAAAAGAGATGATTAAAAGCTTGGTCGAAGAATACACGCCATCTAAATAAGCCTATAAGGCTTAGCGCGGCATGTATAACCCTGTTTTAACCGTGGGTTAAATTTTTGAATTTGGGTCCTTATGAGCCGTATCATCAATCAAGGTATCTTTTGAAATGGGCTTGGGCCGTGCAAAGATATTCAGTCTTTTCTTTAAATATAAAACAGTGGCCTGATACAAGATTCTTGGCATTGCATTGAATGCGGTATCCAAAGGGTGCATCAGGCAATAACGTATTAATTTATTTGAGTTTAATTCATGTGCCTGACCTTGCATATAGGTTTTCATCTTGCATTGATCATTCTCATAGAGATCTATGCCCATAAATATGGACGCTTCATTGATCTTAAAAGTGAAATGATATTCTCCTTCAATTGGATTAAAGGGAGATACGTGAAAAGCTTTCTTTGACGATGCCTTGTAGCTACCGCTGGCATCTTTTTCTAAATTATTTAAAGGGTATAAATGACGATCACCAAAAGTATTATTCACTTCGACTAATGCTTGTAAAAGTTCATTAGTGTCATTGATGCGAAAATAAAAATTCACTGGATTGAAAGCCATCCCTAAATATCGAGGTGATGTGAATATTAAAGTTCGTTCGTTTGCTTTTTCTGGTTTTAAGAATTCAAGTAACTGGTCTTGAATTGGGGTGCACTGACCACGTAAATAATCCAGGTCTCGAATTTCTAATAAGCAATTTTTATTGTATCCAAAAAAAGTGTGTTTTTGAGAAAGAGATTTGAGTTCATTCGGGTTGAAATGGAAGAATGTCAATGGGTAGCTAAACTTATTATGAACCGGGAAGAGTCGCTCATGTGAAACAGTCCCTCGGTAAAGTTTATGTGAATCTATCATAATTGAACATCAAAGGCATTGGCTAATTGAACAGAAGACAGAACGGCATCTTCATGAAATCCATAACCAAAGTAACTACCGCAAAACCATGTGTTTCTCAATCCATTTTTTTCTCTCAGTGTTTTCTGAGTATTTAATGCGTCAAAGGAGTAAAGAGGGTGGCTTAGGATAGTCGAATTAATGGTCTTATTCGGATCAATTGCTTTCTGGGGGTTTAAGGTAACAATATAGGGTGTTTTTGTTTTTAATCCTTGTAAGCGATTCATATAGTAACTGACACATACAGGAGAGGCTTTCTTTTCGCTAGTTTCACTAGGTTTACGAAGAAAGTTCCAAGAGGCCCAGAGAGACTGCTTAGGTGGCATGAAATTGATATCAGTATGCAAGATCACCTGATTATCCTGATATACCCACGGTGATAAGCGTGATGCTTCAGAACTGTCAGCGTCTCCAAGGAGTTTGAGAGCCGTATCAGCATGGGTCGCGATAACGATATGATCATATTGTTCACTTTCTCCAGAGGTATAGTAGATTTCGGCTGGAGCATTTTCCGGCCGTACAATTTCCTGAATATCGGCACCTGTTTTAGGCTCTCGCTTTAAAGTTTTTACAATTGCTTTAATATAGCTATGGCTTCCACCTTTCACCGTATACCATTGCGGTGGATTGATCAGCCTTAAGAGACCATGATTTTCTAAAAAGTGAAGATAAGGCTCTGCGGGAAAATCTCTCATTTTAAGCATGGGCGAAGACCAAATCGCCGCCCCCATAGGAAAGAGATAACTGTTTTGAAATTCAGGGCAGAATTTTCGTTCATCTAAATAATCGCCCAATGTCTTTCCTTTAAGATAGCCGCTAGTTAAATCCTTATAACCAATGAAAGCGAAACGTATTAAATCACCGACTAGTGCGAAATGCCTCAGTTTAAATAAATAAGTCAGGTCGGGCAAAATGCCTCTAAGACTCGTACCCGCATATCCATAGTTTGTTTCTGCTTCATGATAACTAAAAGTCATACATGATTTTTGGATTTCAACTCCAAGTTCTTTTAACAAACGACTGAAATTTGGATAGTTTCTGAGATTCATGACAATGAATCCTGTATCAACTGCGAGTCCAGCATCGGCACCTTCAGGAATGGCTAAGGTTCGTGTATGACCACCTATGCGATCTTCTTTTTCGATCAAAGTGACATCATGTACTTTATTTAAAAGATAGGCTGCGGTTAAACCAGCGACACCACTCCCAACTACGGCAATTTTTAAGCGTTTTTTATTCATTTTTTAGCAAATAAATAGTGCATGACTGGCCACTCTTTACCTTTGTTGTAAGCAAAGAGTTCGGAACAGGCTAAATAAAAAATTCTCCAACGTTGAATCCACAATTTGGCATCCTTCCCATAAGTATCCATAAAATAGTTCATGATGATACTTTCATTTTCATCTTGCTTAGATAGCCAAGCCTCTAAGGTTTTGCTATAATGCGTGCCATTAATTTCCCAGCGATTCAGTTCTTTAAATCCCTTGGCTGTTTTTGGTAATAGGTTAATCGAGGGCATCATGCCTCCAGTAAAAAAATATTCGGCCATCCAATCTCGATCGTGCTCAACTTCAAACAAATAGCTTTCTTTGTGATGTGCAAAGATGTGAATGAAAATTAGCCCGTCATCCTTCAGCCAAGTGTTTAACCCTTCAAAGAGCAGGCTGTGATTGCGAAGGTGTTCAAACATTTCTATCGATACAATACGATCAAAACGCTCACTTGTATCAAAATTATTTATATCCGAAGTGATCACCTTTAAATTACTTAATCCACGACGTTCGATTTCCGAATCAATATAAGCCTTCTGTGTCTTCGAATGGCTCATTGCCGTTATGGTACTTTCTGGATAATGCTCAGCCATCCAAAGACTGAAAGACCCCCAGCCACAACCTAGCTCAAGGATGTTTTGTCCATTTTCTAAGTGTGCATGTTCACATGATAGGCTAAGCATATTGACTTCTGCCATTTTCAAAGTGGTCGTCGATTCATCCCAATAACATGAACTATATTTTAAATGTTTCCCTAAGACCGTTTTAAAATAGTCGGTGGGTATTTCATAGTGCTGTTCTTTAGAAGTTTCCGTGCATTCAGCGATCGGACCTTTGCTTAATTGTTCTATCCATGATTCATCCGGCTTAGGATTTTGGGATAGAAGCAGGGAATGTTGCTTTAGTTGGTTTCTTATACCCCAACGAATCAAAAAGTCAGGAAGCAATCTGCGTTCGGCAAGTATGGATGGTAAATGCATGAAATGGTGACGGTTTATTGTAAGTTATAGCTATGAGGACTGATTAATCAACGTTGATTAAAAGTTTTCCTACTTCATTGGAGAGTTGAATCTGCTTAAGAGCGATACTTTCTATTCACAGCATCTTATGCGCTCACATCATCCTATGCATTCTCAATCAAATTTAGACATTACTTACCAAAACGCTCTCGGGTGGACAGATCCATCGCATTTCAAAATTCCCGAATCGGGGAGTGATGCGGAGTGTGCTATGCTTGAGCAAGTTGAAGATTTATTCACGGACTATACCTACGATAATCTTCAAGTTAAATTGCCAAAAGTATACGCTGAAAAAATTTACTTCAGAGACGCCTTTAAACAATTTAATGCCTCTAGCCAACTTTTGCCTTACATGCTTCAAGGTGTGAATGCTGTCGCAGGTGTGCAGTTTGTTTTCAATCATACCATGCGTTCTAAGGACGAATTTTTTATCGAATGGACCATGTCAATTCGATTTAAGGGCAAGGAAGATTTTGAATCTTCTATCGGGATGAGTCGCTTTCGTTTCGATTCAGAAGGGCAAGTTATCTTCCATCAAGACTACTGGGATCCGACTACTCTCATTTACAAGAAAATTCCTATCGCCAAGCAACTGATAGGTTTTGTTCAAAAACGCCTGTAGCTTTATTCGCTCATTTTGAAGCGATAAAATTTGGTTTGCTCATTTCCATCGGTAGATAGTTCCATCGAATATTCCCCATAAGGAGTCCATGTGGTTAAATCACTTGTTTCTTCTAGGATAATATTAAATGAAGCTAATCCTTCACTAACTTCATAAAGTGTAGAGCCTAATCTGAGATCTGAGATTTCATTTATGGTATAGCGATCAACCAATACAATAGCATCCAAAGAAGTTTGTGCATCGTTAGCATTCGAAGGGTTTCCTCCAAATTTAAGTTCTAATGCATCAGGCATATTATCATTATCACTATCCGTTAATGCATTGGGATTGTCTTCGTTGATTGGGGAGTTTTCGTTTATCGGATTTGAAGCCCCATCTTCATTATTTTCATTATAGGCAGTAATAGCATTTTGAATATCATTGTATGAGGGATAATCTATGAATTCGGGAATTGCTCCTGCGATAATTTCAGTGCCATCACTTAATCCATCGTTATCTAAATCTAGGTAACTTGGATAAAAAACTATTTTGTCAGTCTCACCATCATTTTCAAAATAAGTAGCAGTATATGTGCTATCAAAATTTAAATATGTTTTATCAAAATCCTCAGAGTCAGTAATTATTCCGTTCTCGTAAGAATAATTGTCCCAATCTCTGTCCACGGGATATTCATATTCTAATTGAATAATATCCTTATTTGAAATATAGTAAGAGACTTGATAGGGATAAAATTCTTCAGAGCTATTTCCATACATGTCATCGCCATTGCTTTGATTCCCTTCAATCGCAATTAATCCACTGAGTATGATTGGAGCAGCTTGTACTCTTATAAATTCAGCATTTTGGATGAGTGTTGAATTTAAGCCATTTAAGTAGTCTAAATTATTTCCTTTAATGAATACCCCTTCGGCCCCCTCGGATTGGGATGAAGAATCAGCTATCTCTGTTCCGTCTGGGATACCGTTATGATTTAAATCTAATGCTCCATTATAGTAGAAAAATGTTCCTTCTTCAGGTGTATAGCCCATACCACTAGAATCATTTAATTCCCATATTCCTTCTCCTTCACTCAAATAAGAAAGCTGAATAGGATTATAGTAATCTGCATTATCAAAGATTTCCCCCTGATTAGTTTTAAGTTCCCCTGAAAAAGGAGAATAATCTAAATAATTCCAAGAATTTTCATTAACTAAAATGGTATTACTGATAATTCCATTAGCATTCTTAAATACTAAAACTTTACCACCCATGCTCATTGGAAAAATGTCATTAACTAAACCATATTGAGTTAGAAATTTATAAGCGATATTGCTTTCATCGGCACCTCCCCAATCGTTGCCATAAAGTATTGCATGAGCTTCAGGATCATTTTCCATATCTTCAATTAGGCCTTTAAATGAGAATGGCGTGTCCGAAACAAAAGGCGCTAGGCTATATTTAAAACCTCCATTCTGGCTTCGGGTTAAATTGGTGTAGCGGTCGAATCCACTGAGTGAGGCCTTTAACGAATCAATCTGAGCATTCAATTCAGCATAATTTCCATTATCTAAATCGTCAGAAATAGAAAGCAAATAGCTGATAAATGGATCTGATAGGGGTGATCGATACCATATTAGCGGGAGAATAGTTTCAATCTGAGTTAATGCAGATAAAATTTCTGCTTGGGTATCTGCCTGATCGCTACTGCGTTCTGGCATACTTTCAAATATATTAGGAAAGCTGGAGAAGAATGCTTTTGCTGTTTTATAGATTTCTAAATTCGATAAAGTGTCATAGTTGTAGTCGAGAGAAAAGTCATATTGGTCAGCCATTCCAAGAAAGGCATTAATGATTTTCAATAAGGATTGGATTACTACAGCATCTTCATTTTGAATTAAGATATCACTGTGATAATCAGTAAATGAAGCAGGTATAGTTACCGGATCTTCAATACTGACATTTCCGAAATTAGTTATCAGTGATTCAAGTAGGTTTCTTACCGGCAAGCCAGATTCGGTAAGAATAGAAATGATATCTTTTAATGTAATTGAAGTCCCTAAATTTGGATAAGTTAAGAGGTATCCTGTTCCATTCTCTGAAGCAATAGATCCATGAAGTAAATCATTTGGCATTATGCCTGGGCCTATAAACGAATCCGAATTTTCGTAACTATAAGTTTTTGCTTCAAAAGTTACTGTATCCCCATTTCTTAAAAAGAGAGGCATTTGACCACTCCCAGAAATATACTGATCGCCAATTTCGTAATTAAAAGAAGAGTCTGAAATATAGCCCATGTAGACCCCATTTAAATAAAAGTTTAAATAGCCACTTGAAGCGGTTGCATTAATAGAGAAATCACACTGTTTAGATTCATCACCGGTATATGTGAATGAAATAAATGAGTTATTTTTATTGGCCTGAAAATAGTTATTTTCGATCCTAAATTGATTTCCAGTAGTGGATCCTAAAGTCCATTCAAAAATATTATAAAAGCGATTTTGGGATTTAATATCGCCATTACTTGAAAACACGGGGAAGGCAGAGTTTTCAAAGTCTGTCCAATATCCAATAGTGTAGTCTGAAGAATCTTTGAGAGAAATGAGATTCGCTTCTATATCACCGGTAGATGGATCATAATCAAAAGCAGTATTAGTCGCATCTGATTTAGCATTTAAATTAGCGACTAAGTGTGAAGGGAGTGTACTTTCAAGAAAATAACCTAAATCAGCCAAACATTTGTAAATAGAGGCTTCGCTATCGGCCGGATTATTTGTTAGTCTTTCTTCTATAAGAGACTTTGCTCCAGTAAAGTCGCCAGATTTGAGTAAGCTCTGGATGTTCGAAGTCGATGTGGCCTGTAGTGAACCAAGGCTAAATGTAAGGATTGCAAGATACAGAATTAAGTTATGCATAATAATGAATTTAATTATATTATATTAATTTAATAAAATCTAATTCTTGGTAATTCAATAAGAATTTTATTGGAAGGTATTTCGAATGGTCCAAGTCGCATTTTACCTATTTTAAGCGACCGGCATTCAAACGAGGCAATGCGTTTTCCATTTATCTTAGAAAAAAAATTAATTTTAGGGTCATTGATCTTTTGAATTTTCGCATCTGAGAATGATGAAATTAGTATATCATGCATATCATCATTCCCTAAAGAACTAGGTTCCAAACTAGAGAATAACTTAGATTTGAGTGATTGAATATCATGTGACTCAGAGTGGCCATCCACAAAGCTTAGTAAGACTTTTGAATCATATGCATTATTTTCTAACTCCAATATAATTAAATAGGCTTTTGCTTTTTGTTCATTGGATAGTAAATCAAATTCTTCCGCACCAAGAGTCATCAATAGACAAAGGGGTACCACTACCAAGAGATGTTTCAAATAGCGCATGATAATTATAATTAATTACTAAAATATGTTTTCAAATAAAAAAGCCACTCCGAAAATTACAGAGTGGCTTTTGAAAATGTTATTTCTCTAAGCGTGGCTTATTTGAAATCTTTTTCGACTTCTTGAACAGTCTTCAAGACACGAGAAACGATCTTATAAGGGTCGCCTTGTGAATTTGGACGACGATCTTCGAGATAGCCTTTATAGCCTGCATCTGCAAAGCTGTGTGGAACACGGATAGATGCACCACGGTCAGCAATACCCCATGAGAACTTGTCGATAGACTGAGTTTCGTGGAGACCGGTTAGGCGTAAATGATTTTCTGGTCCGTAAGCAGCGATGTGCTCATCTTTGTATTCTTCGAATTTAGCCATAAGCTTATCGAAGTAATCTTTACCACCAGTTTTACGCATGAAGTCAGAAGAGAAGTTACAGTGCATACCTGATCCGTTCCAGTCACCAGTGAATGGTTTACAGTGGAAGTTCACATCAACTCCATATTGTTCGCAGACTCTTAGTAAGATGTAGCGAGCAACGTGAACTTGGTCAGCAGCATTTTTAGAACCTTCGCCAAAGACTTGGAATTCCCATTGTCCTTTAGCCACTTCAGCATTGATGCCTTCGTGATTGATTCCAGCTTCGATACATAAATCAAGGTGCTCTTCAACAATTTGACGAGCGATATCACCAACGTTACCAAACCCGACACCAGTGTAGTACTCACCTTGTGGGTTCGGGAATCCTTCTGTTGGCCAACCAAGAGGTCTGCCGTCTTGATATAAGAAATACTCTTGTTCTAGACCGACCCAGAAAGTGTCGTCGTCAGAAATGGTAGCTCTAGCATTAGATGGATGAGGATCGCCATTAGGTAGCATAACTTCACTCATGATTAAGAAACCATTGTGACGTGCACCGTCTGGATAAATAGCAACTGGCTTAAGCATGCAATCGGAATCGCTACCATCAGCTTGTTGAGTAGAACTTCCGTCGAAGCCCCACATTGGACAGTCTGCAAGGGTGAATGTCTCTGGATCACCATCGACTATCTTGGTTTTGCTTCGTAAGTTAGCAACAGGCTCGTAACCATCGAGCCAGATATATTCTAATTTTAATTTGGCCATAATATATGGATTTTTTGAATAGTATGTTTTTATTTAGTGTTATGAGTGAGCGAAATGCACACTTTCATAAAGGTAATAAGAGCAAGATGCGTGCCATTGCGATTAGTGCAAGTGTTTTTAAGTTTTCCCTCATTAATTGTATCAAGAATCTTGCCTAGAAGGTGCTTATTTGGTTGGATAAGACATGGGAGAAAAGAAGAATACGGCTTATGCTAGGGTGCATATCGCATTTGATGGTCGTGTGAACAAATGGTTTTTGGGACCTAATGCACAGGAGCGTTATTCAAATGAAGTACAAGTTTTGCAATATCTTGAAAAAAAGAAGTGTACATTTGTCCCTCGTTTATTGGCCAAAAACGACTCCGAGTTTAAAATTGAGACGACAAATTGTGGTCAAATGGTGGAGCGATTAAATGAGGATAAATGCAAAGCACTTTTTGACGAGTTAGAGGCTTATGGTGTACGCCATGGAGATCAAGCTGTTCGCAATATTACCTACAATGCTAAATTGGGGCGTTTTTGTCTCATTGATTTCGAATTTGCTACGATATTAGAGGAAGGTTACGATCCAGGACCAAAACCGATGACTCGTTTCAATCGAGAAGATTTCAAAAATCTCAAAGGCTAAATTTAGGATGGTTTTATTTCTGATACTGAATTGACTGAATCTATGGGCGAAAAAGGAAAATATTTAAAATGGTCGGGTCATACCGATGTAGGTCGTTTTCGTTCGAATAATGAAGATAGTTTCCTTGCTTTGCAGGTGAATGGGGAAGGTGTTTTTCGTTTGGGCAAATGGGGTCAAGCAGAGATGGGGGACAATGACTTTGTCTTTGCCGTTAGTGATGGAATGGGTGGGGCAAATGCTGGAGAATATGCCAGCCATGTGGTCGCTGAGCAAATAACACAATTATTCCCCAAGATATTTCATGCTCAGGCTCAAGGGATGACGCTTTATTTCCAAGATGTTTTAAGTGAGTTGCTGTCCAATGTACACAGAGATATATCCAAAATGGGAGAATCTTATTTGGAATTAGAAGGCATGGGGGCGACTTTGAGTTTATGTTGGGTACGCTCAGATCGACTTTACTTTGCCCATGTGGGAGATAGCCGTATTTATCATTTAGATCAGGACGATTCTTTTAAACAGTTAACTATAGACCATACGCATATTGGTTGGCTTAAAGAAAAAGGAAAAATTTCAGACTATGAAGCACGTAATGACCCTAGGAGAAATATCCTTCAACAAGTTATCGGTGGCAAGACACAGCACTTGAGCCCTCAATTTGGAGAATTGATTTTTGACGCAAAAGATCGTCTGCTGATTTGTTCAGATGGTTTAAATGAAGGGCTTATGGACAGCGCATTGAAGCGTATGCTTAAATTTGATACACCTATATATAAAGATGAGTCCAATGTGATCGCTCAAAGAATGGTGGACGAATCAGTCCATGAAGATGGTAAAGACAATACCACAGCCCTGTGTTTTGAAGTGCTGGATTTAGGCTAGGCCGACAGATTAGCCATTTATTTGCTCTTCAAGAAATTCGAACAGAGCTTCAGGTGACATCCGTTTTTGTTCAGTCGTATCTCTATCTCGGAGCGTTACAGTTCCGTCCTTTTCAAGGGTATCAAAATCTACGGTGATTCCGAAAGGGGTTCCTATTTCGTCTTGTCTACGGTAACGACGACCGATCGCTCCAGAAGCATCGTAAAATACATTCCAGCGTTTTTGCAGTTTTTTATAAAGCTTTTCTGCGATTTCTACTAACTCCGGTTTATTCTTAACTAACGGGAAAATAGCGGCTTTGTAAGGGGCAATCTTCGGGCTAAATCTAAGAACGGTACGTTTTTCTACCGCTCCTTTATCATTGGGGATTTCGTCTTCATCATAAGCCGTAGTTAATACAGCGAGTAGGGTACGATCAACGCCCAGTGACGGTTCGATAACATGAGGAATATATTTTTTCTTTTGAGACTCATCGAAGATCTCCATAGATTTACCCGAATGTTTTTGATGTTGCCCAAGGTCATAATCGCTTCTGCAAGCAATTCCCCAAAGCTCTTGTTTCCCGTGCGGAAATTCAAACATCAAGTCAGTGGTTGCTTGTGAGTAAAAGGCAAGTTTGTCTGCGACATGAACATCTTCAGAGACTTGATCTTTAGGGATGCCAATGGATTCGAGCCAATTAATACAAGTGTCTAACCATTCTCTATGTAAGGTCTTCCAATCTGCATCTGGTGAGATGAAGTATTCGATTTCCATTTGTTCAAATTCACGAGAGCGGAAAATGAAGTTTCTTGGAGTGATTTCATTACGAAAGGCTTTCCCTATTTGGGCTATCCCGAAAGGAATTTTGACTCGCCCTGTATCAACAATATTTTTGTAGTTCGCAAATATCCCTTGGGCAGTCTCAGGTCTTAAATAGGCAACTGCAGATTGGTCAGCAAGCGGGCCTACTTTAGTTTCAAACATCAGTTTAAATTCTCTAGGTTCAGTTAATGTTCCTATTTCTTTAGCATCGGGGCCGAGTGTGGTGGCTCTATGTGCGTCTTCTAATTCTGTGATTTCAACTGGATCACTATCGAGTCGTGCTTCATCTAGCTTCGCTTGTTTGTTCCCTAAATGATCTCTTAGCTTCTTTGCTTGTTTAATGCGAGTGCTCAAATCGGTTCCTTCAACAACGGCAATATGTCCTGCTTGCTCATTATCTAAAATAACTGGGTAAACAAAAAGCTGGTCAGCTCGATAGCGAAGCTTGGATTCTTTACAATCCACCATCGGATCAGAAAACCCATCAACATGACCGGAGGCTTCCCAAATATTTGGATGCATGATGATCGAAGAATCAAGTCCGACAATATCATCTCTTCTTTGGACCATATCTCTCCACCAGATATTTTTAATATTGTTTCTTAATTCAACGCCGAGAGGGCCATAATCAAAAAAGCCATTATAGCCTCCATAAATTTCAGAAGAGGCAAAAATAAATCCCCTACGTTTGCAGAGCCCAATTATAGACTCCATTAAGGTAAGATTACTCGTGTTGGATTGTTTCATTCAATTGAACAATGGTATGTCAAATTTTAGCGTCAAGTTTAGGATTTAATATTAATAATTAATTTACTTTCTTTCTCAAATAAGTAATTTGATCAATTGACTCACTCTTATGTATCCTAAACTAAATTTTATAATCTTATGAGCGCATCATCGGGCTTAAGTTTGCCTAAACGATTCCTACTTCTATTAGTATCGCTCTTTATGTATCTACTCGCCAAGACATTAAGGATTCAATACAACGATGCTACTGAATCGTTCTTGAGAGCCGAAGAACACGAAAAAGATGGTTCAAAGTCCACATTTTTCCTATTTTGGCACAACCAATTGCTCTTGGTTTTTCTCATTTTGATTATATACAAAAAAAAATTCCCACCTTTTTCAGTGATGGTCAGTGCCAATAAGGATGGAGATTTCTTTGCCGCACTTCTGGAAAAATTTGGTTATGCAACCGTACGCGGTTCGGCTAATAATAAATCTCTACAAGCGCTAAAAGGTATCCACAAAGCGATAAAGCAGGGCAATATAATTGCTTATGCAGCAGACGGGCCAACTGGCCCTATATATCAATTCAAACCAGGGGCCGTCTTTCTCTCGCACAAATATCAAGTACCTATTGATTTAGTCCATTTGAATCCATCTCGATGCATTCGCTTTAAAACATGGGATCAGCTAATGCTCCCACTCCCATTTTCCAAGGTGCAGATAAATTGGTTTCGAATGAACCCAAATGAATTTTGTGACACAACTAGCCAGGCCGATTCTAAAGAAAGCCTAGGTGAATCCGTATCACTCCTACAAGACCGAATGAGTACTATTTCTAGCTAATAATTTATCCCCAAGTAAAGGTTGGTGCACTGATAGAGGTGTCGCCTGATTTTGCGAATTGGTTTTCCCCATTGGCCCAAAGTTCATCATTGATCAAGAATTTGTATTCAATCGGTTTAGAGGTACTTTTTGTTTCCCATGCCCATTCATATGGGGATAAATTCTTCATGAGTATTCCGACATCCCAGCTGAGTCCGGCTCCTTCACCTCGTATATAAAGATTGTTTCCAAATCCTACATCTACTCGAGCCGCTATGGTCGATTTGAGCACTTTCTTTTTTGTGGGTGCTTTCTTAGTTGCAGTTTTTGTCGCTTTTACTGCTTTCTTTGCAACTTTTTTAACCGCTTTCTTTGCCGTTTTTTTCGTCGCGTTTTTAACAATTTTTTTTGTTGGTTTCTTTGTTGGTTTCTTTGTCATTTCTACTTCCGGTTAAAATTTACGTTTTTCTACATATGGAGCTTAATTTGAAAATAAGCAATCTCATATCGGCCCTACAGTGGAGAATTCTTTCACTACTTAGCGGGTTATCCGCTTGAAGGCATTTATACTTTACAGTGCATATTTAATAAATACATTAAGAGGTTCTTATTCATTAGTTTATTCCCAATAAGACTCGACTGAGATTTCAACGTAAGTTTTTCAAGGTCTTTTTTATTATAGGTATCTTTTGAATAAATTGTTCTTTATATCTTTATAAGTTGTCGATTTTGATCTGCGGGCGTTCGCTTGCTTACGCAAGAGGAAAGTCCGGACACCACAGAGCAGAGTTCCCTATGAAAGTAGGGGCATATTTTGGTGACAAAATATGACGGAGAGTGTCACAGAAAATAAACCGCCTTTCTTAATTCTTAGAATTAAATTAGGTAAGGGTGAAAAGGTGAGGTAAGAGCTCACCGCATCAAAGGTAACAATGATGGCTTGAAAAACCCAGCTTGGTGCAAGACAAAATAGGGAATCGAGTGGCTCGCTCTATGATTTCGGGTATGTCGCATAGATAAATGAACGCACAATTGGTATCAACCGATGGACAGAATCTGGCTTACAGCAGATCAAAATCGACACTTTAAATTAATATTTGACAAACATAGTGGATTTTATTCCACTTTTACTCCTTTTCTTTAAATCTATGGCTAATACTAAATCAGCACTTAAATACATCCGTAAAACGGAAACTCGTACACTAGCTAATCGCCAAGTGAAATCTCGCTTGAAGACACTTGCTAAGCAAGTAAAGACCGCTTCTGAATCTAAGGATAAGGATGCACTGTCGGAAAACACACGTCTTTATATTTCAGCATTGGACAAAGCGGCAAAGGCTGGACTCGTCCACAAGAATAAAATTGCTCGTCATAAAGCATCTTGTGCTAAGCTTTTAGCTTAATAAAATTTTACCCCAAATAAAACTTACCCCTTTTTCTGCTCTTGCGGATTAGGGGTTTTTCTTTAGAAACGTTTGACGCAATGAGTGACTCATCACCAAAAGCCTCTAAATCGGAAAGATCTCGTACTAAGGCTATTGGCTTTTCTGAAGGGCTTCTTTTGGACAAGCCTCTGCGTTTGGATATAATTGCAGATACCCCAGACTTCATTGCTTTAAATAAACCCGCTAACATACCTATAAGGCAACACCCTTGGGACGATAACCAGCCCAACCTAGATTTTGCACTTAATCATCAACTTAAGGAAGGTAAGCAAGAAATTCATGCTCTCAAGGCAAAGTCATTTGGGTCGGTTTATTTTTACGAAAAAGCGATTGCTGGCGTAGCACTCTTTTCTAAAAATAAAGAAAGTTTAGCTTTGTTACGCAATGCATTCGGATCAGGCTTAATGGAATTTAATTTCCAATTTATTGCACAGATGGAAGAGGATCTAGAGCATAGTATCATCAATGAAACGCCACTGATTCAACATCGGCACAAATTTAAAATGATTCCATCAACAGTTAAAGGAAAGCGAGCGAAAACGGAATTCAAATGTTTAAAAAGAGGGAATGAAGCTTGGAGCCTTTGGCAGGCCAAAACAAATTACTTCCGTCCACATCAATTGAGGATTCATGCCTCTTTGTCTGGGTTGCGACTACTAAATGATGACTTATATCGTGGCATTGATGCCCCAACGTATGCCTCAATCGGGAAACGAAAAAAAATAGACGATGCTAAAACTAAGATCTTTTCAGATTTGGCACTCACTTTAAATACAGTTCATTTCAACATGGAATCCACAAAAAGTGTGCATCTTGTTGCTGAACCATCAAAGCCTTTTAAAGCGACTCTCAATTACCTCGGGTTGAAATAAATTTCGACACTTTTTCAGAGAAAAGCAAAAAAAATCTTTACAGCCAAGCAAATGTTTGGCTTTTTCATCCTCTTACCTAAATAAAATATTACACAATATGGGAAACCTTAAGAAAAAACGTCGATTAAAGATGAACAAACACAAGCGTCGCAAGCGTTTGAAATCTAATCGTCATAAGAAGAGAACTTGGTAGTCAAGGTCTTTGGACAACTGTTTATCAATTGTCCTTACCCTCCTACAAACAATTCTCAGTCAATTTACATTTTCTTAAAGGGTGCATTAATTTAGGGCCTTATATCTTAGGCTAGGATAATTTGAGATTTAAGGATTGTCATTCAAGGCTGTCCCTATTTATTTTTACTCACACATTATCGTTGAATTGTTCATTTATGGGAGACGCCAAACACACACATATTTCCTTAGGGAAATCGACCATGTTAGTTGAGGCTAAAGCTATCACTGAAGCATCAAAAAAGCTCGGTGCTGAATTCGCCCAAGCAGCTGAGCTAATCATAGGAATGTCCAATTCTGGGAAAAAGCTAATCATCTGCGGTATTGGCAAGTCAGGGCACATCGCAAGAAAGTTGTCCACGACATTCATGAGTGCAGGGATCAGTTCTATCTTTCTTCATGCCAGTGAAGCAATTCATGGAGATTTAGGAATTTATAAGCCTGGAGATGTCACCATAGTTTTATCCAAAAGTGGAAGCTCAGAAGAAATTGTTCGACTTTTACCAACAATTAAAGGGTTTGAATCTAAAGTAATTGCAATTATCGGTAGGCGAAACTCTCCTATTGGAGATGCCGCAGATATTGTATTAGACGCAAGTGTCGAAAAAGAAGGCGATATTTTAAACCTTTTGCCAACAGCAAGTGCTTCTGTCGCACTCGCACTCGGAGATGCTTTGGCATCAGCAGTTGTTGCTGCGACGGGCTTCACTTCACAAGAATTTGCCCGTTATCATCCAGGCGGACAATTAGGGCGTAACTTACTGCTAACGGTAGGCGATGTTATGCAGAAATTAGATAAGGTTTCATGCCTTAAGGCCGAGCATACCCTTAAAGATGCGGTGCTTGGAATGACCCAATTTTCGGTAGGGGCAGCATGTATAGTTGATGATGACAACGTGCTCATCGGTATTGTGACGGATGGAGATGTCCGAAGGCTCTTGTCTAAAAAAGAAGTAGTTTTAGATCTGCCATTATCTGAGTGCATGACAAAAAGTCCACGTTCGATAAACCCTGATGTTTTGCTAAGGGAAGCCTTGCGCTTAATGGAAGATCGACCCTCCGAGATATCAATCATGCCTGTTGTTGAAAAAACAAGCCGTAAGCTCTTGGGAATGATTCGTGTACATGATGTTCACCAAACTAATTTTTCTTAGTTTTCGGTACGTACTTTAATTTTTCGACCTGACTGACGACAAAATTAAAAGCGTCTTCCACCGAATCCGTAATGTGAATATAGTTTAAATCCTCTTCAGAAATCATACCCCATTGTACCAAGGTATCGAAGTCGATCAATCCATCCCAAAATTCTTTTCCAAATAAGACAATTGGAGTTTTGTTTTTCACCTTCTGAGTCTGCATCAGAGTTAAGGTTTCAAATAATTCATCCAAGGTGCCAAACCCTCCTGGAAATGCGACAAGTGATTTTGCCAGCAAAACAAACCAATATTTCCGAATAAAAAAGTATTTAAATTCAAATTGTAGTTCTTTAGAGATATAAGCATTAACCCTCTGTTCAAAGGGCAAGCTAATCCCTAGACCGACCGACCTTCCATTGGCATCATGGGCCCCTCGGTTGGCAGCTTCCATAATTCCTGGACCGCCACCGGAGCAAATATAGAGTTGTTCTTTTTCAGGAAGTTGCAGTGACCATTCAGTTAATTTCTTTGATAATTCACGTGCCGCTTTGTAATATTTAGAGGCTTTTAGGTCAATTTTCGCTTCTTTAAGTCGTTTCTGTAAGGCTTCACTGCCTTCTCCGCTGCTTTCTGGTGATTCTTCAATGAGTGTCTGAATTAATTTTAGCTCTTTTTCAGCCTCTTTAGGATGTTTTGTGCGAGCCGAGCCAAATAATACAATGGTATTGTCTACGCCTGCTTTTTTAAAGCGATCCTCTGGTTCAAATAATTCGCATAAGATTCGAATAAAGCGGGCTTTTTCGCTAAGCATAAAATCAAGGTTTTTATAGGCTTTTATTGGCCATTCCTCTTGATCCTTAGATTCGTTTTCAGAGTTCATTTGCATAAAAAAATAAAGGGTGAAAAAATAATCGCTGAAAAAGTTTTTTTAATTGCGGGTACCGCCTGATGCGTTTCATTAATACTTAACTATTTACTGAAAAACAAGACGGAATGTATTTAAAGCAAATTGAAATTCGCGGGTTTAAAAGTTTTGCCGATAAAACGGTATTGAAACTATTTCCTGGAATGACAGCAGTAGTAGGCCCCAATGGTTGCGGGAAAAGCAACATTGTAGATGCAATTCGCTGGGTACTTGGTGAGCAAAGTGCTAAAGCTTTGCGAGGTTCTTCCATGCAAGACGTGATCTTTGAAGGTACGGAAAAAAGAAAAGGATTACCGACTGCTGAAGTGATTTTAACTTTCACGGATTGTGAAAAGGAATTAGGCACTGCATTTAATGAAGTCGAAGTTTCTCGAAAAGTGACTCGAGAAGGTGGTAGTGATTATTATATCAACGGAAAGATTGTTCGATTAAAAGACATCCAACGACTGTTTGCCAATACGGGAGTCGGGCGAGTTTCATATTCCTTTATGCTTCAAGGTCAGATTGACCAAATATTATCCACTAACGCCTCTGAAAGACGAACCATTTTTGAAGAAGCTGCAGGCATTACATTGTATAAAAGCCAGAGAAAGGAAGCACTTAACAAACTTGCTTTAGTCGATACTAATTTAAATCGAGTCACCGATGTTATCGAAGAAGTCGGTCGCCAAATCAATTCTCTGAAACGACAAGCAAGTAAAGCCTTACGATATCGTAGACTCGAGCATAGATATAAACACCTTGATTTGGCCTTTTCAGCAAAACGTTACAGCGAATCCAGTGTGAATATGCAGGGCTCTTTAGACGAGTCAGCAAAGCTTACAGAAGTCGTAAAAAAACTCACTGATGAATTAAGTGAGCAGGAGTCCCAGTTGCTTGTTAAGAAACAAACACGTCAAAGTGTCGGTGAAAAAATTCAAGCACAACAGCAGAAAGTTTATGATCTTCGTTCAGAAAAAGAGAACGCCTCAAATCAATCTGAATTACTTTCTGTTCGAACTACCGATTCTTTATCTTTAATTGAAAATTATAAAAAAGAAATTGCTACTTTAGAATTAGAATTAGCTGCATTGCTCAATCGGGCCAAAGAAGAAGCAGAGACAAAGCAAAAGCAATTAAACTTAATGGGTGATTCGGACCTGCATCATCAAAATCAAGAAACAGAATTTGTTCAGTCACAAGAAAAGCTAAATACTTTAGAGGCAAAATTGAACTCTAACCGAAATAGGACATTCGAGATCGAGAATACCATTAATCGAGCAAGATCCAACTCAACAAGCTTGGAGTTAGAAATAAAGACCTATCAAGTAAAGCATGCTGATTTGATTGAAAAACTAGTGACCTATAAACAGGAACTCGAAGTATTTGAAGAAGCCTTTAAGGAAATCATAAAGCAGCAAAACGAATACGCAAATAAGCTAACGGACCTCGAAGAAGCTTTATCTCAGGCACAGACTAAGTCCTCCGATAAATTAAATGAATTTAGACAATTACAAGAGGATTATCAACAAGCAGATAGAGCCATTGCTAAAAAGACCGCTCATCTGCACGTCTTACAAAATTTACAGGCTAAATTCGAAGGCTTTGCCGAAGGTGCTAAATCTATTTTAAGTGGAGACCTTGGAGATATTGCCAGCGAATCCACGGTCGCTATCACTTCCAAAGCAATACGTGTGCCCCAAGAATATACCTTAGGACTGCAAACTTTATTAGGTATGGCTGTCGATGCACTCTATGTTGGAGATGCTCAAAAATCTTTATCGATAATTCGTGAACTTAACGAAAAGCAACTCGGGCGTGTTTGTTTGCAAATTGATGCAGGCAATCCATTGATTTCAAGTCAGGCAGATCTGCCAAGTCATATCGTTAAAGTTAGTTCCATCGTTCAAATTACAGAGAAAAATTTAGAAACCACGATCAATCGATATTTAGACGGCTGTTATTTCGCTGAAACACTCGAAAGTTTTATTGATTTTTGGTCGGAAAATCCAAACTTCCAGTTTGCACTCGTAGCCACTAGAGATGGTGAACTTATTGATGCAAGAGGTTTGGTTTATGGCGGAGCCGATTCTGGCGAAAAATCAGCGGGTGTTCTCGAACGTTCTAGCCAAATTCTGGAGCTAGAAAAAGCCATTACTAAAGATCGCAAACAGCTTAACCACATCCGAGAAGAATACGAGCGAGTTGAAAACGAACGCAATAAAGCTACTTCCAATGTTGAATCTTTACGAGAACAGCTAGCCGAACTCAATAAAGTTATGGCTGCTTACGAATCGGACGGACGTGCACAAAAAGAAAAGATTGAGCGTACTATAGAAGCCAGAGATAAAACTGAATCTAGCCGTAATCAATTAGACCAAGAGCATTCCACCCTTTTAACAAATGCCGAGCGTTCAAAAGTCGATTTAGACAACGCAGAAACCGCCTATAAACGCTTACGTGCAGAAAACGAGCAGTGTGAAAAAGACATCACTATTGTTCGAGAGCATTTGGAAACACAAAGAGACTCTTTAGCTAATGTTCGTTTAGAGTTGGCTGAAAAAAGACAACTTGTGCTTTCTGCCGATGAAGCGATCGAGCGTGCCCAAGGCGAAAAAAATAGTTTAGAAGTTCGTATCAGTAGACGAAACCAAGAGATCGATAGCATACAAGAACAGATCAATAGATATAAAATAGATGCAGAGCAGTCCGAGGCAAAAGCCAAAGAAATCGAGCTCACTCAAAATTCGGTATTGGCAGAACTTGAGACGAATAAGGAAGAACTGAAAAAATTAGATTTGTATATTCTTTCAACCGATGAAGGTCTGTCTTCTCAACGCAGTACCCTTAAAGCTTCTGAAAAATCCCTAAACGAAATTGAAGTGAGTTTAGCTAAGCGAAGAACTCAAGCAAGTTTCCTCAAAGAACGTATCCAAACCGATTATCAATTAGATTTAACATCGGTTGATTGGCAGACTGAATACTGGGAAGCAGGTAATGATTTAAGCATCGAATTTTCCATTGAAGGATTAGAAGATTTCGACCTTCCTGCGAAAAAAGGTGGAAATAAGACCAGCGAGCCTACCCAAGAAGATATCGAGGCGATGGCATCATTGGACTGGGAAGCCGTTGAAAAGGAAGTTAATGAATGTAAAGGACGCATATTAAGTATGGGGCCCGTCAATGTGGATGCTATCGGAGAATATGCTGACCTCAAAGAGCGTTATGATTTCCTCAAAGAGCAAAGCCAAGACCTTTGGGAATCAAAAAATCTTCTCGTTAAATCCATCGATGAGATTAACGCTACATCACTCAGCATGTTTAAGGAGACTTTTGATAAAGTCCGTGAGAATTTTATCTATACTTATGATAAATTATCAGGAGGAGGCACCGCAGACTTAAGTCTGATTGATTCAGAAGACCCACTTGAGTCAGGCATCGATATCATCGCACGTCCTCCAGGTACCCGTTTAAAAAATGTCACACTTCTATCAGGCGGACAAAGAACCATGACCGCAGTCGCATTACTTTTCGCTATTTATCTGGTTAAGCCTAGTCCATTCTGTGTACTCGATGAAATTGATGCTGCTTTAGACGATGCGAATATCGGACGTTTCTGTGAAACCTTAAGAGACTTTACCTCCAATTCACAATTCTTGATCATTACTCATAACAAACGCACGATCTCCAATGCAGATACCGTATTTGGCGTAACCATGCCAGAGAAGGGAGTCTCTACACTTATTTCTATGCGTTTTAATAAAAACGATGAGACGCAAATGATATCGCTTTCGTAACAAATAACGCTCAAACATTTTATTTTTTTCGGTGATTCATATTCCTTTTGAAATTTTTTCTTTTTGTTTAATCAGTCTAGGTTTATCACTTCTTTTGATCCTTTGGTATTATTATGACCGAAAACAAGTAGTGGCTTTTAAAGCAGAAAAAATTGAAAAAGCGTTTTACTGTATCAAGTGCAATCACCTCTATTCGATAAAGCAAGATGATGAAGTCAGTGATTGTCCAAAATGTGGGTTTAAAAATGGGCGTCTTCAGTTTTAAATATTTGCAAAACTCAATGATTGGTTTTGCTTTGTTTCAATAGTTAGTTTTTTAATAATCATATGGCGGATACAATAGCAGTTTTAGATTTCGGTTCACAGTACACACAGGTCATCGCACGACGCATTCGGGAGTTGAAAGTTTTATCTCGAATTTATCCTTATACAACAAAGGCAAGTCAGCTTAAAAAAGAAGGTATAAAAGGCGTCATTCTTTCAGGAGGCCCTTCTTCAGTTTTAGCTAAAGGAGCCCCTAAGCCCGATAAGAAAATATTTGATTTAGGTGTGCCCGTTTTAGGCATTTGTTATGGTGAACAACTTATGGCCCACATGCTCGGAGGTAAAGTCTCCAAAAGTTCACATAGAGAATTTGGACACGGTACCTTAAAGGTTGCGAAAAAGGGGAAGCTCTTTGCCGGTTTGCCAAAATCTTTACGTGTTTGGAATTCACATGGTGATCGTTTATCATCCTTGCCCAAAGGATTTGAAGCGATCGCTTCTACTGAAAATTCTCCATATGCCACAATTCAAAATGCGGATAAGGATTTTTACGGAATGCAATTCCACCCCGAAGTTGCTCACAGTGAACAAGGCATCGAAGTCTTACGAAATTATGTAATAAAAATTTGTGGCTGTAAACAAGAGTGGTCTATGTCCAGTTACATTGAGCAATCGATTCAAGGTATTCGTGAGCAAGTCGGCGATAAACGTGTGATACTCGGATTAAGTGGGGGAGTCGATTCTTCAGTGGCTGCCGCTTTGATTCATCGTGCCATAGGGAAACAGTTAACCTGCGTCTTTGTGGATAACGGTCTACTGCGTCTCAATGAGCGAGAAAATGTTAAAAAACTCTATCAAGATCACTTTGATTTAGATGTACGCGTCGCCCAAAAAAGTAATCTCTTTTTATCTCGATTAAAAGGTGTATCCGATCCAGAGAAAAAACGAAAAATAATAGGGAACACCTTCGTGGAAGTTTTCGACGAAGCCGTGACACGATTAAAACGTTCAGGGGATTATGCCTTTTTAGCACAAGGTACACTGTATCCAGATGTGATCGAATCTGTTGCTATTGACGGTAATCCTGCCGCCCTCATTAAGAGTCATCATAATGTCGGAGGGTTACCAAAGAAGATGCAGTTAAAGTTACTTGAACCCTTGAGAGAACTTTTCAAAGACGAAGTCCGTGAGCTAGGATCAGAACTAGGCTTACCCAAAGAAGTCGTTTGGAGGCAACCCTTCCCAGGCCCAGGCTTAGGAGTTCGCGTCATGGGTCCAATCCGTAAAAAAGATTTAGATGTTTTGAGAAAAGCAGATGCCATTCTTCATGAAGCCATGATGGAAGCCGATTTATATTATTCTGTCTGGCAATCCTTTTGCGTTTTTTTACCCGTCAAAACAGTCGGTGTAATGGGTGATGAGCGCACCTACGAAAATGTTATTGCTTTGCGAATCGTTGAAAGTGTCGATGCCATGACCGCAGACTGGGCTCGTGTTCCTTACGATGTCCTTCGTACGGTATCCAATCGTATTATCAATGAAGTGAATGGCTGTAATCGTGTTGTCCTAGATATTAGTTCTAAGCCACCAAGCACAATCGAATGGGAATAATTGAATTTTTTTCAAATCATCTTTAAGTTACCTTTTATACTTGAACTAAAGCCTTATGAGTACCGATACCTTAGTTTTCTCAAATGATATAAACTTCAATAAACAATTGGAGAGCTTTTGTAGAAAAGGGACAGTGGCTAAAGATGTCGCCAGTGTTGTGAGTGAAGTATTAGATGCCGTTCAAAAAAAAGGGGACAGTGCGGTGCTCGCTTACACCAAGCAATTTGATAAAGCTAATTTAAAAGCTTCCGATTTAAAAGTATCCGCCGAAGCACTGAAAGCTTCTGTGCAATCTCTATCTGCTTCAGATCGTAAAGCCATTCGTGATGCCATTCGTCAGGTTAAAGATTTTCACAAGCAAACCATACCTAAAAATTGGTCATCGACTAACCAGCAAGGAGGTCGAGTCGGAGAACGTTTCTATCCCATCGAACGAGTCGGTTTATATATTCCTGGTGGAAATGTTCCTTTAGTCTCCACTGTAGTGATGACTGCCGTATTGGCAAAATTAGCGGGCTGTCCTGAAATTATGGTCTGCACACCGCCCGATGCTAATGGGCAAATTGCCCCAGCCATGCTTGCCACATTATCCATCATTGGAATCAATGAGGTTTATAAAATCGGTGGCGTTCAAGCAGTGGGTGCTATGACTTACGGAACCAAGACAGTAAAACCGGTTGATAAGATTTACGGGCCTGGAAACGCCTTTGTCATGGAAGCAAAACGTCAAGTCCTCGGCACCGTAGGGATTGATTTACTTCCTGGGCCTAGTGAATTGATGGTCATAGCCGACAGTAAAGCTAAAGCAGAGTGGGTCGCTGCCGACTTGCTCGCTCAAGCCGAGCATGGGAGCGGTAAAGAATTATTGTACTGTGTCAGCACCAGTAAAAGCTTACTCAATCGAGTAAAGACCGCTGCCGAGAAAGGACTCAAGTCCATCAGTCACGCCAATAAATGTGCCAAGATTTTAAAAGAAAGAACACTCTATGTCGCTTGTTCAAATATGGATCAAGCTGCGGAAGTCGCTAACTATGTCGCTCCCGAACACTTAGAGTTACAAATTGCAGAAAGTGCCATCGATTCTTTGACAAAAAAGATCCGCACCGCCGGAGCCATTCTTCAAGGTTACCTCACTCCAACTGTTTTAGGTGATTTTACCGCTGGCCCCAGTCACACTTTGCCTACAGGTCGAGCTGGACGTTTTTATAGCGGACTTCAGTTGATCGATTTTATGCGTCGTACCAGCACTGTTCGTTACAATGCCAAGAGCATTGAAAAAGCTGCACCTGTTGTGCGTGCCTTTGCCCGCTTAGAAAAACTCGATGCCCACGGTCGCTCCCTAGAGATTCGTTTAAACAAAAATTCATGAGCGAAGAATTTAATGCAGATAACTTAATCGTTTCTTGGGTGAAGGAACTCTCACCTTATGTGCCCGGCGAGCAACCGCAAAGCCAAGGTTGGGTCAAGTTAAACACCAACGAAAATCCTTACCCCGCCTCCCCAAATATCGCCAAGGTCCTTCAAGAACAAGTCGAGGCACTCCGACTCTATCCAGAGCCCACAAGTCTCGAATTACGAAAAGCCATTGCTAAGCAATTCGACTTATCCGCTGAGCAAGTGATCATAGGCAACGGTTCCGATAACATACTCGATATGATCACCCGTAGTTTTGTCGGACTAGGGCAGGCCGGACATACCGTCCCCAGTTATTCTTTGTATCCCGTAGTCGTAGCAATGTCCGGTGGTGATTTACTCAATATCCCTTTTGAGGAAGCTATGGAATTGCCCGTGGAGGCCATTGCAAAAACTCCCGCCTCCGTCTTTTTCCTAACCAACCCCAATGCCCCCACAGGCGTTTGCTTTTCTTTAGAATCTATCGAAGCCGTACTCAAAAAGATCAAAGGCATCTTAGTAGTCGATGAGGCCTATATTGATTTTGGCGGCCAGTCAGCCAGTGCCTTGCTTCAATCTCACAACAATCTCATCGTCGTTCAGACTTTTTCGAAATCCTATAGCTTGGCCGGGCTCCGTGTCGGCTATGCCATGGCCAGTTCAAAGATTATCCAAGTGCTCGATAGCGTCCGTGATGCCTATAACGTCGACCGCCTAGCTCAAGCCATTGCCCAAGTCGCCTTAGAAGATCGAGCACACTTTCAAGCAAACTGCGAAAAAATCATTCAGACCCGCAATCAAAGCCAAGCCTATTTCCAATCTCTCGATTGGTTTACCTATCCCTCCTCGGCCAATTTTCTTTTCACTCAACCCAAAAACGCACAAGGGGAAAGCGGCCCCGAAGTGGCCGCCTCACTCTTTGAATATCTGAAGTCGAAAAAGATACTCGTGCGTTATTTTGGGTCGCATCCTTTAACTTGCTCTTTTCTTCGAGTCAGTATAGGAACAGATAATCAAATGAAAACCTTTAATGAGGGCATAGAATCATGGCTAAAGCAAGAACAGCAAAACTGACTCGTAACACTAAAGAAACTCGTATTCAAGCAGAGCTGAATATAGATGGAACTGGTGAATCTACAATCGATACAGGTATCCCATTCTTCGACCACATGTTGACTTTATTTGCTCGCCACGGGCTCTTCGATTTAACCGTCAAAGCCGATGGCGATATAGATGTCGATTACCACCACACCGTAGAAGATACCGGGATCGTTCTCGGTCAATTGGTAAAAGAAGCCCTTGCCGAAAAAAAAGGCATCCGTCGTTACGGATTCTTTTTGTTGCCAATGGATGAATGTTTAGCCCGTGTGGCCATTGACCTCTCCAATCGACAAGCCTTTGTCTACAAAGTACAGGCCAGCGATACCATGGTGCGTGATTTCAGTATCGGACTAGTCAAAGAATTCTTCCAAGCCTTTGCCAACGAAGCCTGTTGCAACCTCCATGTAAATTTAGAATACGGTGAAGAGCCTCACCACATTGCTGAAAGTATTTTCAAATCATTTGCTCGAGCCCTAGATAGTGCCACGCAAATCGATCCCCGCTTAGGCGATAGTATTCCGACCACCAAAGGAATGTTATAAGCCCAGGGTAAAGCCATATGTCTCAGCCCAGTAAAAGTCTTAAACTTGCCGTCATTGATTACGGAATGGGGAACCTGCGTTCTGTAGTAAAAGCATGGCAAGCCGTCGGAGCTGAGGCCTATTTAATACAAAAGCCTGAAGAAACTCAATCTGCCGATGCCTTAATCTTTCCCGGGCAAGGAGCTATAGTCGATACGATGAAGCGATTAGCTCAGACCGGTCTAGATCAATTGATCAAAGACTGGATTCAACAAGATCGACCGTTTTTTGGTATCTGCCTAGGGTTTCAAGCCCTCTTTGAATTTTCGGAAGAAGGTAACACCCAAGGCTTAGGTATTTTTGAAGGCTCAGTGAAACGCTTCCCACAAGCTTCAAACACCCAGTTGAAAGTGCCACACATGGGTTGGAATTCCGTACGCTTCGAAGATAAGTCAAATCTTACCCAAGGCCTCCAAAGCGGGCAGGATCAATTTTATTTTGTCCACAGCTATTACGTAGAGCCAAAAAATCAAGCTTTGCAATTATTTGAAACAGAATACGGAGCCCCATTTTGCTCTGGGATACGCTCTGGCAATTGTGTCGCCGTTCAGTTTCACCCAGAAAAAAGTCAAGTTAAAGGATTGCAACTCTACTCAAACTTTTTAAAAACCATTACTTCTTAATTCACTTAAGTAAAAAACATATAATACATGGATCCAATCGGCATAGTTAGACTCGGTGACGAAAATTTTGAGTTCCCAATCATGGAAGGGACAAAAGCTGAGCGTGCCATCGACTTGCGAACCCTACGAAGCAAAACAGGTCATATCGCATTTGATGAAGGTTACGGAAATACTGGATCCTGCGAAAGTGGCATTACTTTCATAAATGGAGAGAAAGGCATCCTACAGCATCGCGGCTATCCCATAGAACAACTCGCTGAGCATTCCTCTTTTTTAGAGACCGCTTACTTGATCATTTATGGTGAGCTACCCAGTGAAATCTCCCTTCAAGCCTTCGAACGAAATATTTTGAGCAATGCCAATCTCGATGGTAAAATGTATCCTATTTTTGAAGGCTTCCATCAAGATTCCCACCCGATGGCCATGCTTTCTTCCATCATCAATTCACTTTGCACCTACCATTCAGAGTACGCTACCAACAATCGCAAAGTGGACCTCGAACATTTTGACGCGGCTTCTTCTATTTTAATGTCCAAGGCACGTACCATCGCAGCCATGATCTACCGCAAAAAAATGGGTCTGCCCATGATGGAATCCGATCCAACCAAATCCTATTCAGAGGATTTCTTAAGCATGCTTCTCTCCAAACCAGAAGTGCCTTACGTTGATACCTGCGGAGCTTCCAAAGCCCTTGACCTATTCTTTTTATTACACGCCGACCACGAGCAAAATTGCTCCACCTCAACCGTCCGCATGGTCGCATCCAGTGGTACTAATTTATTTGCATCCATCTCTGCCGGTATTTCTGCACTTTGGGGCCCCTCACACGGCGGTGCCAACATGGCCGTGATCGAAATGCTTGAAGCCATTCACGCAACCGGTGATGACGGAACAGGCTTTATTGAAGCAGCCAAATCCGGACAAGCCAAACTCATGGGCTTCGGTCACCGTGTCTATAAAAACTACGACCCCAGAGCAAAGATCTTAGGTAAAAGTGCCGTCAGCGTTTTAGAGAAAATTGGGATCAACGATCCTTTACTCGACATCGCACGCCGTCTCGAAAGAGCCGCCCTCGAAGACGATTATTTCGTTCAGCGTAAACTCTACCCAAATGTTGATTTTTACAGTGGTATCATCCTCAAAGCCATCGGCATCCCCGTAGACTTCTACACCGTTATGTTCGCACTCGGACGTATCCCAGGATGGATGGCCAATTGGAAGGAAATTGCGGAAAATCCGAAAAGCCGTATCCATCGACCACGACAAATTTACACCGGTCATAACGACCGAAAATTCGTCAAACTCGAGAAGCGTCCATAGTTCGCTTCAGTCGCACCATCTATCCAGCATACGATCTCCAGAGGATCAACTACCTCATCCCGTGAATTATTTTTCTTCCGCGCGGATAAAAGACTCTAGCTTATAGCCCGTCAAATCTTGTATTCCCTTAAGTAGAAGCCACAAAGCATACATCGTAATCACTAAACAAGGAATAGCGATAATCGGCCAACTCCAAAGCATCATCCGACCCACCTCGGCATTATAAGCATCCGTCCCACTCGGGCTCACCACGATCCAACGAGCCAGTAAGAAATTTAAAACCGCACTGAAAACAAAAGAAAAGCCCAACCAATAAGTACAACGTTCCAAAAGCTTATCGAAAGCCCCTCGACAATTTTTCTCCGCAAGAGCTGAATCTATCTTTTCGATATTCATCAGTTCAGGATTTAATAAAAAAGTACGTACCAAAGGATAAGGAGTCCGCAAAGAAAGAATCACCACCAAGCCAATGATCGCAGGAATCGCCGCTTCCTTCACAGCAAACCACTCCGTAGGAATTTCTAAAATGCCAATCCCACCAGTAAGCAAAACCGAAACCAAGCCCAAGACAGAGATAAAATTATACTTCTTTCGTGTGATAAGGTCATAAATGAAATAGGCAATTGGGAAAAGCAAGGCGATGAGTAAAATAGGAACCGCCGTATTTTCAAAATAAGGACTCAGCCAATCCCCTAAAAATCGATCCCCCTTATTTAAAATTAAAATAGGGATTAAAATATTGAACCCCATATTTAAAAGAACATTTTCTTTCTTCGCAGGATTAGAGGATCCTTCAGGCGTGTTTTTTGGTTCGCTAATTGATTCCGATTCGTTCATAAAGAATAATAACTTAAAATTTATTTCAAATGTCAAAGACAAGTTCATTACGCTGTTTAATTACCGCCGGGCCAACCCAAGAGTATATCGACCCCGTGCGATTTATTAGCAACCCATCTACAGGAAAAATGGGCTTCGCATTAGCACAAATAGCGCTCGATCAAGGATGGTCTGTCGATCTCGTCTCCGGCCCCGTCAACCTCCAAGAGCCCGATGGTGCTATCCTCTATCCAGTCGTCTCCGCAGAATCCATGTACCACCAAGTCGATGCACTCTTTGACGTCTGCGATGTCTGCATCATGACCGCCGCCGTCAGTGACTTCACACCCATCGAATTCACCCAACACAAAGTGAAAAAAGACACCGCCAGCCGAACCCTACACCTCGCCAAAACCATCGACATTTTAAAAACCATGGGTGAACGCAAACAAGCACAGTTTGTTGTCGGCTTCGCTGCAGAAACAGATGACCTTGAAGCCAACGCTAAAGCCAAGCTCACTAATAAAAATTGTGACTGGGTAATCGCCAATCAAATCGGAGAAGAAGGCATAGGCTTCGGCTCCGATAACAATGCCATCACTATTTTTAAAAAAGACGGTAGCAGTGAAACCCACGGCCCCACATCAAAGCTCGCATTAGCCCAAACAATCATTCAAGCTATCAGCGATACATTTGAAAACACCCCCTCTTAATTAAAATCGAGAGAATCAAAAACAAGAGAAGTAAAAGACACAGCACCATTCACTCATGAAAGCCGGCGGACTCGATAAAATTTTAGGAAGACTGGAAGACTTAGACACCGTCAACTTAAACATCCTCGTGCAACGCCTAGCCCGAGAACGCAACTTTCAAGAAAGCGTCTTCAACACCATTCAAGACGGCATCATCGTCATCGATTCAGACGGACTCATCCAATACGCCAACCAAGCCGCCTGCCCACTCATCGGATTAAAACCGACAGACATCGGAAACATACAACTTTGGAAAATGGTCCCCGATCTCGCACGCTCAGCCAGTGAAAGCCAAGAGTATGAAGACAGTTCCAAGCAAGCCGTCATCTCACGAGAAATCCAAATCAACTACCCTGAAAAACGCATCGTTCGCATGTACATGGTGCCCATAGACGCACCCCTCAATAGTGATAGCACAGGAGGCTATGTCGTAGTCTTATCAGATATCACTCAAGCTCAGATAAACCTAGAAGAAACCATCGAGCACGAACGCAGTGACTCCGTCATGCGACTCGCCGCAGGAGTCGCCCACGAACTCGGTAATCCACTCAATTCACTCACCATTCACCTACAACTCATCGAACGAAAACTCCAAGACGCCCTCAAAGGAAAGAACAAAGAAGCCATCGCCGAATCTGTAGAAATTTGCCAAGGTGAAGTCAAACGCCTAGACGGCATCATCAACCATTTTTTAGAAGCCGTCCGACCTGTTGAACCCGAGCTCAACGAACTCAATCTCATTGAACTCATCGAAGAAGTATTACGAGTGCAAGAAGCAGAACTCGCCGACCGAAACATCGAAATTAAAATAGAAGTCGAAAGCGAAGTCCCCAACATCCTCGGAGACCGAGGGCAAATCAAACAAGTCTTTTTCAACCTCATCAAAAACGGCATGGAAGCCATGGCCGGAAAAGGCCAATTAAAAATCCTCGCCCGATCCGATGAAGAACAAATCTATTTACAATTTGTCGATAACGGTTCCGGTATTTCCAAAGAAGACATCGCTAAAATATTCGATGCCTATTACTCCACCAAAACAGAAGGGCACGGACTCGGCATGATGATTGTACAACGCATCATGCGACACCACGGAGGCAGTATTGCCGTCGAGTCACAGATAGAAGTCGGCACCGTCATCACTCTCCAATTTCCCCAGCCACACATCCGCACACGCATGCTCGAAAGCAAAGAGTAGGGTAACATATTTTATCCAAGATAAAATATGTGGGACTAGATTGACTAAAGTTATTATGATTAATGGCAGCCAACTTTTAAGAAATTTATTTACGCCTTTTTGTTCATGGTCAACACGCCCTGAAATTCCTTTCTTGGAATCTACCTCAAGATAATAAGCCTTATATTTTAGATTATTTTCAATTATAGTAATAATCTTTATATATCGATTTTTTTCTCCAGGTATTCTGAAGTTTTTTGTGAAGTGTCAGTTTTTACGTTAGATGCCTTTTTTCGAGTAACAGATCGTTCGTATTTACGAATTCTTTTCTTAGCTTCATCGGATTCTTCCCCATCAAGTATGTCTCTTTTCAACACTTCATCTTGAATAATTTTCATAACTTCATCTACAGAAATTTTTACACCTCCGCTGATCTTTTTTATTTCTCGGGTGACAACTTTGATTACGGGTTCTGACACGATTACATGCCCGAGCTAAAATGATTTGGGCTTATGACTTATGACTTATCGCTTATCACTTATGGCCTATCGATCACTTATCGATCGCTTATTGCTTATTTAAGGCTTTCGAAGGCGGCAGTGTAGTTGGGTTCTTCTGCGACTTCAGCTACTTGTTGGGTGTAGATTATTGCTCCATTACTATCAACAACGATGATACAGCGTGAATGCAATCCAGCGAGTGGGCTGTCCGCAATTTCTAGTCCGTAGTCTTTGCCAAATTGGCCGGTTTTAAAATCGGAAAGGAATGTGATGTTTTCGGTCTTTTCCTCTTCAGCAAAGCGGCTTTGGGCAAAGGGTAAATCACGAGAAATACTGAGGACTCGGATGTTGTCTGCTTTGGCTACGAGTTCGTTGAATTCTTTGACGGCAATGGAACACACTTGAGTGTCGATGCTAGGAAATACATTGAGGATCAAGTTTTCGCCTTTGAAATCGGCCAGTGTTTTTGTCGAAAGGTCGGAAGCGATTAATTGAAAATCGATGGCTGAGTTGCCAACTTCTGGTAGGCTTGCAAGAGTTTGTATCGGTGTTCCTTTAAATGTTATTTTTGTCATACGGTTGGTTTAGTAGTTAAATTATAGATTATAAATTATTTATTATAGGGAAGTTAAGAAAATATACTATCAGCATACTCTGTATATGCGTTTTGTATATGAGTCTGTATATGCGTTTTGTTTCAGCGTTAAAATTTGAGTAATGGAATAATGGAATAATTCAAGGAGTTTTTACTCTTATGTTAATAAGCCCTTCATATCGGATTTATAATTGTTTGAAGCCCTTTGAGTTTTTATTGGTTAATTGATTAACTAGTTTTAGCTTAAAGGGTTTTTATTGTAAGTAAGTAAAGTTAGTTAGAGTGACTGTCTGCTGAAATTATTTCATTTTTTATGTTTTTCTTTTTACTTTGGGGGCGGGTGTGTTTGTATTGCTGAAAATGCAGGAACTTACTCCAGAATTACGGTCAGAAATCGAAGCAATGATGCAACGAGGCGGCCATATTTGGAGTTTCCTTTGACGGTGATCGTGAGATTAAGGCGATTGAGTCCCTTGAGGCAACAATGGCGGGAGTGAATTTTTGGGATGATCAGGTATCGGCCCAAAAGGTAATCAGTGAATTAAATCGTTTAAAGGCAAAGGTGCTTCCGATTCGAGATCTGATGTCAGAGTTTGAGGATGTGAATACTATGCTTGAGTTAATTGACGAGACGGAAGATGGCTCGGAGAAAGCGGAGTATTCGGAAGAGTTGATCAAGGGTTTGGAGGGGCTTAAGGTTCGCTTGGATGCGATGGAATTAGCTTCGTATTTAAGTGGGGCTACGGATGGTTGTAATGCGATTTTGTCAGTAAATTCAGGTGCGGGTGGCACGGAAAGTTGTGACTGGGCAGATATGTTATTACGGATGTATTCTCGTTGGGGAGAGCGTGCGGGCTTTAAGGTGGAATTGTTGGAAGTGACACCTGGAGAAGAAGCGGGGATCAGTTCAGCGACTTTAAGAATCGAAGGCTTGAATGCCTATGGCTATGCCAAGGCGGAAAGGGGTGTGCATCGTTTGGTACGCATCAGTCCTTTTGATTCAAATTCACGGAGGCATACTTCATTTTGTTCGGTGGATGTGATTGCTGAGCTGAATGATGGTGATTCGGATATTGAGTTGAATGAGGCGGATTGCCGAGTGGATGTGTATCGAGCGAGTGGCAAGGGTGGACAGCACGTGAATCGTACGGAGAGTGCGGTGCGGATTACGCATATTCCTTCGGGGATAGTGGTGACCTGTCAGAATGATCGTTCGCAGATTAAGAATAAGGCAACTGCGATGCGTACTTTGAAGTCTCGTTTGTATGAGAAGCAAGAGGATGAGAAGCGTAGTGAGATGGAAAAATTTTATGGGGCTAAGGGAGAGATTGCTTGGGGGAATCAAATTCGCTCCTACGTCTTTCAACCCTATCAAATGGTCAAGGATTTGCGAACTTCGGTAGAATCGGGCAATGTTCAAGCGGTGATGGATGGTGATTTAGATGCCTTTATTCATGCTTGGTTGCGAGCGGGTGGGCCGACTTCAAGGCAATAATTTATGGATGTATTGAGCGATGAATGATGGTGTAATAAATGAGATGGAGGGATTGTCTTTTGATGTTTTAAAATCAGCCTTTGGAGGACAGGATCTATTTAAGGATAAGACTTGGTTATTGTCGCCTAAGGCTTTTGGCTTAAGTGGTGACCAAGTGAAAGAGATCCAGGCTTTAGGTCAGGCGTGTTATGATTTTTACCGAGCTTTAGAGCTTTTGTATGTGCGGTCTTCTGAAGGAAAAAATCTTCTGAGGAATCGTGAATTGGTGGCTCCATGGGTGGCAGAATATTTGAATCGAGGTAAGCCAGAGTCTTTGGTGGCTTATGGTTTGGGGCGGGATGTGCGCGGAGCTTTACCACCGGTGATACGTCCAGATCTTTTGTTGACGGATTCGGGATTTGCGATGACGGAGTTGGATTCGGTTCCTGGAGGGATCGGGTTGACTGCTTTTTTAAATGCTTTGTATGGGCAAGTGCATGGTTCGAAGTTGGTGGGTTGTGAAGGTACAAAGGAAGAGGATATGGTGGATTCATTTTATCGTGTATTGGCAGCGAAGGCTCCGAATATACATGTTCCTTACATTGTGATTTTGGTGAGTGATGAGGCGGAGACTTATCGACCAGAGATGGAATGGATTGCGAAGGAATTGCGTAATCGTGGGCGGCGGGTACATGTATTTCATCCAGATTCAGTGATGCCTTTAGGGGATTCAATTTGCGTAGGAATTGATGGAGATCCTCAAGCAGTGGATGTGGTGTATCGTTTTTGGGAATTATTTGATTTGTCGAATGTTTCAATTGCTGAGTATTTACTTAAGCAATGTGGTTCGAGTAGTCTTAAGGGGGGTAATTTGTTGCCTGTAGTTCCTCCGATGCGAGCGTTTCAGGAAGAGAAGTTGAGTATGGCTTTATTTCACCATCAAATTTTGGAGGATTTTTGGCGTGAACATTTATCGAAGAGGTCGTATGCAATTTTGAAGCAAATGATTCCGCAAACATGGGTGGTGGATCCAGTGGAGCTGCCGCCGAATGCGGTTTTAGATGCTCCATTTGTCAATGGGAAGCCGATTGCTCGCTGGGAACAGTTGATTGATGCAGGGAAGCGAGAGCGAAATTTGATTTTGAAGATCAGTGGTTTTCACGAAAGTGCTTGGGGTGCTCGTAGTGTGGTCTTGGGAAGTGATTCGTCCCGTGAGGAATGGGAGGAGGCGATTTGGCGTGCGGTAAGCATGGCTTCGACTTCTTTACATATACTTCAGGTGTATAAAAAACCGAAACGGGTGGTGCATCCTGTATACAATGCGGAGGGCAAGGTGGTTTCTATGGAGGGGCGTGTGCGTTTGTGCCCGTATTATTTTGTGAATGAGGCGAAGCAGAGTGTCGATTTGCGTGGAATTTTAGCAACTTTATGCCCTGCCGATAAGAAAATCATACATGGAATGAAAGATGCTTCCCTAATGCCGTGTGTTTCTTGTGATTGAGGGTTGTAATTTTTAAATAAATATTGTGTATATTAATTTTTTAATTTGGGGATAAATTTTATGGGTATTGAAAATGTAAAAGAGACACGAAAAAACTCGTGTGGGTTAGACGGTGTGAATGGACGATTTTGTTTAGATGAAGATGCAACGGCTTTACGTCAGTCGATTTTGGATCATCTACATTTTACTTTGGCACGACATGAAAATGATGCGACTCAGGATGAGTGGTGGCTTGCGACTTGTCATGCAATAAAGGATCGTTTGCTCGACCGTTTTATGAAGACACAGAGGACGCACAATAGGAATAAGGTGCGTCGAGCGTATTATTTGAGCATGGAGTATTTGATGGGGCGTTTGCTCACCAACAATCTGTATAATTCAGGCTATCAGGATATGGTTCGTGATGTGTTGACGGACTTGGGTCAAGATTTTGATACGATTGTGGATGTGGAACCCGATATGGGTCTAGGTAATGGGGGGCTGGGCCGTTTGGCAGCTTGCTTCTTGGATTCGTTGGCAACAATGGATTTGCCTGCGATTGGATACGGAATCCATTATCGTTATGGTTTGTTCCGTCAGGAATTTTTGAATGGACATCAAATTGAAGAACCTGATACGTGGACAGAGAAGGGTTGCCCTTGGGAAATCAAGCGACCTTTGTTCACACAAAAGGTGAAGCTATACGGCCGAGTATCTCCGCATGTGGGAGCTGATGGAAAGAAGAAATCGATATGGCTGGATTATAAGACCTTGGAAGGTGTCCCTTATGATTTACCTATTGTTGGTCATGGTGGTGGCACAGTGAACTTTCTCCGTTTATGGGAATCGGTTGCAGGTCATAAGTTTGATTTGGAGATGTTTAATCAGGGGAGTTATGTGGAAGCGGTTCGGGAGAAGGCCGAGCAAGAAACGATTTCCAAGGTGCTTTATCCAAATGACAGCACGGAGGCGGGTAAGGAATTACGTCTGATTCAACAATACTTTTTTGTGACCTGTTCTTTACAGGATATTATTCGCCGTCATTTCCAAATGCATGATTCATGGGATTCGTTTGATGCGAGTACCGTGATTCAATTAAATGATACACACCCAGCAATTGCGGTGCCTGAATTGATGCGTTTGTTGATTGATGAAAATGATTTCACATGGGATGCAGCATGGACTTTGGTGCGCAAGGTTTTGAATTATACGAATCATACTTTGTTGCCTGAAGCACTTGAGCAATGGAGCGTGGGACTGTTTGAGAAAATTTTACCGAGACATTTGGAGATTATTTATGAAATCAACCATTGGTTCTTAAGCAATGAGGTGGAGGTGAAATGGCCAAATGATGATGCGATGAAGCGTAACTTATCGATTATCCAAGAGGGTGAAGGGCGTTCGGTACGAATGGCTTATTTGTCCGTGGTTGCTTCTAAGCAAGTCAACGGTGTAGCCGCTCTGCATACAGAATTGTTGAAGAGCCATCTCTTTTCGAATTTTCATGAATTGTACCCAAATAAGTTTATCAATGTGACAAATGGTATTACTCCGAGGCGTTGGCTCTTGGCCTGTAATCCACGTTTAAGTGACTTGATTAATCGTACTTTGGGTTCGAATGATTGGATCCGTGATTTAGACGCTTTGCGTGGCTTGGAAGCGTATGCCGAGGATGTTGATTTTCAAAAAGAATTTATGGCGATTAAGCGTTCCAATAAACAAGCGTTTGCCAATCTAGTGGCTACAGATGGCGATGCCTGTTGTGGAGTGGATATCGACCCAGATGCTTTATTTGATGTGCAAATTAAACGTCTGCATGAGTATAAGCGTCAGCACCTTAATTTATTGTATATTTTAACTTTATACCGACGTTTATTGAGTGACCCTAATTTGACGATTGTACCGAGAGTATTTATTTTCGGTGCGAAGGCCGCTCCAGGTTACACTTTAGCCAAATGTATTATTCGCGCGATTAATAAGGTGGCTGAACAAATCAATCATGACCCGCGTATTAAGGGAATGATTAAGGTTGTTTTCCCAGAAAATTATCGTGTGACTTTAGCAGAAAAAATGATTCCTGCGGCAGACTTATCAGAGCAAATTTCAACTGCAGGTAAAGAGGCATCAGGGACAGGAAACATGAAGCTATCTTTGAATGGAGCTTTAACAATTGGTACTTTAGATGGGGCAAATGTTGAAATAAAAGATGCGGTGGGTGACGAAAATATTTTCATTTTTGGGAACACGGTGCAAGAGGTAGAAACTTTGAAACAGAATGGTTATAATCCTTATGACTTTTATAATTCAAACTGGGAGCTACGTGAAGTGATTGATTGGTTAAGATCTGGTTATTTTTCACCAGGTGAGCCGGATGCCTTTGCTCCAATTTGTGATAGCTTGTTAGACCACGGAGATCCGTACATGGTATTGGCGGACTATGCGGATTATGTGCGAGCGCAATCAGAAGTAGAAGTGGCTTTTGCTGACTCAGAGAAATGGGCACGTATGGCGATTATTAATACAGCGCGTATGGGCTTCTTTTCTTCAGATCGTACAATTGGCGAATACTCTAAAAATATTTGGAATCTCAAGCCAGTAAAAGTGTCAGACTAAAAGGGCTAGGGTGAACTGAAGGCATTCAGTTCAAAAACTCACTTAGCTCAATTAGCTGACTTAGCTTCCCTAGGAAACTCTGTCTTGGTCTTGATTACGAATGAGGATTTTACCTTCATAGATCCAACGGCCTACTAAGTGGCTGCCTCGTTGAATCTTCTTTTTGGTGAAGGTGATTTGTTTGGCCACGGTCTGTAATAAAATGGTGGTAGTGAAAGTATCTTCCTCAAAAGTTTCCGCATCGGGTAGATCAGCGATGGCCCTGTGCAATTGTTCAAGGTTTGGAATAAATTTAGAGGCGGGTGGAAGCTTAGTTGACGAAGAATTAGAAGAATTAGTCATAGCAATTTGTTAATAAAAATCTCACTTTAATTAAAAGTTACAGTTTGGGTCTTTATCGGCATTTTGTAAAGTTTCTTGAGTAATAAATTATAACTACAATTTGAGTATTTTCGATTAATACTTGAAATTTAGAATCAGTCACCTAAGAATAGAGGTTTGTAAGGCGCGGTCGCCAAGTGGTAAGGCCGAGGACTGCAAATCCCCTATCGTCGGTTCGATTCCGACCCGCGCCTCCATTTCACGCTCGTTCATTCTTTGATGATTAAAGTACCAATCGCACGGCTTAGATATTATCGTTTAACCGGAATTACCCGACGCCTTGGCGGAGTCTTTGCTTTTTTGTTATTTTGATTTGTGGGGTTAGGCACAGGTGGTACGACTGCGTCTTGGTCCTTGGACTGAGCAGTTGCACTAACAACGTTTAAAGGGTTATCATTTGCGTCACTTATGGCGATGGTCTCGGTGTTGATGCCGTCAGTTATGGTGATTGAATTACTTGTCGGATTGTAGTTTGAAACACGCAGGGTTTCAACTGTTTCGCTCTCGGGGATCCAAAAAGATTTATTGGTACGCTTATTGAAAATACTGAAATATTTTTTCTTATTGATGATAGCGATGCTTTTAAATTCTAAGTATTTTTGAAGAGTGCCTGCTTTATTAGCTATGGATTGAGGGCCAGTGGGTTTTTTTGAGCTTGGATTTAAGGTGCTTTTATTCTTCGGAACAAAGGGATTATTGGTAATGAGATTGGAAGTACTCTCCTGAGGAATAGCTATGGGTGAAGACGAAGCTGGAGTTGAAGGTGAAGGCAAGGGCGAAGAAGGCGTGGTTGTGATCTGTGCGAGGAGCGATAGGCTAAAACAACCAAGACTGACTAAGCGTAAGGCTGCGGTGAGCAGGGAAAAAACTGATGAGAAAACAAACATCGTTTGATCAATTATTGCTTATTGGATTTGGGTTCCTTTTTCTTGGGGCTCAATCGACTGCCTTTCATGTAAATTTCGCGAATGGTTCCGTCTTCTAAATAGCCTTCAATGGTATCGCCTTCTTCGTAATTTTCGATGATGTCTTGAGTAAGGTCTGTGGATTGTTGCTGGTTGAGAATAATAGTCGGTCGTATGAAAATAATGAGTTCGGTGCGATTGTATTCTTTATTGGTATTACTGAATAGGTGTTTTAGCCCTGGTAGTCGACCGATTAAAGGGAAAACACTTTTACTATTATCGGCTTTATTTTGTTGAAGACCTGCAAGTACTGCAATTTTTCCATCTTGTACAGTGATCGTAGAGTTTGCTTCTCGTTTTCCAATAATGGGTTGTGGGTTACTATTAACTTCTACTGAAGAGGAAGACAGTTGGTTAGCACTTTGTTGAATTTCCATTTGCACGCTACCGTCTGCACCGATCAGTGGTGTAACTTTGAGTTCAATTCCAATATCTCGATATTCAACTGTATCTCGTAGGCTTGTTGATTGTCCTGAGGAGTTGATAGAACTCGTTGAACCTGTGACGATGGGTCTGGATTCGCTGACATTGATAACGCCTTCTTCGTTGTGGCTGACGACTATGGAAGGAGTCGATAAGACCTTCACATTAGAATCGTTTTCCGCAAGTTCCAAGATGCCTTGGATTGAAAATCTATCTAAAAGGATGGGTGCACTATTTCCACTTGCATCTACAGTTTGAATCCCGCCATTAGATAAATTAAGGGAAGTTCCCGCAATTCCACTGGCTGGACCTGTTAGGTCGTTGAACAATAATCCAAAGTTTTTCAATCCAGTGCTTTGCGTCTCGTTGAGTCCTACTTCGGTAATAATCGCTTCGATACGAACTTGAGGAAGTGGGATGTCGATTTTTTCAATGAGGGTTTCTAAAGTCTTTAAGTCTTGCTGAGTTCCGTAGGCGACAATGGCATTGATGCGATCGTCTGCAGACAATCCGACAAATTCAGAAAATTGTAGTGAGGCATTTGAGTTGGCCGCATTGGCATTTGGGGAAGTGTTGGAAAGTGGTAAAGGGTTTGGGTTTGCTGGGGCTTGTTTTGAGTTAGCAGTCTTGGCATCATCTTCACGGCTTTTTCTTTGGCCGGTGATGATTTCATCGATGATTTTTACCACGTCTTCGGCTTTGGCTTGTTTGAGTGGAAAGACTTCACTTGCGGTAAGGGGAGCGGCATCGATATCAATATTATCAATGACAGATTGGATCAGAGCTAAATTAGCTGGGTGGGTGACGAGGATGAGTTGATTGGTGCGCTCATCAACGGTGATGTTGGTATTGCCTTGTAGATAGCTTTTTAAAGAACCATCGATGAGGGAGCGGAGTTGCCCTTCCATGTCTTTAGCTTGCACGAATTCGAGCTTAATGAATTCAACGCTTTCACGGATGGCTTGAGGTTGGTCGTTTTCTTTAAGAATGGTTTCTGTCCGTTGTAAATTAACTAGAGAGTCTGTGATGAGAAAGGCGTTGGATTTTGGAAAAACAGTGAGGTTGTGATTTGGGGAAAGGAGCGGGGTGATAAGACTGGTGGTGGTCTGATCGGCAACTAGGTAATTGAGCTTGAATAGCTTTGCGTAGATTTGTTGGCTTGAGGACATGTACTGAGTCGAGCCATGTATCATCATCGGAACTTGTGTACTCGGATTAGATGCGGGTACGGCTTTGAGAAAACGACCTCCCATATCGGTCAACATGATACCGTTGAGAGAGAGTAAACTTTCTAGGGCGAGGATGGCCTCGGCTTTTTTGATAGGTCCTCGAGAATTAAAATTAATTTTGGTAGCAGGTAGGTCTTGTCTGCGGAGAATGATTTTATCAGTGAGTTGCTCTAACAAATCAATAACTTGAATCGCAGTCTCGTCAGTGAGTACGAGTAAATCAATTACTAGATCAGGATCTTCAACGGTTGGCTCAATGGGCAAAAGAGGGTTTAAGTCATTCTGCGCGGATAAATGAGTGCCGACTCCTAAAAAAAGTATACTTAGGGCTAGAGTAGAAACGATAAACGAGGCGATTTTCATGATTGTTTAAAATGTTCTAAATGCTTTGTTGTTTGAGGTCAAAGGAGTTTATTTCAAAACGTATATTCATTTCTTGAGGTCTTCTTTGATTTTTAGTGATCCGAATCGATTTAGGGGCGATGTATGGAGAGAAGGATTTTAGGCTATCATTGAGTTTAATGAATTCTTGGACGCTGACTCCTTTTAGGCGAAGTCGCATCGTATGGTCGTTAAAGATTTCACTGATTCGTGTCTGTACTGGGTCTATATCGGTTTTACCTTCGAGTTTGATTTCTCGTATCAGTGCATCAACTTGACCTGAGAGTTGTGCGGCAGAAAATGTTTTTGCGGGCTCAACTTTTTCGAGAGCGATGGCTAAGGCTTCGGCATACTGTGCTTCACGATCAAGCCATTGCTGTTGAGTCATTAGTTCAATAGAAGTGGATTGTCTTTGGTCATTCCATGAAGTGACTTTACCAAGAAAGCTTTGTGACCAAATGACAAAGAGTACGAGGATAAATCCTTGTAGTAGAAATTTCTCTCGGAGACTTCTTTGCTGGTAAATTTTTATGAGTGATTGAATCATCGTTTAAAGTGGGGCTTGGTCAGATTGAAAATACATTTTTAAGGTGAATGTAGTTTTCCCTCCACGGGTAATGTATTTTGGATCATCGATCACTTGAAAGTTTTTCGATTGGTTGAGCAGTGAGACGTAGCGGTTGAGCTCGTTGACGCTTCCTACGGTGCCTTTGATGGTGACTTCGTTTTCAATGGTGATATCTACGTTATCATAGATGATATTTGAGCTGATCTTTGAGCGAATCTCATTGGCCTTTTCTAAAAGTGCGATGGGTCGGAGTTCGTTCTGAGAGATTTGTTCGAGTTTATTGATCAGGGTATGCTGGTCTTCAATGCGTCGAACAGTGGGTGCTTGGGTGTCTATCTTTGAAGCATATTGAGTGAGCCAGAGATTGGCACCTGATAATAGTACCTCAGAGAGAATAATGAGAGCGATGAAGTATAAACTGAATTTAAAGGTTTTGTTGATGAAAGCTAGGCGTGTGCGATTTTTTTGCTCTTGGTCTTTAAATGCTTTCGTGCGTATATCGGCGGACCACAATTCTTTAACTTCTAGGGTGATTGGATTATCTTGCTCGTTGAGGTTTGCCTCCTGTGTTCCTTGTGTGATGACTATGTGCTGATCTTTTTCTAAATGAAGTATATGATCTTCTGTTTCATCAGGTGCTTTAAGCGCAGTCTGGTTTTGCAAATCGCTTGGCTGAATCGTTTCGAGTGCTAACTGAGGAATAAATTGCGGTAAAACCCATGTGTAGCTTTCGAGTGAATCATAGTTATCATTGGCCAATCGTGATTTCAAACAGGCGTAGAGAATACTTTGGCTTGAATGGGGTGGTGTGTAGTAACCCCATAGAAGTTGATCAAGAGGTAAGGGGGAAAGTGATTCTAGTTGTAACTCAAAAAATGTACGTGCTTCTTCTTTGGCGATTTTATCCGTATCGTCATTTTCAAAGGGTATAAATTCGACAAAAAAATAATGGCTTGGGATCAAGCAAATAGGATCTGCAGATGTGGCAGGTGATTCCTCCAATTCTGTATTGGCCTGATGGGGTTCTATTTCTTGATTCTCGATAATTGTATTGAAGGCTATTATGGTAAAATGTCTAGATTTGAATACGAATAAATAGATGTGCTATTTATGTCGATTTCACGATTTTCACTGAGTTTTAATATCTTAAATGGGAAGTTCAGTTCTAATTGTTCTTCGAGCGTCCCTTCCTTCATGATGGATTGTTCTTCATTGGTCGCTTTGCCTGGGAGGTTTGTTGCACTTGTCTCATTGGAAAAGTTTTTTTCTACGAGTGCATTGATGGTAAATGGTACGTCACCTCGCTTTAGGGTAATTTTAATCAGTAGGGTTTCGGTACTTGTGGTTAGGAGTCCGTTATTGAGGCTTTCGGGTAGTTGCGTAATGTAGGGTTTGTCTTCGACTTCGAATAAGGCTTTGGCGTCCCAACTCGTATTGAGCAGTAAGTAATCGAGGACAATGGGGCTTGCTGCATTGACGTTTACTGCTTGGTCGTGAAGGGTTGTGACCATAGATTGGAGACGAAAGAAAAGGTCGTTGGGTTGGCCAGACTCATCGAAAAATTCTTGGTTCCAGGTTTGAATGAGTTTCAATTCTTCGAGTGATTGAATAGGTCGGTTTGCTGATTTGTAAGGTGGATTGAGTGATTCGTAATCTTCTGATTCCGCTCCATTAAGTGAACGACTTTCGTCTTCATCAATCCAATCGGTCCATGCATCTTTCAATTCTTGAGTTGTGGAAAAATCGAAGCCTAAACCTTCTTCTAGCAGATCACTCATTTCTTCATCGTTGAGTGTATTGATTGAGATTTTCCCTGTGGGGTCTTGTATCGTTATGTCGATTTCCCAATCATTATTTTGGGCTACTTGAAAATATTGGAGAGGGGATTGCCAGCCTTGCTCATAGTGATAGATGTTTCCATCGTCTATGGTAGCTATTTCGTGGATGACTGCTAATGTGATTTCCAATGTGTTATAGGCAAGAGCTCGAAAATCGTTGGGCTGTTTAAAGAGTGCTTGGTATTCTAAATCTTTTACAGAATCGTCAATGAATTTAGTGGTGAGAAATGCAAGTAGCGAAATTATAGCTAGGACAGCGATGAGGACACTTCCTTTTTGACCTGCTTTATGTTGTTTATTTCGCATACTTTTCTTTGGAGAATTCTTAGATTCTATTAATAGAGAATTAAATGTTTTGAGTGTTTTGGGATGGAGATAATACGTTCAATTTGAGCTTCATTGTATTCAAAGTTGAGTTGAATGAAGTTGGGTATAAGATAGCGATAATCATCTTCGGGCATGGTCATAGGTTCCTCGAGTGATTCCCAAGTTTCGGTTTCAGCATCCCAATAAATATATTTTATCTCTTTAACATAGGGTGAGAGCATCGTGCGTTGATAATCATCTTCAGATTCTTCGACTTTATTTAGTGAAGAGGTGTGCACTAGGCTGAGCCCTTCATCGGGATCGAAATAGAGATAAAGTGTATTTTCTAGGGGTATGATGCCGTCAGGATTTGTTAGGAGAGGACTGTTTTCTCTGATCTGAAATGAGAGTAATGGATCGTCATTTGAACGGTTAAATTCAGGAGTTTGCCAAAATATATTGGTGTCACTTTCTTGATCTGGAAACATGTTTCCTGCTTGGTTACCTGTATTATTGTTGGTTTGTATGTTTATGCCACTTGAGTTTTTTTGGATGGATGGGCTAGTGGGACTAGACTGAGTGTTCGTATTATTTTGAAGTAGATCTTCTTCATTTGGGATTATTTGTGCAGAAAGAAAATTGGTTTTTAGAAACTGTGTGACTCCATCGGCGTGTTCGTAAAAGGCATAGCGTTGTTCACGCTTGGACCAAATGTCAGTTATTGAAACAACGAAGGAAGCAGCAGCAGCTAGAATGAATCCAGAGATAGCGATGGCTATAACGACTTCTATTAAGCTCATTCCGTGTGATTTTTTCTGGTGATTTTTAATCATTAAAAAGATTCAAAAGTTCGTTGGTCAAGGAGCGCATCCTTTTTTTCTTGGAGTAAGCTGGAGCGTTCGTCTGATTTTGACCAAGTGGGTCTGAGTAAATAGAGTGTTTCAGAATAGGTGTCTTGGTAGGGGTCGTCTGATTCAAGAAGTTCAATATCAAAACGACATTCAAATAGATCAATGATGTCGGTGGGATGAATTTCTGTTGTCCATGAGGCTTGTCCTTTTTCTAAAAGGGTAAGCGTGCCTCCTTCTTCGGCATCTTCTAAATTCTTTTCGAGGAGTAGTTGCCTGCGGACGGTATTTATCGCGATATCTTGGTAGGTTAAAGAGGGATCTCTTTCTCTAGCGAGCAGTGCATTGATAAATGCGGAGGCGATTAAATTTGAGCAAATGGCAAATAATGCGAGTGCGATTAACACTTCAATGAGTGAGAATCCTTTAATTTGCTTAGGCTTTTTTATGAGTGATTGAGTCATTCTTCAAGCTGCCTTGGAAAGTGGGAGAAGGGGTCGTAAACAATGGTTTCTTCTGGGTTTATTCCATCGTCTATACTTACGATAAATGGAGTGGAAGTTCGGTCGGAGCTGAATTGAATCTGCTTTAGAGTGATGCTGGTATCACTATTTCTAGGGAAGGGCCTTAGTCCTTCTGCGGGGGGGATGAGTGCAAAGGTGATAGCCCCGGTGCCACTTGCTTGAAAATTTGGATCAGTGAGAGGAAAGGTTTTCAGGGTGCTGAATTTTGAGCTAACGATTAAGGCACCTTGCTCTTGATCAAAATACAGCTCAGTGAGAGTTTGTTTTTTGGCTGCCTGGATTCGAGCGTAGCGTATGGCTTCAGATAAAGATTCACGAGCAGATGGACTGGCATCTTTTCCAATAAAGGAGCCAACGTTTAAAATGACTGCACTACTGACGATTGCAATGAGGGCAAGAACGAGAACAATCTCAATTAGGGAGAAAGCTTTTTGAGCGAAGTGGACTTTTTTTCTAGTTCCAATTACCAATGTCATCGGCACTTTCTACCCCGTCTTGTCCAAGTGACCAAATATCATAACCACTGGATTTGTTGATATTTTTGGTCCCAGGGAATCGGTATTGGTAGGGATTGCCCCATGGATCCTCTGGTAGGTCATCGATGTAGGGTCCATTCCATTTGCCTTCTTTCCCTGAGGGAGCTTGTACAAGTGCTTTGATGCCTTGTTCAGTAGTTGGATAACTACCAACATCAAGTTTGTAAGAAGTGAAGACGAGTTTTGTCGTTTGGTTAATGAATAAAGAGGCAACTTTCTCTTGTTGTCCGCTAAAGATACCACCTAAATTGCCAATGGCTACAGTTGCGAGGGTTGCGATAATAGCAATAACGATTAAGATTTCAACTAGAGTGAATCCCTTGGATTGCTTACGTTGGAGGGTTTTAAAAGTATTTTTTTGCATTGTTGAATTACAATAGTGATAGGGGAAAAACTTGCAAGCGTTCAATGGTGTTGAATTTAGGCTTTTAGGCAGTGGAATTTTGAATGGCTTGGATGAAATGTTCTGTGCTGTTTGTTTGGATGCTGAGTTGAAGCTTTAGGGTATTTGCATCGATTAATTCTGGAACGTTATCCGGCCATTCGATCACACAAAGATAGGGCGACTTTAGGAAGTCATCAATCATGAGACTTTCAACTGATTGCTCAGGACTGAGACGATAGGCATCTAGGTGAACAAGTTGTTTTTCTCCCTTATAGATGGAGAATAAATTAAAGGTGGGGCTGGTGATGGGCTTTTCAATATTCAACCCTTTTGCAATACCTTTGACGAAGGTGGTCTTGCCGACTCCTAGATCACCGTAGAGGGCGAGGCTTGTGTCAGGTGCGAGTGCTTTGGCTAGTTGTTCTCCAATAGCGATGGTTTCCTCTGTGCTTGAAGTGAGAATGCCTTTATTTAATGCTTCTAAGAGTGATGACATGGTAAGAAAAATGCTGTGCTGATGGGTGGATTTTATTTGCGATTAAAGTGATCGAAGCTTTTGAGCCAAGGGATGGGCTTTTGCGTGTCAGCGTCTATGATATTAGACAAAGGATTTTTTTCGATAATGCTACCAATTTTTGTCAGCGGTGTGTGAGGAAAGAGTTGCTTCCAATCGGATTCAAATTGTGCTGGTTCGATTGAATGCTTGAGTGTGAAGAGTAATTCATAATCTTCTCCATCGCAGAGGGCTTTTTTAAGTGGGCTTTCCGAACTTTTTTCAGCGAGTATATGGGCTGATTGGGCGATGGGAATTGTTTTGAGATCGATGAGGATGGATGCGGATTTAGATGGAAGAAAATTGAGTTCTTTAGCGAGGCCGTCAGTCACATCGACCATTGCACTTGCAAGATTATTTTCAGCGAGCCATTGCCCTTGAGATAAACGGGGTTGAAAGTTGTAATGTTTTTCAAGAATAGAGCCACCGAGTTGTCCGGTTATATAAATAGGATCCTTAATGGATGCGGCATTGCGAAGAACAGGCTGTGTCGCAGTGCCAAATATAGTCATGACTGCTTGAAACTGGTCGTTAGGAAGTTGGCATAAATCACCACCAACAATTTTTAAATCATAAGTATCGGAGCTTGTTTTGATGCCAGAATAAAATTGTTTAAGCCAATTGAAGTCGAGGTTGCCTGCACTTAATATGGAGAGTGTTGCGTATTTTGGATAGCCTCCCATGGCTGCAATATCACTGAGGTTTCGTAGTACAAGTTTTTGTCCAGCTTGTTCAGCACTTATCGAGCGATCAAAATGTTGGCCAAATACTAATGCGTCGCTAGAGACTAAAGAGTGTGCCTTGGGTTGGGGTGGTAAAACGGCACAGTCATCTCCGATGCCAAGCGGACTGGGTGGTGTGGTATTTCCTAGCCATTGTTTAATGCTTTCAATGAGTTGAATTTCATTAGAATCTTTAAGTTTTTGGCCGTCAGATTGAAACATTCTTATTTAAAATTTATGGTGATGGGGCAGTGGTCTGATCCAAGGACGGAGGTGAGATTTTCTGCAGAGGCGATGCTGTCTTGCAGTTTTGGAGAAATGCAGAAGTAATCAATTCTCCATCCTACATTATTCGCACGGGCATTGGCACGATATGACCACCATGTATAGGCATCGGTGGTATCTGGGTGAAACTGTCGAAAGATATCAATATAACCTGCGTCTAAAATAGATTGAAATCCTTGACGTTCTTCATCGGTGAAGCCGGCATTTTTTCGATTGGTCTTAGGATTGGCTAAATCCATTTCTTTATGGGCAACATTTAGATCACCACAAAATATCACGGGTTTGGTTTTTTCTAAATCGGTAATAAAATTAAGGAAATCCACATCCCACTCTTGGGTGCGATAGTCTAAGCGTTTAGGACGACGGTTTTCATCATGATTTTGTGCATTTGGTGTGTAAACCGTAACTAAGTAATAATCTTCAAATTCGGCGGTGATGACACGGCCTTCTTTATCGTGTTTTTCAATTCCAATGCCTTTCTTGATGGATAGTGGGGGCTGTTTAGAAAAAATAGCGGTACCTGAATAGCCTTTTTTTTCGGCACAGTTCCAAATGAGGTGTGGGTAATTTTCGAATTTTATATCTTGGACTAAGTCATCTGAGATTTTTGTTTCTTGGAGGCATACAATATCGTGATTGGTTTCTGCGAGGAAATCTTCAAATCCTTTTTTGATGACAGCTCGTATGCCGTTTACGTTCCAAGAGAGTATAGATTTAGCTTTAGTCATTGATGGTGGATGGGATGGATGGGATGATTTTTGAATAGAGTCCGCCGCCGAGTAAACGATTGCCTTGATAGAGGGCAAGGATTTGCCCTTCGGCAAGTGCTCGTTGAGGTTCGTCAAAATGAATATGTGCAGTTGTGGAGGTGTGAGGGGTAAAAGTTATTGCCTTTGAGCTATCTCGGTATCGAGGCTTGGCGAGAATGGAACAAGTTGCTTCTAAGGGTTTGTTGATAAATTGTAATGAATCAATTTCTGCTTCAAATGCGTATAAAAGAGGAGAATCTTCTTGATCAAAGGCAACGTGTAAGGCGTTGTTTTGAAAATCTAAATGGGTGACAACATAGGCTTGGTTATCTGTATTTGATGGAACACCTATACCTCTTCGTTGTCCGATGGTATAGCGGTGGAGTCCTTTGTGCTGACCGACAGTTTGCTGTTTGTGGTTAATAATGGGTCCTGGATTATCTTCGATATAGTATTCAAGAAATCGATTGATGTTCATGTTTCCGAGAAAACAAATACCTTGGCTATCTTTTTTCCCTGCGTTGGGTAGCTTGTGTTTTTCAGCGAGTTCGCGCACTTGAGGCTTCGTTAATGAACCGATGGGAAATTCGGCATTTTGAATTTGTGATTGAGCGAGTAATGCGAGGAAGTAAGATTGGTCTTTATTTGAATCAATGCCTTTGAGTATATCATAGGTGCCATCTGGATTAGCTACTTTCTGGACATAGTGACCAGTGGCAATTGCATCGAACCCTTGCTTCATCGCGTAGTCTTGAAATATGCCAAATTTCATTTCTCGGTTACACATAGTATCGGGGTTGGGAGTCTGTCCTCTTCGGTACCCTTCAACTAAATAATCTACGACCTTTTCTCTGTATTCATTGACAAGGTTGACGATTTCATAATCAAGATTCAAATGTTGGGCAACGGCTCGAGAGTCTTCGATATCTTGCTGTGCAGGACAATCCGCAAGAGGCATTTCTTCATTTAACCAGGTTCTTATGTAAGCTGTAGAAACAGAGTGCCCGGCTTCTTTTAGGAGCAAGGCGGCAACGGAGCTATCAACTCCGCCAGAAAGCGCTACAAGAATCTTTGCCATAAATTAAATGAATAAGTAAACTTATCTTTAGGTCAACTATTCCAAGCAGGTCTTACGCAAAGAAGAAGGCTCATCGGTGGAAGATTTACGTGATCTTGATTTCTGAAATTTACTTGGGTTTCAATTCCGGAAAAGTTGAATGTATCGATTGATGCAATGGCTTTCCAATCATCGGCTAGGGTTTGCCCTAGAGGGATGTTAGAACTTTCATGATGTGGATTTATCATGAGAAGAATTTGTTTGGGGCCTTTGGATTGATCTGCGTTGAAAATAATGACGGCACTAGAATGTTCGGTGTGTTCTGAACGGGCGATTTTACTGTAATGGGGGCTAGGGAAATCATCAAGTCGAAGGCAGTCTCCCCAAGGGGATTGCCTAAATTGAATCCAATTTTGAAAATAATTATGGGTATTGCGATGGGTACTTATTGCGTCGAAGTTGAGGGCGTTGAGGTCGTCTCTCAAGTAAGTATCGTTTTCACCATTTTTTGATTTTAAGAAATCGAGACCTTGCGTGAGCATCGGTGTGCCAAGAGAAAAGAACATGAGAGCGGCTGCCATGTGGGTGCGTCTTATGTCATTTTGAGTGGGATTTTGCCCTTGGTGATTAGGATTTTCCGTGATTTTATCAATCCAGGTTCGGTCGTCGTGGGATGCGATATAGTTGACACTTTGAGAGGGCCAAGCAGCGAGATGGTTGGTTGAGCCTTTAATAAAGTATGCGAGTGAATCGATATGGCTTTTCCCTAGTACATATTCCTGAGCAAATTCACGAAATTCGTCATTCCAGAACATGAAGCCAGCGTGACGAAGGTCCATTTTGATTTCCCCGCGAAAGCTCCAAGGTTCAGCGATGAGGACGATGGAGGGTTTAACTGCTTTGAGTGCTTGTTCGATTTCTTTTAAAACCTCAATGCCTAAGAGTTCTGCTAGATCAAAGCGAAATCCATCAACATCATAGGTTTGGATGAGGTGTATTAAGCTATCTATAATCAGTTTTTTGGACATGGCAGATTCACTGCGTATAGTATTCCCACAGCCGCTCCAGTTTTCGAATTCGCCTGCTTCGGTGAGATAGAAATAATAAGCTTTGTCTATTCGAGCAAGGTGAGGTGGTTCGCCAACATGATTGTAAACAACATCAAGAATTACTGATTTCCCGTATTGATGAAAATCTTCGACCATTTGCTTGAAGCTTTGGTTCGGGTTCGAGGTGTCTTGAGTGTCGGTGTACCAAGCACATGGGGAAAAATAATTATTAGTCATGTAACCCCAATGATAGCTTTCTTGGTTGGGGCTGTCGAATTGCTGAATGGGGAGTAGTTCAATGGCGTTTACACCAAGGGTGAGCAAATAATTATCTTTTGTATGGAGATACTTAGAGATAGCGGCAAAGGTGCCTTTATTTGGGGCTTTATCATTAGAGGCTTTATCATGGCAGTCTGAAGAAAGCTGAGCAGTAAGGTCTTTTATATGACATTCTAAGATATTTAAATCATGCCAATGCGGAGGGTTAAAAGGTATTTCTGCGGGCTGAGCTAGTTGTTGATTGATGATTATTGCCGGGCCATTGGGTCCTGTAGTTGCTTTGGCGTAGGGGTCTAGGATAGGCACAGTTTCATCAAAAAAAGTACTTATCGAATCATTAAAACCTTCGACAAAAAAGTTGTAAAGAAATCCACTGAGATCGTTTTGAATATTTACTTCCCATGTGAGTTGATCGTACATGAGGTTGAGTGAGTGGCGAATTGGGGGTTGGTCGAGTGTGGCTTGAATTTCGACACTGACTTTAGAAGCCCTTGGGGCAAATAGCCTAAATGTTGTTGATTGATCAGACTCAATTATGGAACCAAGCGGAAGGTCGGTTTTTAAATCATAAAAAGAAAGACCAGGAAGGATGGGTGTGTAGTTTTCTTGATCTAAACAGACTGATAATGGGCGATCTAGGCCTCTATGTCCATCGAGGTTAAATAAGAAGGCGTGCTTGCCATTGCAATTAGGGTCTAAGTGATAATTTAAATTTCCACGGGCATCTTTCTTTAAATTGGGTGCTGAGCTGAGTGGGTTGATCCAATGTCCAGAGCGAGTCACAAATTTGAATTCAATGCTTTCGGAATGAAGATTTAATTCTTCGACACTGATTGTCTTTGTAAATAAGGCTATGTTGCTGTGCGGAGCCTCAGAGGTCAGTTCGTAATCTAATCTGTTTGGGCAATCGCCCCAATTATTAAATGCACCGACAACAGAAATGGGATCTTGGTGGAAATCAATATGAGGGTGGCGATTAGGATCTAGGATAAATTGAATATCCTGATCAATGCGCTCGTATGCAGTAAAATAGGCTAAATCAGATGGAGGCATTCTTCGCAAGCGCAGTATTTCTAAAGCGGGATCGTTAAATTTGAAAGTGGGTAATGCCTCAAAGCCCCAATTGTCAGAAAGCAGAATACAACCACACCCAGGGGTGATCCAATAAGCTGAGTCTATGTGCAAATTCAATTCACTCATAGTTTTTAGCCCCAATAAAACAATACTTCTGCATTGTTCATAAAGTGAAACGTTCGTTCACTTTTTGTCGAGTATTTGTAATCAAAGAGGGAAAGAAATTAGTGAGCGTGCACTAATTTAAATTTCTTCGTGGTAACTTGAGTCAACTCTATCCACTCGTTCCATGTTTTGTTCAAGTGTTTTTTCAGTTGTTTGATTTCAAGTTCCAAATGTGCTTTTTGTGCTTCGCTTACATTTTTCAGCTCTCTGATTTTGTTATTTAAACTGAGAGAGTTGTCTTCGAATTGAGAGGAAAGGGTTTCGATTTTGTGTCGCCATTCAGATGCGATTTCATCGACTTCTTCACTGAGTCTTTCAAGGATGATTTTACGATCCTTAAGGACTAATGATTTGAGCAGTACAACCGAATTGACCGAACGAAGATTTTTAGTGAAGCCAAATTTTGAACTGATCCAGATTAGCCATTTAGTTGGGTCAAAGTGATACCAGCGAATCCCGTTTCTATAGTCGGCTGCGAAAGCGTGGTGATAATTGTGATAGCCTTCACCGAATGTAAGAACTGCGAGTGCTGCATTATCAACGGCTGAGAGTTCTTTTGAATAAGTTTTAGAACCAAAGGTGTGGCAAAGTGAATTAATGAACCATGTGCAATGATGAACCATAGCCATACGAAGTAGGAAGCCATAAAAGAAAGCAGCCATAGGATCCATGAAGAAACAGGCAGCTCCTACGAGTATAACATTAACGATGATTGCTAGAGGAATGTAGTATTTATCTTGAAACATAACTCTAGGGTTACGCATAAGATCAGGGACTAAACTTGGATCAAATTTTCTTTCGTAATCAAATAGCCACAAAATGTGTGCGTACCAAAAGCCTTTATCGATAGAATAAGGATCTTCGTCAGTATCGACGTGATTGTGATGGAGTCTATGGTCAAAGCACCATTTGAGGGCGGACATCTCAAAGGCTAACAATGAAGTGAATAGAATCACCCACTCATAAAATGGATTAGCATTATAAGATTTGTGAGAAAATAAGCGGTGGTAGCCGGCTGTGATGGAGATGCCTCCAATGAAATAAGTCACAAAAAAGAACCAAAACGCACCCCAAGAGAAAACTGCGATTGCAGTCGGTATGAGAGCTATGATGGCAACGTGATACAGTGCTACAAAGATAAATATAGGCCAGTTACTGATTTTCATAAATTTTATTTGTTGGGCGAACAAGCTTAACGAATTCGAGCGTAGTAAAACATAAATGTTGAAAAATGCAAGGATGCATAAGAATTATCATAAATTCCCTTATTTATGCAACTATTCTGCAATTTTTTCATTTTTCTGCTTTAACTCTTGCATTGTCTAAACAAGGTAATAATACATTTTCTTTCATTTTAATTACAAAATAATTACATTATATGGCTACAAAAATAGGTATTAACGGGTTCGGCCGCATCGGTCGTTTGGTGTTTCGTTCATTAGTTGAGAAGGGACTTCTTGGCACAGAAATAGAGGTTGTCGCAATCAATGACCTAGTTCCTGCTGAGAATCTTGCGTATCTTTTAAAGTACGATACAACTCAAGGAAAATTTAAAGGTACAGTTGAAACTAAGGGAGACGATATCTTAGTGGTCAACGGACACGAAATCAAAACATTAGCGTTGAGAGCATCACCATCTGAGTTACCTTGGAAAGAACATGGTGTAGATATCGTTATCGAATCAACAGGATTGTTCGTACAAGATACTCTTGCTCAAGGGCACATTGAAGCGGGTGCTAAGAAAGTAATTATTTCAGCACCAGGTAAAGGTGACGGTGTAAAAACTGTGGTATTAGGAGTGAATGATGATACATTGACTTCAGAAGACGTGCTTATCTCTAATGCATCTTGCACAACAAATTGTTTGGCACCGATCACTAAGGTGATTCTTGAAAACTTTGGTATCGCTGAAGGACTAATGACAACAGTGCATAGTTATACTGCGACACAGAAGACTGTAGACGGACCTTCACCGAAGGATATGAAAGGTGGCAGAACTGCAGCTTTGAATATCATTCCATCATCAACAGGTGCGGCTAAAGCTGTGGGTCTTGTGCTTCCAGAAGTTCAAGGCAAGATTACTGGTATGGCTTTCCGTGTTCCAACACCGACAGTTTCAGTGGTTGATCTTACTGTAAAAACAGAAAAGAGCACTTCTTACGAAGAGATTTGCCAAAAAATGAAAGAGGCTTCTGAAGGATCACTTAAAGGTATTCTTGGTTATACTGAAGACGAAGTTGTTTCTTCTGACTTCATTCATGACGAATCGAGTTCTGTTTTTGATGCAGGTTCAGGCATTGGCTTGAGCGATACATTCTTCAAGTTAGTTTCTTGGTACGATAATGAGTGGGGTTATTCAAACAGAGTGGTTGAATTGCTTCAGAAAGTTTCCAAGTCTCTATAATTTTCAGACTTTTTTAATCTAGCAGTGCATCGCAGTAATTGAATTATCGCGATGCACTGTTTTCTTTTTTAATCATTAGTTAAATTTTCTTTTTCCATGTCTATACAAACAATCAAAGATGTTGATCTGTCGGGTAAGCGTGTGCTTGTGCGATGTGACTTTAATGTACCATTAAAAAATGGTGTAATCACGGATGATTCGCGAATTGATGCAGCGATTCCTACTATTCAGTATTTAGTGGATCAGTCGGCGCGTGTTATTTTGTGCAGTCACTTAGGTCGTCCCAAAGGACAGCAGGTAGCGGAAATGAGTTTAGCTCCAGTTGCGGAAGCGCTTTCCAGTAAAATGAAGCTTCCCGTAACTTTTATTGAAGATTGTATCGGGCCAGAGGTAGAGCAAGAAGTTGCCAAAATAGGTGAAGGTGAAATCGCATTGCTAGAAAATGTTCGTTTTTATTCAGCGGAAGAAGCGAATGGGGTGGAGTTTGCCGCATCCCTTGCAGAGTTAGCAGATGCCTACGTCAATGATGCCTTTGGAACAGCACACCGAGCCCATGCTTCAACGCATGGAGTGACAAAACACCTTTCTCCTTGTGTTAGTGGATTTTTGATTGAAAAAGAATTGGCATATTTAGGTGAAAAGACAGCGAATCCAGAAAGACCTTTCACGGTTATTTTAGGAGGTGCGAAAGTATCCGATAAGATTCAAGTGATTGATGCTTTGTTAGAGAAAGCAGACACGATAATTATTGGTGGAGCGATGGCCTACACATTCGCTTTAGCTGAAGGAAGAACCATAGGAGAATCCTTGAGTGAGCCCGATTATATTGAAACAGCGAAATCAGCCCTAGAGAAAGCGAAAGCTAAAGGGGTTCGCTTTATTCTACCATTAGACAACTTAGGTGTTAAGGATTTAGATTTTGGTGCAGGAACATTCAATGACCCTAAATATTTTGAAGGAAATATAGAGGATGGCTGGGAAGGTGTGGATATCGGGCCTAAGAGTATCGCCTTATTCAAAGAGGTGGTTGCTTCAGCAAAGACTGTATTATGGAATGGGCCTATGGGCATATTTGAAATTGATGCCTGTAACAAAGGAACCTTCGCAGTTGCTGAAACGATTGCGGAAAGTGATGCGATTTCCATCATTGGAGGCGGTGATTCGGTTAAAGCGATTAAAATGTCAGGATTTTCAGATTCCGTCACTTTCATGAGTACTGGAGGCGGGGCCTCGCTAGAATTTTTAGAAGGTAAAGTATTGCCTGGAGTCGATGCTTTAGATAAAAAAGCTTAATTAATAACTAAATATATTATTTTATTCATATGAGTACATTAGCACGAAAATTATTAATCGCGGGAAATTGGAAGATGAATTTGAATTCATCTGAAGCGTCAGAACTAGCGGAGAGTGTTGTCAATCAAGTGGGCACACAAATGGAAGTAGCGGTTTGCGTATGCCCAACCTATACATCCCTAGAAACGGTTTCACAAAAAGTAGTAGATTCAAATATTGCTTTGGGTGCTCAAAATATGCACCACGAAAATTCAGGTGCGTATACTGGAGAAATTTCAGCAGAGATGCTTCGCCATTTATTTGTCAGTTTCGTCATCTTAGGACATAGTGAGCGTCGCCGGTTCTTTGGAGAAACAGACAGTGATGTGAACAAGAAAGCATTGGCTGCTTTGGAAGCTAGCCTAAAGCCAATTGTTTGTGTTGGAGAATCTTTAGAAGAACGAGAGTCAGGTCAGCTAGAAAGCGTTATTGAATCACAGATCAAAGGGGCGCTCTTAAATGTAAGTCCAAATCATGCTGATCAATTAGTGATTGCTTATGAGCCAATTTGGGCAATCGGTACGGGTAAAACAGCAACTCCGCAAGATGCCGAAGCAGTGCATGCGTTCATTCGCAAATTGCTTGTTGAGCTACTCGGTGCGGAAGCAGCAGGTAAAGTTCGTATTTTATATGGAGGTTCAATGAAGCCAGAAAATGCCGAAGAATTATTGGCACAAGAAAACATTGATGGTGGCTTGATTGGTGGAGCTTCTTTGAAGGCACATGCATTCACTTCAATTGTTGAGAGTGCGATTAAATTGTCCTCTTAATTCTAATTCGCCCTAGCTTTCGTTCGATGCTTCACATCGTTCTTTATAATCCAGAAATCCCACAGAATACGGGAAATATTGGACGTCTCTGTGCGGTTTCTAATTTTCGCTTACACTTGATTCGTCCATTGGGCTTCACCATTACGGATAAGTATTTGAAGCGAAGTGGTATGGATTATTGGGAATCGTTGGATAAGCATATCCATGATGATTGGGAGAGTTTTTTAAACAGCGAAGTTGCACCCGAGCAATTATGGCTCTTTACCACAAAATCGGATAAAATTTATTGGGAGTCTAAATTTGAAGAGGATGCCGGGCTTGTCTTTGGTAGTGAAGGTTTTGGTGTGCCCGATTGGTTGCACGAGCAATTTTCTGAACGAAGAGTGACCATCCCCCATGCCAATAAAGAAATGCGTTCCTTAAATTTAGCGACTTCAGTAGGTATTGGAGCTTTTGAAGCCTTGCGTCAAATTAGCTTGAGCTAAGACTAAGAGAGTCCAAGCGTTTTCAAAACATGGCTGCCAATATGTGCGATGATTCCCCGATGGGTTGTATGCCATTCAATACCCGCTTCCATCATCTGAGTTCTAGCTTGGCTATCTTTGGCTAATTGAAGCACCTGCTCATTCAATTCACTTTGCGAGGTGACAGATCGGGCAGCTCCATTATCAAGCAGTTCATTGCTGATAGCTTTAAAATTAGACATATTCGGACCCAAGAGAATCGGAACTCCCTGTGCGGCCGCTTCAATCGGTGTTTGCCCACCATTGTTAGGAGCCATGCTCTTGCCAATAAAGGCAAGGTCAGCAAGCTTCAATAAATCCGCTAAATTGCCCGTAGTGTCTGAAAAAAAGATGGCATGATTCGATTCACCATGGATAGAGATATTAGCAGAATCGCCATTTGCTGAAGACCATGGAAGTGCCTGTTCATTTAAAAGTTTTTTAATCTCACTTCGCCGTTCCGCGTGCCGAGGCACCAAGATCAATTCGCAAGAGACACCCGCATCAAGACAGTATTTTTGTGCATTGAGCAATAGGCTTTCTTCGCCAAGCCAAGTCGATGCACCGATCAAAATAAATGAACTGTCCTTCGAAATATCGCTTGGCTCAAACCCCATGGTCTTTAATTGAGCGACTTTATCCGATGGAGAAAGTGCGGGGCCAAAATCGACATCTAATTTAATGTTTCCTGTTTTACTAGCAGGTTGAGCGCCCAAGTCAGAAAAGCGTTCGTGATCAATTTGTGTTGCACAATAGAGTGTTTGAATCTTCTCAAATAAATATTGGGCGATTGGACGGAATCGCTTCAGCCTCGTATATGATCGGTCGGACATACGAGCGTTGATAAGAAAGACAGGCACCGCTTTTTTTGAAGCTTGGTGTAAATGCTCGGGCCATAATTCACTTTCTGCCAAGATCATTACATCAGGCTGAATCCTCGACCAAGCCATGGCGGAACACGGCCAAAAATCAATAGGAAATAGACCAATCGCTGAGGTCATATTTGAATAACGTTTTTTCGCCTCTCTGTAGCCCGTACTCGTTGTCGTCGTCAGAATAATTTCAACAGAAGCCGATTTGTTCAGTTGTTTAATCAAAGGCTCTATCGCTAATATTTCACCCACACTCACCGCTTGTATCCAAATCCGTTTGGTTTGTGGATGCTTTGATTGTGTAAGAACTTTAGGAAACAATCCTAAATATTGGTGCCATTGGCTAATATTTTTGTCACGACGTAACTTACGACGCAGATAAAAAGGAGCGGATAAGAGAAACAGTGGTATAAAAAATAATCTATAAAGAAAGATCATGACGTTTATGGCGAATGGCGAATGGCTAGCAGTATCACGATGAATGATCTTTTATTCACCAATTATTCCAAGTGTTTTTTTTATTAACTTAGATGGAATGAATCCGACATGTCTTGGTGTTTATTTCTTGAACTCTTTTCATAAGACAATTTTAGTAGTCATCTTACGCCATTAAAAAGCTTAAGAAATGGAACTAAGAGGAGAGATGACAGAGTGGCCGATTGTGCATC
>JAQWIW010000001.1 GCA_029248665.1 Opitutia bacterium | reverse complement strand
CTCTTCCACCAATTTCTCAATAATCGTCCCATTGCTATAAAAACAGTACGGTTCTTAAAGTTTAACGCCTGGCGAAATATTTATTGAATGATCCTCTTTTTGCTTAATGTAACCAGTATCTTTATTTTCAAAAATCGCCTTTGTCAGTTCTAGTAAAATGGCATTTCTAATTTCTTTCTCATTCTCAGAGTCAGTAGCTTGGACTGAATCGAGTATTTTCTTATGGGAATTTAATGCGTTCTGCCTTTGTGTATTTAAGTTATACAAGTGCTTTTCTGCATAGAAGCGTCGAGCAAAATGATTCGCTAAATAAAAACCTACGGATAGAATAAAAAACTTAAAGACGTTTTGTGCATTCAATAAATACACAGCAGAAAAAGCATTCGATTCATTCACCTGAGGAGATTCTTTAGGAACTAGTAAAATTAGTACGCTAAAATAACAAACAACTACAAAGATAATAACTGCCATGCACCAAAAATTTATCCATGATGCTTTTTTATTATTTTCTGCTTCTTTCCCGAAAAATATACCATAGTCAGCTGCTTCCTTTTGTGTACTTGTCACTTGAGCTTTAATTATTCCCAATTTGCCTTGAATGTGCTGAGAAAAATTCAAATGAATTTGGAATAACATTTGGGACCCTACCCTTAATCATTAATTAAAATGAAAAAATAAGCTTAAGAAAAATCTAAATTAGAATAAGCAAAAACAAGACACACTTTCGTGTAACCCATCTGAGTCGAATCAGCCTCCATCGAAAAAGGTTTTTAAGAAAAAACCTATGAAGTAAGTAAAAAAAACTTACTACCAAATGCCGTTGTCACCTGCTTTGAGGGACTGGGCAAAAGCCACAAGGAGTTTGACGGTGTTCTCTATGTCTTCGAGGTCTACCATTTCACTCGGTGTGTGCATATAGCGGAGCGGTATTGAAAGAAGTCCCGTAGCGATGCCCGATTGTGCGACTTGAATGACTCGTGCATCGGTACCTGTAGGACGAGCATCGGCTTCAATCTGATGCGGGATATCATTGGCCTCGGCTAAGGCTTTGAGCTTCTTGAAAACAATTGGGTTAATGTTGGGGCCTTTGCATATGATTGGGCCGCCGCCTTGAATAAATTGACCGTATTTTCGGTTATCGCAGTTGGGTGAATCCGTAGCATGTCCGACATCAACGGCGATGGCGAAATCAGGATTTTCGGAAAAGGCTGCGGTGATGGCTCCACGAGTGCCGATCTCTTCTTGGGTGGTGGCTACACCGATAACTTTTGCCTGAAGAGAGCTGGCATCTTTTGTGCGTGCTTCAGCGAGTCGACGAGTAGCTTCGAGAATGGCGTAGGCCCCTGCTTTGTCATCAAAGGCTCGGGCGACTCCTACGGTGCCGTGGATGAGTTCAAAGCTTTGGTCGTATACTCCGGCATCGCCTATGGAAACGAGGGCTTCGGCTTCGGCTTTGCTTTTTACGCCGATATCGATCCAAATTTCGTGGGTCTGTGGGACTTTTTTGCGATCTTCAGGACTCATGAGGTGAATGGCTCGCTTGCCAGTGACACCTTTGACCACACCTTTCTCGGTGAGGATGGCAATACGTCTTCCTGATATGATGCTGAGATCGTGTCCACCGAGGGTCTCAAAGTAAAGAAAGCCTTTGTCATCAATATAAGTGATAAGGAGTCCGAGTTCATCGATGTGTCCGGCAAAAAGTACACTTGGGTCGCCTTCTGGATTTATCGTGGCGAAACGATTTCCCATGATGTCTTTTCGGTAGTTGTCGGCGATGGGCTCGATCCATTGATCGACAACGGCTTGGGCTTCGTATTCACAGCCTGTAGGCGAACGGGCATCGAGAAGTTCGTTTAAAAATTTTGGTACGGACATAATTTAAATGATTTAGTGTGAAAGCTATAAATAAAAAAAATCGCTTATTGAACTGAGTCAATAAGCGATTGAATAAAGCGTGTCTAGAATGTGTGTGAATTAAATAGCTTCGCTATCTTTTTCTTCCGTACGAATACGAATCGCTGATTCTACAGGGATGACGAAGATTTTTCCATCTCCAATCTTTCCTGTCTTCGCACTGGTGATGATCGCTTCTGTTGCTGAAGCAACTACGTCATCTTCAACAACGGCTTCGATCACTGTTTTAGGCAGAAAATCAATTGTATATTCACTACCACGGTAAATTTCCGTGTGTCCTTTTTGACGACCGTAGCCTTTGGCTTCGATCACGGTCATGCCAGATACACCGATTTCTTCGAGTGCAGCTTTTACGTCTTCTAGTTTAAAGGGTTTGATAATAGCTTTTATTAATTTCATAAATTTTATAATATAGGGTTAAGTGACTGTGACAAGTTCAGATATTAGTCTATGTTGTAAGCATTTTCGCCGTGTTCGGCTTCGTCGAGACCAAGGGTTTCGCTTTCTTCGTTCACTCTTAAACCTGTAACTAGTTTACAAATAGTAATGATGATGATTGTAGCAATACTGGACCAGGCTACTACGGTGACGACACCAATTGCCTGTACTTTAAGTTGAGCAAGTGCATCAAAATCAACACCTCCGTTACCACCGAATGTATCAGCAGCTAAAAAGGCTACGAGTAGAGTTCCAAGGATACCACCGACTCCGTGCACAGCAAATACGTCGAGTGAATCGTCGATTTTTAAAGCACCTTTGATGATACCACACATATAATAACAAACGACACCGGCAGAGAAACCAATGATGATGGCTCCAATAGGTCCAACACTACCTGATGCAGGTGTGATAGTGGCGAGTCCAGCAATTGTACCGGTTACGATTCCTACTAGACCTGGCTTACCATTCTTTTTCCATTCGATAACCATCCAAGTCAAACTAGCAACCGATGCAGAGATATGCGTTACGAGTAAAGACATAGCGGCTTGACCGTCAGCAGCTAATTGGCTACCTGCATTGAATCCGAACCACCCTACCCAGAGCATGGAAGCACCTATCATAACAAGACCTGGTTGATGTGGTACTGATAAACGATCGGGAAAGCCTTTTCTTGGCATGAGTACTTTAGCTAAAATCAAAGCAGAAATACCTGCAGTCGCGTGAACAACTAAACCACCAGCGAAATCAATCACTCCCATTTGAGAAAGCCAACCGCCACCCCAGACCCAATGAGTTACGGGTGCATAGACTAAAAAGAGCCATAAGCCTGTGAATAAAAGCACTGCCGTGAATTTCATGCGTTCAACAAAGGCTCCGATGATCAAAGCTGGTGTGATGATCGCAAATGTCATTTGAAAGCCGACAAAGAGGAGTTCTGGAATAGTTCCACTGACTGAATCTTGGTTGATTCCGCTCAAGAACGCTTTTGAAAGATCGCCAAAATAAGCATTTCCTTCAGTAAAGGCGATACTGTATAGGCAGATAACCCAAAGAACTGATGCCAAACAGGCGATAGCCACATTGTGCATCAAAACCGATAAATAGTTTTTCGAGCGCACTAAGCCGCCATAAAATAAGGCGAGCCCAGGAAGAGTCATGAATAAAACTAAAGCGGTTGCGGTGATAATCCACGCAGTGTCGCCTGAGTTGATAGCTGATCCATCGGATGCAAATAGCACAGCTGGAAGAGCTAAAAAAACCAATAAGGTTAATTTAGTTAATTTGGTAAACATGGTGCCATAACAGTTTATGGGCTTTTTTATGACAAGATTTTTCTTTTTCTTTATAAATTAAGACAAAAAAAGACGGTCTCAATATGGAATGAGACCGTCTAGTATGTTTACCTTTAACTAAGTAATTATGTGTAACCTAAGTTACTAGAGAGCTTCTGCTCCAGTTTCCTCAGTTCGAATACGAACTGCACTATCTACTGGAAGCACAAACACCTTCCCATCACCAATTTTACCAGTTTTAGCGACAGAAATGATAGTTTGTGTTGTTTTTTCGACGGCTGCGTCGTCAACAACGATTTCGATAAGAACTTTTGGAAGGAAATCTACAGTATATTCACTACCTCTGTATATTTCGGTATGTCCTTTTTGACGGCCATATCCTTTAACTTCTGTGACTGTCATTCCTTCAATACCTTGCTCAGAGAGTGCTTCTTTGATTTCTTCAAGTTTGAAAGGTTTTACGATAGCTTTGATTAATTTCATATTAATTTCTTTTTTTTTAAATTATTAATTGATGCTATATGCAGATTGTCCGTGCTCCGCTAAATCAAGACCTTCGGCCTCTTCTTCTGGAGATACACGTACTCCCATGATTCCCTTAATAATTGAGAATACAACATATGAGAAAATAAACGCTGTAGCTGATACTGATAGCGTACCAATGATTTGAATAACAAGGTCAGCACCACCGAAGACACCTACTGCAATTGTTCCCCAGATACCACAGATACCGTGTACTGAGATCGCACCGACTGGATCATCAATCTTAATTGAATCAAAGAAGATAATTGATAGTACTACGATCACACCAGCAATCGCACCAACGATGACTGCAGCCCAAGGGCCCATTGAGTCAGCACCTGCTGTGATACCTACAAGACCGGCAAGAATACCATTTAATGCCATTGAGATGTCTGGTTTCTTAAGGAAGATCCATGAGAAGAACATCGCGGCTAAACAACCTGCACAACCTGCTAATGCGGTTGTTGTGAAAACAAGACCTAAAGGACCAGGATTTGCAGAAAGTACAGAACCACCATTGAATCCGAACCAACCTAAGAAAAGTAAGAATACGCCGATTGCTGCGAGTGGCATGCTGTGACCAGGAATTGGTTTGATTTTACCATCCACATATTTACCTGCTCTTGGTCCAAGGATCATAACGCAAGCTAAAGCAGCGAAACCGCCAAATGCGTGAACTACTGATGAACCAGCAAAGTCATAGAAACCAGCTTCACTTAGCCATCCTCCACCCCAGTGCCAAGCACCGATCATTGGGTAAGCAAGACCTACTAACAATGTAACGAAGATCAAAAAAGGAAGTAATTTAATACGTTCAGCAACTGCACCAGATACAATTGTTGCTCCTGTAGCAGCAAACATTGCTTGGAAAATAAAATCTCCATATCCAGTCATAGCTAGACCAACACCACCATAGGCAAATGTATCATCAACGTTACCAGCTGATAAAGGGCCATTCAATGATAGCCAACCTTCAATAATCCAAGATCCGCACGGATAGTGAGTATTGAAACCGACAAGTGCATAAGTTAAAATACCCATTGATATAATAAAGGTATTTTTGAAAAGAATATTTACGGTGTTCTTGGATTGGGTAAGACCACATTCTAGAGTAGCAAAACCTAAGTGCATTAGAAATACTAAAGCAGCTGCGATAACTGTCCACAACATACTAGTTGTGAAAAAGTCAAAGGCATAGGCACTTTCGCCTTGGGCCTCAAGTAATGCGATGTAGTCATCATCGCCAGAAGTCAAAGGATCTAAAAGAACCTCTGCGTTTAAATTTGCTGATAAACAAAAGAATGTTAATCCGCTGACTAATAGTGTTAAAAAGATGTTTTTGATCTTCATAATTATAATTGTTTAGTTAATTGTTCACTGTGAACAGGAGATATAGAGCAATTGGCGTGCCAACATTTCTATAAATCTCATTTCACTAAACAAATTATCCAAATAAAAAGCCCTTAGTATGAACTAAGGGCTTAAAATGGAGCGAGCGAAGAGGTTCGAACTCTCGACATCCACCTTGGCAAGGTGGTGCTCTACCAACTGAGCTACGCTCGCAATAAATTAGTAAGATAAAAGAAAGGAAATCCGCATCTAAGTGTCAATGGGATTTTTAAAAAGTTTATTCTTCGTTCTCCTGTAAATATAACTGTGTATCAATTATATATTTTTCTCGGATCACTTTTGGCAAAGGGAAAAAATGATTTGCTTCCAAAATTTCAGCGACTGAATCGCTGAGCAGCGTATTAATTAATGGATACAATCGCTTTGTATCCCTGATATTGTAAACTATGTAGAAAGGTAAGCGAATAATATAATCTGAGTAGTATATATTATCAATGCTTGGCCCATAGGCAATTGATTCATCATCTTGAGCAATAAATAAAACCTTCAAATTAGGGTTTTCGGGGATACTAGGGAAAAGACCAATAGCGGTTTTGTCTTGTACGATCCTACGCTCGACCTCTTCCATTTGACCAAATTCCACATTTGAGTTAAACGCCATTGAATTGAGTGCGGTATAGCGAAATAAATCTGAAGAAATCCCAATATCCTCTTGAACAGAATAAGCTTTGATGAAACTGGTAGAAAAAGAAGCTAGTCCAAAATCTCTCCAACTGAGCATACTGGCAGTTGAACCAGTTATTCCAAATAGCTTAAATAGTTGATCTACAGTAAGTTCTGATATTGCGTTATCTCTATTAACTACGACAATTGAAGATTTATAAGCTAAAGGGATTTTAACCAATTTATCATCCTCTAAAATAGGTAAATCACTTCCTTCGGGAATGGCTAAAATACATAAATCTAAACGGTCCGATAGAAAATCTTCAATCATTGGCAAACTGCCTGACTTGTAGATTGATAAATTGTTTACCTCTGCGTTAAAGTTTTTCTGGAATGAAATTGAATGATCGCTTAAAAAATTTTGAAGATCGTCTCGAATTAAGTCTGAATAAGCCATTCGAATCTCACTAGCAAATGCAACAAAATGAAAGCATAAACTTAAACAAATGATTTTTGTGAAATTGAAACATCGCATATGAATACTGATATTTAAACTAGCGAAGGGTTCAAGATAATATTTCTAAGAAAAGTCTGGATCCAGCTCAGGCCATTTTAAAAGTTTACGGTGGAGGGTTCGCCGACTAATCCCCATAAGCTGAGCTGCTTTAGTTCGATTGCCTCCAGACTTCAGTAAGGCATTTCGCAATAATTGTTTCTCATTCATATCCAAACTCAAACTAGTATTTAATGATTTATTGCTATTGTAAAATTGAGACTGAGACTGATCATCTGTTTCATTCGTTTCTGAATTAAAAAATTTCGCTTCTAAGTCTTCCGGAATAACTGTCTGACCTTGCTTTAAAATAAGGACATTTTCGCAAAAGTTTCTCAATTCACGAATATTACCTGGCCAGGTATAATTAGCTAAAATATTCAAAGTATCTTTAGATAATTTTAAGGAAGGAATTTCATTTTCCTTAGAAAATAGTCTGAGATAATGTTTTAATAACAAAGGAATATCTTCTTTACGTTCAATTAAAGAGGGAAGATGAATGCGAATGACATTCAATCTATAATATAAATCTTCTCTAAATTCTCCCCTTTGTACCATTTCAGAAAGATTTCTATTTGTTGCACAAACCAGACGAATATTTACTTTAATAGATTTAGAATTTCCTAAACGCTCAAAAGATCGTGTCTCTAAAAAGCGTAAAAGCTTTACTTGCGTAGAGGCATCAATCTCTCCGATTTCATCTAAAAATAAAGTGCCCCCATCAGAAGATTCAAAACGACCTATGCGACGCTCATTAGCTCCAGTAAAGGATCCTTTCTCGTGACCGAATAATTCACTTTCTAATAAATTTGCCGCCAATGCTGCACAATGGACAGCAACAAAAGGCTTTCGAGCACGCTCGCTATTTTGGTGAATGGATTGTGCAATTAATTCTTTCCCAGTACCAGTTTGCCCTTCTATGAGAACGGTTGCTTTAGTAGGTGCAACTAATTTGACTCGATCTAAGACCTCAACCATAGCTTGAGAATTGCCCACTATTTGGCTGAATTGATAACGATTATCCAGTCGCTTATGAAGCACCGCATTCTCTTTTTCCATACTTTTGGACTGTATTGCCCTCTTGATCATGAATTCAAGTTTTTCGATATTGATAGGTTTGGTATGAAAATCAAAAGCACCTCTACGCATCGCTTCTACCGCTGTATCCACGTCACCATAAGCCGTCATCATAATACAAATTGGTTTATTGGACTGAGCCATAGCATGGTCAATCACCATCATACCCGATTTACCAGCCATACGTAAATCGGTTAAAATAACGTCAAAAGACTCAAGCTCCATCAGATTAAAGGCTTCAACAGCATTGGATGCCGTGTAAACATCATAATCATCCTCAAGCGCTAAACGAAGGCCTTCTCGAGTGTTTTTTTCGTCATCTACAATTAGAATACTTGCCTGCATAGAGACATAAAGACTCACTTTTTGCTTAAAATCAATCCTAAATCATCGGGAACTAAACAGCATTTTTATATAAATTAATCTAGAGCAAAACTTGATTTTTCAATAAAGATCAAATAAAAGAAATGATTCTGAAAAAGATTTACTATTTTTTAACACGCTTAAACACCAAACAACAATGACTAAACAAAATACTGAAAAGCACGAATTTCAAGCAGAGGTCAAACAAGTCCTAGATATCGTAGTGAATTCACTCTACACGGATAAAGAAATTTTCATTCGTGAATTAGTATCGAATGCCTCAGACGCAACAGAAAAGTTAAGGCATACGCAACTGACCGAAAAAAATATATATGATGCGGAAAGAGAATTAGAGATAAAAGTACAATTTGATGAAGAAAAAAACACCATTACGATTGAAGATTCAGGTATTGGAATGACACGAGAAGAGCTAGTTGAAAATCTAGGAACCATCGCCCACTCTGGCTCAAAAGCATTTTTAAAAGCCTTACAAGAATCCGGTGAAAAGAACGACAATTTAATTGGACAATTTGGGGTTGGATTTTACTCCGTTTTCATGGTGGCGGATAAAGTTGAGGTTTTCTCACGCACATGGAAAGAAGACGGAGAATCACTCAGTTGGATCAGCGACGGCTCAGGCTCTTATGAAATCAAAACCATTGAGAGCGATGAACCACGAGGCACTCGTATCCTCATTCATTTAAGCGAAAACTATAAAGAATTTGCTAATAAGGAACGCCTAGAAACTATTATTAACAATTATTCAGCATTCATTCAATTTCCCATAAAGCTCAATGATGAGACATTAAAGACAATGGGAGCTCTTTGGCTGAAAAACAAAAAGGATATTTCTGAAGAGGAATATAAAGAATTCTATAAATTCCAATCGAAAGCTTTTGATGAGCCGCAATTTTGGCTTCATTTCAATGCGGATGCACCGCTAGAGATCAATGCCCTACTCTACACACCTAGTGAAAATATGGAAGGCTTTGGCTTTGGTCGTATGGAACCAGGGGTGAGTTTATACTGCCGCAAAATTCTCATCGAGGCCGATCCAAAAAATCTATTACCCGATTGGTTGCGTTTCTTAAGAGGTGTTGTTGATAGCTCTGATTTGCCTCTTAATATTTCCAGAGAGTCGATGCAGGATAGCTCATTAGTTCAGAAACTGAATAAACTACTGACCAAACGTTATTTAAAACAACTTGAAGAGAAGGCCAACAAACAACCTGAAGAATATACAAACTTTTGGAACAAATTTGGTATCTTTTTGAAAGAAGGCGTAACTTCAGATTTCACTCACCGTGATCAGTTACTTAATCTACTTCGATATGAATCTAGCTACACTAAAGAAGGAGAGACCACCAGTCTTAGCGACTATCTCTCTCGTGCTTTAGAAGAACAAAAAGAAATCTATTTTCTTTTTGGAGCTAATCGTAATGCGATTGAAAAATCTCCTTATTTAGAAGCCTTCAATTCACGAAACATTGAAGTCTTATTCCTCTTTGAGCCGATTGATGAGTTTGTAATGAATCACGCACGAAATTTCCAAGAGAAAAACTTTGTTTCTGTAGACTCAGCAAATATCGATCTGGATTCTATCAAGAAGGTAGAGCAAGATGAGACCGAAGAGCAACTAGATGAAGATACTGAAAAAAGCTTGTGTGCTTTTCTCAAAGAAACCCTTCCTGAAATCAAAGAAATTTCTACGAGTACACGTCTGACCAACAGCCCAGCTATTATAGTTAATGGCGACAAAATGATGACCGCACAAATGAAGAAAATGCTTAAAGCGATGCAAAAATTAGATGAGATGCAAAATGCAGAAACAAACATTCATTTAGAAATTAATCCTAAGCATCCACTGATTAAAAATATAGCCGGTCTTCAAACTAATAATCCTGACTTAGCTAAGCTTCTAGCCATGCAAATCTTAGAAACGACCAAAGTTTCTGCAGGCCTGATCGAAGACCCAAGTCAACTGGTGGAACAAAATTATAAGATAATGCAACAATTGAGCGAAACTGTGGCACAGTAATCTCACAAATATGGCATATGACATATGGCAGAAAATAAAGCATCTGATGCACATAAATTTCGTTACTTTAATCGTGAATTAGGTTCGTTGTCTTTAACCGAAGCGTATTAAAACACGTCGAATTTTCTGACTACCCTCTACTTGAACGGATAAAGTTCTTATTCTTCATCAGTTCTAATATAGGTGTATTACTGATACGACATCCCAGCTTAATCCAACAGATTAAATCGGGTACGATTGACTCCGTAAAAAACTGCAGCCTATTTAATAAAGCTACAGTTCGTTTTAAACTATTCTGCATTATCTCTAAAGAAGTCTCGTAAAAACTTAAAATTCAAATACATCTAAAAGCATACACATGTCTTCAGCTATTCATTTCAAAAAATCCGTATTAAAATTACTGCAATCCTCTGATTACAAACCAATTAAGAAAGAAGCTTTAGCTAATGTATTAAAAGTTTCTAGCCAAAATCAGTCATTATTTTTTGAATGTATTAATCAATTGATGCAAGAAAACCAAATTGAATACGGTAAAAATCATCGTATTGTGATCAGTGAGACTAGTAGCTATATAAAGGGAAAGATAAAATTTAAACAAAATGGTTCTGCTTTATTTTTTCAAGAAGGATCAATAGGCAAAGACCCTTATACTATATCTAAAGATGATACAAATGTGGCGCTTCAAGGAGACACTGTTCTCGGTAGAATTATTGAAAATAAAAAACCACGCTATGATTACCGCAAGAAGCAAAATAAAAGTCAGGTAACACAAGCAGACGACTCTCCATCACTTAGGGTGCTCAAAGTAATACAGCGAGCTCGAGATACTTATATTGGCACCTATAGAAATCATTCGGATGATCACGGCTATATCGCTGCTGACGATCCCTATGTTATTCCTGAATTTATTGTACCTAAAATATCTCTTGGCGAATATGAGCAATCGATTGAAGATGGAGACAAAGTACTTTTTGAATTAGTCAATTGGTCACAAAGAGTGATTATGCCGGAAGCGAAAATTATCAAAATTTTGGGCAAAACTCATGAACCTAAAGCTGAATTCAAGGCGATTTTAATTAAATACAATTTAGACCCGGATTTTCCAGATGAGGTTTTGAAACAGGCGAATTCAATACCGACCAAAGTTGAGGAGGCCGATAGTAAAAATCGTCTCGACCTGCGTAATGACTATACCTTTACCATCGACCCAGATGATGCAAAAGATTTTGATGACGCCCTATCTGTCAAAAAAATCAATGACGACCTGATAGAGATCGGTGTACACATTGCCGATGTATCGGCTTACGTAAAACCAAAGACCCCTTTAGACGTTGAAGCACAAAACCGTGGTAACAGCACGTACTTAGTCGGTACGGTCATCCCGATGCTTCCCCACTCCCTTTCAAACGGGTTATGCTCCTTAGTTGAAGCCGAAGATAGACTGACAAAGTCAGTCATAGTACAATTTAATTCCAACGCAGAGATTCAGAAGGTTGAATTTGCTAATACCGTAATTCGAAGCAACAAGCGCCTGACTTATAAGCAAGCATTGGCCTTTATGGAGCAAGATGACCTTGAAAAAATCAAGCAAACTCCTCTACCTCCAAAGCACCAAACCGGCTCAATCGGACGCGATTTAAAAACTTTAGATAACAAAGAATTATCTCACCTAAAAACAAGTATCCAATCACTTTGGTCCATCGCTTCAAAATTGAGAAAGAGACGCTTCAAAAAAGGCTCACTTGATTTAGATATGAATGAGCTGAAAATTTATGTGGATAAAGAAGGCTATGCCGAACGCTTAGAAAAACAAGTGAACGATATCAGCCATCAGGTCATTGAGGAATTTATGTTGGTGGCGAATGAACAAGTCGCACGATTGAGCAAACGTGAACGCATTGCCTCAATCTATCGAGTTCACGACAAACCTGAAGACACTCGACTCGTTGAACTTAGGCAAATAATGAGAACCTACGGAGTACCTTGTAACCAACTCTCGAAGCCAGCGGAAATGTCACGACTACTCCAGCAACTCAAAGAGCATCCGCAGTCCTATGCCTTAAAGCTTCAAGTGCTTAAAAGCCTAAAACAGGCCCAATATCGACCAACTGCTGACGGACACTACGGACTCGCAAAAACGGACTACTCGCACTTCACTTCTCCGATCAGACGCTATTCAGATTTAATCGTTCATCGCATACTTGATGCCTATCTAGCCAAATCTAAATCCAATTATGCTCCTGAAACTGTTGAAATTCGCTATAATCAATCCACTCTAGAATCGATTACCCAACATCTCAATATCACAGAAAGAAATAGTGTCGATGCGGAGAGAGAATCCACCAAAGTAAAACTTCTGGAATATTTTGAGCAGGAATTAAAAATCAAACCACCCAATGATTTTGATGCGATTATTACAGATGTTAAAAAACATGGTCTCTTTATTGAGTTAACCGACTCGCAAGCTTTCGGTTTTGTTCATATTTCTAAATTAGGTAAAGATATGTATTTCATATCTTCAAATGAACAGAATATTGTAGGCAAAAGAACCAGGCAAATTTTCTCACTTGGCCAACGAATCAAAGTCAATGTACTCAAGGTGGATCGATATAAACGACAACTGGATTTTGCCATATCCGCGCAATCACAAAGTCAAAAAATTAAGGGTATCAGCTCAAAAAAAGGCGATGTTCCTAATAGCCCAAAAGACTTAAATAAGTTGAGGAAATTCAGACGTTCCAGTCGTAAAAAATAAAAAAGCTACCCCTATGATGGAGTAGCTTTTCTCTGAATTATTTCTCTAATCTAATTCAATATAAACTGTACTTACTGACAGGCTTCGCATTCTCCGCCATTGATCATGGCATCGAGTGAACATGCTTGCTTCTCTGCATCAGAATATTCTTTTTTAGCATCTCCGCCTGCCGCAGTATCCGAAACACGCCCACGCATTTCTTTCTTAACTGCAACAGTTGCTTTTTCAATGTTTGAAGCCCCTAAAGTTCTTAAATAATAAGTGGTCTTCAAACCTTTATGCCAAGCATCACGATACATGTGTGAAAGTGCTTTAATATCCGGCTCAGGAAGGAACAAATTAACGGACTGAGCTTGGTCGATCCATTTTTGTCGTCTAGATGCCGCATCAATAAAGTATTGGTAATCGATGGTGAAAGCAGTCTTATATTTTTCACGTAAGTGATCTGGAATATTTTCGATTGAATCCAATTCACCGTCGAAATATTTCAACTGATCCACCATTTCTTCATCCCATAAACTCTCCGCCTTTAAGTCTTTGACTAAGCTGCTATTAAGTACGATGAAGTCACCAGAAAGATTACTCTTCACGAATAAATTCTTATAAGTAGGCTCAATACACGGTGTCGTTCCCATGATATTGGAAATGGTCGCAGTTGGGGCGATTGCTAAGACGTTAGAATTACGCATTCCTTGTTTTGCAATTTTCTCCCTTAAAGGCTTCCAGTCCATTTTACCAGCTCTTGGCACATTGATTTCGATACCTCGCTCTTGCTCTAGGAGATCGATACTATCTTGTGGCATAATTCCACGATCCCATTTTGAACCCTTATAGCTACTGTAAGTGCCAAATTCCTCCGCTAAGTCTGATGAAGCTTCGTATGCATAGTAGGCAATAGCCTCCATGAATTCATCATTGAACTCAACTGCCGCTTGAGAGGCAAATGCGATGTTCTTGTTGTATAAGGCATTTTGTAGCCCCATGATACCAAGGCCGATTGGACGGTGACGTGTATTCGCCGTCTTAGCGGAATCAGTTGGATAAAAGTTGATATCGATCACGTTGTCCAAAGCACGAACTGCAATACGGATGGTTTCTCTCAATTTTTCATGATCAAGGTTGCCATCTTTATCTAAGTGCGAGTCCAAAACAACTGAACCAAGATTACATACCGCTGTCTCATCTGCACTAGTATTCAGAGTGATTTCTGTACAGAGGTTTGAACTGTGAATCACTCCAGCGTGGTCTTGTGGGCTGCGAATGTTACAAGGATCTTTGTAGGTAATCCAAGGATGCCCTGTTTCAAAAATCATACGAAGCATTGATTTCCATAAATCAATGGCCGGTACTGTTTCACCGAAGATTTCACCACGCTCTGCTTTTGCCTCATATTCAGCATAACGATCTTCAAATGCTTTCCCGTACAAGTCATGCAAATCAGGAACTTCATTAGAACGGAACAAAGTCCAGTCACCACGTGATTCCATACGCTTCATGAATAAATCAGGTATCCAGTTGGCGGTATTCATATCATGAGTCCGTCTTCGATCGTCTCCTGTATTTTTTCTCAATTCGAGGAAATCTATAATGTCATTGTGCCAGGTTTCTAAATAAGCACAACCTGAACCACGGCGTTTGCCGCCTTGATTCACAGCTACCAATTGGTCATTGTGCAATTTCAAGAATGGAATCACGCCCTGACTTTCACCATTGGTACCTTTAATAAATCCACCAGTACCACGAACAGATGTCCATGAACCACCTAAACCACCTGCCCACTTAGACAAGAATGCATTGTCGGCGATGCCTCGGTGCATAATTGATTCGATGGTATCGTCCACCTTGTAAAGGTAGCAGGAAGAAAGCTGAGAATGTAAGGTACCTGAGTTGAATAAAGTTGGTGTTGAAGAACAAAAACGACGACTCTTATACAAGTTATATAAATCAGAAACTTTTTGCTCTTTATTCACTTCATCGCGAATGAATAATCCCATAGAAACACGCATCCAGAAAAACTGAGGAACTTCAAGACGACGTTTTACCTTAGCCACTTTATCCACAATTAAATAACGGTCGTATAAAGTTTGAATTCCCAAGTAATCAAAATTCAAGTCAGCTGAAGGGTCGAGTGATGCACTGATCGCTTCGATATCAAATTCCAACAAACCAGAATTCAGACGATCGATTTCAACCGCCCTTTTCAAGTAAGTCTTAAAGCCAGTACGGTGGGCCTCTTTCAATCCGTTCACCCCATCTTTGATAATATCCCAATCGAGGACCTCTTCATAAATATAAGTGAGTAAGATACGAGCGGCAAACTTAGCAAAATCTGCATCTTTTTCGATCATCGATTTTGCATTCAAAATGATCGTTTTCTGAAGGTCTGAACGTTTCATCTCTGGATACAAAGAGCGGCGTAATTCCGCTTCGATCTCATCCTTAGCTAAATTCAAATCAAGACCGATCATGGCAAAATCAATTCGCAACCTTAGATCTAAACCATCCCAGAAATTGTTATTCCCTTCTTCATCGGTAACAACAATCATCGCTTCTTGCTGCTCGTCCTCAACTGGTTTGACTTCTAAGTCTCGTAATTGAGCTCTGTGAGCACGATGTAAAATATAGGACTCAGCCACTTTAAAAAAGCCCTGACGCATCATTTCTTCTTGTACCGCATCTTGCACATCCTCGATATTGATAAACGCTTGATCTGCATCATTCAATCGATCTGTAACTGAACGAGCGATCTTTACCGCAGGCTGAGAATCAAGATGTAAGGACAAAAAAGCTTTTCTAACTGCAATCTCGATTTTAGATTCATTCCAAGGAACCACCTGCTTATTTCTGCGAATCAACTGAACCGCAATTGGCTTTCTTTCGTCTGCTTTAACGCTACCACCTTTGCGAGCAAAGACCAAACTCTTAGCCACGTCGTAAGCATCATTTTCAATTAACGCTTTCTCAATCAATAAATGAATATCGTGGTTCGATAATTTCAATTCCTTGCCTTCTTCAATTCGGCTACTCAATACTTTACCAACACTTTCTGCTACCTTAGCGACAAAGTTCTGGTTCACTTCAGTGAAAATCTCATCTTCTTTTCTTGATAAAAGAAGGTCCGTTAAAGCTGAGCCAATTGTTTCAGCAATTTCTGCCAAATCAAAAGCCTGTTCACCCGATTCTGTTTGAATTCGGATTTCTGAACTAGAAAATTGCTCTGCACTGATAACACCACGCCAATCGAAACGGGGTTTGTTTTCGAAAGGAGTATCAGTGAAGCGTTTTAATTCTAGATCTTCTTCAAATGCATATTTTTTAAACATAGGTAAGTATCTTTTTTATATATTATGTGTAGTAGTTAATAGTTTTTTTGTGGGAGTAATTAGCCGATAGAGTAAGACTGATGATGGAATGCTATCCAATTACAGTTCATCGTCGTCAACATTGCCGAGAGCACTGGCTTTTTGATACTCGGTAACCCGACCCTCAAAGAAGTTTTGCTCTTTCTTGATGTCCATCATTTCAGCTAACCATGGGAATGGATTCTTCACTCCTGGATTCAGCCCCTCCAAACCAACGCCCTCAAGACGACGGTCGGCGATGTAATCAATATACTGACAAAATTCTTCTGAACTCAAACCAACTGAATTGACTGGCAAACAGTCCTTAATGAATGCCTTTTCAAGAGAAACTGCTTCAGCCATCAGATCTCTGAGCTCTTGGCGGAAGGATTCAGTCCACACGTCCTCATTCTCTTCAACAAGGTCCATGAATAAATTTCTAAAGAGTTCAATATGGTTAGATTCATCTCTCAAAGTATAACGGAACATTTGACCAATGCCTGGGAATTTATTTTGGCGGTAAAGAGAAAGAATCATTCCAAATAATCCATAGAACTGAGTTCCCTCCATGCATTGTCCAAACAAGAAGATATTTTTAGCAAAGGCCTGCTTCTCTTCTGTCTTCGTCAAATCCATGTCGCGACGTAAGCCTTTTGAATTGCTGACCACGAAATCTGTTTTGCGATCAATCGTTGGAATGTCTTCAAACATTGATTCACATTCATGCGGATTAATGCCCAATGAACTAATCATGTACACTAAAGAATCAGCGTGAATGTTTTCCTCATGAGCATGACGCCCTAATACCAACTTTAACTCCGGTGCCGTTACTAATTCACGAGTCACATGCATCACATTATCACCAACAATACCCTCAGCTGCAGAAAAGTAACCAATCGCCATTTTAATGATCCATCGCTCCACATCTGTTAATTCAGTGCCACGCCACAACTCAATATCTTTTTGCATTGGAATGTCTTCTGGCTCCCAATGATTGTTCTTCATATTCTTGTACAATTCATAGGCCCATTGGTATTTTAGCGGCAAAATATTAAAAAACATGGTATCACGACCATTAATGATACGTTTTGCTGAAAATGCTTCTTCTGCTTTAGCTTGATCTAAGACGAAGCTTTTTGAACCGATTGTATAGACTTTATCCATAGTATAGAGATTGATTTAATTTGTTATAAATAATAGTGATTTTAGCTGTTTTGGCTGTGCCAAGGATGCGTGACAAACAACATTGCTGATAAAAAAGCATTTTGTATGCCTGTCAAACCTCGAACACAACATATTGTAACTTTTTTTAAAAAAAACCCAATATATTGTGACTATCAACATGTTATACACATTTTTATGTGAATAACAATTCACCCAAAAGTCCGGAAATATTCCCTAAATCCATCATCGATAATGACTTTTAAAAATTATCATTATTTTACACTTCAAATAAGACATATTCTCATTGCGAAAAAAACTGAAAAATAGATTAAATAATGAAGAGTGCTTGACAGAAAAACGAACAAAAGCACACTCACTCTTTTCTGAAATTCAGAGCATGCTGGATTAGCTCAATTGGTAGAGCAGTTGACTCTTAATCAATTGGTTCGGGGTTCGAGTCCCCGATCCAGTACCATTACAGTTTAATAGATAATTTTACCAGGCCACCTTAGCTCAGCTGGTAGAGCAGTTGATTTGTAATCATCAGGTCGTCGGTTCGATCCCGACAGGTGGCTCCATCTTTAAGCCTCTATTCCGAAAGGATTAGAGGCTTTTGTTTTGGCTAGGCTTAATAATTAAGAATAGTAGCTTGGACACTTTCTAGACACTTTTTACACTCTATATCCTCTTACAGGGGGCGGGGATCCAAG
>JAQWIW010000035.1 GCA_029248665.1 Opitutia bacterium | reverse complement strand
CCCTACCACTTTTACAAAAGTACACAAAATTAATCTGTTTCATAGGATGATTTTCAAAATAGCTCATATTTTAGTCATTCTTGTTGATTGAAGTTTCTATTGATTTGGATAAAATATAATTTCTTTAATTTATCCAGATGAACCCACGCAGAAACTTTTTTAAACTTTTAATAGCTTTCCTGACTTCTGGTTTTGTCTATGCGAAGAAACCATTGAGAGCTCTAAAGCATGATGAGAGAGATGACTTTGGTGGTTGGAAAGGAAAGTCATTTAAGGCAACTGGCTTTTTTCGTACTGAACATGATGGTGAGCGATGGTGGCTGGTAACTCCTGAGGGCAATGCCTTTATCAGCTTTGGCGTGAATCATTATCATGTGGGCTGGTGGGCAGAAGACCATAATCGTGAGCATTGGAATAAAGCGTTTCACGCAAATAGGCCTTTTGATCCTAATTGGAACAAGGGATTCCAGAAAGCAGCCCTCGCTGATTTAAAACGATTAGGCATTAATACATTAGGGATTCACACCGACGCCGATATGTTAACGGAACCTCCTGGTCAGGCCTGCTTCCCTTATGTAGCAGAATACTCACCACTCAAGCTCTCCCATTATCTCAATCCTTCTCCTGAAACCTACAGAGATGTTTTCTCTCAAGACTATGCCGATATTTGCGAACGTGTGGCCAAGGAGACGGTAGCCCCCTATGCCAATGATCCAATGATCTTAGGTTTTGCTATGTCCGACTGCCCACTCTTCACAGATGGAGAAGCAAAGTGGTATAAGGGCACAACCTTCCCCCGCCAAATTCGAAACCTAGGAAGTGATTCCCCAGGCAAACGAGCCTATGTCCAATTGATGACAAAACACTATCAAGGCATCAGCGATTTCAATAGAACTTACCAAAGCAATTTTAAATCGTGGGAAGATGTATTAAAGGCGAACAATTGGAGAGATAACATTGATCCACAAAATGAAGATGAGCGAAGAGATAACGTAGGCTTTTTAGAACTGTGCGTGGATCATTATTACAAAACAGCGAAAGCAGCCTTCAGACGCCACAACCCCAACCACTTATTTTTTGGCGACAAGCTGAATGGCAATTCAGATGGACTGGAAGCCGTGATTAAAATCACCTCACACTATACCGATTTAATTAATTTTCAGTATTACGATATTCTTGAAAATCATAATATCAATATGCAGAAGTGGTCAGAAAAAATTTCAATCAAGCAACCTTTACTCAATGGTGACTCTGCCTTTACTGTTCCCACAGAAACCATGCCCAAGCCTTTTGGCCCGCATTGTTCTAGCCAAGAAGAAAGAGCTAAACTCACTTTGGCGTATATGAAACAATCTTTGAGTCGTCCGGATTTTGTCGGCTGGCATATGTGTGGCATAATCGATACGACTAAAACCATGCCAGGCAAAGAAGAACATCAACACCAAGGCCTCATGACTACCCATGGTGATTATTATCGTTCGATGGAAGAAAGCGTGCAGCAGATCAGTGCAAAAATGTACGAATACGCCTTGAAGTAAGACCGTCCTCTAAGAGCTTTAAAGTCAGTCTAAACCTAACTATGTAAGCTAGCAGATTAAATTCCCTTGCTCCATACTTGACAAATGTCAGAGAAAGACTTGTTTTTAAACGCTTTGGTATGGGTCGATAGCTCAATCGGTAGAGCAGTTGACTTTTAATCAATTGGTTCGGGGTTCAAGTCCCCGTCGGCCTACCAAAATATTTTGAAAGCATTTTGAATGCACAAGCTACTTTTAGCTTAATTGCCAAAGCGATAAAATCGCTTCCCACCTTCGATAGGAATTTCAACCGTTGCCTTCATGGCATCCCCACTTTCGTCGACCATGTTTGACCAAGTATCGCCTTCAAAATTTTCTGTGGTCTGCAGATTCATTTCTAGATGAAGCAAATTTCCTTGGACTGAAGCACGAACACAGCCTGGGCGCAGGTCGAGAATTTCATCTTCTGTTAACTGACTCATTTCGGATGCTGCTTGTACTTGATCACCTGATTCAGATAACTGCTGCTTTAATTGCTCTAGCTCTTCAACTACCGATAACCAAGTCGGATAATCCAAAGTAAAGGAATTTGCATTAACTTCTAATGCCGAAAATTGAGCGGATAAAAATTTTAAGTCTAGAGTGACAGGTTGACTTGGGTCGTATTCAAAAACCCATTGATTTGAGTAGGCTCTACCTTCTGGATAAAGATTCCAAAAAAGAAATACATATCCGACTTCAGCTTCAACGGTATAGGTTTCACGAAAAAGGTGTTCCGTAATCCACTCTCCTTGATAAACAATATTGCCTCCCTCATTCTGTACCACTGTGTAAAAAGGTGCTGGCTTAATCAGCCGAAAATGAGCAGTCAAAGTCTTATGTTCACCTGTCTCGATATCACCAATTGTCCAACGATGTTCGTAATACGGATTGGTTGAGCCTTCATCTTCACCCATGTGATGTCCCGTCCATTTTACAAACTCATAGCCATCATTAGCAACGGCATCGTAATAAACAAAATCCTCGGTGGCATCGGGTAAAAGACCAGGTAGTGCGATATGAACATTACCCGACCCTTCAGGTTCAATCACAACAGAATCAAAACGAGCGAACAATGCTAGTGATGTGCCCCAAAAGGCTATCAGAATATATACGGGGTATTTCACTAGTTTATTCTTTCATAAACCCGAACATAGTCAACTTCCATAAAATATGGGAAGGATAGCTTATCTAAGCCCTTTGCCCCAGCCCATCCTCCGCCAACTGCAATATTGAGAATTATATGATACTGATCCTTTTTTAAGAAAGGCCAATTTTCATCGGAACGCTCGCCTCGCTCTAAAACATGGTAGGGTTCATCATCAACGGAAAAAGTTATACTTTCATCGCTCCATTCCACTGCATACACATGAAAATCCTCAACTGAGTCTACTCGAGTCTTTTTCGTTGAGTGCTCTCGATTACGAAAATTATAATCCTTTGAATGCACGGATGAGTGGATAACATTAGGATTTTGGCCGACATGCTCCATAATATCGATTTCACCACAAGCGGGCCATTTTTGTTTTGATTCATCACCCAAAAGCCAAATCGCTGGCCATGAGCCACGCCCATCAGAAAAACGAGCCCTAACCTCTACTTTCGCATTTGAAAACTCTCGTTTACCATAGGATACCAAACGGGCTGAAGTGATCTCTTCACGCTCCAATTCATCGGCCTTACCTCCGTAGGATTCTATGGTTGATTTCACCACTTTAAATTCCGCCGCAGATACTTTATCTATGTGGGTCTCAATTCTTAGAAGTCCATCCTTAACAAAGGAATTTTTCAATGAGTCGGTATAACGCTGTAATTCTTTATTGAATCCAGGGTAACCAACGATAAAGCTCCAATTCTCTTCCGAAGGTTTTCCCTCGTAATCAAATTCATCAGACCAATCTAGGCGCCATTGAGTTTCAGACATTAGGGAATGGGAAATTAGAAGGCTAAGAATAACAAGCTTCAATAGATGCATGATTTTAATTTCGATTTTATGTTTTATAAACAATTCTTGCACATTGATCGCAAGTAATAATTTCTTCGCCACTAATGGCTAGACCGAGGACATCATTAGAAACCCTTAAATGACAACCAGCGCAATTTTGCACTTCAATCGAAGCGATATAAGGTGGGCGCTTTGTTTGGGCTTTGGTTCGATCATAAATTTCAAGTGCTTCTGCTTCGACTGCTTCACGGGATTCGGTATAAACACCCTCTGCTGACCCTATCTCTTCTTTTAATTGCTTAAGACGTTCCTCGAGCTGGGAAAGCTGTTCATTTTGGCGAGCGATTCGCTCATCAATGTCGGACTTTGCTTTCTCGAAACTCACTTTTGCTTCATCAATTGAATACATGATAGCGATCTCTTTTTCCTCAAGTTCAGAAATGTCATTTTGAGCCTGTTCAATTTGATGGGTCAAGGCACGATATTCTTCATTTTTCTTTACCTCTAATTGCTGAGTCTTGAATTTTGCCGTGTCTGACTCCTTACCTTTGATCTGAGAATCTAAATCATTTCGCTCCACCTCTTTAGAGTTAAGTTCACTTTTGGCTAATTCAATGGATGCTTTTTCTTCTTCGATCAAACGCTCAATCTTTGCTCTTTCATTTGGAATACGTTCCAGCTCTTGTTGCAGTTTTTGAAAAAATAGATCTTTAACTTGAACGATTATTAACTTTTCAATTTGGGGATGTATCATATATTGCTTGAGTGATTAAGAAGACTGAACTTAATGTATTGTAAAAACTAGATTATGGATAGAAAAAAAGTCATTCAAAACGAAATTGATGATGCAATTTTTAATTTTACCATCGGTGAAAATAAACAAGCCAAGGAACAATTAAACCAATTACTGTCCGAGCATCCTAATGAAAAAGAAGCATGGCATGCCCTAGCCGAAATTCTTTGGTCAGAAAAAGATTTTCAATCGGCTCTAGAAGCTGCCGAAAAAGCCCTCGCTATAGATGATAAAGATTTACATATAAATACAACACTATCAAGAATTTGGGTACAAATAGGCGACCAAAAGAAAGCGGAACATTACAATGCCCAAGCTCGTATGCTCGGATGGAAAGAACAGCTTAAAAGCCCCCCTGAATCCTCCTAACTACATTTTCATTTTTCTTCTTACTCTGAATTGACAGGCAAGCCTTGTTTTATCAAATTGATCCAAAATGGACCATACCACTTATACATTAGAATTCGAAAAGCCACTACGTGAGCTAGAAAAACAATTGATTGCTCTACAACAAGTTTCAGAAGAAACTAAAGTGGATGTTAGCCAAGAAATTAAAGCGATAGAATCCAAACTTGAACTTTTAAAATCGAATATTTATTCGGATTTGAGTCCATGGCAACGTGTTCAACTCTGCCGCCATCCTAAACGCCCTTATTCACTCGACTATATAGAACGCATCTCAACTGATTTTGAAGAACTCCATGGCGATCGCCGTTTCAAAGATGATCCAGCGATTGTAGGTGGTACTGCACTACTTGACGGAGAACCCGTTATGATTATTGGCCAACAAAAAGGACGCAACACCAAGGATAATCTTAAGAGAAACTTTGGTTGTCCAAATCCTGAAGGCTATCGTAAAGCCATGCGTCTGATGAAAATGGCAGAAAAGTTTAATATGCCAATTATTACTCTAGTGGACACGCCAGGTGCCTATCCAGGAATTGGTGCGGAAGAGCGTCACGTTGCCGAAGCCATCGCGGTTAACATTAGAGATATGAGCACACTTAAAGTTCCGATTATCACCATTGTAATTGGTGAAGGTGGATCTGGCGGTGCACTGGGAATTGCTGTGGCCGATTCAGTAATGATTTTAGAAAACAGTTACTATTCAGTTATTTCTCCTGAAGGCTGTGCTGCCATCTTATGGAAAGACCGAGCCGCCGCACCTCAAGCAGCCAAAGCGCTCAAATTCAGCCCAACAAATTTAAAAGAATTCGGTGTAGTGGATGATATTATTTCTGAGCCTGCAGGTGGAGCTCATCGGGACTATGACCTAGCTGCAAAACATCTTAAAAATGAAATTAAGTCTAATTTAACTCGTTTAAAGAAACTCAGTACCAAAAGCCTACTGGATAAACGTTACAAGAAATTCCGAAATATGGGAATTTTCGAAGAGCTTACTGAGACAAATTAAGTACTAGCCCGTCATAGGCTAAAGAAATATTCTTAGGCAAACTCGCTTCTGTTGTTTCGTGATCCACTCCATAGGTCATATGCGTGAGGTAAGAATGAGGAGCATTGATTTTCTGAGCAGAGGCAACCGCCTCTTCAATATTCATATGTGTAGGATGAGGCTTTGGCCTCAAGCCATCTACGATTAAAACATCGACTGTTTTCGCCAATTGATAAGCCTCTTCAGTCAAAGCCTTGCAATCCGTATAATAAGCCAATTGCTGACCTGTATCCTTTTCGGTAAAAACTAAGCCCAAAACATTCACCTCCCCATGTGGCAGTAAGGTCGATTCTACTGTACCCCCAGGGAGTTCTAAGCGTTTAGGCATACGATTAGGGGCAAAGGCAGGATAACCAACTGAAACGGGCTTATCGCCAATCGCATAGGGAAATATTGATCGAACACGCCCTAAAGCCTCTTCTGTGCTGTATATCGGCAAAGCTACACCTCCATTCAAGTCGCAGAAACGCCTTAAATCATCCATTCCCATAACATGATCGGCATGGGCATGAGTCAAAATAAACGTATCCACAGAGACGATCTCATTTTGAATACATTGCATTCTAAATTCGGGCCCTGCATCCACTTGAATATGATGTCCACCCATTTCGACATGAATCGAACACCGTGTACGCCAATTTTTAGGATTCGCTAAATCACAAGTCCCTTTGGGTTGAGCAATCATTGGAACGCCTTGAGAGGTTCCTGTACCTAAAAACACCACTTTCATACATCATCAATAGATGAATCACTCTGATTAAAAATCAAACCAATTACTTTGAGCGGCTCAGATCAAAATAAACTAATCGATGATCACTCCCTTGATAAAAATCTGCCCCATCCATAATTGAAGCAAAGCCGCTGGGCACCAATGGTATTAAGCTCGGTGAAAGGACAAATCCATCTACCATCGAATAGACTTTTTCCTTATTATAAAAATGCGTCCATGATTCTCCCCGACGATCCATTCCAATCAAATGTTTTCCAATGAGCCTTTTGCCTTTCTTATAAAAACGTCTCATGGGTGCCGAATTAGGATTATCATTAAAATCACCCGCTATGATATAATGCTGTATATCCGCATGATCTAAGCGTTCGATGATTCGATTTCTACAAGATTCTGCTTCTAATAAACGCCATTGAGCGGAAAGCGGATCTCGTTTGTCACTGGTGTAACGACTTTTTAAATGCACAGAAAAAAGCGTGAATGGAATCTCGTGCATAAATCCAATCTCATGCATACCTCGCTTTACCGTGTCGTTTCGTTCAAAATAGCGGTAGGACAGATCTCGATGTTTTTTGACATAGAGGGGCTTTAATTGACTCATAATGGCCGTATGCCGAATAGGGTCACTCCCCTTCATTAAAAAGCTATAAGCATAGTCTAAGCCTAAGTCATTCAAATCGTTCTTTAATTCATTGAGAAAATCTTTCCCTCCGATTTCTTGAATCACTAATATATCCGGTCGTACTTCCAGAATATTTTTCTGTATAATCGATTTTTCTGCTTCAGGTTTTGGATAATTTTTAGTCCATTGCCCTTCCACTAAGCGATCCATAACTAAATAATTCTTTAGGTTATAGGTCGCTATGCGAATGGATTCCTGCCCATGAAGATTGAAACAAGCAATTGCAAAAACGGCTAAGAATAATCTTAGCCGTCTAATTGAAATTACCTTAAAACTACGCACCATCCTTCATTAAAGCAGACTCTCGTTCCACCAAAGTTGGATGTGAATAATAAAAAGCACTGTAAAGAGGATGCGGTAATAAATTACTTAAATTTTCTTTATATAATTTGCGCAGGGCATTTTTCAATGAATCTGGCTCATTCATCGCATTCTTGGCGAAATCATCAGCTTCGTACTCATGCTTTCTAGACCATAAACTATCAAAAGGAGAAAGCCAAAAAGTAAACAAACCGCTAAATAGAGAAACAATTAAGAAAGCGGGCACGAAAGGACTGGTTAATTCTTCAGAAAACCCAAGTGATTCAAATATCCATGCGGTCTGCATTAACCATCCTAAAAAAGCAAACATTAGAAAAGTCGAAAACGCTGAAAAGAATAAACGTTGAGGAATATGACCACATTTATAATGACCGATCTCATGGGCTAATACTGCCTCAAGCTCCTTCACTTCCATTTGTTCAATCAAGGTATCATAGAGCACGATTCGTCTGAATCGTCCAAAGCCAGTAAAAAATGCATTCGAATGGCCTGAACGTTTACTACCATCCATGACTAAGATAGTTTGAGATTCAAAACCACAACGATCTCCTAGGGCGAGTAAGCGATCCTTCAATTCACCGGCCTCTAATGGCTCTAATTTATTAAATAAGGGCAGGATAAACATCGGATACAAAACAATCATAACCACTTGAAATAACCAAAGAAAAACAAAGGCCCACAACCACCAATACGCTCCCATTTGAGTAACGATCCACATTAAAGCCATCAACACAGGCACGCCAATAATAAGCCCTAAAGCTAAGCCCTTGATTTGATCCGTTATCCACAATTTTAAGGTACTCTTATTGAAGCCAAAACGTTCTTCTAGTTTAAACGTTTCCCACCAAGTGAATGGCAAGCTTGGCAAACCTAGAAGAAATAGCGTCACAATAAAAACCAGCGACTGCCCGAAAAAACCATAACCTAATACATCACTTAATAAGCTATAAAAATAAGGCAAAATTCCCAAAGTGATAATCAGAGCAAGAATTAGCCCGTCATAAATGGTACTCACACTAGAAAATTTTGACTTAGCTTCTGTATACTCAACTGATTTGGCAAACGTCGGCGCATCCATAATCCCTTGTACTGAATCAGGCAAATTTGACCCATGAAGCTTTAAAAAATTAACATTCAATCGCTCAAGAACGAGGAACAAAAATACTCTCAAAATTAGTAGGCCAATTAGTAAAATAACTAAATCTATCATAGAACTGATAAATTAGTAAAAAGTACCCTCTTGGCTATACTATAATCCTTAAATGTAAGAGATAATCAAAGGAGAGATTTCTAAACTATCAACCGGTTAACTGCTTGATGATCTCAACAATCGGCAAGAACAATGCGATAACAATGAAGCCTACCGCTAGAGCCAAGAATACAATCATGATTGGCTCAATAATTGAAGTAATCCCAGCCACAGCATTATCGACATCCTCATCGTAATTGTCGGCGATACGATTCAGCATCTTATCCAGTTCTCCAGTTTCTTCTCCTACATCCACCATACTAGTCACCATATTAGGAAAAACCGATTCAAGTTCCATAGGTGAGGATAAAGATTCTCCATCACGCACTTTGTCATGAATTCTTTCCAAGGCTTTTGAGTAGTAATAATTTTCAGTAATATCTTTAGTGATATTAAGTGCCTGTAAAATAGGAACACCACTGGATAACAAGGTACCAAAAGTTCGAGTAATACGTCCGATATTCACCTTACGCACAAGGTCGCCTACCTTGGGCAAATTAATAGCCAAACCATTGTACAGGCGAGATCCAAAAGGAGATTTCAGAAAAAGTTTAAATAAAATATAGGCAGAAACGACAATCAAAATTGAGGCAAGTATCTGCTGCTGTAAAAATTCACTGATATTGACCACGATTTGAGTCGGTAACGGTAAGGCCGCACCTCCAAGCATATCATCAAAAATTCCTTGAAACTTTGGCACCACAACCACCATCAACATCACAACAATTGATACGGCAACTCCAACCACGACAAACGGATACACCATCGCTGATTGTACTTTTTTCTTCGTCTTCATCGCTTTTTCTTTAAAGCCAGCTAGACGAGATAACACTAATTCCAAAACACCACCCGCTTCACCAGCTTTCACCATATTAATATACAGACGGTCAAAAACTTTTGGATGCTGTGCTAAACCATCAGAAAACGGACTTCCTGAACGAATCGTTTCGGCAATCTTTTCTAAAACAACTTTGAAGCGCTTATTTGGCTCCTGACGAATCATTACATCAATTGATTTTAGTAATGGCAAACCTGCCTCTAATAAAGTGGCTAACTGACGAGTGAACACCGTCAGTTCTTCTTCCTTAATTACCGCACCTAAAGAAAAACCATCCGATCCGCTTTTTTTAACTGTTTTTTTACCAACCTTTTTTCCATCACTCCCTGATGCCTTAGATAAGCTCATAACCATATCGCCACCTGCACTCAATTTTGATTTTGCATCAGCAGAGGAACTTGCTTCTATCGTTCCCGATTTATTCGCTCCATTCTTCTTAATTATTTTATATTTAAATTTTGGCATAAGACAATTAGGTGTATTTCAATACTTCTTCAATTGTGGTATTTCCATCAAAAATTCCACGCAGTCCATCGTCTCTCAAGCCACGCATACCTTGCTCAAGAGCTTTTTGGCGTATCTGTAAAGTTGGAGCACGATTATTAATCAAATCACGAATTGAGTCCGAGACCATAATCATCTCAAATAATCCAATTCGTCCTTTATAGCCCGTCTGGCTACATTCTTCACAACCTTCTCCAAAATAGAAATTCTTATCCGCAATTTCTAAAGGATCTACATCCAAAACATCCATAATATCTTGGCTCGGCTCATACGAACATTTGCACTTGCGGCAAATACGACGGACCAAACGTTGTGCCAATACCGCCTCAAGAGAGGCAGAAATCAAGAACGGCTCTAGACCCATGTCGATCAATCGAGTCACTGCCCCAGGGGCATCATTAGTGTGTAATGTACTTAATACAACGTGACCCGTTAGAGATGCTTGAACGGCAATCTGTGCTGTCTCAAGGTCACGAATTTCCCCAATCATAATTTTATCAGGGTCTTGTCGTAGGAAGGAACGTAGTGTCTTAGAGAAATCTAAACCGACCTGGTGGTTAATCGCAACCTGCATGATCCCATCAACTTCATATTCCACAGGATCTTCTGCGGTTAAAATTTTTGTATCCACATTATTCACTTCTCTCAAAGCACTATATAAAGTAGTTGTTTTACCTGATCCCGTTGGGCCTGTGACCACAAAAATACCATTTGGTCTCACTACTAAATCACGAATCGAATCCATAATATCAGTCGGTAAACTTAAAGCTTCTAAATCCAAATTCACGACTGACTTATCCAAAATACGAAGTACCACACTCTCTCCATAAGCAGTTGGCAAAGTCGAAACACGAAGATCCACTGGACGGCCTGCAATCGTCATTTTTATACGTCCATCCTGAGGAATACGATTCTCAGAAATATTCATGTTCGATAAAACTTTAATACGAGAAATCACTGGAACTGCTAGATTTTTTGGCGGAGGTGCCATTTCGTACAAAGCTCCATCAATACGATAACGAATACGAAATACATCCTCGTAAGGTTCAAAATGAACGTCAGATGCTTTATCTTTAATCGCTTGCTTAACTACTAAGTTTACAAAACGAATAATCGGAGTTTGGTTCGCCAAATCAGATAATTCATTATCTGACATATCTTCATCTTTAATATCGAAATCAGTACCAATCTCACCGAGCAATTCACCCACCGATGAATTTTCATCCTCATAAGTTAAATTCAGTAGTTTTTCCACCTTGTCAGGATCAGCGACCTTTAAAATAACATCCTTATTTAAACTAAAGGTTAAATCATTAATGATATGACCATTAAAAGGATCTAAGGCAAAAAGCGTGACACTATGTTTTGTTTCGCTCTCAGGCACCACACCATACATCAAGGCCACTGAAGGCTTAAAGATTTCGGCCAATTCTGATGGAACAAATTCAGGTAAGGTTGCCTCGTATTCAGAATCAAGAAATACTGCTGACTTTTCCAATAATTCTTCACGCGTTAATATACCTTCATCAATTGCTGAATCTGCAAATGATTTGCCTGTCTGAATAAACACCTCATTCAGCTCCATTAAAAGAGATGAATCAATATTAGGAATTGATTTTAAAATCTCGTATATGGAATCGTTATGATCTTCAAACATCGCTTATTAGGTTAAATTAAAATTTTCTTAAATTGATTCCGATACAGTGGTTTTAAGTACTTCTTCTGGAGTGGTCACACCTGCCAAAACTTTACGGATACCATCTTCACGCATCGTCCGCATACCCAGTTCACGAGAACGCTTTCTCAAGGCCACCAAACTCACTTCTTCGTAAATCATATGTTCAATCTCTTCATTAATATTAAACATTTCAAACACTCCAATACGACCTCGAAATCCAGTATTGTTACACTCCTCGCAACCCTTACCCGCCATGAAGGTAGCATTTGAAATTTGTTCTGGGCGTATACCTAAAGAATTCAACAAACGTTCGTCAGGAGTTGAATTCTCTTTACATTTTGGACATATCTTTCGCACTAATCGTTGAGCCAAGACTGAGCGAATTGAAGCGGATACTAAGAAAGGCTTAATTCCTATATCCACCAAACGACTCACCGCACTCGGTGCATCATTAGTGTGCAAAGTGCTGAATACCATATGTCCAGTTAACGAAGCATTAATCGCAATTTCTGCGGTCTCTTTATCACGAATCTCACCCACCATTATGATATTTGGTGCTTGTCGGAGCATTGAACGTAAAGCCGCTGAAAAAGTCATGCCTACATCACGTTTCACACCCACTTGATTGATCCCACTCATTTCATATTCAATAGGATCTTCAACCGTAATAATTTTGCGGTCAGGGTGATTGATATAATTCAAGGCTGAATACAATGTCGTTGATTTACCTGAACCAGTAGGCCCCGTGACTAAGAAAACGCCATCAGGTAAAGATATCACACGTTCGAAATTTGCCTGGTCGTCGCTAAAGAAGCCCAATTGAGGAAGACCTAAATTCAAAGCTTCTTTATCTAAAATACGCATAACGATACTCTCGCCAAAGGCCGTAGGTAAAACAGAAACACGCAAATCAATCGACTTATCCCCTACATCAATGCCAATACGACCATCTTGAGGAATCCGTTTTTCCGCGATACTCACGTTCGCCATCAGTTTAATTCTTGAAAGCAAAGTCGGTTGCAAACGCTTCGGTGGGTTTTCAATTTCATGTAAGACACCATCAATACGGAAACGAATACGAAAACGTTTTTCTAAAGGCTCCATGTGAATATCTGAAGCTCTTCTATTTAATGCTTCTGTAATTACCGTTTGAACATATCGAACAATGGGGCTATCTTCCCCATCTTCAATTGAAACAGTCTGACTAGCATCACCCGAAAGAGCTTCCGTTGCAGAAGCAAAAGCTGCATTAATTGAGTCTGAACTTTCGTCATAATTAGCATTTATCGCATTCTCGATATCAGCTGTAGAACTCAAGCGAAGAATCAAAGGACGATTCAATATATGAGTGATATTATCAACCGTATCTATATTAAATGGATCAGAAACGGCAATTTCCGCTTCTGCATCGTTAATTGATAAGGGAAAAAACTTATATTTTTGAACAAGATTAAACGGGAAAAATTCTTTAACATCGTCAGAGAGTAATACCTCATCAACGTGGCCAATTTCCATATTAAATTCATCGGCTAAAGCACTCAGAATTTGCTCTTTAGGGATATTCAAATCATCGACTAGATGTTCCAATACTAAGGTTTCTGAAATCTCCTCAACCGGCCCTTCGAACGAATCCTCAACTGCTTGACGAGCAGATTGAACCGCAGTTTCGGAAACTGCATTCTTTTTGGTGAGAAGTTCTATTATAAATCCGTCGTCAGAAGTCATTTACAGGGGTTTTTAAAAGATTAAGACTTAAGCAAAATACAAAATATCACATTTAATCAAGTAAATGTGTAATTTTATGTAATTTTTTACTGTGAAATAACAAAGTTTATTTTATCGAGCCACGCTCATCAAAAATTCAACATTCGTTGAAGTCTTTTTAATTCTTTGAATTAACATTTCCATAGCGTCCTCAGAAGGAATTCCCTTCATTGCACGGCGTAAAGAATAAATTTTCTGAATCTCATCTGGGTGATACAGGAGTTCCTCTTTTCGAGTTCCACTCTTGTCCATACTCAAGGCAGGGAAAATCCGTTTATCAGATAAAGCACGATCTAAATGCAACTCCATGTTCCCTGTCCCCTTAAATTCTTCAAAAATGACTTCATCCATTTTACTACCCGTTTCCACCAAAGCAGTAGCGATAATTGTTAAACTACCACCATCTTCAATGTTACGAGCAGAACCAAAGAAACGTTTAGGCAACTGCAAAGCATTGGCTTCAACTCCACCTGATAAAATCTTCCCTGAACTCGGCATTGCAGTATTATAAGCCCGGGCCAAACGAGTGATCGAATCTAAAAGAATGATTACATCCTTTCCAACCTCAACCATACGGCGAGCTTTTTCAATTACAACCTCAGCGGCATGCACATGACTGTCTGCCGATTCATCAAACGTTGAGCTAATAACCTCACCTTTCACTTTGCGTTTAAAATCGGTCACTTCTTCAGGACGCTCATCAATCAACAAAATAATTAAATGTGCTTCAGGATAATTAATCTGCAAAGAATTAGCAATTCCTTGCATTAATATCGTTTTACCCGTTCTTGGTGGGGCTACAATCAAGCCTCTCTGACCGAAACCGATTGGCGTTAAGCAATCCACCACTCGCATAGGAAGGTTTTCTTTATCCGGAACAATATCCGATTCTAAAATAATACGATCAAGTGGGTAATAGGGAATTCGATCAGTAAAAGTCTCCCATTCCGCTACTTTTTCGGGTGCTTCGTCCATCACCGTCTCAATATTCAGGACAAACGAGCAATTCGCATTCTCCAACTTTCCATGTAATTCAGCCTTTATTATATGCCCCTTCTGCAATCCAAAATGCTCAATTAAGGCCTGTGGTACAAAAGCATTCAAAAGCTTTATTCTATAGCTATCGATTTGATAAACCAAGAAGCCCCCTAATCCATCTTCAGGAATATCTAATACCCCCGTAGTGATCACCTTCTGTTTTACTTCAAATGCTTTGTTTAATAAAGCCTGTATCATGCTTTGACGATTATTGAGACCCTCTAAGTCAATCGAAGCTGATTCCAGCTCCACACGAAGCTCATTTAAATCTAATCCATACACACGATCATAGTCAAAAATCTCATCTGAACTTTCCAGAGACACATGTAGTGCTTTAATTGTCTCAAATGTTTTTAAAGATTCATTCCCCAAATAGGCATCAAATTCAATTAAATCTAACTCATTGCTATTACCTCGTCCCTTTTTTTGCCAGCGTGAATTTGGACGCTTTCCTCCTCGTTTGTTAGAATTACTATTATTGTTCTGCGGACGATTTGAACGATTTGGGCGATTATTTTTTCCGCCTCTATCATTATTACGATTCCCGTTTCTTGAGCGATTATTACCACCCGAATTATGTTTCTTCTGAAAAACTTTTTCGTCTGATGAAGTTTCATTAACCTCTGAAACTTCCGCCTGCCTTGTTTCTGTAGGCTCTTTCTTTTTGGCTCCCTCCGATTCATCCTCTGGGGAAAATTCAAATCGCCCATTCTTGCTAGCATCTAAACCAACAGCAGCATCTGCATCATCAGTCGTTGCTTTTTTGGCCGCGGGTTTTTTACGCACTGCTTTTTTCTTCGGTGCTACTTCTTCAGAAACTGTGTTATTCTTCGAAGTAGCTTCATCGTTTTGTTCTAAATCTTCTTTACTCATAGAATTATTGTGTAGGAAAAAACCTTTAAGAGTCCGCCATCTTTCCAAAATTGATAATTCAGAAAAGACACTTAATTATAATCAAATTAAGACACTATAGAGTGTGCTGCTTTAGGTAGGATAAAAGTGTATTTATTTGTTGTTCTAAAAAATTAAGCGACCCATCATTACTCAATACAAAATTGGAGCGTTCTGCCTTGATTGAATTGGGTAGCTGACGCAGGCGACGATGAGAAATATCTGATTCCGAATATCCTTTTTGTCGTAGGCGAAGTGTCGCATTAATATCGGAACAGATAACAGTAACACTTAAATCGAAATCCTTTTCAAGCCTTTTTTCAAATAATAAAGGAATTTCAAGACAAGCCAACTCACCCATGTGCATTTTAAAAAATGCATCCGACTCCGCTCGAACAAGCGGATGCAAAAGCGATTCGAGCCATATTAAATCTGCCTCTGAACGAAAAACAATCTCAGCCAAGACCTTCCGATTCACGGAACCATCACTCGTTTGGGTTTCTGAGCCAAAACGTTTCACCACTTCTGAAATTACCGCATTATTCTCTGATAATAAACCACGCACTACAGAATCTGCCGATAGACAGGCCACACCACCTGCTTCTAAAAATTTAAGCACCGTAGACTTACCACATCCAATTCCTCCTGTAATCGCTATCTTCAACCCTTTAATAAAAAGAAATTGAATAAAAAAATCGACACAATAAGAAAAAAAATGAAAATAACGCTATTTAGTATGGCGAAAACATTTATTTCATGTAATCTTCATGTAAGCCTTTTTTATGTTAGCTGTCACCAATTCAGGAGCCCTCATCGGGGTTCAAGCCCAAGCCATTACCATTGAAGTTAACAGCGGTGAACGAGGCGAACTCAAATATATTCTTGTAGGTCTCCCCGACTCAGCAGTTAAAGAATCACAAGATCGAGTACTTTCTGCCCTAGATAACTGCGGCTTCCAAGCACCCAATACCAAAACCACCATTAATCTAGCTCCAGGAGATTTAAAAAAAGAAGGTCCCTCCTATGATCTCCCCATCGCACTCTGCTTATTGGCCGCAACTCAACAAATCCAAACCTCTAAGCCAGACGTAAATAAAATACTTACACAATATCTCATCGCAGGAGAACTCAGTCTCTCCGGATCCATTCGTCCGATAAAAGGTGGACTCGCTCTTGCTCAACTTGCCAAACGTTTAAATCTCAAAGGTATTCTTTTACCCGAGGCCACAGCTCAAGAAGCAAACCTCATTGAAGGTATAGATGTTTATCCCATACGAAGCTTAAACCAAGCCGTACAATTTTTCCAAGAACCTCATTCTACACGTCCTCTTGCCAAAGCTTTTTCTAACGACACAATCACCCATTCAGAATCCCCTGCCGATCTCGATTTTTCCGATGTTAAAGGACAACAATCCATCCGACGAGCAGTCGAAATTGCGGTCAGCGGAAATCACAACCTACTCATTATCGGAAGCCCTGGCTCAGGCAAATCCATGATCGCAAAACGTATACCTACTATCATGCCTAAGCCCACGCTAGATGAATTTCTAGAAATTCTTTCCATCCATTCCGCCTCTGGTAATTCCAACGAATTTAATCCTCAGTACCCTAAGCGACCTTTTCGTGCACCACACCATACCATTAGTGATGTCGCTTTACTCGGAGGTGGCAGCTTCCCAAAACCTGGCGAAATATCACTCGCCCATAACGGAGTCCTCTTTCTTGACGAACTCCCTGAATTCAAGCGAGCTACTCTTGAAGTGATGCGACAGCCCCTAGAGGAAGGCTATGTCAGTATTTCCCGAAGCCAGGCCAAAATCACCCTACCCGCATCCTTCATGCTCATAGCCGCGATGAATCCTTGCCCCTGTGGCTATCACGGTGACCACAAACGCCAATGCCGTTGTAGCCTTAACCAAATTGCCCGATACCGCTCTCGTATCAGCGGCCCACTCCTTGATCGCATCGACCTACACGTCGAAGCCCCATCTCTCACCATTGAAGAAATCCAAAGCAAAGAAGCCAGCGAAGCCTCGGCAAGCATCCGCCAACGATGCCAACAGGCACGATCTATACAAATTCAACGCTTTTCCCAAAAGAAAAAAGCATATCAACAGTGCAATGCTCGAATGTCCTCAAAAGAACTCAAAACCCACTGTTCATTAAGCCCCTCACAGTTGCAACTTCTACAAGATGCCATCAATCAACTCAACCTCTCCGTCCGAGCCTATGACCGCATCCTAAAAGTCGCACGCACTATAGCCGACCTAGCCGAAACACCCTCCATTCAAGACACACACCTCCTAGAGGCTATCCAATATCGTAACTTAGATCGTTCTATCTTTTAACCTAAGAAATTTCAATCCAATCACAAACCATAAACCATAAACCAAACTCACAAATGTTTCTAAAAATCAACACACCAAACTATCATAAAATTCAACGCAATTTTAAATCGATTCTACATCAAACACACAGCTTATTGCCACTATGCCTTATTTCATTTACTGGATTAACCAGTTGTAAACTCTTTCCTTTATCTAAGACTCAAGAGAAGACTGAACTCGATAAAGCATACGATACCTTTAGAGCATCTTTGGGCATAATTACTCAAGAAGGCGTACACCGTGATTATATTCATCAAGTTGTTTACTTCAGAGACTTACTCAATGCCATGAATGATTCTATCGAAGCGACTGAACAACTAAATACCATTAAAATCATTGCCGATCAATTAACAGCAGTCACCACTCAAGGTAGCGTCGCACAATCTTGGATAGGTACGACAATCGAATTTCAGGGAAATTATTATCTTTTACCCACAAAAGAATCTCCAGAAGTTTTAGGCCGAAAAGCAGTCGCTACCGCCATTTATTTGCAATATCTTTCCCCTTTACTCGATAAAACAAATACCAATTTAAAAAAGTTCAAATTAGGTGACATCGTTAATTTTAACGATATCAATACTGCAGGCTTTGATACAATCAAACAACTGACCATCGCCTATTATGCACAAGCATCTAAGGTTGACCAAATTGAAATGAATCTCGGATTTGATTATGAAAAAACATTCATCATACGCTTCTCTGAAGATCTAGATGAATTTTATAAAAAATGAAACCAGTTAAGCTTAGCCTATAAGCCTATAATTTGTTGGTAGACCGCTTTCAGCTCATCCTCCGTTGGTGATAATTTTTCTCGTGTGAAATTAATATCTTCAACCGTTTGTAATGGAATCAAGTGTATGTGAGCATAAGCGACCTGCAAGCCAATCACCGCCATTCCAATACGCCTACATGGAATCGCCGCTTCCAGCTTTAAAGCCACCTGCTTAGCAAAGATATGCATACGGCCCAAAACAGCATCCTCCATTGAAAAAACAGACTCCGACTTCTGTTTCGGAATCACCACCGTGTGCCCTGTAGCCAAAGGTGCATTCTCTAAAAATGCCAAAAATTCATCATCTTCCGCAATACGGAACGATCGCACTTCACCTGAAATAATCTGCTCAAAACTCATTTCCACACACTATTTTAATCATCCAATCAATACCATCAAAAAAGCACAACTTTCATTTTCCTAAATAAACTGCTTGCAAGTTTCTCTACAATCCCTAGCTCTATAATTTCTACGGACCGGAGAGATGGCAGAGTGGTCGAATGCGGTGGTCTTGAAAACCATTGAGCCGTAAGGTTCCGGGGGTTCGAATCCCTCTCTCTCCGCCATTTTTGGCACACAAACGCATACGCCATTCAAGAGCATGGCTTCATGCTTCATGCTTGAAAAGCCAAGTACAGATAAATCTTTGTCTTGCGTTGTCTTGTATTGTGTTGTTCGACCTTTGATCATCGATCGCATCGCTGGTCAGTTCCAAGTTGCTAAAATCTTAAACAAGATGGTGACACAGATACGATGCCTTATTAGATACTGCTTATAGGCAAACTGATCGCTCATAAATAACTATTTATTGATTGATTTTTTTTGATATTTTTCTTATTAATAGTGTACCAGTAATCGCTAATAAGGCCTGTCGCAGGTGAACATGAAACCCTTATTAACTAACAAGATTAATAAAATAAAAAAAATAAATTATGACTAAATCAGGAAAATGCCCTTTCATGCACGGTGGCGCTACATCAAATGATTCATCACCTACAGAATGGTGGCCAAGCAATATTAATCTAGATATTTTGCATCAGCATGACACCAAAACAAATCCCCTAGGATCCGACTTTGACTACAAAAAAGAACTTCAGAAGCTTGATATTGAAGCGCTTAAAAAAGATATGCACACCTTAATGACAGATGAGCAAGATTGGTGGCCAGCTGATTGGGGTCATTACGGAGGCTTGATGATTCGAATGGCATGGCACTCTGCCGGAACCTATCGTTCAAGTGATGGGCGTGGCGGTGCAAGTGGCGGCAACCTTCGTTTCGCACCACTAAACTCTTGGCCCGATAATGCGAATTTAGATAAGGCTAAACGTTTACTTTGGCCCATCAAAAAGAAATACGGCAACTCAGTAAGCTGGGCTGACTTAATGATTTTGGCAGGCAATATCGCTTACGAATCTATGGGGCTTAAGACTTTCGGATTTGGCTTTGGTCGTGAAGATATCTGGCAACCAGAAAAAGACATATATTGGGGACTCGAAAAAGAATTTTTAGCCGATAGTGAAAATCGTTTCGAAGATTTATCAAAGCCAGAAACATTAGAAAGCCCTTTGGCTGCAACCCATATGGGACTTATCTACGTCAACCCTGAAGGTGTGAACAGTCAACCCGACCCTCTTAAAACAGCTGCTATGGTTCGTGAAACATTTGCCCGTATGTCTATGGGTGATGAAGAAACTGTCGCACTTGCGGCAGGTGGTCACACCCTAGGTAAATGTCATGGAGCAAGCAGTGCAGAAAAAGGCCCGGAACCTGAAGGTGCCGATATTTCCGAACAAGGATTAGGCTGGAACTTAGAAAATGCTCCATCCAAAGCAAACGAAGTCGTAACAAGCGGACTTGAAGGCGCGTGGACCACCAACCCAACTCAATGGGATAATGGCTATTACTACCTTCTTTTCACCTATGATTGGGAACTGAAAAAAAGTCCTGCTGGCGCATGGCAATGGGAGCCAATTAATATCAAAGAAGAAGATAAGGTTCCTGATTCTTCCGATCCTTCAATCAAGCATAATCCAATTATGACTGATGCAGATATGGCCATGATCAAAGATCCTGTATATCGCAAAATTTCAGAAAAATTCTACAATGATCCCGATTATTTCGCAGATGTATTTACTCGCGCTTGGTTTAAACTCACCCACCGTGATATGGGGCCAAAGGCCTGTTATTTTGGACCTGATGTCCCTGCCGAAGATCTGATCTGGCAAGACCCTATTCCTGCCGGAAATAAAGATTACGACATAGCTGTCTTGAAGGGAAAGATTGCCCAAAGTGGTCTCAGCATCTCTGAGATGATTACAAATGCGTGGGATAGTGCACGAACCTACAGAGGGTCAGACAAACGCGGTGGTGCTAATGGTGCCCGTATTCGCCTTTCCCCACAAAAAGATTGGGAAGGCAATGAGCCAACCCAGCTAACTAAAGTGCTTAATATCCTTGAACCTCTTGCTCAAGAAGCGGGTGCCAGTATTGCTGATACCCTTATTTTAGCGGGGTGTGTCGGGATTGAACAAGCAGCTAAGGAAGCGAACTTCGATGTCAGCGTACCTTTCACGCCAGGTCGAGGCGATGCGACAGACGAGATGACCGATAGCGAATCATTTGCTTTACTCGAGCCTCTACATGACGGCTTTAGAAACTGGCTTAAAAAGGATTATTCCGTTGATGCGGAAAAACTGCTACTCGACCGAAGTCAACTCATGGGGCTTACTGCACCAGAAATGACGGTTCTGATCGGAGGCATGCGTGTTCTAGGCTGTAACTACGGTGGCACAAAGCACGGAGTTTTCACAGACAAAGAAGGTGTTTTGAGTAATGATTTCTTCGTTCGTATAACCGACATGAGCTATGCTTGGAAACCGGCTAGCAATAATGAATATCAGCTCTGTGATCGAAAAACAGGCGAAGTCAAATGGACAGCATCACGTGTCGACCTTATCTTTGGGTCTAATTCCATTTTACGCTCATATGCTGAAGTCTATGCCCAAGATGATAACCAGGAAAAATTTGTCCAAGATTTCATCGTTGCGTGGACAAAGGTAATGAACGCAGATCGTTTTAACATCGTTTAAGCAAACTTAACATTTACGAAAAATTCACGAAAAGGCGGCATAATTGATTTTGCCGCCTTTCTTTTTTTCCTTTAGCTTTTGACACGCTCATTGAAAGCGGTTCATTTGTTTCAAATTCAAAAAACTAAACTATTAATTATGCAAATAGCTAACAACTCAGTCGTTTCCATTCAGTATACTTTAAAAAATTCTGAAGGAACTATTATCGATCAATCCTCAGAAGGTCATCCATTGACTTATCTACAAGGACATAAAAATATCATCCCAGGTCTAGAAAATGCACTTTTAGAAAAGACTGTTGGCGATACATTAGACGTGAGCATCGAGCCAGAACAAGCTTATGGAACAGTCAATCCGGCACTTATTCAAGAAGTTCCTAAAGAACACTTCCAAGGAGTTGAAGCCCTCGAAGTCGGCATGCGCTTTCAAGCCAGTACAGAGCAAGGCCCTGTACCAGTAGTCGTAACGAATGTCGCAGAGGATGTTATCACTGTTGACGGAAATCACCCACTCGCTGGACAGACCCTCAATTTCTCGGTGAAAGTCGAAGATATTCGTGAAGCCAGTGAAGAAGAACTCGCTCAAGGGCATCTTCAAGTCGAACAATCAGGCGGTTGCTGCGGTGGTGGTAGCGGCGAAGGTGAAAACACAGAAGGCGGCTCTTGTGGCTGTAGCTAAGACTCCACTAAAACAATTTTCACAAAAGCTCATTGATATTTTCAATGAGCTTTTTTAATGCCCAGTCAACTTGCCCAGTCAACTTGCTCGCTTAGCTTGGCCGTCAAGTACCTAAGATCTAGCGTAAAACGATCGTCTGCAAAGCTTGTGCAGCAATCGATACTTTCACGCTCTTATGCCCTTTAACCTTCACTGTGTAAGTCGTCTCGGTCTCTTCAGGATTGAAAGCAGCCACAACAATCGATCCATCTTCATTGATAAATGCAGTTGTCCACAAAGCTGAGTTTTCGCTTAAATCAAATCCAATACGTTGAGCATTTGGGCGAACAAATTTACTGAAGTGAGCGATCGCATAATACAAAGGCGTATAGTAGGCAGAATTAGTACCACTATCCACTAAGATAGGTGCCCCACAGAAATTGAACGCATGGTTCGGCCCACCACGGGTGTTTAAGACCAAATTCCAGTCAATCCAGCCCTCTAAATTATGATTAAAACCCTCAATCAAATCACGCACATAGCGATAGAAAGGACGGTATTTCGGGTGATTCTTTTTATTTTCAGGTAAGGCCCAAAAGTAGCCCCAATCGGTTGCCTCAGGACGAAAATACCAATCATCTTCAAGCATAGCTCCAATCGGCTCGTCATTGCCCACACTGTCGATACACCCTTCCGAATGGATGATTCCTTTCTTCGGGAATTTTGTGTGCAATTTGTCCAAATTTTCGCCACCTACATCCACAGTGCTTTGGTACCAATGCACCGCCATTCCGTCCACATAAGAAGATGCTTTTTCATCTGAATAAATCGTTTCTGCCCAATGCATCAGCTCATGGTCACGATTTTGATCAAAAGCCCAAATACTCATGTCCAAACCCGCTGCGTCCAACTTCGGTCCCAAATGCTCACCGATAAAATCTCGCATCTGCTCAGCCGAAAAATGAACAGACTCCCAACTTGAATTATTTCCCAAAGGTTCATTGGTTGGCGTCAGTCCCCAGATGTCCACACCTTCTTTTTGATAAGCTTCAATGTACTTTACGAAATAGTCAGCAAAGACCGAATAGTATTCTCTCTTCAATTCACCACCGTTCCAATGGTTGTTTGTTTTCATCCACGGCGGGCAAGTCCAAGGTGACGCCATGATTTTAAAATCCGCACCTTCAATTTTCAAAGCATCTTTGATCATCGGTAAAAGAAACAGATAATCCGGCTCGATGCTAAAATGCTTTAGCTCCACATCACCTGGTACCGGTGCATAGGTATAATTCTTTAGAGAAAAGTCACAACTAGCGATATGCGTACGCGTCAAAGACAAATGTGCCCCCTCAGGTGCAAAATAATCCCTAAGCACTTCCGCACGCTTGTCTCCTGACAACTCACTCAAAGCATGAGCTCCCGCCTCAGTAAAAGAACCACCGAAACCGACAATATTTTGAAACCGCTCTTCTGGATTCACCTTCAGCGTGTGATCGGTTTGAGCGAAGCCCTTTAAAACTTCAACACTTGCTAAACGATCGCCCGATCGAGCTGTTTGGTAAATTTCCACTGAAGCAGTAGAGGCGGATGATGTGCTAAACATGGTCACAATACTTAAAGGTAAAATTAAAAATAGGGATTTCATAGTGTAATTTTGTGCAAAATCTTATAAAGTTTTAAAACCAAAAAGAGTCAAAGGTTAATTCAAATCACTCTTACATTTTTCCTTTCTTTTCCACGATGGCTCAATCAGCTCAAACCGATCATCTGCCTAAAAAACAAAACCAAGACCCACACTCAGCTTCGTCTCATTTGCATAATCGATCTGACCACGCCCCACCGATTCGTGGAAATCTTTTTTCAATTCGATACGCCAATGCGTCTGTAAATTCTGCCGATAATAAAACGACGGTCCCACCGTCCAAGCACCCGCCCCATCGTCCTCTGAACGATAGTCGATCTCCAATAAGATTTGAGTCGCATCCGTCGGGTTAAGCCCAAAATCTAAATTCGCCTTAAAGACCTCCGGCTTATCCTTTTCATAAACCCAATACGCAGCCCCCACCGCAAAAAACCAGCGGAAGGTTTCCGTTTCATACCCAGCAGAAAGTCCGCTCCCCCATTGTCGAGAAAAGACATCGTAGGCACCGCTCCCATCACCCTCATAGGAACTCGTCGGCACCACTAATTGAGGCGTCAGCGTCCAACTGCCCGAACGCCCATCCAAATTAAAATACTGCTTCAAAGGCAAAGCCACCGTCACATCCCCAAGCCCCTCATAATGATCCACCGAGCCATCCAAATTCTCCCGCTCCGCATCCAAAGCATAAGGGATTTTCACAGTCATACGAATCGAGCGATCCCATGTATAGACCCCCTGCAAATGAAGCAGGCGAATGTCCTCTGAACGATTCGAGGCCAAGACTCTATCCCCCTCAAACAACTTCCCCCGATGGATCGAATCATACAAGACTTGGAAGCCGTAGCCCCCATCCCAACGAGGCATCATATTCATAATCGGTTGATCCCCGAAGAGCGAAGACACCCAGGCCCCAATAAAGGCCAATGATAATAATAAAGGCTTCAAAATAAATTCAAAAGATTTCAACTTAGACTCAATTCGCTTAAGGCAATGACTTCAATTACTATTACTATTATTATTACGAATAGTTACAGCTTCACCTTACGCACCGCATCACCTTCCATAATATAATAATCCATCGCTTCATAGCCCGCACTCTCTGCCGCCTGAATAATCGATTCACGATTTGGACGATGCCCCTCCTTCAGAGCCACCACCGCAAATTGGTTCTTCGCATCCAAGAGAATCCCATTAGTAAAGCGAGAGCGGTCGACAAAATCCAACTTCTTCAAGGAGAAATTCACCCCCACGCCACAAGAGCCACAAATTAGACCTTTGATATGAATCACGATCGTATTTGGATTATTCATCAGCACCTCAGTCGCTCGCTCAGCACAACTAGATTCCGGTAATTCTTTCTCCGGTTTCTCTCCGTAAACAAAGCTCACCGCAAAGAGTAAGATAGTCGCTACAATATACTTCATAATTTAAGTTAGGTTATTTCAATTTAAGAATAAAAATCTAGTTTAAAAACCGATAAATGCAATGCTTCTCTCCTGCTTATTGAATCTTACCTCAATCATTTTGTAGACTTCGATACCTCTTCCACCACTTTCTCAATAATCGTCTGATTGTTTTGTTTCAGCTTTTTGAATTCGAGGCGGTAGATAATTGCATCGAGCAACTTGGCATAAGCGGTATTCAGCGATTTCTTTGCTTCAGGATTATCTTTTGATTCTCGTAGATCTTCCTCCACCTTAGCCAGTAGTTTAGCCATGGCCCGTCGGTTACGAGCATCGATTCGTAAATTCGCCACCTTATTATACTGCCCTAAGGCATAGAAAGTAAGTGTGATTGAGAAGCCGATCAGTGTAGTCATACGCCAAAAGCCATTATTCAAAAAAGCTGCATCCGATGAGGCCAACATTTCGCATATAATTGACAAAATTATAAATAAGATAGTGATGCCAACACACCATAATGATATATTCAATAAAGTCTTTTCTTTGTTCTCAAAAAATTCACTTTCTAATTCGGATAAGACACTTTGAAAGTCTTCCGCTTCATCGGCTTTTTCTCTGATAGATTTTATGTTTTTATCAACTTTTTTATCTTTCTTTATCTGTTCCTTAATGACAATTGTCGGGTCTATTTCCTGAGCTTCTTTAAAGTCTTCGTCCGCCTTTGCTTCATCATTAATTTCGGAATAAGCAAAACCTCGATTATAATAAGCTAACGCACAATCTGGCTCAAATCCGATTTCTTGAGTGTAATCCTCAATCGCTCCTAGATAATCCTCTAACTTACTCTTTGAGATCCCTCGATAAACATATATTGTTGAATACATCGGGTCTAGATCGATCGCTTGAGTGTAATCCTCAATCGCTCCTAGATGATCCCCTAATTCGCCCCTTGAGTTTCCTCGATAAATATAAGCTTTAACACTCTTCGAGTCTAAGTGAATCGCTTGAGCCAAATCCTTAATCGCTCCTTGATGATCCCCTAATTCGCCCCTTAAGATTCCTCGATAAATATACGCTTTAACATACTTCGGATCTAATTCGATCGCCTGAGTATATAAATCAATGGCTTTCTTATAGTCTTTTTTTTGATAAGCCTCATTTCCTTTATTTAATAAAGCTTCAGCTTGTTTTCTTTTGTCTCGGTCACTCATGCACTTTTATTTCTTCACTCCCAATAATCCACATCGATGGATTTGATCAGTAAGGTTTTTTTCTTTTGCACCCCGACTTCGTATTGATACATCAAGTCGCAAAGCTGAAGGCCATTGATGAGGATGATTTTATGGTGGGCGTCCTTGGCTTTTTGTTGGGCCTTTTGATCGAAGTCGGATGTGGTGACGAAAATGCCTTTATGGGTGTCCCCACTCATGGCTCCGATGAAGTCACGAATACTGGTTTCATGAACTTTCCCTTGGTTATAGCGTTTGGCTTGGACGTAAATTTTCTCTAAGCCGAGTTTGTCTTGATTGACAACACCATCAATCCCTCCGTCATTGGATTTACTGGTGCTTTCGACACTTCCGTAGCCCATTGCTTCTAATAAGTCATTAACCAGGGTTTCAAATTGATAAGGGTTCATTTCTTTCATTTGCTCGAGAAGTTCTTCTTTGACTTCTTTAGCGATGGCCTCCAATCCTTGATCAACTCTCTCTTGAGGCGTGGTATCATCAAAGCCATCCTTCTCTTTTGCTTTGAGATGAGCGAGAAATTCAGGCTGTTTTTTTAATTCCTTAAGAGTGAGTGTTCCGATTTCATTAGTTTTTAAACCTTTCGGTGAAATTATGTAATAGCCACGCTTCACTCGTTGAACATAACCCGCCAATTTTAAATAATAAAGTCCCCGAGAAATTCGATCCAATAATATATTGGTACCTGCGGAGGTCTTTTGCTGTAAAAGCTCCTTGGGCAAATGAGCAAAATAGGTTTCTCTGACTCTCATCTGTATCTCTTTCCCGCGCATAGGGGAATCAGCTTTAAGATCAGCTTTGTGTGCTGCTTTAAGAATACTTAGAGTCGGAATAAAGGTTTCAAAAAACTTAGGTAATCGAATCTCTTCATTCTGAGTCTCTTCATTCTCTTCAGTTGGTGTGTACATGTTAGAGCATAAGAGGCCATAAACGGTTAATATATTCCCATTACTTGCAAGAGTGCCTGGCCAGCTATGAAACATGGCGATAAACTTTGCGATGCAGCTTGGGACGCTTTGCATGGCCCAGATGAAGGCGATAAAGATGACTTAAACAATTACTTGGATAATTTGTTCGACGGAGTTGGCGTAGAGCCCATCGGTGCGATTTTGAAAATAATGTTTTTGAGCCTCTTGTGGAGTGAAGCGTTGAACGGAACTGAAGCCCATATCCTTTAGCTTTTCGACAAGAAATTCGGGATGATAGCGAGCGACAAATGGTTCTCCACTAGCACTAGCTATGTCTTCGAATTCGGCTAAAAGTTTCGCTTCTTTTTCGTCTAAATTTTCTGGAGTGACAATATACGAGAAGATGAGGGTGGAGCCGACTTTGCATTTCAAGATGGCGTTGAAAATACGATCGAGCGTCTCGACTTCTATGTATTGGGTGACCCCGAGGAGTGAGGCAAAGGAATCTTTATCTGCCTTATAATAATGAGAAAGGAGCAATTGATGAATATCATCGGTTTTAAAATCAACTGGGCAGAATTGAAGGTTTGAAGGTTTCGGATATAGGCATTGAGCCAGTAGTGTTTCTTTGGTAGATAATATACTCCATCGATCGAGTTCAAAAAACTGCACTTCTTTAAACTCGGGTCGTGCTTGGTAGGCATAGCAATCAAAGCCTGAGCCGAGCAATATTAGTTGATCGCAACCTTCTTCGATGGCTTCTTTAAAACAGTCGCTGACATAGCGTGAGCGAAGCAAAACGGAGGATTGTGCTCCTTTTATCAAATCGGAAGAGAGTGACTGATACGCTTTTAAAACGGGCTCTTGAGCAAAGAATTGAGCAAGTTGTGCAGAAATAGGATCCGAATAGATTTTCGGGTAAGCACCTTCAATATGATGTTCCGCTTTCAATTGATTCACAATGATTGCTGTTTTGCTGGTTGTACCTAAATTTAAAGAATCCATGGTCAATTTGATTTATTTGATTTTATTTGATTTATAAGAACTTTAGCATCTCCTTAAGATTAATCGTCTGTATTATCCTTGGCGTGGACGACTAACCAAGTGGTGGGGTTGCCTTGGTTGTCTAATTTTGAAAGGGCGATGCCTGTACGATAAATACCAAGCATGATCCATCCGTTTTGAACGAATACACTACCGATATCATTGGTGCTGTTCGGAATCAGTGCAGTTTGCCAATTATTTAAATTGTACTGATCATCGAAGTGCGACCAAGCGAGTCCTGCTCGAGTGGCGACCCATAGAGTGTCCCCTGCTTTATTTCCTGAAGCGAAGAGTTGTGCATTACAATCATTAGGAAAGCCTTCCGTTTGACTATTCACTGTTGTCCATTGGGATAGTTGAATGTGATCTTCGCCAATGGCTTGGATTTGTGCCCAAGAGATGCCGCCTCCGTTGGTGCCAATAATGATACTATCGCCTGCATTTTTTCCTGTAATGAATACATCCCAAATGTTGTCAGATGCAATCCCTTGTGTGGCATCAAAGTACTGCCAATGAATGCTGTTTTCTTGGATTAATCCAACCGCTAAACCATGATCCGTAGTCCCGACTAAAATAATATCTTTATCGTGATCCCCTGTGGCATATACTGAACTGATTGAGGCGCCCTCGAGACCTAGATTTTCCCATGTGCTCGGTTCGCCTTTTTTGTTTAATACTGTCACCCATAAACCTCGATCGGTGGCGATGTATAGTTTGGCTTTTTTCAAGCTTAAAGGGTCAGTCTGGGCGATGTGGATGCTGCGAATATGGTTTTTCTCAGGATTCAAATTATTTCCGAGAAATTCTAATCGAGTAGCTGTTTTCCATGGGCCAAAGGTAGCTTTAACGGGATTATAAAGTGCGTAGGAAACGCCTCCATAGGTTGCGGCATAGAGCATACAATCTTGCCAGCTATATTTTGCCAAAATCATAAAGCGGACATGGTCGCTTTGCAAAGCTGGAGTATTATTCATATCAACGACATTCCACTCTAAAGGGAAAATCCCTGTGCTTTG
>JAQWIW010000029.1 GCA_029248665.1 Opitutia bacterium | reverse complement strand
AATTAGTGTGCCATCTAAGTCAAAAAGTATTGTTTTCACCATAATCGTATAATTGAGATCAGCAGATAGCGTTCGCTTAGCGTTGACAATTCCAAATTAGCTTTTTAATCCTTTCTTCTTAATTTATGGTGGATGTAGCTCAGTTGGTTAGAGCATCGGTTTGTGGTACCGAGGGCCGCGGGTTCGAGTCCCGTCTTCCACCCCATTATTTATCTAGATAGATAGATGTTTTTAATTTAAATAAAAAAAGGCCAAGTCAAAGAATGACTTGGCCTCCTGTGTAAATTTAAAAAAGATTAGAAACTTAGGTTATATCCAATTTCCACACTTCTTCCTGGAAGTGGTGCACTTTCCTTTAAAAATGATGTATGCACAAAAGCCAACTTATCGGTCAAATTATTGACTTTGCAATAAAACTCAGAGTTGTTGTTTTTGTTAGGAGAGTATCCTATACGAGCATTCAAAATAGTATAAGAATCAGTGGTCTCTTCTCCGGCACCTAAATCATTTTGTTTTCCATGATAGACGCCATTTAAATTAAATTTGAATTGGTCGACTTGTACGTGATAAGCGACTCCAAATCTATAAGGAGGAATTCTAGGCAGAGAAATGCCGTCTGTTTTATTCTTACCTGTTATAGAATCGGCAAAACCAGTAATGTAAGATGTCGCATTAATTTGATAATCAAATTCATATTCTAAACCATATAACTCGGCCTCTACCCCTTTGTATTGGCGAATGCTTAGTTCTTCGAATTCAGCACGAATATAATCTTGTCCTGGTATTAGCGTGACAGGTGAGGGTGAACCATTTTCATCAACTGCAAGTTGAGCTTCAGTAGCATCTTCAGCTGTGGCCAGTCTCCATTTATCCGTTCCTGTTTTAAAGCCAGTATCGGATTGATAGATGAAATTATTATAGTCGTTATAAAATACAGATAATTTTTGATTGAAGGCTCCTTGCTCATTTTGGATAGAAAATTCTAAGCCGACAGATTCTTCATTTTCTAAATCTAAATTTCCTATTTCAAAGCTTTCGGTAGCATGGTGTGCACCAGAACTGTAGAGTTCGGATGTTTCTGGGATTCTTTCTGAATAATGAAGATTTCCGCTAAAGGTAATTGAATCAGAGTGTTTAGCAATAAACCCAATGGATGCATTGGTGGTCGAATCATCTCTTGAAAAATCTGCATTAGTCGCATCTTCTTCGTGTTCAACTCTGGTTAAGGCATCATAGTCCCTAGAAGCTGATTCATATCGGATACCCGCATTGATAGACAAGTTATCAGAGATAGCTTTTTTATGCATGAATCCAAGGCCGTAACGTTTAGTTTTATCATTATTAATACGAAGGTTTGTGCTTTCTGCGATAACGCCATTAACGCCATCTGTATCGCTTACATACTCTTCATTTTCCTCATTCTCACTTGCATTGTGATTCATTGCGGCTAGATAACTTTCTTCGCCATCTATTTTCATATCGAAGTCTGTATAGCTCAAGCTTAGTGCCGTATTAGAAGCAGCTGATTCTTTAGTGAAAATTAACTTACTGTCTATGCCTTCATATAAGAATTTTGCGTGGTGATCGTGATCCTCATGTTCGTGTAATTCAAACGAATTATCTTCTAGTTCATATAGTTCAACTTCTTCACCTTCATGACCGGCTTCTTCGCTATGGGAATAATCTCCATGTGCTAATTGAAAATTCATGCTATCAAAATAACATGAATCAAAATTGTAGACACTTTGTAGAGATATTTTTTCCCTTTCAATACTGACAACCGAATCTTCGTGATTTGGAACTCCGTATTCAGAAGTATAGTCAGAAAAACTTATACCAACAAAGCCTTTATCGTGATTATAAGATCCACCAAAACCAAAAGTATTGGTGTCTGAATATGTATTTTCGACTTTACTAAAAAAGGCTTCCTCTTCCTCTTCTCCTTCGGCTTCTGCAAATTCACCTTCTTCTGTAAAGGTACCATCCACGGTTGCTTTAGCATATTGAGTATGGTGGTGATGCTCATGCCCGTGTTTTTCAAAGCTCGGTGTCTCGTAATCTTGAGTCTTTGCCGAGGAAGCATTAATTTGGAAAACAAAGTCACCTGCTTCATGAAAGAGAATACCAGAAGCATGAGTCCCATTATCAGTCCCTGTTTTCTTGATTCTTAATTCATTATTTAAAGGTGTATTTCCACTAAGTGTAGGAATTGAATTATCAAAGATATTTACAATACCGCCAATTGAATTAGAGCCATGAATTAGAGTTGATGATCCTCTAAGAATTTCAATTCGTTCAATCAATAAAGGGTTGATGGTAACCGCATGATCATTTGATGAGGCGGAAAGGTCAAATGAACTGAGCCCATTTTCTAAAACATTAACCCTATAACCACCCAATCCACGAATAATAGGACGATTTGCATTGGGTCCGTAATAAGTTTGTGAAATGCCTGGTTGTTGGGAGAGCGTGCTAGCAATAGTATCTGCTCTTAAATCATTCAATGCATCATTTGTAATAACAGTTGATGATTGGGTGATTTCTGAACTATCTAAAGCTAAAGGAGATGATGTTATGATAAAATCATCTAGAGTGTAAGTTGATAAGTGTTCATCACTGGCGAAAATAAGCGTCAGCGAAAATAAGCTATAAAGAAAAAAGTTTTTTAAATACATTATATTGTATATTTGAGATGTGAGTAGGGATCATCCAAATGTGATGATAGCTACTTAAATTGTGAGTCCTAAAGGTAATGGCTTAGGTAACTAAGCCGAAAACTAGCTTATGATGTAGGCCTGATAAGGCTACAGGATGAAAAAGCTAGGAGAATAGTTGGATTAAACCTGCTTTTTTTCAGGTGGACCTCGAACAAGGTGACTCTTTTTTTCTTCCTCAGTATGGTGCGAAATGAAATATTCTGAAATATTTCCGCATCTCTCGACTGGGGTAGCATTTATTACAGGCGAATACTCTAAAGTAATTACACCCTGTGAAAAAAGATTAACTGGGCAGGAGAGTGATTCGCAAGTCTCACTATGATTGTGGGATTCTCCCTCAGTTTGATTTTTAGATTCTCCTTCATCACATTCACCTTCGTGGTGTCCTGAACAGCCAGAATCGAGTGTTTCGTGGTGAGAAAGGAGGGTATCGGCATGAAATAAACTATCATGGATTGTTTTGCTCACAGTCGAGAGACTTAGTACAAATACTAAGCAAATCGAAAAAATGGCTACTACAAATTGATGGTGTTTATTCACTATGAAACAAACCAATAAGTTTTAATAAATTAATCAAGAAAGATTTTTATTAAGCCTTTAATTAATTAGAAAAACGAAAAAATTGATTAGGAGACTCCTCTAAGCTGATATCATGTGGACTCGTCATATCGGTAACATCCAGCCAGGGTTGAGTGAGGTCATCTGTACTTTGTAGGACACGCTCTCCGATCCAATGAATTTGAAGCGTGTTTCCGTTTAGAATAATTTCAAGATTTTGTACATTTTCTGAAGTAGGTGTGAAGCTAAGGCCGACCCAATTAAAAGGTGTGTTGGCGTAGGATTCTGCCGATTCTCTCTGTAATGAGAAGGCTTCTAATGTATCGGGTTCATTTGCCCATAGGTCTAATCGATTTGAGTCATTTCCATCGCTATAGCTAATTCGTTCGCTCGAGATATATGGAGTAAAATCGGTATCGGGGGTTCCCGGAACCATTAATTCAACCGTATCTTTGTCATTATCGAGACTATTAGTGTAAGGGCCATAGATTAATTGTGTGGCTGGAATAGAGTTCAAATATCTGAAAATTTCTGGATCAGTACGAGTGACCAAAATATGTCCGCCAGAGGGGATGGATACCCCTTCGGGGAATATATATTCTATGCCATTGGTGAATTTCCATGTATTACTAGGGTTGTTTACATCGTAGAGATACATGGTTTCGCTGCTTCGATTAAATAATTCTATATACTCATGAAGAGCATCATGTTGATTCACTGCCTTGTATCGAATTTCATTAATAACAACTTTTGGAATGAACGGGGATGCGTTTTCAGTGCCTAGAGTAGGGGTATCTAATTGGATGAAGTCAGTTTTTGCATTTAAGGAATCATCTGGTAGATGCCTACCTAATGTCGAACCATTCAATGATGCACCAAATGATTGTGCTATACTATACCCAGCGTTCAATTCTCCTGAAGCTCCACTAGACAGATAAAGTGTTTCGCCATATTCGCTTAAGCCAAAACCTTCAAGATTTCCTAAATCAGTTGCACCGACACCAAAGTGATTTGTCTGTGTGAATACAATGAAGCCATTTGCTGGAATTGTTGTGCCTGAAGCAATTTGGTATTTTTTAAGTTGGTCATTATCATCACTTAAAAACCATCCACCGATGTCGATTGGTGCTGTGGATGTATTGTGTAATTCTATCCAGTCGCCAGTTTCGGTATCTGAATGAGCCAATATTTCATTGATGACGATTGAACCATAGCTAACGCTGTTGGGACTGTGGCTGACCCCGGGATTGCCTCCGACATTATTGCTTGGCGACCAATTTTTTGAGATGTCCCATTGTGATAAATCTGAGTTTGTTGAATCATTGATGCAGATCGAAAATCCAGTGCCATCAGTGATCGGATAATCATCGTTATAAGAGAAATCATGGATGATCTGTCCGAAGGCATCTTCAAGGACAATACTTTCTCCACCATTGCTTAACTTTGAGCCATTTTCATATTCACCTACAATGTTAAAATTACTACTATTGGCATTGTAGAAATCTAAGAATTCAACTTGATCCTGAACTACTAAAATGAATTCTCCAGGATTAAGTGTGGTATTGGGAAAAGTAAACTCAATGCCTTCGGTGAATTTACATAAATATAAGTTAATGGCCTCTGTACCTATATTTTTTAGCTCAATATATTCACCATCAGAGATATCTGGGTTATACATTATTTCAGTGATCCGTAGATTCTCTTTTACTTGATTACGAGAAAAGATCGCTTGATTCATTGCACTCCAGGTATTTCCGCTTTTGCTGCGAACTCTTAGATCCACAGTATCTTGTATGAGAATGCCATCTGGATTTGAGGTTCCATTATCATTGCTTTCTTTTATTGCTAGGAGTTGTGGAATACAGAGGATATCAGATGAGGTTGATCCCGCGTTTAAGAGATGAATAGCCAAAACATTTGTACCGTTTTGAAGTGATCCTATTCCCGTATCGGCATTGAAGAATTGATAATTTACGGCTAAAGTATCTTCATGATAAGTAGTCGCACCACTATTCCATGAAAGAGTGTTGGGAACAGAACTAGAGCGAGCGACTTCGGTTCCGTTGATGTAAGCAACAAAGGCATCATCGTATTTCATATTTAGCCTTAGTTCCGTAACCGATGCTATATTGTCTATTGAAAAAGGTACACGAATATAGGCACTTTCATTAGTGCCACGCATTACTCCTATATCTAAATTGATTAAGTTCGCATAGTCTGTGCCAGATGTTTCATAGCCTACGCCAGTATTGCCGCTTATCCAATTACTGTCATTGAAATTAATAGTTTTCCATCCAGAAGCATCACTCGAACTATTTGGAATTTTTACAGAACAGGCTGCTGATTCATCAATTAAAGTTTCAGAAAATGTTCCAGAGGGTGTTTGGGATGTTGTGTATACTGTGCCGATTGCATTTCCAGTAAAAGCTTCTCTAGGGTCTGTTCCATCAAGTGTATAATAAAGCGTATCACTATTAGAAGAAAAAGTAATGTAACTATCGTTTTCAAAACTTGCACCAGTATCCGCAGGGTTGTCATTGAATAAAATAGTAGGAGGTGGCGCAAAATTGGTTCGATTTTGCATATTAGCATCAAGCCAACCCAGACGGTCGGAATATTGAGAGGCATAATTTTGAGCATCTGCAGAGTTGGCCGGTGTTCCGTTGCCCGTGAGCCAATTTTTGAGCCATTCAGCTTGCATGGCGTAGGTATGAAAACTTGTATTGTTAGGTAATGCTAGATTTCCGCCATAATAAAAGTTTGAGCCATTAATGTATGGGTTGGAAAGATCGTTTGCAAAATCAAAACCTGCATAAGAATTAAGGATGTCCCATCTGGAGAAATTTCTTTCTGCGGCACCCTGATTAATGAGAGCAACTTTACTATCAATAGAGGACTCTATTGAACTATCACTTAAAACGGTCTCTCTTAAATGAAACCATTTATCGGCATATTGCTTTAAGTATTCAGAGTCATCCATTAGGCGTTGGTGCCAATTGTACTCTGACAAATAAGGAGTGGAGCTATCTCGATGCCATCCAGAAGTATAATGGGTATAAAGATCCCAAATTCGGTAATCATTATTACCCATACTGATGTTATAATCCCATTGAGGGGACATCTCTAGTTTTTGATTCCTGTTTTTGGTCACATAAGTACTGTAACGATAGGTATCGACTTCTCTGGTAATTTCAGAGCAAAAGTCATTCACGATAAAAGAATCAACATCAATATATTTAGCGTATCCATTAATCGGGTCTGAGAATCCAGAGCTTTGCAAGGCTTGCTCGAAATCTGAGATATAGCCTTGAATGTAATTTTTTTGTGCGGTGGTGATATCTGTGTCGGAAGGTTCCACATAAAAGAATCGGCCTGACCAACTCCAAAAACTCTCTTCCTGCCGGTCTTTATCATGTCGTAAAATGTAGCCACCAGAAATATCCGGTTCGGTATTATCCGATGAAGATAGTTTCTCAATATTAACTCGATCTTCCCCCCGTTTAATTTTTTCCATTAGAACATAAACACCCATATAGTCATTAGAGCTCGGCCCTCCAACTTGCCCTCCATTTTCATTGACAAATACTTCCACGAATCGAGTTCTTGGAGAGTAATAGCCCATCTTATTACTGAACTCCAAAGCGAGCATTGTTCGCATAAAAGTTCTATCGGTGTAAGGATTATTCAGAACCCAATCAGAATCTGAAGGAAAGCCCAATAAAGGAACATCAATGTCTTCATTGTATTCATCCCATGTTTCTAATTTATAAGGCCTTTTAGGTAGCGCAGAGGTACTTTGTCCACGAATATTGACTCCTGCACGACCTGAATAATCTGCGTTATTACGTGTTTTAGAAATACCTAATGTCTTGTCCGTATCAAAAAAACTAGCGTAAGTAATAATTGGATCAGCGTGAAAGACTTCATTTCCATTGTAACTAGGCAAAGGTATCGTTGCATCTAAAGTATCTATGATAATGACCGGTAAATTCGATTCAAAATTAGCCAATTCAGAACTCATTGCTATATAGCACTCAGTTCTAATAGGCCCAGGGGTGAAACCGTCTTGATAAGCACGCACTCGAACCATAGTCGATGATTGATTATCAATTGTAATGCCTACTTGATCATTATAAATGTTGGAAGCGTTATTTGGGACACTACCGTTTAGGGTGTAACGTATCACTCCTGTATTGCTAGGAGTGGATAATTTCAGCAAAAACCCATCTGCAATGGTGCCACCTAATTTAGAAAAATAAACCTCTTCGGACATGGCTGCTGAATTTTCAGCATTTGGAGATGGGCTATCCATTGGATACCAATTATCCGTCCCATCTGGATAACGTCCATATGAGATATTATCACTTTGACTACCAAAAGTAATAGAATCGATTAAAGTAACTCCATCACTTTCAACAAGACCGATGGATTCACCTCCAGAGCCGAGTTTGAAATTGCTATGAAGCCCGGATGGATTGTCAGCAATATCTTTGTCAGCCCATATTAATAAATAATCTCCACTCGCTATTGTTGTACCCTGAGGGAAAGACCATTGTGTTAAATCATTGAGATCATCCGTTAAATAAAGACCACTAAGATCAATTGTTTCAGCACTTGAGTTATAAATTTCTATCCAATCATCGTAATCTCCTTGAGGGTCTTGATTGATTGAATCATTCGCTGCTAAAAATTCATTTAAGAATAAGGCAGAATGAGCCTTAGAAAAACAAAGACAGAATAGGAAAAGGAATAGAAGGGGTTTATTTTGGGATAGGGTGTGCACAATGATATGAGATTACTGTCTTAATACTGTAATTAATGCCATTATTTATCTATGTCTAATGGTTGACAATGATTATTGATAGTTTTTATGTAAATTTATGGAATTTAAATTATCTACTATCTTTCTGATATTTACGGCTTCTTTATTTTCTGAAGAAACTATCGCTTTTTGGGACTTTAATGATGGTTATGCAGTGGATAATGATACCCCACAAATTACCCATAGTGCTAGCTTAGGTTCAGGTACTCTATATCAACAGCGTGCCGACACGGATGGTAACGGAAAATCAGGGAATGCTTTTTCCCAATTTGGAATAAGCTCTTCAGCAGGTAAATCAATGGCTTGGGATGATATTGGTAAAAGTGGAGATAATGATGCTGAATTTTTTGTCACTTTTTCAACAGTGGGATTTAAGGATATTGAGTTGTATTTTGATATATTGGGCAATGAAGATGCAGGCGTAGCCTCTTTTGATTTAAAATATGGCTTTAATGGATTGGAGGATAGCTCACCAGCAGATGTCAGTGGTCCCGTAAAAGATTTTGCTTCCGGTGTTTCTTTCTCATTAATAAATAATGAGCTACTCCCGACTAGTATAAATGGCTTAGAACGAAGTTTTGCTCAAAGTAGTGTTAACTTTGGTGGATTGCTCGACAATCAAAACACAATCGCCATTCGCCTAGATGACTTTGATAACAACGATGCTATGTCAATTGATAATGTGCTAGTTGTTGGGACCGCTATCCCAGAGCCAAGTACCTATTCCTTGCTTTTAGGGTCTGTGTTTTTAGCCTTTGCGCTATTTCGTAGCCGCAAGCTCTAGGGTATTAAAAGTCGGAAGAGGGCTGTTTGATCATCAATTAATCTAGATGAATCGGATTGATCGGTTTATTGCGTTTGCCATTTTCTAAGCGTTCAATGTAACGATCCATTTTTTTATCTTCAGGACAAAGGTCTTCAAATTCATCTTCTTCGATTGAAATTAGGTCATCGAAATAAAGAGAAGTCCGATAAGTTTGAGAGTCGAGTATATCAATCGGATTATTCACTCGATTTTTTTTCACTAATTCAAATCGGGTGGGGTGAAACTGCTTCTTTTTTTCAGTCAGGAAATCTTTGATCCATTTTTCGCCGACACCTTCTCTTCGATTCAGTAGCACCATATCGGAAAAATGGATCGCTGCTTCGTACCAACTATTGTTTGAGTTATTTTCGCTCAAGCCCTTGCAATCCACTATAGTAATGATTCGAGTGAGTTGGCAGTCATTTTTGCTCAACCATCCCTTTAATCCTTCAATCACATCGGCCAGATTGATACTCGATGGTGCGACAAAGAAAATCGATTCAGGATTTACGCTAATAGAATCATGTTTAATTTTAGCCTCATCCAAAGACCATGAAACCGTGTTAATTTGAGGAAGGCTTTCCAATGAATTATCCCAATCATTGCTCAGTGAGTCCTTATGTTTAAAATACAAAATCGGAGATTCAGATTTTAAGCTGTCGATGAGATCGCATAAAACAGCCCTCCGACCTGAATCATTCGAACCCAATATTAAGTATACCTTTAGGCTAGAAGCCATAGTCAGAAATCCGATTAGAAATTAAAGCTTTCACACTGTGCCTTTTGTCGCATCCAATGATCGACAAGAACTAGGGCAGCCATTGACTCAACAATCGGTACCGCTCTTGGTAAAACACAGGGATCATGGCGACCACGTCCCATCAATTCGGTTTCGTGACCCTCAGAATCCACAGTCGCTTGCTTTTGTAAAATCGTTGCGGTTGGCTTGAATGCCACACGAAAGACAAGCTCTTCGCCATTACTGATACCGCCTTGAACACCACCCGAACGATTCGTTGCGGTGCCCACATGGCCTTCCTTTTCAATAAAAACATCATTATGCTCTGAGCCAATTAACTCAGTCCCAGCAAAGCCACTACCCACCTCAAATCCTTTAGTCGCTGGAAGAGAGAGCATTGCCTTAGCTAAATCCGCCTCTAAACGATCAAAGACAGGCACCCCTAAACCCACCGGTAAATTTTTCACACGACACTCGATCACCCCGCCAACAGAGTCACCTTTCGAGCGCATATCTTTAATGAAATTCACCATAGCTTCAGCCGTTTCAGGGTGCGGGCAACGCACTGGAGAAGCTTCCACCGCTTCAAGGGTCGGAAATTCTTTCATTTCAGGTGCCTCAATAGTGTGGATGCGATTAATAAAAGCACGCACCTCTACGCCACCAGCCTGTTTTAAAATTTTTTGAGCAATTGCACCTGCCGCTACACGACCAATTGTTTCACGAGCTGAGGAACGTCCACCGCCTTCATGGTTGCGAATGCCAAACTTGGTTTGGTAAGTGAAATCAGCATGAGAAGGGCGGAATTTATCCTTCATTTCGTTGTACGCTTCAGGGCGATGGTCGCCATTCGGTACATAAATAGCAATCGGTGTGCCTAAGGTTTTTCCTTCATACACACCCGATACAATCGTAGCCTTATCCGATTCTTTTCTAGGAGTCGTAATCTCACTCTGCCCAGGACGACGACGATCCAATTCAAATTGAATATCTTCTTCAGAGAGTGGGAGGCGAGGAGGGCATCCGTCAATAACCACACCAATACCGCCACCATGACTTTCGCCCCAAGTAGATATACGAAATAAAGTACCAAATGAATTACCCATATGCACAGTCAAAGGATTGAAATGAACAAGTCAATCTGAGAGAAAGCAAAATTCGGCCCACCTATATTTTCGGACTTGCCAATAAAGCGGGGATAAGACATCAAAAAAACTTCACTTGCCCAGATGGCGGAATTGGCAGACGCGCCGGACTCAAAATCCGGTTCCTTCGGGAGTGAGGGTTCGACCCCCTCTCTGGGTACCATTATATAAATTGTTTTAGAGTTAATGTCCTCATTTTCGTATCAAGTTCGTATCACATTTTTGTTGATTTCACCTTTTTCTTTTCTTTTGATTAGGAATGCAGTCAATTGAATATCCTAGAAATAGCGGTTTAAAAATCAGTGAGCGAAAGAACAGTAGCTCCTCGAAAGATAGCATTTCATTTAGGATATTTATCCCAGCTAAGTATGGCTTACAAAAGAGATATAAGCAATTTACAAAGCTAAAGGATGCTAAGGACTATTGTACTAACCTATATGATAACTTAAAGAGGTCTGGAAGGGGTCTTAGGGGCCTTAGTGAGTCAGAGATGTCGGAAGTACAGCTAGCCTACAAAAAGCTCAAGGATGCCGGTATTTCGCTTACTGAAGCAGTTGACTATGCTATTCCTAAATTGAGAGCAAGGGCTAATAAAATGATGCTTTCTGACCTTATTAAGGAGTATATTAATTGGAAAGAGAATGACCTAGAAAAAGGACTGATAAGAGAAGTTTACTTTAAGTCTATCCAAAAGAAATCAGGCTATATTCTAAAGCATCTAGGTGATTTCAATATTGCTGATATAGACAGAGAGGCGATTAAAGCCTTATTCTCCAAATTCAAATTTAAGGTAAGAACAAAAGAAAATTATTTTAATCAGCTGGGCTCTCTTTTGAAGTATGCAACCAATGAGGGCTACATTGAGTCAAATCCAATAGAAGCTATAACTGATACAGACAAGAGGATTGTAATCGGTAGAAGAGTAAATGCTACCGAGGATATCAATATACTCTCTCTAAAGGATACCCGAACCCTTCTAGAAACAGCTTTAGCTAATCCTTATATGGGGCTCTTGCCGGGTTTAATTGTTCAGCTATTTTGTGGAGTTCGAGCTACCGAGTCAGCTATGCTGTCTTGGGAGGACATAAAGTATGATGCAGATAGTCCTTACATAAATATTTCTGCTCAAATCGCTAAGGGCCGAAATATTAGACATACTGAGGAGATTCCAAAGAATGCACTCCTGTGGCTTAGTCTATGTGATAAATCAAAATCCTTTGGTTTTTCTAATCTAAAGAGAAGAGACAATCAGATGGATAGACTGAAGCAAAAGTGCGGCTTCGGAAAATGGGTGAAAGAAAAAGGAAACAATGATAGATGGGTAGTCAGAAAAGGTATGAAGAATGTTCTAAGGCATTCTTTTGGGAGTTATCATTTTGAGCTTCACAAAGATGCTATTCGGACCTCTCGTGCTATGGGCCACAAATATGGCAATGATGATTTATTATTTACCCACTACCGAGAAGCAATACCAAGGGGTGAGGGCGATAAGTACTTTAACATTGTGCCTAAGCCTTCTGGAGAGAAAGTGATACCTATATCAAGTTTAGGCTAATGGAGTCCATTAATATAATGGATACAAACTATTTATTAAAATTTTTGAATCTTATCTCTAAGTGTTTGTTGATGCATCTGAAATAGCTCCACTTGTTCTTCGCTTATTTCATCCATTTTCTCCGAGAGCATATAAATTTCAGAACTATCCTCATAACTAAGGTTTTCGAAATTAAAAATAATTCCTTCACTTGTCTCTTCTGTGCTCCAATCATCAATGCAGTTCTTAAGGGCTTTTGCCATTTCGCCAGTTAGATTAAAATATTTTAAATCAAGGGCTGTCATACTTGATTGGAAATTAACAGCTTTAGTCATACTTGTTTTAGAACTGCTTTTGAATCCTTTTGAAAAATCCAGATTTGAGAAATTTATAGAGAGAGCTTCTTTAAACAAATCTTCTTTTTCTTTTTTAAATAAATCAAGGTAGTCTTCGGCTAATTTAGTCGCTTGCCCTATATCTTGATTTATATCCTCATAACTTAATGCCATTAAAATTTCTTTTATTCCATTTAAATCTCCCACAACAAAGAAAGTCTTTAGTTTTATTATCTTATTTTGATAATCGCTAGTGTTAGAATTCAACCTATTTGTATGTTCTCTAATAAGATTCACAACAATCTCTTCATCACTTTGAGGATTTTCAATAAGAGGAATATCTTTTGGAGATTCGAAATCTTCGAACATCATATTTTCATCAAAAGTGTCTAAAATTTTAGTCATTTCATCTTTTACATATTCAACTTTCTCAGTAGGTATCTCTGACTTATTTCGTTCAGAAATTTTTTCCCTATAGTAGCCAAAGGCAAAAAAGAAAAGAATGGTAACAAGAGATATATTTAACGATTTCATTCTATTTATATTTTATTTATATTTTGAGTCTATTTGCTTAAGGTCATTCCTTTGATTTAAAGATGAAGAATGTTGCAACACTTGTGACTATTAATGCAAATATATAGTTTTCTAAATCATCAAAGCCATCAGTATTAAAAAATAAAAATCCCAAAAAGGTTAAGACGAAAATAACAATTTTTCGAATCGTATTTAACTTTTCCATAAAATTTCATAGCAGAATGGTATAGTCTAGAGCAAGCCATAATTATTACCGACACCGTGTGCTATAATGCATAGTGTTGTAACAAATTCTAATCCATCCAAAGGGGTTGTAGGGGGTGTTATAATATTAAAATAGATAGGAATATTCTGTTCCTATCGCTTTCAAAATAGAAAGACCCGAGGAGGATAAACCTACACTCGAGCCATTCAGTAGAAAAGTCTGTGCTTATATGTTTAGATACTTCGGTTCTTTCTTCAACAAAATAATTAACAATGTTGAATAAGCATAATTCAGAAAAAGAATCAGTCAAATCGACTGAAATGAACAGTACTGACTTAAGTACATTATACCATAAGCCGGTACTAAACCGGGAGGAGGCCTCTATATTCTTAGGAGTATCTATTAGGCACATAGATAACCTAGTAAGGAGAATGGATATACCATTCTCTAGAACCGGAAGACGAATACTATTCCGGAGAAAAGATATAGATAAGTACCTTGAGTCAAATAATTCGGAGGAGGGGTTTATTTGTGTCTAATTTCTTCCCTCCTAAAAATTATGAGTCATCACATTACATAGCCAATGACCTATCCGCAAAGTTAACTTGGTATTTCCATACTTTGTTTACTACAGGAGTTAAGCTCAATGGTATGTGGGTAGATGAAGGTAAAAAATGTGACTTATATTCTGAAACAGAGGAGTATGAGTTAATGCATAATCAAACAAGCTGGATAGACCAAGATGTCTTCCCATTTTCTATGCAGAAAATTCATAAGAGAAAGAACCCAGACTTTTACTGTCGGGAGGGTATTGACTCTTATTTTGTCCAATTTCGAGAGGACTATAAATTGGCTCAAGTAACTCACAGTAAGTATTTCTCAGAAACTTATTCTGGATTCCAAGCTCCAGTAATTGAGAATAAAAGTCATACCATAAGGATTCACCCAGTAGCTCATCATATTGGCAATGTATCCTTTGTGGCTCTGGCGAGAATACCAGAGAGGTATCTTGAGGGTAAATGTTAAGGCACCGGATATAGAATGTATAAGGAGCGGATTTAAAGAGGTGGGGCTATCTGATTATCAGATTAATATATATACTCCTCGAACCTTGGTTTGCTTGGATAAAATTCAAGGTTCTAGGGGGTATATCCACTCCGCATTCTTCCGGGCTATTGCTGATAAGATTACAATCAAATCAAAGCATAAAAGAATAACCTATATTAGACTCTTGGAGGAGTCCAAATTGATTAAGAGAACACAAAAATATGTAAAGGGTGTTAAACCCAAAAAGACCCAAGTCATCCAGACTTGTATCAATCAGAATATTGAAATCTGTGAAGAGGATATGAATAGAATTAATAAAGCAATTAATGCTATCTCTGAACCAAAGTTAAACAAGACACTGGATTGGCTTAACCAATCGATTGAGCATTCTGCTGTTGAAGGTGTTTACTTCGCATTGGAGGAAATACCCCAAGGCTGGTATGACATCCCGCATACAGACATTATATCTGTCTGCTTGTACAAGAAGCTGCAAAATAAATTGAGGAACCTATTTCTAAGGGGAATTAAATCTTCTGAGGATAGATTAGAGAAACAGTTGCTGACTCAAAATATATTGGCGATTGAGGAGGG
>JAQWIW010000033.1 GCA_029248665.1 Opitutia bacterium | reverse complement strand
CGGGTTAATCGTGTCTTTAAGGATAAGTCTGGTGGACTAGTTGTTGATTATATCGGTATTGGTAATGATCTGAAGGCGGCTTTAAAAGTTTATTCAGATTCAAAGGGTCGGGGTCAGCCAACACACGATACACAGAAGGCTTTAGAGGAATTACTCAAGCGAATGGATATTTGCCGAGCGTTATTTCATGGTTTTGATTATTCAGCTTTTGAAACGAGGGGTCATACCTTATTGGTGCCTGCGGCCAATCATATCCTAGGATTAGAGGATGGCAAAAAACGTTTTCTTGATGTCGTGACTCAAATGACCCGTGCTTGTTCCTTATGTGGTACTTTAGATGAAGCTAAGGCGCTCAAACTGGAGATAGCATTTTTCAGTGCTGTTAAGGCAGCGATTGTGAAATCCACATCGGTGGATAAGAAACTAACTGATGCCGAACGAAACAGTGCATTGAAGGCGATTTTAGATAATGCGGTTGTTTCAGAAGGGGTCGCTGATATTTTTGAACTAGCAGGTATCGATAAACCGAATATAGGCTTGTTATCAGAAGAGTTCCTAGAGGATGTTCGAAACATGCCGCATAAAAATTTGGCGATGAACTTATTAGAAAAGTTGATTCGAGACAGTATCAAGTCACGAACGAAAACTAATGTTGTTCAGCAAAAGAAGTATGGAGATCGTTTAGAAGAAACATTGAGAAGGTATCACAATAGGGCTATCGAAACGGCTCAAGTGATTGAAGAACTCATCCAGATGGCCAAAGATTTCCAAGATGCTATGCAGCGGGATGATGCCCTTGGTCTAAGCCCCGATGAGATTGCATTTTATGACGCCTTAGCTGAACGCCCAGAAGTACTGGAGACGATGGGAGATGAAACACTCAAGAAGTTGGCCACGGCTCTTACAGAGCAGCTAAGAAAGAGCGCAACGGTTGATTGGCAGAAGCGGGAGAGTGTAAGAGCGAAAATGCGTCTGTTGATTAAAAAGCTTTTGCGTAGTTATCGTTATCCGCCAGCAGGTCAAGAAGCGGCAATCACTCGGGTGATAGAACAGGCTGAGACGCTTGCAGATCAGTGGGCAGCCTAATGATTATTTAAGCCCAATTGTACTATTTTAAATTAGGTCTCTTATTCTTTAGGAAGAAATTCAGCTTCGGTGCTTCTATAATAGAATGAGATCTCATCATCATTAAGGACTCGGTCTTTATAACTTATTCCACCTCGTTTGTTTAGATCTTCTCTTTCATAGCTGTATAATTCTTGATCGGACTCAGATAAATTCTCAATTATGTCCCAAGAGGAGGAATAATCACTTAAAATTAAACTCCAATTACGGAAGGACCATTCGCCGAATGTAATTTCTTGATTATTTGTAATTAGAATAGCGAGATGATGTTTTTTCCCTGTGTAACCGCCACTTCCAGTTGGAGTATACTCTCCATTAATGTTTAACTCATATATCATGGCCTTCTTTAGCATACGCCAGAGAGATGGTTTTTGCGAGTTTTCCCCAGCTACATGTAAGGCTATTACAGCGTAGTCATTACCAAATGATGACTCTATGTCGTTTTTAATTTTGCTTATAAGCATTCTTTCAGCACTTATATATACTAAAGAAAGAAGTATTAATGGTATAATTATGTAGAGTAATTTCTTTTTTAAAGTGCGCATTTCTTAGCTAGCTATATTTCATAATATTAAAGTAATTAGGCAAATTATTTTTATCTGGATGATTAACAAATTTAGCCCCCCGTTTAAATTAACTTATCTATATCGCTCATTTTCATAGAGGTTGGAGGGCCGTTTTCTATATCTCCCAGTGGATTTCGCAGAAGCTACTCGGGGGAGCGTCCTTTCAAAGTTTGGTGGTTTTTTCTTTTAGTTTTTGGGATTTGAGTTTATTTGTAAAGTATGAGATTCGTTTATTTATTTTTACTTTTAAATAATTTGGTTTGGGGAACAGTTGGCCCAATTATTTATCCTAATTTTGATAGAATTTCCCCGATTAGAATTTCCTTTTCAGAAAGCGGGAAGGTTATAGCAATTTCAAATAAAAGTGAAGGAGAATATAGCTGGGACGAGGGGAGTGCAATAGGTTCAGTAAGAATTTTTAAGGATGTAAACGGTTTATGGAATCAAGTTGGACAGACAATTACAGGAAGTTATAATGGTCAAGTTTTAGGTGAATCAATTTCTCTCAACTATTCTGGAGATAGGATTGCAATCTCTTCATGGGGAGCTAATAAAACTGAAATTTATGATTTTAATGAAGAAACTAATTATTGGGAAAAAAATGGACAAGATTTGCAAGAGGGAGGATATAATTCTATACTTAATAATGCTGGTGACATTTTATTTGTAGGAAGTTATTTTGATGGCTTATCAAAAATTTACTCATTAAATAATTTTGAATGGGAAGTTGTTCATGAATTTACAGCAGAACAAAATGGAAACGCTATGAACATTAATATGAGCGCGGATGGAATGAGTTTCATTCTTTCAGATGATGGTGTTACGAAAATATTTAAACTAGATGAAGGTGTAATTTCCCAAATTGGCCAAACTTTAATTTCTGGTGAAGATTTTTATGGTGGCGAGTGTTCAGCGGACATAAATTCATCTGGCAATGTAATTGCTTTAGAAACGGCAGGGCCCGACTCTGACGGCGCTTCCCAAATTACCATTTTTGAAAATTTGAATAATGAATGGGTTAGATTAGGAAACCAATTGCAAGGAATATTGTATGCGGGAAGAACAAAGAACATGGCACTTTCAGCCGAAGGTAACACTATTACTATTAATACTTCTGAAGCTGATTCAAACGAAGGAAGTCTTACAACTTATACCTTAGTTTCAGATAGTTGGGTTCCTAATAATACAATTGTTGAATTTATTGAGATATCTAATAACAATTATGAAAATTCTCATTTTTTTGGTGGGATAATAGAAATGTCGCCAGATGGAGAATGGATAGCTTACCCTATTAATACTACACAGGGCCTAGAAGTTAGAGTAAAAAGCATAAACGATAAAGATAGAGATGGATTGCCCAATATCCATGAAACGAATACTGGCATTTATATTTCTCCAAATGATACTGGCACAGATCCAAACAACGAAGATAGTGATGGAGACACAATTTTGGATAATGTTGAGATAGCTAATGGGACAAATCCGAACTTAGCGGATACTGATTCAGATGGATTAGATGACTCCCAAGAAGTAACTTATAATACTGATCCAAACATAGCTGATACATCTGGTGACGGATTAAAAGATGGAGAAGTAGTTAATGCAGGATTTGATCCTACTGTAGATTATACGAATCTAAAAAATGTAATCAGCCAGAGTGTCCAAGACCTCCGCCCAGGCTCAACTATGATAGAGGTGACTGGAAACCAAGCTACAGTGCAGTTACAGATGGAAGAAAGTTCGGATCTTCAAACATGGGAAGATAAGGGTGATCCAGCCACTATGACGATCCCAGCAGATACAGATACCAAGTTCTTCAGTTTTAAGATGGCGGAATAGAAATATCCTTGGTCATCGCACTGCCCCATTCTTCAAATCCCAGTTCCTTGTAGATAGCTCGTAGATCACTATTGGATAAAGTATCCTTGTTTCTTTCTGTGTGCCACCTCCTGGGCAGTCTTCTGTGACAAGATATAGCCATGACCTCTAGCTTGATGCTTTTAACTTCTGTCTGCCTCAAACACTGCTCTAACTTTAGCATTGTATCTTTGAAGCCAACTTTGGGGCGAATCTCCTTGTCTGCATATCGGTAGATAAGTTCCAGGATTATCTCGTCTGGATCCTCTTCGAATCTCAACTGAAGACCATACTTTTTGTTAAAGCATACCAGAAGATCATAGTCATATACTTCATCTCCGTATTCGTAGTAACTGTTCCAGAACTCTAATTCAAAACATTTAGACAAAGGTTCGTATAACGAATCAAAAAATTCATTTGTTAAGCTATCTAACTTCGTGAATTTAACTTTGGGTCTATTCTGTTCATCTTCTAGCTCATAAGCGAATTCTAAACTATCTATAAGATCTTTATGATGCTCTGGCTTAAACCCCAATGCTGATATTAATCTTCGTGCTTCATAATTATATCCAGACATATAATTATTTACACTAAAAGTCTGTGGCAGATCTCCTTTTTTGTTTATAAAATCTAGAATGATTTATAAACACTCCCAGTTAGCTCTCTAAAATAATCACAAACTTTTTTCTGTTTCAAATTACCTTATTTCATGAGGGTTTGGAGGCAATTTGTAATTTGCAATGAAAGTTTTTTTAGAATTTTGGCACTCTGAAACTAATATATTTCAAGAATATATGCCAACCATGTGTAAAGCCTTTTAGATAAAGCTATGCCTACTACTAAAGAATTAAAAGAATACGAAGATCCATTAGAATATTATCTATATAAGAACTTGAATAAACCATTAGTTAATTATGGAGACCTAAAGAAGATACAAAAGCCAGAATTAGAAAGATTACTGAAACAGAAAACTGATTGGTATTATAAATTAACGAGAGCTTACAACGAGTACAAAGATAAGGATTTTCACTTATGTAAAAGTACATTCAAAACGAATTTCGGATCATTTGTTCCTAACTACGAGAACGCTGTAAAAAGACTAACAAGGTACTTGAATGAGCATTTAAAAGTTAAAGGAATCTTCATAACTGAAAATGATAGGAATAACAAGAATCTGCACCTTCATGCCTTTCTTATTTTGCCCAAAAATCGCCCTATATTGACCTACAGAAAGCTTTTAAGAAACAAATGGCAAAAGATACTCAAAGACTACCAAGCAAGCGTGGGCTATGAATATGACAAAGAAGAAATTCTGGTAGAATTATCCAAAGATTATTTCCAAGTTTGTAAGTGGTTTACCTACATGACCAAACTAACGAAGAATGATTCCAGTGTTCGAACAAAAGCTTACAGGAATGAATGGCATACAAAGAGTCTGGGGTTAACGAACCTTTGGGATAGGGATAATCTTCCCAGTAGAAAATGCAGATCAATCTACAAGCTTCATCAATTAGACTGGGCGATCAATCATGTTTTTAACGAGCAGAAAATTTTGTGTTTTTATTAAAACAAGGCATTCCAAAATTTAAAAAATTTAAAAAAAGTTCTGCCGTAAAAAAGATTTAGTTCTGTAAAGTATTTTCAAAAAAGTTACATAAAGCATTGACAATCAGTATTTTATGTATTAAATTTCAGTGGGCGAAGCCAATTAAGGTTAGCTTTAAAAAAGGTAAAAAATGAGTGAAAAAGAAATACAGTTTCAAGGGCAATTTAATGTTGTCTCTAAAGTTGCTGGTTCAATGTTTGAGGAATTGATACTAAGAAGAATAATCAAAGAAACTAGCCGTAACTTAACCATCAAAGAGGTAGGGGTACTTACTGGGAAGCATCCAAAACAAGTCTACCAAATGTGTCAAAGTCCTAATGGATTAGTCAGAACAACAGATGAGAGAAATGCTAGATGCATTACTCAAGAAAATCTCCGTGATTTAGGAATAATTGGTTAATTATTTATTTCTAAAATTATCATTTAAAGGGCCGTAGATTTTTAATTACGGCTCTTTAAATGGATATATTTCAAAGTACTCTTTTGCATCTGATTTACTGGTAATAGCTTTGTAGTGTTCGAATAAGAGATTACTATTTTTTGGATCATGTCCAAGAATATTGATGGTTGCTTGTGTGTTATAACCAGAATAGGTATGATAGTAACTTGAGAAGGAATGCCTTAAAGCATTTTCATAATTATCTCCCCATCTTACATAAGGAAAATCATTTGCTTTTAAGCAATCACGCCAAAATTTTGTCCAATTCTTTGAATGTTGTTTTGTATATTGGTTTTTTGAAACCCAATGGCCCAATTTCTTCTCACCTTCAATGATATTGTAAAAGGCTTTACTTGGGCGTGGAGCTTTTCGTAGCCACTCTACTGCACACTTAGGAAGATCTATTGTTCTGTTTTTTCTGCCTTTTGCGTAGTAACCAGTAATACTTACTTTTTCATCTACTAAGCAAATTTGTTTCCATTCAATCTTTTGAATTTCTTCATGCCTTATCCCACAATACAATCCAAGCACGAGGAAAGGTAATAGATTGTATTTAGGATTATCCCTTGCGAATTCTAACATCATTTTAGCTTGCTTCAGAGATAGAATCTTGGGCTCTTTCCATATTGTTTTACCGATATATTTTGCGTATTCGCCCTTGGTAAGCTTACAAGGATTTTCATTAATTAATCCTCTATCAATAGCGTGATTTAATATCTCTCTTAAGCAATGATAGCGAATATCTTTTGTCTTAGGTGCAAAGGATAGGGTAGATAGCCAATCTGTGATTTTCTGTTTTGTGATATTACTTACATAACAGTCGCCAAATTCTTTTAGTACATTATTATAATTATGCTTAAACATCTTCAAAGATCTTATCTTGATTGCATTATTTTCATAACAAAGATCTTTGTCTGCTTTAAGGTCTTCAATTACCTCAGATAATAGTTTCAATTCAACCTCTGGTTTTATTTCATCAATTATTCTTGAGGACAATTCTTCTATCTGCCTTGTGGATAACCCTCTTTTTGTAGCGGTTAATCCAATTTTGTTAAATGCTACTTTCCTTGCTTTGTCGTGAGCTCTAAAGTCTTCATCGGTATTTCTAGACATTTTTGAAACTTCTAAACAATGAGCTTTAGCTTTTACAAGAGTATCTAATCCTGTGCTGTACCTATACCTTCGACCAGTTATTCGAACTCCAGCACTAACTTCATAATTATTTGTATCTAATCTTAACCTATATCTTATTCCAGATTTCTTAGGATATTCTTTTGCTTCACCATATTTCATATATATATGTAAACATTAGTTCACTATTATGTCAAGAAAAAGATGCCACGAAGATGCCACGAGGGGTTTAATTAGAAACCTTAATTCCCATCTATCCCTTTAAAGTATTGGGATGGGGCATGGTCGGGCCGACAAGATTTGAACTTGCGACCCCTTGCACCCCATGCAAGTGCGCTACCAGACTGCGCTACGGCCCGACACGATTAATTAAACAGTGTAATTAATTAAAAGCTTAACTCTTAGGTGATTTTGTTTTGGGTCAAGTCCTAAGCAATGATTAGGCATCTTAGTCGCTGAGTTTGAAGCGGTAGAATTGGCTATCATTGCTTGCGGGGACTTGTAAAGTGGCGGTGTCGCCGGTCTCTGTCCAAGATTGTAAATCATCGCTGGCTTCTAAATTGAGTGTAATAATGGCTTGATTATCGATGACCTGAATTAAGGTGGAACCTGCTCTCAAATCAGCAATACTTTGGGCGATTGCATTATATAAAAGGGTGTGATCCGCATTTGGATCGAGTCCATAATCTACGAGTGCTTTGTCGCTTAAGCCATCATTGGAAGTATCCGCATTGTTTGGATCACTTTGGTGGGTATTGATTTCAGCACTATCGGTGAGGCCGTCATCATCGCTGTCAGCGTCATTAGGGTCGGTATTATGGGTATTGATTTCAGCACTATCTGTAAGACTGTCATCATCGCTGTCACTATCGCTTGGATCGGTACCGTAGGTATTGACTTCGTCGCCATCAGTGAGGCCGTCATTATCGCTATCGGTATCAAAGGGGTCGGAATTGTAGGTATTGATCTCCTCACCATCAGAAAGGCCATCGTCATCGCTATCGGCATCAAGGGGATCGGTGCTGTAGGTATTGCTCTCTTCGCCATCTGAAAGGCCATCGCTATCCGTATCTGAAAGATTAGGATTTGTGCCTAAATTGAATTCAGTTTGGTTGTCTAGTCCATCTGCATCTGGATCAGCAGTGGTTTCTGCATCTGTCCCATATAGGCTTTGGTCAATCGCCCAGCCTGAGTAGGTGGAAGTGTCAGGTATGTTGTTTAAAATGGTTTGTCGGTATTGGGAGATGCGGACAAAGTAATTGGCATCTTGGCTTCCACTGAATTGGGCAAAGGTTGAACTTTCGGAAGTAGAAACTGCGGTGGAGATGCCTGCAAGTTGCCAAGTATCTGAATTGGATACAAAAAATCCTGAGCCAGAATCATAGTAAGCAAATGCGGCTTCATTGCTACCTTGATTAGAATTTAAACGAGTAAAGAAGTAGCTGTAGGGTAAAATTGTGTTTCCAGTATTTTCAATCCGATTAGTACCCCAGCGTTTGACAATAGTTGAGCTATCACCCCAATTCCAGGTGCGATTAAGAGCTGTTTCATCTGCTTGGTTAGGGTCTCTTCCAAAGCCCCAGCCAACTAAGGTCCCGGTTTTGAAGTTCTCATTGGTTGAACTGTATAATGGAGTCTCGGTAAGGTTTGGATTTTGAACGAGTTTGAATAAAACTAAGTCAGCTGTTCCTATTTGAATGGGTAAGAAATTGAGATCAATAGCCCAATAGGTGATGCCATCGAAGGTGATATGAGTTCGCCTGGGTGTAACATCTTTGTAGAGTACATGTCCTGCAGTAAGCAGATACTTGTCTTTAATATGTACGGCTGAACCTACAATACTAGAACCATTTGCAAGTGATATTTTTGCGACAGAATTAAAAACAGCTTCTCGAGCAGTGTCAGGGGCGGTTAAATTGGCATTATTGTCTCCGCTATAAAGAATAATAGCCTGACATGGTGTAGCAAAAACAAAGCATAAGATGAACAAGTAGAACGATGTTCTAGAATGTTTTCTTATTTTTGACTGATTGATGTTTGTAGATTTCACCTTTTGATAAAGTATAAGGAATCATTATGTGAGTAATTCTTGAGGTTGATGTGACTGTCGGAGGTGAGCGAAGAAAAAGCTATCGTCTTTGTGCAAGCATGTAGAGTAACCAACCAAGACTTGAAATAAAGGCAGCGACATAAGTAAATGCTGCGGCATCGAGGGTTTCATTAACGCCTTTGATTTCATCTTGTTCTACTATTCCAAGGCCTACGAGTTGTTTTTTGGCTCGGATACTAGCATCAAACTCAACGGGTAGTGTGATCAGCTGAAAAATGGTAAGTACTAGATAAACGAAAATACCGATATTGAGTAACATAGGGCCTAAACCGAAAAAGAATCCGCCAAACATGACCATGGGTAATAATTGAGAGGCGAAATTTGTAACGGGGACGAGTGCCATTCTCAAATTGAGTGGAGCGTATTGTTGTTTATGTTGGATGGCGTGTCCGGCTTCATGAGCAGCTACACCGAGGGCGGCAAGACTGGATCCACGATAGTTTTCAGCACTGAGCACGAGTCTTTTATGGGTGGGGTCGTAGTGGTCGGTCAATTCTCCGCGACATTCAACTATCTCTACATCATTGATGCCAGCACTTTGCATAACGGCTTGTGCGGCTTCTCGACCAGTAATTCGTCCTTTAGATTGGCACTTAATGTTTTTATTGTAAGCACTCTTGATACGCATTTGTGCATATAGTCCAACGATGATCGGAATGATGATTAATAATAAGAAATTCATTTATATAATATATAGTCTATTTTTTTGATTTTTCCAATCAAATCTTTAAGTTTTTTTACTGACATTTTAGTCATTCAGCTTACTTTAGATGCATGAGATATCTAGCATTTTTTATTGTTATTACTGCTGCCATTTTTTTGTATTCATTAATGAATCAAAAAAGCGTGAATTCTGTGGACTCTGATTCGACGATCGTAGTTGAGGATAGTGCGAATTGGCTGACCGACTTATCTGTGGTGCAAGCTAAGGCACAAGAAGAAGGAAAACCTATTTTAATGGACTTTACGGGTTCGAATTGGTGTGGTTGGTGTATTAAACTGAAAAAAGAGGTTTTTTCCAAACCAGCTTTCATCGAATATGCGAATGAGCATTTAATACTTATGACAGTGGATTTTCCTCGAGGTGTGGAACAGGAAGAATCTCTTGTGGATCAAAATCACAAGCTGATGGACAAATATGGTGTTAATAGTTTCCCCACAATCATCTTAGTGGATGCTGAAGGTGAGGTATTGGGGAAAACAGGCTACCTAAGAGGCGGTCCTGAGGCCTATATAGATCACTTGAAAAGTTTATTAGCTAATTCAAATAATTAGTTAGCTTGAGTAAATCTTTTAGCTCACAGATGGAGCTATTATTTTTTCTCTGCCTTGGCTAATTTTCTTCGAATGTTTGAATCGAGCACTCGTTTACGAAGTCTTAGGTGGTTTGGAGTAGCTTCCACAAGTTCATCAGAGGTGATGTACTCAATGGCTCGTTCAAGAGAAAATCTTTGAGGTGGAGCGAGTTGGATGCCTTTATCTGAACCAGAAGCACGCATGTTGTCTAGCTGCTTGGCCTTTGTTGGATTGACGGGTAGGTCTTCTTTTCGCGGATTCTCTCCAATGATTTGTCCTTCATAGACGCCTTCACTAGGAGCGATAAAGAGTTTGCCTCGGTTTTGAATCATATCTAGCGCATATGGCATGGATTTACCTTGATCCATACTTACGAGAGTTCCAGTTAGGCGTGTATTGATTTCTCCGCAATAAGGGCGATATTCTAAATAAGAATGACTCATCACACCGTGACCTGAGGTCATGGTGGTCAAATCACTTTCAAAGCCGATGATTCCACGAGTGGGTGCTTCGGCTTCAACGGTAACACCGGCATTATGGTGCTCTAGGTTTGTGATTTTTGCTTTACGCTTAGAAAGGTTTTCCATGACACCTCCTAGGGCATCTTCCGTGATCTCTACCCAAATTTGCTCGAAGGGTTCACAGCGTTTGCCATCAATTTCCTTATAAAGTACAGTAGGACGAGAAACGAGTAGCTCAAATCCTTCACGTCGCATGGTCTCAACCAAGACGGCAATTTGCATGGATCCACGAGCATTAACGAGGAAGCGTGTACTTTCGGTGGCTTCTTCAAGTGAAATGGATATGTTTGATTGCATTTCTCTTTCGAGACGTTCTTTGATTTGTCGAGAAGTGACTTTTTTGCCGTCCTGCCCAGCAAGAGGTCCATCGTTGACGGAAAATTCCATTTGGATGGTAGGGGGGTCAATTTCAACAAAGGGAAGTGCTTCACCTTCGGAGGTGAGGGATAAGGTGTCACCAATATCAATTGCATCGAATCCAGCAATACCGACAATATCTCCGGCATAGGCCACTTCAATATCGTCTGTTTTTAAACCGGAAAAAGTTTTCATTTTAGTGATTTTAACACGTTTAGTGGTGCCGTCTTTGTGTAGAGCGTGGATGGTTTGGCCTTGTTTGATCTCTCCAGAGAGGATTCTTCCGATGGCCATACGCCCTACATAGTCATCCCATTCGATATTTGAGACAAGCATACGAAAATCGCCGGTTTCAATAACGGGAGGAGGAATTCGTTCTACGACGGTTTCAAAGAGTGCGGTCATGTTTTCTCTTGGGCCGTCGGCCTCTCTATCGGCAAAACCATTTTTGGCAGAGGCATATAAGAATGGGGCATTGAATTGATCATCATCAGCCTCTAGGTCTAAAAAGAGTTCGAGTACTTTATCGTGTACCCATTCGGAGCGAGCGGTATCACGATCGATTTTATTAATCACACAAATGGTTTTAAGTCCTTGGCTAAGAGCTTTTTTAAGCACCCAGCGGGTTTGGGCTTGTGGGCCACCAACGGCATCAGTGAGAAGAAGTACTCCATCGACCATTTTCATGACTCGTTCAACTTCCGCACCAAAGTCGGCGTGTCCTGGGGTGTCGACAATATTAATGGTGTATGTTTTATCGTCTTTAGGGTTGGTCCACTTAATCGCAGTATTTTTTGCCTTGATAGTGATCCCTTTTTCTCTTTCGAGATCCATTGAATCCATCATGCGTTCTTCTGTGGATTGATTCTCTCTAAAGGTTCCGCTTTGTTTAAGCAGGCAGTCAACAAGAGTGGTTTTGCCATGGTCAACATGGGCAATAATAGCAATATTTCTAATTAAATCAGCGTTCATCAAATCTTTGTGTGTGGTTCTATTCTTAGAGTTCAAATGAATGAATTTAGAATAGTAGCAAGTTATTTGATGAATTAATTTTTAGATGGAGTAGGTTTGGCTGGGTTTTGGGTCAATTATTTTTGTCTCAGGCAAAGATTGATTCAGGTTTTGCTCAAACCAATTTCGGGCCTCGGTTTCTCCGTGAGTGAGCACGATTGTTTCGGGCTTTGCTTGCACCGCATAATCGATGAGTGATTCTCTATCGGCATGTCCGCTCAGGTCGAATTTTTTAATGGAAGCTCGTAATGGAGATAGGTAATCGTAGGCATTAAAATAAAAAGTATCAGCGTCTTTGTTTGCTAGTAATTGACCGCCTGGGGTATCTGGGTCGCAATAGCCAATAAAGAAAATTCCATTTGAAGGTGTATTGAGCAATGAGGCCGCAACGTTATAGGATGGGGTGCGTTCAACTAGCATTCCGCTACTGACGATATAGATACCTTTCTTTTTAATGTTTTTTCCAGGTCTTAATTTAGGATCAATGGTCTGAATATCTAATTGCTTTAGGATTTTTAAATCAAAATTGATGAGTCCAGTGCGTTTATTGATTTTATCAAAGTAGTTGCAGATATCCATTCCGAGTCCAGTCGAGTAAACGGGGGCTTTCCTAAGGATGCCAAATTGCATGGATTCTAAAATAATTTTGAAGAGCTCTTGCATCCGTCCTAGTGCGAAGACTGGAATCAGGCAGGTACCGTCTTGATCGAGTATTTCATTGATACTGTCTATGAGGTGCTTGATTTCGTTTTCGCGTGTGGATTCTTTGGCTCTGACGGTGGCACCTCGGGTGGTTTCCAAAAAGAGGGTGTCTATTTTTCCGTTAGGTAAATAGGCTCCAGGCAATGTTCTTTGGGCTTCAAACAAAACATCACCCGTATGCACTATGCGTTTGCCTTCGTGAATGATTTCTATGGCTGCGGCTCCAACAACATGTCCAGAGGGATGGAGTTTAACTTCTAATTTATCTTTTTTCTTATAAAAAAATTCAGATTTTTCAAAAGGGGCAGCAATAATTGAGCGTTTCACATGATCGATGTCTCGGTGTACATAGAGGGGGTAATCAGTAATACCAGATTCTTCTCTTTGGCGTTTCATCACATTGATGGAGTTTCGTAGCATTCTGGGTGCTAGAGAAAGGTTGGGTAAACTTGTGAGGATTGGGGCTTCTGGATGATTTCGGGCAATAAGTGGTAGAGAGCCTAGATGATCTAAATGGCAGTGGGTGAGAATGATTAAATCGATGGCTTTACCCTGAATTTGGTTAAAGTCGGGAAGCGAATCTTTACCTGATTTTTTTGGGTGTAATCCGCTATCAATGAGTATGTTAAATGAACCAATGGATAAAAAAGTAGAATTGGATCCAATTTCTCCATAACGGTTAAGGTCTATAAATTCCATATTCAATTATTAAGATTAATTGCTTGAGATATTTTTATCATCAAATGCGAGTTTTTATAATAATACTTTCATTATTATAAAGAAGCGACAGATAATGACTTGCAATCCTGATTTTATTTTTGATGGTTGGATACATAACTTATTCTTAAAGCAATTTTCCTATAAACGACTGAACTATGAGCGATTTTTTAAAGCACGAATGTGGTATCGCAATGATACGCCTTTTAAAGCCGATTAGTTACTATAAAGAAAAATATGGTTCATCGCTCTATGGATTTAATCAATTATTTTTATTGATGGAGAAGCAGCACAATCGAGGTCAAGATGGTGCTGGTGTTGGTTGTTTAAAGCTAAATACGCCTGTGGGGCATCCCTATATTTTCCGAGAGAGAAGTATAGAGACAAATCCTTTAGCCGTCATTTTTAATAAGCTTTTAGGCGAATATAATAATAAGATGAATGAGGGTGTTATCTTTCCAGAATTTCCTGATTCGGTTAAAGAGAATTTTTCTTTTGGGGGGGAAATCCTTTTAGGGCATTTGCGTTATGGAACTTCTGGTGTCTACACTACGAAAAATTGCCATCCCTTTGTGCGTGAATCCAATTGGCCAACGAAGCGATTGATGCTTGCAGGTAATTTTACAATTACCAATGAGAAAGAGATTAACCAGCAGTTAATCGACCATGGACAACATCCGATTTATGGTACGGATACACAGGCAATCTTAGAAGAAATTGGATTTCACCTAGATGAAGCCCACGATGCAATTTATCGTAAGATGCGAAAAGATAATATTAAAGGAGCTGAGATCCCTAAAATTATTAGTGAAGACTTAGACCCTATTCGTATATTAAAATCTTCTGCGGCAAATTGGGACGGTGGTTATACCATTGCAGGGATTATTGGAAATGGGGATAGCTTCATCATGCGAGATCCGAATGGTATTCGACCATGCTTCTATTTTCAAAATGACGAAATTATGGCTGCAGCATCTGAACGTGTGGCATTGATGACGATTTTTAATCAAAAAGCTTCGGACATACAGGAGCTAGATCCAGGAAGTGCCTTGGTTGTAAAGCGAAGTGGCAAAGTCTATTCTGATCGCTTTATTGAGGCAAAACCAAATATCCCATGTTCGTTTGAACGAATTTATTTTTCTCGAGGGAATGACCCAGAAATCTATCAAGAGCGAAAAGCGCTTGGAGCAGCATTGAAAGATCAAGTAGTCGCTTCAATCGGGAATGATTTTGGGCAAAGTGTTTTTAGTTTTGTGCCGAACACGGCTGAGATTGCATATTATGGTTTGCTTGAATCCTTACGTTTGCATCGTCGTACTGAAGTGAAGTCTGAATTGATGAAAGCTCATAAAGAAGGGTCCTTGGATGAAGCCTTGATCGACGACTTAATTATGGGTAATTGGCCTAGAGGTGAAAAGATCGCTCATAAAGATGTTAAGATGCGTACTTTTATTGCACAAGAAAAAGGACGTAAGCAGATGGTGTCACATGTCTATGATATCACCTATGGAGTGGTATCGGAGGAGGATACTTTAGTGGTGATTGATGATTCGATTGTACGTGGTACTACCTTGAAAGAATCGATTTTGAAGATTTTAACACGAACGAATCCAAAGAAAATCGTCATTGCTTCAACAGCACCTCAGATTCGCTATCCAGATTGCTACGGTATTGATATGTCTAAGTTGTCTAACTTCATTGCGTTTAAAGCGGTGATTGAACTGGTTAAAGATGACGGTGCAGAGGAGTTGCTTAAGGATATTTACCAAGACTGTTTAGCTCAGCGAGATAAGGCACCTTCCGAGATGAAAAATCATGTGAGGCAAATTTATGATCGTTACACGGATGAAAGAATTTCCGAAAAGATTGCGGAATTAGTCTACCCGAAAGACGTGCCTTGGAATGGGGAATTGGAAATTTTATTCCTTAAAGTGGAGAAGATGAAAGAGGCCTTGGTCGGGCATGATGGTGATTGGTATTTCACGGGCAATTATCCGACCCATGGCGGTCTATCCGTATTGAACAAAGCGTATATAAATTTTTACGAAGATAAAAACGAACGCGCCTACTAATTTATTGAACTTAATTACTATGCAAAGATTAGCACTCATTTCAGTTAGCGACAAATCAGGGATCGTCCCTTTTGTCCAAACATTGGTTGAAAAATATAATTATAAGATTCTTTCCACAGGGGGAACAGCGAAGCTTTTGGAGAGCGAAGGCATTCCAACTACTGAGGTGAGTGAATATACTGGATTTCCTGAGATGATGGAAGGCCGTGTGAAGACCTTGCACCCGAAGATCCATGGTGGCTTATTGGCTCGTAGAGATAAAGAATCTCACATGCAGTCTGCAGCGGATCATTCAATAGAAATGATTGATTTAGTGGTAGTGAATTTATATCCTTTTGAAGCGACTGTGGCTAAGCCTGATACGACTTATGAACTAGCGATTGAAAATATTGATATTGGCGGTCCTTCGATGTTGCGAAGTGCAGCGAAAAACCATGCTTCGGTGAGTGTGATTGTAGATGCAGAGGATTATGATGTTTATTTAAATACTTTGGAGGATGAGTCTGCTTTGCTTGCATTAAGAAAAACTTTAGCACTTAAGGTTTTTCAACGCACTGCTAGCTATGATCGAGCGATTGCCGATTATTTGGAAAAGGCTCAAAATGAAGCAGCTGATGAACCAGACTTAAGTCTGATCTCAGATATCCCAAGTACATTTGATCTATCCTTGAAGCAGGCTAAAGTATTACGCTATGGAGAAAACCCGCATCAAAAGGCAGCTCTTTATGGTGACTTTTTTGACTGCTTTGATCAATTACAAGGCAAGGAATTGAGCTTTAATAATATAATCGATATCACGGCGGCAACTTATTTGATTGGCGAATTCCAAAAGCCTACTGTGGGAATTTTAAAACACACGAATCCTTGTGGAGTTGCGAGTGATGAGGATTTAGTGAAAGCATGGGAAAAAGCTTTTGCTACAGATACACAAGCACCTTTTGGCGGGATTATCGTAGTCAACCAAACTGTCGATAAGGACTTTGCAGAAATGGTATCGAGTATCTTTTCAGAAGTGATTATCGCTCCTTCTTTTACGGAGGAAGCTTTAGCCATCTTTGCTAAAAAGAAAAACCTTCGACTTATGGTAGCGAATGGTAGTTTGCCTGCGGATTCTTTACGTGAAGTGCGATCTGTGATTGGTGGACTACTTTTACAGGATCGAGATATGGGCACATCAAAGGTGTCTGATTGGAAGGTTGTGACAAAGCGTCAACCAACCGAAGCAGAGATGCGTTCATTGATGTTTGGTTGGAATGTGGTGAAACACGTAAAATCAAATGCGATTGTTTACGCAGGTGATGAGACTACCTTAGGGGTTGGAGCGGGGCAAATGTCCCGTGTCGATAGTTCAAAAATTGCAGTCTGGAAAGCAGGTGAAGCTAATTTAAGTTTGGAAGGTTCTGCAATTTGTTCCGATGCATTTTTCCCATTTGCGGATGGCTTAATTGCCGCGGCTGAGGCAGGAGCGACGGCAGTGGTTCAGCCAGGTGGTTCAGTTCGTGATGCAGAAGTAATTGCGGCGGCCGATGAGCGAAACATGACAATGATTTTCACGGGAAGACGCCACTTTAAACACTAATTCAGGTAATCGTTTAAGTTTTCAGAGAAATGGATGCTTATTTTTATTCAGAAAATTTTGCATTTAGTTCAGAGGAACAGATGGCTACAGATGAATGGATGCTTTTGCAGACAGACAAGTGTTCGTCTTTTGGTTTTCGAGTGTATCAGATGGCGGAGACCTGCACGATTGGACGTAATCAAAAGTTTGATCTGATCAAAGAGCGTACGGAAGCTCATAAGACATTGGTACGAAGACCGACTGGTGGTGGTACTGTATTTCATGGTGATGACTTAATTTATACGTTAACGATACCAAGCCAACATGCTTTGTATGAATTAAAGCTAGGGGATTTATACAATGAGATTCATAGTCTTGTGAATCGTGTATTTAAATATTTCTCCTTAGAGGCTGAATTATACGAGGAATGTGTGAAGACTTTACCAGATTTTTGTTTCGATTCGCCAAATCGTTTTGATCTTTTGAGTTGTGAAAATGGAGCTAAGTTGGGAGGTTCGGCGATTAAAAAATCGAAAAAAGGTATCCTGATTCAAGGAAGTTTGGCGGTCGATTTTCAAGTGGAATTATTTGCAGAGCAGTTTCTAAAAGAAATGATGGAAACTTTTGATCTAGAATCTATCAAAACACCGAGAGAAAATCCACGAATGTGTTGTCATTGGCGTGATTTCTGCAATCAATTTACAAGTGACGATTGGAATTTTAAATTATGAGTCTTCTATCCCCATTAAATGAACAGCATAAAGCCCTTGGGGCGACTTTTACCGATTTTTCTGGATGGCAAATGCCACTCCATTATGGAAGTATCTTAAAGGAGCATCTTTATGTGAGAAACTCGATAGGCCTCTTTGATATTAGCCATATGGGTGCGGTTTTTATTTCCGGCCGAGAATCTTCTGTTTGGTTGAATCAGCATTTGGCGAATGATTTAGAATCTTTGGCGGTAGAGCAGGCTCATTATTCTTTTTTACTGAATGAGAATGGTGGTGTGATTGATGATTTAATTGTTTATCGCTTAGCTGAGGATGTATACTTAGTAGTTCCGAACGCATCAGGAGTGGACGCAGTAGTGGATCATTTGATTGGGTGTATCGGAGAAGCGGATGTGCGTTTGGGAAATCGTAGTGGTGCGGTGGTATCAATTGCGGTTCAAGGAAAAGATGCAGAGGCATTGATGCAGGGAATTTTTACAGAAATTGATTTCAGTCAGTTAAAGAAAAATGACTTAAAGGTGGTGGATGGAGAAAGCGACAGTATGGTAGTGGCACGAACTGGCTATACAGGAAGCGATGGCTTTGAAGTCTTTACGGATATCGAAGAAGGACGTGCTTTATGGGACAGGCTTCTCAATAATGATTTAGGTTTGGAATGCCATGTTTGTGGCTTAGGTAGCCGTGATACTTTACGAATTGAAGCGGGTTACCCTTTATATGGGAATGAATTGAATACTTCTTTGACACCGATACAAGCTGGGCTTGGTTTTTTTGTTGGTGCTGAGCTCAAGCAAGCACTGAAAGAGAATCTCCCGACTAATTTGCCAAAGATTGCCTATTTTAAGATATTGGAGAAAGCACCGCCTCCGAGAAATGGCTATGAGATTTTTGAAGGCGAGCATTCGATTGGGAAGGTTACAAGTGGTTGTTTGTCTCCAATGACAGGTGATGGGATTGGTTTCGCCTTGATCAATGCTAAAATTGCTCTGAATGAATCAGAAAAATACACAATTTTCATCAGAAATAGAAAATATTCTTTGATGTTTGTGAAAAGAGGGATAATTTAAATTAATTAATTACAATTATGAGCGAATCTAAAAATTTAAAGTATGCAAAGACTCATGAATGGGTTTCAAAAGAAGGAGACTTAATCACAGTAGGAATTAGTGATCATGCCCAAGAGCTTTTGGGCGATATCGTGTTTATCGAATTACCTGAAATTGGCCGAGTGGTGGAAAACAATGAGCCAATGGCAGTGATTGAAAGCGTGAAGGCGGCTTCAGATATTTATGCTCCGCTTGCGGGTACTATTGAGGCGGTTAACGAGGCTTTGGAATCTGAGCCAACAATGGTGAATTCATCTCCTTATGAAGACGGTTGGTTGTTTAAGATTCGTTTGAGCGATGCCGATGTAGAGGATGGACATTTAGTGGACCATGAAACTTATCAAAAAGACTACGTTGAGTAATTGAGAGAATGATTGAGTTTACATATCGCCACATCGGACCAACAGACACGTCAATTGATTGGATGCTGAACTATCTTGGGTATGATTCCCTTGATTCGCTCACCAATAAACTGATTCCTGGAAATATACAATTTAAGGAAAAGCTTAATGTGCCCGATGCCTTATCTGAGACTGAAGCAACGGCTCGTTTATTGAAAATAGCAGAAAAGAATGATTTGTTTCATAGCCTAATTGGACAGGGTTATTATGGTACGATTACACCGCCTGTCATACGGAGAAATATTTTAGAGAATCCCGCTTGGTACTCCGGCTATACACCTTATCAGGCGGAGATTTCTCAAGGGCGTTTAGAGGCCTTATTCAATTTTCAAACAATGGTTAGCGATTTGACGGGCTTACCGATAGCCAATGCTTCTTTGTTGGATGAGCCAACGGCAGTCGCTGAGGCAATTATGCTCTGTCACCGTGCGAATCGCTCTAAAGGAAGTGAGGTATTTTTATCAGACAAATGTCACCCACAAACCATTGCTATTTGTCGTGCACGTTCTGAGTTATTGGGATGGACAGTAGTGGTTGGGAATTGGAAAACTTATACACCTAGTGAAGGCAGTTTTGCCGCAGTGGTACAGTATCCTGAAACGGATGGTGTATTGCACGATTTCACTGAGTTCAGTGAGCGAATGCATGAGAATGGGGTTTTGGTGGTAGCAGCTACTGATCTACTTGCTTTGACCCTTTTTGCTGAGCCAGCATCTTGGGGTGCTGATGTAGCTGTGGGGAGTACTCAACGATTTGGTTGTCCAATGGGATTTGGTGGCCCACACGCTGCCTTTTTTGCGACAAAGGAAGATTATAAACGGATGATTCCTGGTCGAATTGTAGGCCGTTCGAAAGATAGCTCTGGTCAAGATGCCTTGCGTCTTGCTTTGCAAACTCGCGAGCAACATATTCGAAGAGAGAAGGCGACGAGTAATATTTGTACGGCTCAAGTTTTGCCTGCGGTTATGGCTTCGATGTTTGCTTTGTACCATGGAGCGAACAACTTACGTTCGATTGCCGAAACAGCACATTCCATAAATATTTATTTAGAAGCGAAATTAAGGGAAACAGGTTACGCTATAGAAGCTGGGGCTCGCTTTGACACGATCAAAATGTCGGTGAGCGAAGTGGCGATGAAAGCGATACAGTCTCGTGCAGCCGAAGAACGAATTAACCTTCGCTATTATTCAAATACGGAACTTGGTTTTTCAATCGATGAAACCGTGGATGCTAATATTTTAAAATCACTGGGTCAAATCTTCGGTTTTAATGTGGATTCATGGGAGTCGATATTAGGACAAGAAGTAGATACTGTGTCTAAGTCCTTGTTCAGAAAAACAGGATTCCTAAAGCACCCGATTTTTAATCGCAATCGTAGTGAATTGGAAATCACTCGTTATATTTTTAGTTTAGCTAAAAAAGATTTAACGCTTGTTGATTCGATGATTCCATTAGGTTCGTGCACTATGAAATTGAATTCAGCTAGTGAGTTGGATCCAGTGTCGTGGGATTCTTTAAACCAATTACACCCTTTAATTCCAAAGAAACAAGCTGAAGGATATTTACAACTGATAGATGAGTTGAGTGATTGGTTAGCTGAAATAACCGGCTTTCATTCGGTGTCTTTGCAGCCTAATTCAGGTGCTTCAGGGGAGTATGCAGGATTGGTGGCTATTCGTAGTTATCATGAAAGCCGTGGTGATGTTGGTGATAAAGCACGAAACATTTGTTTAATACCTGAGAGTGCTCATGGAACCAATCCAGCCAGTGCCTCATTGGTTGGATTCAAAGTTATTTCGATTGCTTGTTCAGGAGGTTGTGTGGACTTGGCGGATTTAGAAGCGAAAGCGGAACAGTACCAAGAGCATTTGGGAGCCTTTATGCTAACCTATCCTTCAACCTACGGAATTTATGAATCTAAAGTGAAAGAGATTTGTACAATCATCCATAAGTATGGCGGTCAGGTTTATATGGACGGTGCCAATATGAATGCAATGGTGGGACTGTGTCGTCCTGGTGACTTCGGCGCAGATGTGTGTCATCTCAATCTACATAAAACATTTTGTATTCCTCATGGTGGCGGTGGGCCAGGTTCGGGACCGATCGGAGTTGCTGAACATCTAGCACCTTTCTTGCCTTCGGATCCTTGCGAATTAGATACAGAATTCAGTCGACCGGTTGCAGGTGCTAATTTTGGTAGTGCTTTAATTTTATCAATTCCTTGGATGTATATCCAATCAATGGGGGCGAGTGGTCTGAAAAAAGCATCACAAGTCGCGATTTTAAATGCAAATTATATGCTGAATCGCTTGAGTAAGCATTATGATATCCTTTATCGCGGTGAAGGTGGATTGGTCGCTCACGAAGGAATTATTGATTTGAGGCCGTTTAAGAAAAGCGTGGGCATTGATGTGAATGATGTCTGTAAGCGTTTGATTGATTATGGGTTTCATGCTCCGACCATGTCATGGCCAGTGATTGGTACGATTATGATTGAGCCAACAGAAAGTGAGACAATTGAAGAATTGGATCGTTTTGTTGATGCGATGATCGCAATCCGTGAAGAAATTGGATTGATCGAAAAAGGTGAATCTGATGCTGAAGATAATGTCTTAAAGCATGCACCTTTTAGCATCGCGGTGGTGAGTGCAGATGTTTGGCCTTATAGTTTTTCTCGGACTCAAGCAGGCTGGCCGAATGGTCTGAATAAAGAGCGGAAGTTCTGGGCACCAGTAACTCGTATCGATAATGCTTTAGGCGATCGCAATTTAATCTGTAGTTGTCCTACAGTAGAAGAGTTAGCGAAATAAATCTCTACTACTGAGTAACCGAGAAGCTATTCTCAGAAATAAAACTTAGGGTGCCATTAGGAGTGGGGAAACTAACAATTACATCACCTGTCCCGAGTGTCGCATTATTGGGCAGGCTTAAGGTTCCAGTGACGATACTATTACTATTGTTGTAAGTCACATTGCTTAGGCTAATCCCGTTAGCAGTGACGTTGTTGGGATTGACTGGAGGCAATGGAGGGCGGGTGTTTCCATTGAAAATGATAGTTATAGTCTGACTGCTTCCTCGGCTGCCACTACCTGGGCTGACGGATTGAATTCGATTATTGATTTCTGTGCCTGTATCAGTGCCGTCGCCACCGTTATTATTAGCGGTTGTTGGTGTGCCTCGATAACGTCTGATCGTATAAGGGTATTCGATTTGCATAGTTTGGAATTCATCGGCTATGGCAGAGAGTTGATTATTGTTAAGTCGTGTGATCATGCCTTCGATAAATTCTACAAAGGTATTATAATCATTTGTTCCAGGGATAGTGATTTGATTAATAGTGAAGCCCGATTGAAGTGCTCCAATATAAGCACTATCGTTTTCCCAAGAATTTGGCATAACAGAATGCTTCTTGAGGGTATTGCGAACATCGTAGCCAAAATGGGGATTGATATAGCGGAATACAGATCCATCTTCATTGGCTCGAACACTCATGACATAATGGTAAATGCCTTCAGGGAATTCGGGGGTAGGCGAATTGATACCATTGCAAATATCTAAATTGCCTGAATTAGCGACATAGCTAGGGTTGCCTGCACTGTCTACTGTACCAGTATAGCTAGTGCTTAGCAGGATACTATTGCGATCTACGTTGAGCCAACCAACAGGTCCGTAGATGGGCCATCCATCCAAGGCAAAGCCGATTAATGGGGAGTGTCCGTCTGATTCTAATAGGGCATCGAGGGTATCGCATTTTTCTTTCTCCGATTGCCAGGTGGACCCCTGAATAAACCTTAAGCATGTTGGGTATTTGTGATAATGGTATACCCCGTCTCTTTGAGGGTGGCCACAACAAGAAGAAAAAATTCGACCATAAGCACTGGTTTCATTTTGATCTTCAAAGGGATTGTAAATAGGTATTCCGTTTACAGAAACGCCTACGCTACCGAGTGCTGTATCAGTTGGGGTTTCATTATAAACAGGATTTAAAGGTATGCGAAATATTTCTTCTGCTTCGACTACAGAGTTTGGGTTGTTACCGGCTCCGTTGGCATCACCCAAATTATTTTCGCTGAATTTAACACTGACAAAACCTCCTTCCATTACTGAGTTCCAGCCATTGGAGACATCAAGTCCCATTATGGTAGGAGTGTAGTTAGGGATACCGTTTGCGGTGATTATAATCTGATCATTGGTGCGATCTTCCTCGATAAGGATTTCGCTTTGGGTGGGCTGTCCGTCAATAGTAAGGATTTCTGGGCCACCATTAGTGATTTGATTGTTGTAATTATTGATAAATAGACGTGCACGTCTTTCAAATCTACTTTCTATTTGGAAGAATTTTTTCTCAGTAGGGGCATCTAAGTTGACATCAATAGTGGCACTGTTGCCCGTACCTTGGATCGGGTTTCCATCAACTAGATTCCATTCATCAAGATTTTCTGAATTTCTTAAATAGTAGGAAACGCCATCTTCTCCATTTAAGCTTATTCTTAATGAGCCCTGTGAAAGCATCTCTGCACTTGCCTCATCTATGTTGATAGGAATTGCCTGTAAGCAAAGAGATTGAGTGATTAATGTGTAAAGAAGGATTTGTAATTTTTTAATATTTATATAATTTTTAGTTAAGTTCATCATATAACTTATAAAGTAATTAATTTAGCCTATGTATTATTCTCATATTTTCTTAATTTCATTTATGATGTTTACTGTCATCAGTTGTACATCAGTTGATAGCTTAGAGCGTAATTCTTTACAGTTAATACCTCAAGAACAATTAATTGAGCGTTCGAATCAGGAGTTTGATAAACTTAAGAATAAATCAACGCTTTCAGAAAACAAAAAATATTTAGCTCAAATTGAGAGAGTGGTTGATAGGTTGTCACCTTATGTGCCGATACCCGATGGGCTCAGTTCTAATGACTGGGAATTTATATTGATAGAGGATGATGATCTAATAAATGCTTTTGCTATGCCGAGTGCAAAAATTGGGGTGTATACAGGCTTGTTTAAAATAGTTAAGAGTGAGTCAGACCTAGCAGTAGTGATAGGACATGAAATGGCTCATGTCGTTGCAAAGCACGGAGGCGAACGGATGTCTCAGAATATGCTCGCATTAGGGGGAAGCATTATACTGTCTCATGCGACTAGGGGTGATTCTCAGAAAGATCGTGAGCGTTTGTTTATGATTTATGGACTTGGTTCTTCTTTGGGAGTCTTATTGCCTTACAGTCGATTACACGAAACGGAAGCCGATCGTTTGGGCTTAATATATATGGCACAAGCTGGCTATGACCCACGTGTCGCTATTCCTTTTTGGGAGCGTATGGAAAAAGAAAAATCATTTAAAATTCCAGAGTTTATTTCAACACACCCTTCAAGCGAAAACAGAATTATGGAATTGCGCTCATTAATGGATGAAGCTATGGTTTATTATAATGAAGAATGAGACGAGTGAGACTTAAGCGTCTCAAATAATTATATTAGCCATGGAAAATTTTGATGCTTTAGAGATTCTAAAATCATACCTTCGATATCCTTCGGTATCTACCGATAAGGATTTTCATGAAGGCATGAAAGGTGCTCGAGACTTTGTTAGTGAGCTATTAAAAAATATAGGCTTTTCCATAGAATTGGTTGATACGGAATGCCACCCAATTATTTTTGCAGAACGTTTTGTTGGGGAAGGCTTGCCGCATATTGTCTTATATGGACATTATGATGTTCAGCCAGCAGATCCATTGAATTTATGGGAGAGTTCACCTTTTCAGCCAGAGATACGAAATGGGCGGATTTATGGACGAGGCTCTGCAGATAATAAAGGTCCAACGATTGTTCACATTGGAGCCTTGCATAAAGTTTTATCGGAACAGCCTGACTTAGCACTTAATATTACTTACGTTATAGAAGGCGAAGAAGAAATGGGGAGTCCCAGTATGCCTAAGTTCTTCGACCGCTATGCTGAGCGATTATCTAAAGCAGACATGATGTTTGTTTCAGATACAGGGAGCCCAACAACCGATCAAATTGTTATTACAACAGCATTGCGCGGCTTAGTTGAACTAGAAATAAAAGTAAAAGGCCCTAAGAGTGATTTGCATTCAGGAATCTATGGTGGTGCCGTTTACAATCCTTTGCATGCTTTATCTGAGATAATCGCATCTTTGCACAATAAGGATGGGAGTGTGAATATTCCTGGATTTTATGAGGGAGTTTCCCAAATTGAACAATGGGAGCGAGATGAACTAAAACGCTACCCAATGAATCTATCAGAATATAAATCCATGCTTGGAGTCCCTGGGTTTTATTCACCTAGAGGATTTACGCCTTTGGAAGCAGTTCGCTTTGAGCCTACTTTGGAGATCAATGGAATGGGCGGTGGTTATCAAGGTGAGGGCACAAAAACAATTATTCCGAGTGAAGCTTTTGCTAAAATAACCTGTCGTTTAGTGGCTAATCAGGAAGGTGATTATGTTCAAAATCAAGTAGTGAAAGCGATAGAAGACCGTTGCCCAGATGGAGTTGAAGTTGAGGTGCGTCGTGGATGCTTCGCAAATGCTTATAGCATTATTCCTCCTAATAAATCTGAAAGTGCGCAGTGTTCTGATTTTTTAATTGATGCCTTTTCTTTTACAGACTCCTCGATCAGTAAAGAATTTAAGAAGTCACCGCTCTATCTTCGTGAAGGTGGTAGTATTCCAGTAATTGCCGACTTCAAGAATCGTGCGGGTCTAGATGCAATTATGGTGGGTTTGTTTACGCCAGAAGATAATTTGCATGCGCCAAATGAAAGCTTTGATATTGGGTTGATGCAGAAAGCTACTGAGACATTTGCAAATATTTTCCGTTCTTTGGGAAAACGAAAATAGAATGCTTAGCTAAAGCTAGAGAGCGACTAGGTTGCTTCTAATTTATTATTTCAATAGAATTAGGTCTGCTCTACGATCAATTTGTGCTTTTGATTTAGAGAGGCCAATTTGAGCTTCTAAACTACCTATAGAAACCGTGTGTATTCGTCCTGACTGAATACCCAAATCTTCCATATAAAGAGCAACGCTATTTGCTCTTAAATCGCCAAGTGTGAGATTGTATTCTTCAGTTCCGTACCAATCACAGCGACCTTTAATGAGTATTTCATATTCTGGGTTTTCTTTTAAATAAGTGACTGCATTTAAGAGAATAGGTCTTTGCGTTCCGTCGACTGCCATTGAATCGAATGTAAAATAAATAGGATCAAAAAGATCAAGAATCATTTGTTTTCCATTATATAGTTCATTGCTAAACTTACCATTTCTGGTCTTTAAATTTCCTGCATCTGGGCCAAAATTTAAAGTAGAACCATCATCAAAAACAGTTTCGCTTAAGCCGATAGGACCAGACGGACTAGGCTTATCTTGCTTTGTAGTTGAGCATGATACGAAAAAAATGCTTAGTGATAGTATTAGTATATGAGGTCCATTAAAACGAAACATAATCATTTTTTATGAGGATTTAATTTGAGTCGCAATCCTTTTTCCAATATTCCGTAAATAAATTTGAAAAAACAATACACAGTACTTCTTTTTGATAATGGTTCTTTAAGAACAAATGCTACATTTGCGCTTAGAGCGATTGCAAGTAATCTAAGTGAACAGTTAGGAATGCAAGTTGAGCCAGTAAGTTTGCTTCATTCCCATAAGATTGAGCCAGAAAAATTAAATGGCGAGCCTGCCACAATCATTCGTAGGCGTTTCAAGCATGGTATTGCGAATGGAGAACATCATTTTATATGCCTTCCTTTGTTTTTGGGCCCTAGTTTAGCAATCACAGATTATTTGATGGAGTTAATCAAAGAAGCCAAGGTGCTGTGTCCTGAAATTGAAATATTAGTAGCGCCTCCTCTTGCAGGATGGGATGTGCATCATCCTGATGCTCGAATAGCAAGAATTTTAGCGGACCAAGTAAATGCTTTAATCAAACAACATGATCTAGCCAATACCTTGAGTTTAGTTTTGGTGGATCATGGTTCCCCCATTGAAAAGCTGGCTATATTAAGGAATACAGTGACGAATCAACTTAAAGAATTACTTCAGGATTCGGTGAGTCATACTATCGCTTGTTCAATGGAGCGAAGAGAGGGTGACGCTTATGCATTTAATGATCCTTTACTTGAATCTATTCCAATCGAAGAAACTTCAAAAAGCTTGGAAACTTTAGTCGTCGCTATGTTTTTTTTATTACCTGGCCGTCATGCAGGCGAGGGAGGCGATGTCGACGAAATTTTACAAGGTTTAGTGGAGGGTGAAAAAATCAAAAATTTTATTAAGACTGATTTAATTGCGACTCATCCACTAATTTACTCTATTTTAGAAGATAGAGTAAAATCTGTTTTAGTAGGCGAATCAAAGGCTTAGTTCAAAGGCTGCCTCAATTTTCTTTAAGTCTACATTCGACTTTAGAATTTCCTTAATGATTGATATCTTATCAGTGTCATGCGGTTGTATTTTGATATTTATTTTATTCATACGACTGATTACCGAATAACTATTATCATTTGAAAGGATGAAAGGAATTTGTGATGCTTGAATGTCAGCTAGTGTTCCATCGTTGGGTTTGATTGGCCCTGTTAAGATAATCCCAGATAGCATGACTGCTTTATTAGATTTAATACAGGACTGAATGATGTCTTCACGGTCAGCAGAGGAAATAATTAATGTTCCTTCTTCAATATCATCAATGGTACTGAGTCCCGTTTTTGCTCCAACGATGACTTTTTTGATTTTCTTTGACTCAATATTATTGGTGGAATTGAGGCATTCTCCGTTTATTTCATTAATGATTTGAGAGAGGCTAGGTTCTGCAAGTTTAGAATTTTCAGGGATGACTCCGAGAAGTTCCAAATTCATTTTTTTTAGAGCCTTACCGCAATAGTGCTTAATGAAATCAAATTTATTGGGCTGAACTTTATTTATAATAACACCTATAATGTCGGCACCTACTTTTTCAAAGAGAGCTTGATTTAAGGCAATTTCATCTATGGGTCTTCCTATGCCACCACTAGCGACAATTATAACCTTAGCGTTTAGCATTTTAGCTACTTGGGCATTGGATAGATTAAATACAGATCCGACGCCGGCATGACCAGTTCCTTCAATAATAATATAGTCTTTTTCATAGGCAGCTCGATCAAAAGAGCGGCACAAGCGATTTGCGATTTTTGGATAAATTTTTTCTGAATCATCTAAAAAGATTTTGGTGAAATCTTTATCCACTACAATGGGGCTCATTGCTTGTATGGGTGTAGATACATCAAATGTTTTAGTGAGAAGGAAACTGTCTTCATCAATCTTTTCCCCGTCTATATTAACAAATCTTTGTCCTACGGGCTTAATGTAGCCTATTTTCTTTTCTCCGTAATTGAGCGCCGAATAAAGTCCAAGGCTTGTTGTCGTTTTACCGTCATTCATTCGGGTGGCAGCAATAAAGATCCTTTTAGTGCTCTTATTTCTAGGCAATTTTAATATTTCAGAGTCATCAGGCCCTTCGAATAGTGATTGGATGTCCATTATGATTATTTATAACCTTACTGTTTGAGAATGTCTTTAATGTCTACGTTAAGTGCATTATCTGGGGTAGGGTATAGAAGATCATGATCTATGGCCTGTGAGGCAACCATTACAGCAGTTCCAAAGATATCTCCCGCATAAGTACCTCTACTGATTTCTGCCGCAGGTTTAGAAAAACCGGTTAAAATAGGGCCATATTGTCGGCTATGGGTAAAGTAATTAATTGCTTTAGAAGCGATGTTGGCTGATTGTAAATCAGGGAATATGAGAACGTTTGCATTTCCAGCGACAGAGCCTGTGAGCGATTTATTTTCGGCGATTCTAGGATCGAGAGCAGCGTCTAGTTGAAGCTCACCATCTATATCCATATCTATTTCAAGAGATCTAGCTATTTTTTTTGCTAGCTGAGTGGCTGCTTTCATCTTTTGTATTGAAGCATGGCTGTCTTTTCCAATGGAATGACTTGCATAGCTCAAGAATGCCACCTTCGGCTTTTTATTGGTTAATTGATAACTAAGTACAGCGGTGTTAATGGCAATTTGAGCCAGTTCTTCGATACTCGGTTCAGGAACGACGGCACAATCAGCAAGAAATAGCTCTTTGTCTTTACCCGTGGTTTGATCTTCTAAATCAAAAATATTAAGTGACGAGATGAGCTTATTTTTATTCTGAAATGGAATGACTCGTAAAAGCGGTCTTAATGAACTTGAAGCTTGAGAATTTGCCCCTGAGACCATGGCGTCAGCTTGACTAGTGGCTAACATTAATGTGGCAAAATAGGTATTTTTGTTAAGGAGATCCTCTAAGTCAATTTCGCCTTTATCTCTAAAACGGTATATGGATTGCAGGAATTGTTTGAAGCGAGGTCGCTCTTCTGATTTCAGAGGGTCAATGATTCTAATATGATCAAGTTTGATATCTAATTGATTGGCTAGAGTCTTGATTTCTGTTCGATCCCCTAAGAGAATAGGTATGCCTAATTTTTTGACGGCAAATTTACGTGCAGCTTGTAGTATTCGTTCGTCATTGCCTTCTGGGAAGACTACCCGTTTCGGGTGACGTTCTAGTCGTATGCATAAATTATTGATTAAAGACATCTTGATTTTAACGAATTAATTGAAAGATAATTATACCTGATACTCTATCGAATAATTGTTTCATGAAATAAATCGAGCTTTATCGTTTTTTTCATAAATAATTTACTTCAATTTTATCAATTACATCCTATTATCTTAAATTCAATTTCAATTGTGAGCAAAGATCTAAAAAATGTAGTGTCGGTCAGTTTGACTACCGTATTATCCCGTGTGACCGGGTTGCTTCGTGATGTCTTGATTTTTGCTGCTCTGGGTGCAAGTGCTTGGAGCTCAGCATTTATTGTAGGGTTTACTATACCCAATCTATTTCGTCGCCTCTTTGGTGAAGGAGCACTGTCTTCAGCTTTTATTCCTGTCTTTTCAACGATTGTTAAAAAAAAGAATGTTCAATCAGCTTTGGCTTTTTTTAGTCATTTTATCGCAAGATGGACTTATTTATTGGCTGGATTAGCAGTAGTTTTGGTTTTGCTTGTGCAGGTATTTTTAAGTATCGATGCTTTGCCTGAACGTTGGGTACTTTCTTTAAAAATATTTCAATGGCTATTGCCATATATGATTTTTATTTGTTTAGCCGCTATTTTTAGTGGCGCTTTAAATTCTATCGGTCGATTTTTTTCAGCTTCCTTTGCCCCAGTATTGTTTAATCTCGTTTTAATTATTACTGTTTTAATTGGTATCAGCAAAGGTGGAGGTGAATCAGGAATAATTATTTGGCTTTGTGGTGGTGTTTTACTGGGAGGCTTGCTTCAGTTGCTTTTGCCTCTAATGGATTTAAGAAATCAGGGATGGAGTCTTGATCGAAAAAGTGATGCGGCTGAGTTTTCAGAATCCTTTCAATCTTTTTGGTTATTATTTTTTCCAAGCTTATTAGGGGCGGCTGTATTGCAAATAAATATTTTAGTCAGTCGTCTATTAGCCCATACGCTAGATGATACTGCAGTTTCTTTTTTGTATGTGTCGAGTCGATTGATGGAATTGCCATTAGGTGTTTTTACAATTGCGATTGTTACTGTATTTTTCCCAATGATGTCTCGAACCTTTGAAGAAGATTCACTTGATTCATTTATTGAAGTGATACTTAGAGGTACACGTTTTATTTTAATTATAGTGTTACCGGCGTCAGTAGGTTTAAGTGTACTTTCGAAGGAAATTTTAATCGTATTATTTGAATGGGGTTCCTTTGACTTATCTGACGTTAATGCGACAGTTCCAATTCTAGTCATCTATACTTTAGCCTTACCTTTTTATTCGATTACGACATACGCCATTCGTTGTTTTTATGCTGGAAAAAATATGAAATTGCCGGTTCGTTTATCGATAATAGTTTTGATTTTGAATACTATTTTTAGCATTATATTTATGAATATTTGGGGTGTTTATGGACTTGCTTTTGCCAATCTCTTATCAGCCATTTTGCATACTATTTTTGCAGTACAAGCAATGAAGGAAAGCTACATGATTTCCTTTAGGAAAGGGTTGAAAGATCTTTTTCTGCCAATCCTTATCGGATTATCGATGATTACCGTGATTTGTCTCTTAGGTAAAGTAGGGTTATCTTATTTTGATTTCACCCATAAAATTTATGCTTTTGTAAGCGTCTCTTTATTAATTCCAATGAGCGTAGGGTGCTACTTTTGCGTACTTAAAATTTTTAAGATTTCAGACCTTTCTTTTGTGAAATCTTTGAAATCTAATCATGAAATAAGCGACTAATGCTGTCTTCAGAATCGCTGCCTTCAGGATGCTTTGGAGTGTGTTTTGCAATGAGTGTTTCTAAAACATTATTTTTGCCTGAATTGCGTACCCAATCTAGGTGTATTTCTGATTCATCAAATAGCTGATTCAGTCTAAGCTTTAATCCTATATAAGTATGAGCTTCAATTTCTTGTTTTTCTGACTGAATGTGGCTAATGACTTTTAAAGCGTCTATATCTCCTTTTATAAATTGTATAATAGGATAAGGCCATATCTGTGAAAAATTGAAGTCTTTAGTATATGCTAAGACTTGATTCATATTTTCTTGGTCATTGATTAAGGCGTAGGAAAAGTAGGACAGGATTAATGGATAAGGAGCTGCAATATTTTTTTTATTATACATTAAAGAAGCCATTTTTGCTGATTCTGCGGCATTTAAATAATTATTAGTACACATTTGTGATACAGCAATTGCTTCATATAGCTGAGCATCATAGGGTCTGTAAACAAGGGCTCTCTTATAGTAGGTTAAGGCTAAATCAGCTTGATTGAGAAACATTGCGGCATGTCCTAACCCTTCTAATGAATAATGATCCGATGGGTCTTTCTCTAATGCCTTCAAATAGGCATCGTAGGCTTCTTGATATTGGCCAAATTCTAAGTAACTCTTGGCCTTTCCCATTAAGGCAGAAATATAATTGGGTCTTTCTTTAAGTAGTTGATCGAATTGTTCTATCGCTAATTCATAATTCTTAGCCTCTAAATTTTGAAACGCATCTAACTGGCTCGTATTGACAATGATTACTTCCGGCTGATCAGGCATAGTTGTTTCTACTTGTCCATATAAGTTTGAAAAAACTATACAGTAAAAAAGGGCATAAAGCAGTAAGCAGTCTTTCATATATGTCATCATGTATAATTTATTCTATTGTATTTGCCAATATAATTTTATTCTAATGTTCTTTAAGGAATACAAATATAATGTTTTTAGAGTGTGCTGAATTAGAACCGATTGGAACCAATGCTTACTTTGTCGCTAATGAAGAATCAAAGCAGGCTTTTGTCGTGGATGCACCATTAGGTGCTTTTGCCTGGGCAGAAGCTCTCAGCAATTCATTAGAGTGCGAAATAGTCAGTTTATTGTTAACGCATGGCCATTGGGACCATATTTTAGACGCACATCTTTTTGCTGAAAAGGGGATTGATATTATGGGTCATGAAGCAGACAAGATGTTATTTGAAAAACCTGAAGTTATGGCCTCTTTTTCAATTCCTGGAATTGAGTTTAATGGCTTTTCTATTAATCAATGGCTGAAAGAAAATGAGGATATAAGCATTGCTGGGTTTGAAATGAAAGTTTCTGAAGTGCCGGGTCATTGTCCAGGAAGCCTTTTATTTTATTTAAAACAAGAGTCTTTGGCTTTTGTTGGAGATGCTATCTTTTGTCGTGGTATCGGTCGTTGTGATTTGCCGGGTGGGAATTTTGATACATTGAAAAATTCTATTCTTAAAAATATTTATTCACTTCCAAATGAGACAAAGCTTTATTCAGGTCATGGGCCTATAACCACGGTATTAGCTGAAAAACAGGATAATCCATTTGTACAAATATGATAGAAGAATCGGAAGAGCTTATCGCCCATATGAGGTACGCGATTCACCTAGCGAAAAAGGCATGGGGTCAAACACATACGAATCCTATGGTTGGTGCAATAATAGTGGAAGAGGGTCAGATTGTTTCTGAAGGTTATCATAAACGATCAGGCGGGAAGCATGCTGAAATCATTGCTTTAGAATCTTATGAAGGAAGCCCAAAAGAAGAAACTACCTTATTCGTTACATTAGAACCCTGTTCATCAGAAGGTCGAACTGGGGCCTGTACTGCTGCAATCATTGCCTCTGGAATAAAGCATGTCGTGATCGGAACCTTAGATCCAAACCCTCGACATAGAGGAGGGGGTATCGCACTTTTAGAATCTGCTGGAATTACCGTAAAGGTTGGAGTTTTGGAAGAAGAGTGTCGGGAAATGAATATGATTTTCAATCATTGGATAGTACACAAACGCCCCTTTTGTGCTATAAAGCTAGCGATGACTATAGATGGCTGTATGGCAGCATCTACAGGTCATTCAAAGTGGGTCACAGGAGAGGTTGCGAGAAAAGATGTTATGTCTTGGCGACGTTTGTTTCCAGCAATAGCAGTGACTCAAAATACAGTTTCTTCGGATAACCCTAAGTTAACAAGTCGTATAGAGGATGAGATTTTTAGCTCTCGACGTTTTGTTTTTAATCGTGAATTACGTGATTTGGAAAATTACAAAAACTACCATCTATTTACCGATGATTTTAAGTCAGCCACCACAGTTGTCTATGGAGACAAAGCTTCTAAGGATCATGTAAAAACACTGGAAGCAAATGGAATAGAATCTTGGAAAATAAATGAATCAGAAGGTAAACTAGACATCGGAGAATTTTTGAGACTTTGTGCGGAAAAAGAAATTCCTGGAATTTTCATAGAACCTGGTCCGAAATTGGCCACTGATTTAATTGCAAATGGTCTGGCGGATTATCTTTTTATCTATCAGGCTCCAAAATTATTAATAGACCAAAAGGGTTATTCTCTAGGAGTTGATCGTTTTTCCCAAGTTATGGATGAGAGTATAGAGCTTATAGATATAAAGCGGCAGCAATTTGGTGAGGACGCTTTAATAAGAGGCTACCTTAAGCCTTAAGCCATCAATTGAAATCTTAGATTAAGACCCTAGGGCTTCCTTGATAATTAATTCTGTAGGGACGTTGGTCCCAAGATTTTGCAGGGCCTTGGATACCCGTTTATCTGCTTCAGGTAATTTATAACCTAAAGTTATTAAACTAGATACAGCATCTTGATATTTGGAATTTTGAAAATTGGTATTTGCATTGTCCGTGGTGATTCCTGTTGTGCTTGCTTGACTGTGGGCACTCACTTTGTCTTTCAATTCTATGACTAAGCGTTCGGCAGTTTTTTTTCCGATACCAGGGCATTGTGCAAGGAGTGTCGTGTCTTGATTAAAAATTGCATTTTGGAGAATTTCGACTGACATTTTGCTGAGTATACTTAAGGCAATCCTTGGTCCAATTCCAGAAACTTTTTCAATGATTAAGCGAAAGAACTCTTTGTCATTTTTTGATATAAATCCATAGAGTGAAGCACTGTCTTCTCTGTAAACGGAATGAATATGTAATTCACAAGCTTGTCCTATCGGTGGTATTTTTTCCGCTGTGGTGATCGGTATTTGTATAGAATAACCAACGCCTTGAACATCAAGAATCAGTTCCAGAGGACTTGATTCGAGAACGGTTCCTTTAAGATATGCTATCATTGAGTGTCGAAATTATTCAGAGATGCCTAAGACATCTTCCATATTGAAGAGTCCATTGCTTGCTGTTTTTGTCCAATGGGCAGCAAATAACGCACCTTTAGCAAAGATTTTTCGATCGGTAGCTTTATGGGTGAGTTCAACTCGCTCGCCATCACCACAAAAGAACACAGTATGCTCTCCTACGATATCACCTCCTCGTAGAGCATGTACGCCGATTTCTTGTTTAGGTCTTGCACCTACTTGCCCTTCTCTGCCGTGGACACATTGATCAGAATTTAAATTGTATTGATCTTTTAAGATTTCGATTAAGCGTTCTGCCGTACCACTAGGAGCGTCTTTTTTATCATGGTGATGCATTTCAAGCACCTCTGCCTCAAATTGTTCATGAAGTAACTTTGAGGCCTTTTTAGTTAAATAATTTAAGGTATTAACCCCAATTGAATAATTTCCTGCCCAAACTACCGGAATTTTACCGGAGATTGTATCTATAATTTTCGTTTTAGTATCAGCATCATGTCCAGTCGTGCCAATAACTAAGCCTTTGTTGTGTTTTACTGCTAATGCTGCAATATCGAGGGTAGTTTGGTAAAAACTAAAATCAATAATAACATCACAATCACTGATAAATTCGGACGGATCATCATTTACATCACAGGCACCGATGATTTTAGCATTTTGAGCTGAGGCACATTCAATGATAGCTTGTCCCATTCTGCCTTTTGCTCCGATGAGTAAAATATTAATAGCGGTGTTCATTAGACTAGTTGAAAATCATTAAGTAGTGAATCAAGTACATTTTTAGTTTCTTCTTTTAATGCAGACAGAGGTAAGCGTACAGCATCTGAATTAATAATACCTGCTTGTTTTAAGCAATATTTGATGGGTACTGGATTTGGTTCAAGGAATATGGCATTGAAGAAGTGATAGTACTTTAGAAAGATGGCTTGAGCACTTGCATAATCATTATTGTTTGCGGCGTTCACCATTTCAACAAGAGGGCTTGCGATCAGATTAGAGGCTACAGAAATTACGCCTTTGGCACCGCAGGTCATGAATGGTAGAGTTAATCCATCATCACCACTGAGTACACTAAATTCATTTCCAAGGGCTTTAACGTATTGAGCGACTTTATCGCAAGATCCTTCTGCCGCTTTCATACAACAAACATGTGCGTATTTTTCGTATAATCTCGCAGTTACGTCTACTGATATTTCTATGCCACAACGAGAGGGAATAGAGTATAAAATGATCGGTTTATCGGTGACTTCAGCAATGGCACTAAAGTGAGCAAAGAGTCCATCTTGGCTAGGCTTATTATAGTAGGGTGCGACTAATAAAAATCCATCAACTCCGGCCTTATCTGCTTTCTTGGTTAATTCTATGGCCTCCGATGTGGAATTGGAACCAGTGCCTGCATAAACCGGAACTTTTCCTTTGGCGAGGTCTACTGTAGCTTTGATAGTCGATAAATGTTCATCGTGCGACAAAGTCGGAGATTCTCCCGTTGTTCCTACAGAGACGAGTCCGCTAATACCTCCATTTATTTGATGCTCTATCAATGTAGCGAGATCATCGTAATCAACCTGATTATTTTTCAATGGTGTAGCCAGTGCAGTGTAGGTTCCTTTAAATGCGTGTGTCGCCATAATTTAAATAGTTAGAGGTGCTATTGATTTAAGTCGATGAAAAATTACTAGCTTCCTCTGAAAATGTCTAATGAATTTTCTTCGTTGCATCGGATACATTCAGGAATAAATAGACAAACATTCCAATGACAATTGCACTGTCTGCTATGTTGAATGCAGGCCAGCGTCCATAGGGCAAAATATAGGGTAGAGTGAATGGCAAATGGACATCAATAAAATCAATAACATGACCGACTCGAAGGCGATCAACCAAATTGCCAATTATACCACCAATCAATAAACCGAAAGCGATTTGTATTGAGTGGCGATTCAATTCTAAATGTTTCCTTAAGAGATAAATGAAAAGAAGCACCGCGAAAGCTAAGATAGTCAGAATTTCTCGATATTCTGAAAACATACCCCAGGCCGCACCTTCATTTCCGATATGGACTAAGTAAAAGAAATTTTCAATGAGGGTGATTCGATCAGGTGGGTAATAGCTTGTTTCAAAGGGGATTGAATATTGAATTAAAACTTTGGTTATTTGGTCTAGAACTAAAATGACTCCTGTGATTCCAAATAATCGATGATATGTGATTTTTGACATGTCAAAATAGACTCATTGAGTCGCTTATTACTCGTCTGAATCTGTACCAAGATTTAATGAATCTGAATTATCTTCAAAGAGCCCAGTCACGACCTTATTTCGGCGTTTGTGATTATTTTTCTCAAATGCTACTTGTCCTTCTAATGAGAAACGAGTGAATGGAACAACAGAAAGACGCTGTTTATTAATCGGTTTACCCGTTTCTTCACAGACTCCATAAGTACCATTTTTAATTCGATAGATGGCTTCTTCGATTTCATTTAAAGCATCTTGCTCATTGGATAAAATACCCAATGCGAAATCTCGGTCAAAAGTCTCAGTGCCTACATCCGCTTGATGACTGCCATACCCAGATAAATCGCCTGAATTATCTTTGGAAGATTGTTTAAGAGTTTCTGAAGTATGTAAGGCTAATTCTTCTTTAATGTGGTCTCTTAATTCGAGTAATAATTTATAGTACTTTTTCCACTTTGCTGGAATGTCTTTTTCTAAAATATCCTCAGAAGACTTTTTCTGATTGGGATTGAACCCAAGGATATCTGCAATGGAAGCGGCGGCATGTTTTTGAACTTTTGCAGGCTTTACTTTAACTGCCTTGGTAGGTGCTTTCTTTTTTGCTACCTTAGTTTTAGTTTCGCTTGGGTCTTCTTTTCTGTTCGCTACAAGTGCTTCAACATCTTCAAGAGAGAATGCAATCGGTGCACCTCTTGTAGTGTCTGATTTTTCGGATTGATCAGAGTTTAATTGAACCGACTTAGAAATTTCTGCTTTGGTCGAAGCTTTTTTATTAGGTTTTGAGGCTGTAGATGTTGCTTTTACCGTTTTCTTAGTTGCCGATTTTGTCGCCCTCTTAGTAGGAGCTTTCTTCGCTACGGTCTTTTTTACAGGTGTCTTTTTGGCTACGGCCTTCTTAACAGTCGCTTTCTTCGCTACAGTCTTTTTGACAGTCACTTTTTTAACAGCTTTCTTTGCAGTTACTTTTTTTGTATTTTTCTTTTTTTGAGTCGCCATAATAAATATGTATTCAGTTTGGAATTTTAAAATTAAAGATTGATTGCTTCAAGTGCCTCTTTGCATCGAGGTGAAACAGGACCCCATTGGTCGGTATCTACAAGCTTAGATACCCAGCGCCAACTTCTTGGGCATTTTTCGCCATCGGCATGAGCAACAGAAATTTCAAGGTCTTTAAGCTCTTCATTAAGGGAGATTTCGACCTGAGATAAGATAAATAATTCAGCTAAATCCTTTTCGTATTTTTTCAGCAATTGGATGATAGGGTTATTTCCTGGTCCAGATATCATCGCTTTTGCGTCTAGGCTTTGTCCTATTGTTTTTTCTTGGCGGAGAGCTTCTAATCTTTCATTGAGATGACCGTTTAAAAACTGGAGAAGCTGATTGATGTCGTTAGCAGTTTGACTGAATTCCCAGTCTGTATTTTTTTTAGGCCAATCCATGAGTGCTACAGGGCTTTGATCAAAGTCTGTATTGGTATGAAAGAAAGCATAGGCTTCATCTGCGGTGAATGGCAATAATGGTGCAATCAGTTTAGTGAAAGTTGAAAATATATGATGCAATACAGTTTGTGAAGAACGTCTGATTGGATCATTTGGAGCCATGGTGTAGAGTCTATCTTTCAGAATAGCATGGTAGGTTGCTGAAAGGGTGTTGGCACAGAATGGATCAATATATTCTTTGAATGCACGATGAAATTCATAAGCATCATAGGCTTGTGTAACGTGTTCGACTAATTGCGATAATTCATTGAGTGCCCACTGGTCTATAGGGTGCAATTCATCTAAGGCTACAGCATCTTTAGTAAAGTCAAAGTCGTGTAGGTTTCCAATTAGGAATCTTAAGGTATTACGGATGGTTCGATAATTATTAGTGACATTGCTAACGATTTTATCGGAAACGGGTACATCACCACGATAATCTTGAGAGCAAATCCATAGACGAACAATATCGGCACCATATTTTTTTATCCAATCTTCAAGTGGTCGTGCAGCACCATCGCTCTTAGATAATTTAGTACCATCTTCTTTAACGATAAAGCCGTGAGTTAAAATACTCTTAAAAGGAGCAGCATCATCCGCAATTGTGCCAGTCCAAAGCGAGCTCTGAAACCAGCCTCGGTGTTGATCACTGCCTTCTAGGTAAAGATCAGCAGGGCTATGTAAATTATTTCTTTTTTGTAAGACTGAGCGGTGACTGCATCCTGAATCTATCCATACATCTAGTGTATCGGTCCCGCATTGCAGTTTATCTGCATTCGGCCAATCAGTAGGGCACTGAATACCTTTAAGAATCGTTTCTGCGGATTCTTTGAACCAGAGGTTCGTACCCTGTGTTTCTATTTTGTCCGCAATTTGTTCAATGACTTTTCCATCGATATAAGCATTGCCGTCTTCATCGTAAAATGCGGGAATCGGTACGCCCCAAGCACGCTGACGACTAATACACCAATCAGGTCTATTTTCTACGGCAGCACGCATTCGTTTTTCTCCCCATTCAGGAATGAAATTTACTTGGGAAAGGTGTTCGATAGCCTTATCTCGAGTTTGATCTTTATCGAGGGCAATAAACCATTGATCCATCGCTCTAAAGATAACTGGAGTTTTGGAACGCCAGCAATGCGGATAACTGTGCTCAATGCTTTTTTTAAAAAGTAGGCTTTTGTTTTCAGCACAAATCTTTAATACACCTCGGTTGGCATCACTGATCGATCCATCTTTCTCTAGGACAGATTGTCCAATCAGTGCTTCAGGTATTTGTCCATCATCTATGTAGCAACCTTCATCATCGAGTGGGCAATATATTTCGAGTTTGTATTTGAGGCCCGTCATGTAGTCATCTAGTCCGTGTCCAGGAGCGGTATGCACGCAACCAGTACCGCTTTCTGTTGTCACATAGTCAGCTAAGACGACTGGACTTAGGCGATCGACAAATGGGTGTTGGGTTTCAAGATTTTCCAGAGACTGTCCTTTAAAAGTTTTCAGTATTTGTACATTGCCTAGTGAGCAGGTTTCGCTGGTTATTTCGACTAAGTCTTTAGCAACGATTAGGTTTCCTTTATCGCTTTGAATTAAAGCGTATTCAATCTCTGGGTGTATCGCTACAGCTAGGTTAGCGGGGAGTGTCCATGGAGTGGTCGTCCATATGACAAAACTTGCGTCATCTTTGAGTTGAAGTTCGTCTTTTGCTTTATTGGTTAATGCGAAGCGGATATATACAGAAATGCTTTTATGGTTTTTGTATTCGATCTCCGCTTCAGCAAGGGCGGTTTTGCAAGGAATAGACCAATAAACTGGCTTTTTGCTTCGATATACCAGTTCTTTTTCAACAAATTTGGCAAAAGTTCTTAGTTCTTCGGCTTCGTACTCTGGATGAATTGTCCAATATTCGTTTTTCCAATCGGCTAAGACACCTAAACGTGAAAATTGTTTGGATTGTATTTGTTTAAAATTGTCAGCAAATCTTGCACATTCTTCTCTTACTTCGAGTACCGTATAATCGGTTTTGCCTGCTTCTTGTAATTGCTTGGAGACTTTATATTCAATGGGCAATCCATGACTATCCCAACCTGGGATGTAGGGTGCGTCGTAGCCTTGCATCCATTTATAGCGTAGAATAGTGTCTTTTAGCGTCTTATTTAAGGCGTGACCTAGGTGTAAGTCGCCATTGGTAAAGGGTGGACCGTCATGCAAAATGTAGCTTTTATTGCCATTGTTTTTTTCGGCTATGGCTTCATATAAACCAAGCTTATTCCAATGGGCAATTCTTTGTGGTTCTCTCCGTACCAAATCTCCACGCATTGGGAATTCAGTTTGAGGAAGGTTAAGTGTATTTTTTAGATCAATCGACATGATTGTAATGCAAAAAGTGCAAGATTTGCGGGAGTCTGTTTTTTTGCATGAGCAAGTCAAGCATACACCTTAATTTTATCGATTTTTTTATTATTCTTGCGAAAAGATAGAGTTCTGTCTTTTGAATATTGTTATAGTGCTCGATTTATTGATCAGTTTTGATTTCAGCTTTATGCCGACCAGTCTTCTCTTATTCTTTGTTTTACTAGGGATTGCTTGCCTGGTTTTTGGAGGGCATTGGCTGACTGATGGTGCGATTGGTATTTCAGGCTTTTTCAATATTAGTCCCTTGATTGTAGGGCTGACGGTGGTCTCAATTGCAACATCTATGCCTGAAATGTTCACTTGTTTAACCGCTATTCAAGAAAGTGCGGATTTAGCTTTAGGGAGTATTATTGGTAGCAATATTGCAAATGTAGGGCTTATTTTAGGAATCTCGGCTTTGATAGCCCCATTGGCTTCAGATATCCGACTGATTCGAAAGGAGCTACCATTTTTGATTTTTTTGACACTATTATTTGTTTGGTTTGCTTTAGGTGGGTTCAGTCGGTTTGAAGGAATTATTTTATTAGGCTTAGCCTTTGCTTATATCGTTTGGGTAGTTTTTAATTCAGTGAAAGAGTCCACAAATAATAATTTGAATGAAGAATTGGGCTTTATCTCAGCTTCACGTTCAAATCTCTTCTTTGCATTGATATGGATTATTTTAGGAGCTGTATTTTTATCTTTAGGCGCTCAATGCCTTGTAGGAAGTGCCCAACAACTTGCTTTAAGATTAGGTGTGAGTGAAGTTTTTGTCGGTATATCTGTAGTGGCATTGGGGACTAGTTTGCCTGAACTGGCGGCTTCCATATCTGCTAGCTTTGCTAAGAAAAATTCACTCTGCATTGGCAATGTGATTGGTTCGAATTTATTTAATTTAGCTTTAATAGGCGGTACATCTGCTTCTTTTTACCCATTTCCTGTCGATCCGAGTTTCTTTTGGCTCGAATTCCCGCTCTTAATATTTTCAACCTTTATCTTATTTTTCTTTTTAAGAAATACAGATTCAAGGATCGGATGGAAGCGTGGTATAATTTTAATTACTTTTTACTTATTTGTGATTCTTTTCATTGGACTAAAGTGATGGGAATATTTATATTTTATTAAAAATTTTATGGAAAAAGAATATAAGCCAGTGGTGCTCGTTATCCGAGATGGATGGGGTGAAAATCATAATAAAAATGAAAAAGCGTATAATGCGGTTAAATTGTCGAACACACCGACATCCGATGCATTGACAGCTGAATGGCCTAGGACTGAGATTGAGGCTTCTGGCTTACCAGTGGGTCTGCCTGAAGGGATTATGGGTAATTCTGAAGTTGGGCATCAAAATATCGGTGCGGGTCGAATTGTAGACCAAGAGATTGTACGAATTAATAAAGGTATTGAAACTGGTCAGATTTCGGACAACGCAGTATTACAATCAGCATTTGCTCAAGTAAAGGATAAGGGGTCGAATTTACATTTAATGGGTTTGATTTCTGATGCAGGGGTACATGCAATGCTGGACCATTTATTTGGTTTGATTTTGTTGGCTAAAAAATCAGGGATAGAAAATATTTATTTACATGCCTTTACTGATGGTCGTGATACTGGACCTTTTACTGGTAAAGGATTTATTGAATCAATTGAGTCATTCATGGAGGAGCACTCGGTGGGGAAGATTGCTTCAATCGTGGGGCGTTATTGGTCAATGGATCGTGATAATCGTTGGGATAGAGTTGAAAGGGCTTACAATGCCTTAACTGGGAAAACAAAGAAGCTGGCTTTTTCGTCTGCAACTGAGGCAATACAACATCATTACGATCACCCAGAAAAAGAGGGTACTTTAGGGGATGAATTTTGTCCACCTTCTGTAATTTTGGGAGAAGATGGAAATCCTTTAGCGACAATTGATGATGGGGATTCAGTCATCTTTTTTAATTTTCGTGGAGATCGTCCAAGAGAATTAACTAGAGCCTTTATTGAAGATGGCTTTTCTGACTTTGATCGTGGTGATAAAAAATCTATTTTTTACGTAACAATGACTGAATATCAAAAGGGACTTTGTCCGAATGTGATATTTATGAAACCAGAGAAAATGGATTCCATCTTAGGTGCGTATGTTTCAGAAAATAATATCCCTCAGTTTAGGTGTGCGGAAACAGAAAAGTTCCCTCATGTAACATTCTTTTTTAATGACTATCGTGAAGAGCCGTTCCCATTAGAAGATCGTGCTTTAATCCAAAGCCCTAAAGATTGTTCTACTTACGATGAGAAACCAGAGATGTCCGCTTATGAGGTTCGTGATGCCGCTGTTAAAGCTATTGAGTCAAAGAAATATGGTTTGATTATCATTAATTTTGCCAATCCTGATATGGTGGGGCATACAGGGGTGATTAAAGCTTGTATCAAAGCGTGTGAGGTCGTGGATGGATGCCTAAATGATATTTTGAAGTCATTGGATAAAGTATCGGGTAAAGCATTGATCACCGCAGATCATGGTAATTCTGATAAATTATGGAATGAAGCAACTGATTCAGCACATACCGCACACACTTTAAATCCTGTTGAAGTTGTGGTGTATGGTGAAGGTTGCAAAGAATTGGAGCTTAAGCAAAAAGGTTGTTTAGGAAATATAGCGCCAACATTATTGGATTTAATGGGCTTAAGTAAGCCTGAGGCGATGTCCGAAGACTCCTTAATTCAGTAAAGTTTTATCAGCAATTAAAAGTTAAGTGCTCAACCTTATTCGGTCTTATTCAGCTTAGTCGAATTAACGCTTAGCTTTGGGGAGGGAAATAAGTTCCAACATTTTCGCCTTGGAGTATCTTCTGGAAAAGTTCTGGGTCGTCTCCGCTACCAATAAACATACCGCAATTATTTTCCGTAGCTATTTGGGCTGCAGAGAGTTTACTAATCATTCCTCCAACAGACATTTCATTTTGTGTGCCACTGGCTAATGCTTTGATTTCTGAATTAATTTCATTAACAACTGGAATGATGGCATTGTTATTGTTTGGGTCCATCAAGCCTGAAACATTGGATAAAATGAGTAGAAGGTCTGCTCCAATTGCTTTGGCTACCAGAGCAGATAAAGTATCGTTATCGCCAAATTTAATTTCCTCGGAACTTACGGTATCGTTTTCATTGACCACGGGAATGGCATTGGTTGATAAAATATGATCTATGGTATTGATGACAGCTGAATGGCGGCTGGATGAAGAAATGTCGTCTTGCGTGAGCAAAATTTGGGCTACGGTTAGATCATAGCCGTCAAATTTATTTTGCCATAGATTGATTAGTTGAGTCTGTCCAATAGCTGCACAAGTTTGCAGTTCATTTAAAGCACTAGGGCGTTTCTTAATTTTTAATCGAGCCATACCTAAGCCTATTGCTCCTGAGCTTACCAGAATGACATCAATTCCTTGGCCCTTAAGATTAGCCACTTCTTTGCAGATAGTTTCTATGCAGGTATTGTTTACTAAGCCTTGATCGGTTCGCAGAATACCAGTGCCTAATTTAATGACAATTTTTTTAGCCTGTGAAAGGGGGACCACAATAATCGAATAAAATAGGGTTTTATATTTGTTTTAAGTCCGCTTCCTTTTTACCCAAATAATCATTTATTTTTTGAATAAAATCATCGTGTTCTTTTTGTACTTCTTTTTCGAAACGCTTGTAGTCATCTTCTGAAAGGCCTTCTTTTTGTGCGTTTTTCAATTGGTCTAAAGTGTCGCGTCGAATTTGTCTTATGCGGATTTTTCCATCTTCGGCAATTGAGCCGGCAGTTTTAACTAGTTCCTGGCGTCGATCACCCGTGAGCTCTGGTACAGGAACGCGTAGGATGCCTCCATCAGCAATTGGATTGAGCCCCAAATTGGCATTTTGAATCGCTTTTTCAATATCACTTATTATGCTTTTATCCCATGGCTGAACAACAATAGTTTTTGCATCAGGCGTTGTTATAGCGGCACATTCTTTGAGCGACATAGTGCTTCCGTAGGCGTTGACCTTTACGGCATCGAGCATAGCGGGTGATGCTTTTCCTGTATGTAAATTATTGAACTCATTCAGCGTGTGCTCAATGGTTTTATTCATATCTGCTTTAAGCTTATCAAAAATAGGGCTTGTTTCCATAATATTTTATTTATTCGTCGTTGACTAAAGTTCCAATTGAATCGCCCATTACTGCTTTGTAGATAGAGCCTGATTCATGCATACTAAAAACTAAGATTGGCATTTTGTTTTCCATGCACAATGAAAAAGCAGTTGAGTCCATGATTTTTAAACCTTGTTTGAGGGCAGACATATAAGGAATGTGATCATACTTGACTGCGTTGGGTTCCTTAACTGGATCTTTATCGTAAATACCATCAACCTTTGTCGCTTTGAATAAGATATCCGCACCTATTTCACTGGCTCTCAATGCGGCAGTGGTATCGGTTGAAAAATAGGGGTTTCCAGTGCCTCCAGCAAAGATAACAACTCGCCCACGTTCTAAGTGACGGGTTGCACGTCTCAAAATAAAAGGTTCGGCAAGTTTATCCATAGGAATAGCACTTTGCAAACGTACGGTTACACCCATCTTTTCAAGACAATCCATTATTGCTAAACCGTTAATGACTGTAGAAAGCATCCCCATATAATCCCCTGTGGTTCGATCAATACCTCTCATCTCAGAGCCATTCAAGCCACGAAAGATATTACCACCACCAATAACAAGTCCTATTTCTACACCAGCTGCTGCGACTTGCTTCACTTCTTCGCAAATAGTTTCTAATATAGAAGCATCAATAGGATCTCCATCTACTGTATTTCTTAATGCTTCTCCACTTAACTTGAGAACTATTCGTTTAAATTTAGGCTTTTTATTAATTTTATTATCTTCCATTAAAAACCCTTTAAAGCTTACTTTTTTTAAATCGTCAACCTTCTCAATAAAGTTTCTTGCATAGATATCTTGACGATTACCTTGAGTTTGTTTCTATTTTGTCTTTTAGGCCGATGGTGTAATGGTAACACTACTGTTTTTGGTACAGTCA
>JAQWIW010000015.1 GCA_029248665.1 Opitutia bacterium | reverse complement strand
ATCTTCTTAAAACTCGAGGTATGATAATCTCGATTTAATTGTGCGATAACATCCAGATTAATTGATTTCGGACAAACGCTCTCGCAGGCCCCAATATTGGTACATCCACCAAAACCTTCTTCATCCATCGCTTGAACCATCAAAAGAGAGCGACGATCCTTTTCTGCTTTTCCTTGTGGAAGACTGTTTAAATGGCTGACCTTAGCTCCTGTGAACAACATAGCAGATGCATTTGGACAGGCTGCCACACAAGCACCGCAACCAATACAAGCAGCCGCATCCATCGCCTTGTCTGCGACATCTTTAGGGATGGGAATTTCATTGGCATCGACTGCACTACCCGTTCTGGCTGTCACAAAACCTCCAGATTGCATGATTCTATCAAAAGCTGATCGGTCTGTGGTTAAATCTTTAATAACGGGAAATGCATTAGCTCGCCAAGGCTCAATTGTGATTGTATCACCATCTTTAAAATGACGCATATGTAATTGGCAGGTCGTAGTCGCTTTTTCGGGTCCATGTGGTTCACCATTGATGACCAAAGAACACATTCCGCAGATCCCTTCTCGACAATCATGATCAAAGGCGACCGGCAGATCATTCTTCGAAACGAGTCCTTCATTCAAAGTATCCAACATTTCAAGAAAGGATGCTTCTTCAGAAATGTTATCAACTGGGTAATTAACGAACTCGCCTTTTGATTCTTTACCTTCTTGACGCCAAATTTTTAGATTTAATTTCATAAGATATAATTATTTATAACTACGGGTGGCTAATGCTACATTTTCAAAAGCCAAATCTTCTTTCTGCAGTACAGGAGTTTGTCCTTCACCTTTGTATTCCCAAACACCGACAAAAGCATAGTCTGAATCATTTCTTAACGCTTCACCTTCATTTGTTTGAAACTCTTCCCGAAAATGTCCTCCACAGGACTCTTCACGCATTAAGGCGTCACGACACATCAATTCTCCAAATTCTATGAAATCGGCGACACGGCCCGCACGCTCAAGCTCTGCATTAAGCTCTTCAGCCTTACCCACAACTAGCAAATTTTGCCAAAATTCATCTTTTAGCTTTTGTAATTTATCAATCGCTTCATTCAACCCAGCCTCAGTGCGAGACATTCCACAATAATTCCAAATAATCTGCCCTAATTCTTTATGGAAGGAACGTGGTGATCGAGTTCCTTTCATATTCATAAATTGACTGATCCTTTGCTTCACTTCGGACTCTGCTTGTTCAAAAGCTGCGTCTTCAGTATTTAAAAATCCTGCTTCAGCGATACCTAACTCTCCCAGATAATTTCCCACAGTGTAAGGAATAACAAAATAGCCATCCGCTAAACCTTGCATCAATGCAGAGGCTCCCAAGCGATTGGCTCCATGATCAGAAAAGTTTGCTTCACCAGCAACGAAAAGACCAGAGATTGAGCTTTGTAAGTTATAATCCACCCATAGTCCGCCCATAGTGTAATGAACTGCAGGGAAAATCATCATCGGGGTCTGATAAGGATTTTCGCCCGTTATTCGATTATACATTTCGAACAAGTTTCCGTAGCGTTCACGTATGGCTTGTTCTCCATCACGAATAATGGCATCTCTAAAATCGAGAAATACTCCTAATCCTGTGCCAGCAACCCCACGACCTTCATCACAAACTTCTTTCGCTGAGCGAGAAGAAATATCTCTCGGTGCTAAATTACCAAAACTAGGATATTTTCTTTCTAAATAATAATCACGGTCTTCTTCAGCAATTGTATTTGGGTCTATCTCACCGGTACGAACCTTTTCTGCAATGTCTTTAGATTTCGGAACCCAAACTCGACCGTCATTTCGCAAAGACTCAGACATCAAAGTCAACTTAGCCTGATCTTCTCCGTGAACAGGGATGCAGGTAGGGTGAATCTGAGTGAAACAAGGATTGGCAAAGCCCGCACCTCGTTTGTGTGCCCGATAGGTGGCGGTTACATTGCAACCTTGAGCGTTTGTTGAAAGATAAAATACATTACCATACCCACCGCTAGCTAACACTACGCAATCCGCCGCATGACGGGTTATTTCTCCAGTCACTAAATTTCTTGCAATAATGCCTTTAGCATGACCATCAACTAACACCACATCTAGCATCTCATGGCGAGTGTACATGGTTACTTTGCCTAAACCTATTTGACGATTTAAACTAGAATAAGCTCCTAAAAGCAATTGCTGTCCCGTCTGCCCACGAGCATAAAAAGTTCGAGACACTTGAGCACCGCCAAAGGACCGGTTCGCTAATAAGCCACCATACTCTCGAGCAAATGGGACTCCTTGTGAGACGCACTGATCAATGATCTTAGTACTCACTTCCGCCAAACGATATACGTTGGCTTCTCGAGAGCGGTAATCCCCTCCCTTAATTGTATCGTAAAATAAACGTTGTACACTATCACCATCATTTTGGTAATTCTTGGCTGCATTAATTCCACCTTGAGCTGCAATACTGTGGGCTCTTCTCGGGCTATCCTGGTAACAGAAACAGGATACATTATAACCTTGTTCCGCTAAACTTGCCGCTGCTGAGCTCCCCGCTAATCCTGAACCAACCACTATCACATTGTACTTGCGACGATTAGCCGGATTCACCAATTGCATTTTAAATTTATGATTCGACCACTTTTCAGATAAAGGTCCTTCGGGTATTTTTGAGTCTAAATTCATAATTGGTCTTAAATTGAATCCTAAATTAATGTGTCGAAGATTGGTGTAGCTCTATTGATTGAGAAATTGTATTTTCAGTTTCACTACTTTCCCATGAATACTTTAATTTCTCCATAATGACTGCTGAGGGGATGGATGCGAATCCGATAAAAACAATCAAGCCGTATACTAAGGCTACACGATCTAGCCTCACTCGCCAAGCAACGTTGCGTAATCCAAAAGTTTGAAATATGCTACTGATCCCATGGGCTAAATGTAAACAAAGGAGCCCAACCGATAAAATGTAAAAAAATGATACGTAAGGGTTTTTGAATCCATGAATAAGCATATCATAGACATTGAAAGTTTGTACGGGCTCATCGTATTTAATCACTGGATGCGAATCTTTGTAGAGTGCTACATAATTGGAATTTCCCGCAATCTCAGTAAAAACGGCATTATCGTTATATTCCATGGTAGGGACAATCCGCACCGTATAGTGTAAAATATGAAAAATGATAAATGAAAGTAAAATAACCCCACTCATCCGCATTGTTCTAGATGCATAAGTTGACTTCACTTTATTTTTAAATCCTTGAGGCTTCGCTTTCTTATTTTCAAGGGTCAAAAGTACTGCCATCCAAATATGAATCCCTACTGCTAGCAGTAATGAAAGGCGGATCAAAGTCATTATGGCGTCAGGAATTGAGTGCAATTTATAAGCGTAAGCATTAATTGCATCAGGACCTAAAAAAATGAGCAAATTACCCAGCATGTGTCCCATGACAAATAATACGAGAATAAGCCCAGTCATTGCCATTAACCACTTACGTCCCAAAGAAGATTGAAGATACTGGCGAATACTCATCGTGAATTATGTTATAAAAAAAGAAAACTTAATAGAAAAGTTAAACTAAAATCGATCAACATTATAATGTATAAAAAAGCGGTAAAAACAAATTAAGTTACAAAAAAAATCGAAAAGAATTGCTTTTTCGATATGTGTCTTGAAAACCTATATAAAATAACACACATTATTGAAAAAAATGAGAATCACCTATGTCAAAAAATAACACTAAATATATATTTGTTACTGGCGGTGTTGTCTCATCACTTGGGAAAGGTCTGACCTCTGCCGCACTAGGTGCATTATTAGAGCAAAGAGGATTGACTGTTCGTATACAAAAATTTGACCCTTATTTAAATGTTGATCCGGGAACGATGAGTCCATTTCAGCATGGTGAAGTCTATGTTTTGGATGATGGGGCGGAAACAGATCTAGATTTGGGGCATTACGAACGCTTTACCTCCGGTAAATTATCTCGCTTAAATAATTTAACTTCTGGGCAAGTTTATGAAAAAGTTTTACAAAAAGAAAGACGCGGAGATTACCTAGGCGCAACTATTCAAGTAATCCCGCACATCACTAATGAAATCAAAGATCGCATTGCTTCAGATGCTTGCGAACCTGCCGATATCGTAATCACTGAACTAGGTGGCACCATAGGCGATATTGAAGGACTACCCTTTTTGGAAGCCATGCGACAATTTGCTTTAGAGAAGGATCCGGACGATGTTATTTTTCTCCATTGTACCCTATTACCTTATTTAAAAGCTGCGGGTGAACTAAAAACTAAACCTAGCCAGCAGAGTGTGGCAAAATTAAGAGAAATTGGCATACAGCCCGATATTTTAGTCTGTCGTTCTGAGCAACCCATCTCAAATGATCTGCGTAAGAAGCTTTCCTTATTTTGTAATGTACCAATCAAGGCCGTAATTGAAGAATGTGATGTCGAAACCTCAATTTATGAACTACCTCTAGCACTTAAGTCAGAAAAAGTAGATGATCTGGTCATCGAAATGCTTAATTTGGATAATCCTGATAACTCTATGCAAATATGGGTGGATGTAGTTCGACGATTGAAAGCTCCTTCTCATAAAGTTGAGATTGGGGTCGTTGGAAAATATATTGAACTACAAGATGCTTATAAATCAGTTTATGAATCAATTACTCATGCTGGCATTGCAAACGATTGTTCGGTTAGAGTTCAACGTATTGACGCGGAAGATTTGGAAACCGAAGGTACCGAAATTTTAAAAAGCCTTGATGGTATTTTAATTCCAGGAGGATTTGGAGATAGAGGCATCGAAGGAAAAATATTAGCGGCCCAATATGCACGAGAGAACCACATCCCATACTTAGGCTTATGCTTAGGGATGCAAATTGCCGTTATTGAATTTGCTCGTAATGTCGCAGGGTTAAAAGAAGCCAATAGTGCAGAATTTAATGCCGACACACCACATCCCGTAATTCACATTATGGAAGAGCAAAAAGCACTAAAAACCAAAGGTGGCAATATGCGTCTTGGAGCTTATGACTGCACCTTAGCTAAAGATAGTTTCAGCTATCATGCGTATGAGTCAGAAACAATTAGTGAGCGACATCGCCACCGTTATGAATTCAATAATGATTATCGTGAAGCTTTATCTGAAAAAGGCTTACGCTTTGCAGGAATTAATCCAGAAAAAGATTTGATTGAGATTATTGAAATGCCAGAGCATCCTTGGTTTGTTGCCGTTCAGTTTCATCCAGAGTTCAAATCTAAGCCACACTCTGCACACCCCTTGTTTGCAAACTTTATTGCATCCACTTTAAAATATAAACAATAAGTACTAATTCGAGTCCGACCCATGGATAAACTTGAAGAAATAATGGCCAGCAAGCGAAAATCGCTCGAGCATGTCATGCGTCCGATTAAAACAAGAGAACTCGAAATGCTTGCCCGATCAAAAAGCCCGAGCATTCCTTTTATTGAAGCACTTTCATCCCCCGATCAACTCTCGATAATTGCAGAAATAAAACGGAAATCTCCCTCCGCAGGTGATATCGCCAAAGGAATGAATGCAGTAGAACAGGCACGTGTTTACAACAACTCTCAAGCCGATGCATTATCTATTTTAACCGATACTGATTACTTCGGAGGGTCGTTAAATGACCTATGTGATGTGGTTGATTTTCTTCACCAGCATGAACGCACGACTCCTTGCCTGAGAAAAGACTTCATGATCCACCCTATTCAAGTTCTTGAGGCAGCAGAAGCAGGCGCAAAATGCATTCTTATTATTGTGCGAGCCCTCTCTAATGATGAAATTAAGATCCTTCAAGAAGCTGCTTTTCACGCGGACTTAGATGTTTTATACGAAATTCACAATGAAAGTGAATTGGAAAAAGTGCTAGCGTTTGACCCTAAAATTGTAGGAGTGAATAACCGAGACTTAAGACAATTCACCACTGACTTAGCTATTTCTGAAACTTTAATTCCACAAATCCCTCAGGGTATTATTAAGGTAAGCGAAAGTGGAATTTTCGATATTGAAGATGCGATGCGTGCACGAAATTGTGGAGCCGATGCTATTTTAGTAGGAGAAGCTTTAATGCGATCCGAAGACCCAGAAAGTTTAATCGAAGAATTTCATTCTTTATAACATTTTTAACTTTGCCGCTTAATCCAAATCAGACGCATACCATCCTTAATACACTGGGGCATTTTCCTAATAAAAAGCTAGGCCAAAATTTTTTGATTGATGGAAATATTGTTAGGAAGTCGATCGAATTAGCAGCCATCTCAAAAAATGAAGCCATTGTTGAAATAGGCCCTGGACTCGGCACATTATCCAAAGCCATTCTTGCTACTGGTGCTCAACTTTTCGCCGTAGAAAAAGATGTTACTTTAGCCAATTATTTAGAGAAAACTTTATCCAAAGAATCAAAAAACTTTCATTTATTAAACGAAGATTGTTTAAAGAAACCACTTGGTTCCTTGCTCGATCAAGAGCAAAGTAGTGGGTTTAAAATTGTGGCAAACCTTCCCTACGCTGTCGCCACCCCATGGCTTGAATCCGTACTATCACAATCACTCCCTAAACGAATGGTCTTAATGTTACAAAAAGAGGCGGCCGATCGCTACAATGCACTACCAAAGACAAAAAACTTTGGGGCAATTTCCATTTTTCTCCAATCGGCTTATCAAATTCACTCCACACATTCTGTATCTGCCTCCTGTTTTCATCCAAAACCCAAAGTAGATTCCACTTTGATTCGTCTTGATTTAAAAGAAGACGCTGTTTGCTTTTCTAAAGAAATCAGAACTTTTATACGCACTATTTTCACGCAAAGGCGAAAGCAAATCGCATCGCTTTGTAAGAAAAATGATAGCGAAACAATTCACCAGTGGTTAGAAACGCTTTTAAAAAAAGGCTATTCAAAAAGCGTACGGGCCGAAGAAATTGATCTTTCCTCTTGGCAATTATTAGGCTACTAATACGCGCATGAAACTCAACCCACTACAGTGGAGTCTCCATTGGCAAATACTCTTTTCCTTAGCACTCTCAGGAATCGTAGCCCTTTTTATTTTACCCTTAACTGACCCTTCTTTCAGTACACTTGTCTTACAAACCGCACAATTTTTTGGAGACCTCTTCATGAATGCATTGAAGATGATGGTTGTTCCATTAATCGTCACTTCAATGATTTCTGGAGTCATGCAACTCGGTACTACAACAGGGATCGGAGCCATTAGCTTTAAAACGGTTCTTTATTATACCTTTAGCGGTCTACTCGCTGTGTTGCTTGGTATTTTTCTCGTAAATTTAATCCAACCAGGTCGGGTTGATGCTTCTGTTGCCCAAGCTTTACTGGGTGAGGCCTCACAAGTGACTGCTTCATCTGGACTTCTTGATGCCGTAGAAGGCAAAGACCAAAGTGACCTCATCGATATCTTTAAACGAATGTTACCAACAAATGTATTTAAGGCAGCCACGGATAATGGACAACTTTTAGGTGTTATTCTTTTTTCAATACTCTTTGGTTTCTTTGCGGGGCAATTGCCCGATAATATGCGAGCTGTTCAAAAGCAATTTTGGGAAAGTTTTCAGGCAGTTATTTTAAAACTTACGGAATGGATTATTAGTTTTGCTCCGATCGGTGTATTTGGACTCGTCCTGCCTATACTCTATAATGCTCCTATCGGAGACCTCATTCACACTCTATTTGCTTTCTTCATAACTGTATTTCTTGGACTTTTAATACATCTTCTTTTCGTCTTAGGAATTCTCCTAAAACTCTTTGCCCGAATAAATCCTTTCACCCACTTGAAAGCAATGTTACCAGTTCTGCTAACCGCATTTTCAACGGCAAGTTCATCGGCAACGCTTCCTTTGACTATGGATGTGGTAAAGGAAAAAGCTAAAGTTTCAAATAAGACCTGTGCATTCACCTTACCACTTGGGGCAACTATAAATATGGATGGTACCGCATTATACGAATGCATTGTAGTTTTATTCATTTCTCAGCTCTATGCCTCAATAGGTGGTGTTGATTTAACTTTAGGACAGCAAGGCTTAGTCGTTTTTCTTGCATTAACTACAAGTATAGGTGTTGCCGGAATTCCGTCTGCCAGTCTAGTTGCTATTTCCATTATCTTACCCGCCGTGGGGCTTCCGGTAGAAGCCATTGGAGTGATCTGGGTAACTGACCGTATGCTGGATATGTGCAGAACTTCGGTTAACGTATACAGCGATACCGTTGCTGCGATCATTATTGATAATTCTGAAGGGGGCTCTCCTTATTCTCAAGCCTTAGAAAAGCCTAAGCTTACTGCCTAAAAAGCTCTGCTTTAGGTCCTTGGTAATCGGACTGTTGGTCTTCGACAATCACGTTCGAACGAATGCCACCACGACCACGCCAAAGTGTTTCTAAGCGAGCCCATTTAGGTTGAGTCACCGAAAATAAATCCTCAAATATTTTATTTGAAGCCGCTTCAAAGAAAATCCCTTTATTGCGAAATTCATGCAAATATAACTTCATCGCTTTCAATTCCACGCATACTTGGTTTGGGACATAAGTAAAAACTACAGTCGCATAATCAGGATGTCCCGTCATTGGACACGTAGAAGTAAACTCTTCTTGAATATGTTGAATTATATAATTCTGTTTAGGATTTGGATTTGGGAATGTTTCAATGTCCATAGTTCAATACAAGCAGTGTAATATTTAATTATCATTAAGTGAGAGATCATAAATGGCATATCCGGCTAAAAGATTACAGAATAAAGTCTGCTTTTTTTTCCAATCTCCAGAATAACAAATACGTTCTTCTATTTTTATATTTTTCTCGTGGCAAAATGCCTCAAATTCACAAATAGAAAATGAATTAGAAGGTAAAGTTTTGTACCAAGGGTTAGGATAAACATCATTAATGGTTCTAGAACCTTTAAACAATGCATTCATTCGATTCACCCAAAATCCATTATTAATGAAACCAACGGTTACTCGTTTGCCTACCTGTAAACTCTTGCTAATAATTGCATCTGGCTCGTCGAGTTGATCTACAGTACGACTGAGAATTACATGATCAAAGCTATCATCATCAAATTGATTAAGGAAAGATTCAATGTCTCCCTGATAAGCACTCACTCCTCTCTTGATACAACTTAATATCTTATGAAAATCAATATCCACTCCTATTCCGTAGACTTGATTTTTCTGTTTTAAATATTCTAGCAACACCCCACGTCCACAACCTAAATCAAGCACACGCTCACCCTTGCCTACCCATTGGGCAATGGCATGAAAGTCAACTTGGCGTTTATTTTTAGTTGAGTTCATTGCTCTAAGAATTCAAATAAGTTTGGATGAGTTGATACAAGTCTGGAGATTGTACAAGAAACGAATCGTGTCCATAATCCATAGATAATTCAACATACGATGCCTCTTTACCGTACTTTAATAATTTTTCAACTATGTCACGATTTCCCTCTGGTGGATATAGCCAATCTGAATCAAAGCCTACAACGAGCCCCTTGGCTTGTATTTTACTAACTGTTGCTTCTGGACTGACCCCTTCAAAAAAATCAAAACGATCTAAGGCTTTTGTCAGATATAAATAAGAATTTGCATCAAACCGAGTGACAAAACTTCTACCTTGATAGTGCAAATAACTCTCTACTTCAAATTCTACTTCAAAATGCTCTTTGGAAACATCGCCTTGTTTTAACTTTCTACCAAATTTTGTTTCAAGACCTACATCAGATAAATAAGTGATATGTGCCATCATTCGAGCAACAGAAAGCCCACTAAAAGGCCCATCTTCCGAATCATACTCACCATTATTCCATTTTGGATCTCGCATAATTGCTTGGCGGCCTGTCTCGTTGAAAGCAATCGTTTGGGCCGTATGCATTGAACCACTTGCTAGAGCAATATATCGATTCAGGCGCTCAGGGAAATCTTTAGCCCATTGCAAGGTTAACATACCACCCATACTTCCTCCAATCACGGCATGTAGCTTATCAATTTCTAGCGAATCAATTAAAAGTGATTGAGCTTTAACCATATCCCTAAGTGTGAGCCTAGGGAAATCTAAATTATAACGCTTACCAGTATCCGGATTGATTGAATTGGGTCCAGTTGAACCTTGGCATCCTCCAAGAACATTGGAACAAATAACAAAATAATGGTTCGTATCGATTGGCTTACCTGGCCCTACCATAAAATTCCACCAACCTCGCTTACGTTCCGTTATATCGTGTACTCCGGCACAATGATGATCCCCAGTTAAGGCATGGCATATAAGAATCGCATTATCTTTAGCCTCATTTAATTGCCCATAGGTCTCATAGCGAATTTTTAATTCCGAAATTACACCGCCTGATTCAAAATGAAACGGCTCTTGGGAAACATAATCTTGGAAATCAACAAAACCAACTTCACCTTCATCAATTTGTTGTCCAATAGATTCTGAGTCGTTCATAATTACAGTACTCCCTAGATTGTTGAGTGATGTGAAAGAATCAACAAATTTAATCGCTTTCGCTTAAGTAGGTCTGCGATTTAAGGATCTGCATATATTCATCCAATATTCGAGTGCCTTCCCTGGGCTTTATTTGATCTTTCTTTGTCGCTATATCGATCTGCTTTTTCATCTTTCGAGACAACATCTGACCATCGTACTGCGTAAACTCTAAGACCTCATTAACAGAAAACCCAGGAATACTGTCTTCAATATAAAATCCATTCTCTTCATCATCTTCTAAGAATACATGCACTTCATTCACACGGCCAAATAAGTTATGCAAGTCACCCATAATGTCTTGATAGGCCCCCACCAAGAAAAACCCTAGAAAATAAGGTTCAGTCTCTTTAATTTCGTGCAAGCGTAACAATGAACGCTCATCTTCAGAATCAACAAATGAAGCGATACGTCCTTCACTGTCGCAAGTTATATCAACTAAGGTTGTGTCTACTGTAGGCTTCTCATTCAAGCGGTGAATCGGCACAACAGGAAACAATTGATTACAGGCCCAATGATCGATCAGTGATTGAAAGACAGAAAAGTTGCAGACATATTGATCTGCCATCATTGCTTTCAATGTATCCATTTCTTCAGGTTGAATTTTTTCTTCTCGATAAAACAAAACTAAATCTTGGCATATTTTCCAAAATAATGCGTCAGCCAAGCCTTTATCCTTAAGCTTCAAGTAACCTAAATTAAATAAATTATCAGCTTCTTCCTTTTTCTGTACCGCATCATGATATCGCTCTAAAGGGGATGCACTGTAATCATTTTCTAAAATCGAAATAAAGTTTTCAATAATGGGCGCATTTTCATTTTTCTCTATTATCGGCTGAATTGAATATTTTGAAATTCTGTCGCAAACTTCGCTGACCAAAAGCGAATGAGAGGCAACCACCGAACGTCCACTTTCGGTAATGATATCAGGACAGATAACGGATGCTTCATTGCATATAGTTTGTATATTATAAACCACATCTCGAGCATACTCTTTTAAAGTGTAATTCATAGAACTTTCAAAATTGCTCATTGAACCATCGTAATCCACACCTAGCCCGCCACCTACATCCAAATATTTCATGGGAAACCCCATAGAGGCTAATTCGCAAAAATAACGAGTCGCCTCGACCGTTGCACGTTTGATTGTTTGAATGTTAGGAACTTGAGAACCAATATGAAAATGAATCAACTCTAGGCAGTCAGATGATCCAGCCTGTTCTAGACTCTTAGTAGCACTGACAATTTCAGGGCTGGTTAAGCCAAATTTGGCTTCCTCACCCGAAGAACGTGCCCACTTCCCTTCTCCAACTGTTGATAATTTTATCCGTATACCAATCTTTGGCTGAATCTCTAATTCTTTGCTGATTCGAATAATACGCTCAATCTCACTTAATTGCTCAACAACTAGAAACACTGGTTTCCCTATGCGATTTCCATGTAACGCTAAGCGAATAAAAGTATCGTCTTTATAACCATTACAAATAATTAAAGAGTTCAAATTTCTATGATAGGCTAAAGCGATCATCAATTCTGGCTTACTTCCACATTCCAGCCCGTAATTATATGGCTCTCCTGCTTCTAAAATTTCTTCCAATACCTCACGCATTTGATTTACTTTTATCGGAAAAACCCCTCGATAAGATCCCTGATACGCTTCCTGTTTAATCGCATCACGAAATGTTTCATTAAGCTCCTTTACTCGAGTTTGCAGCAAATCTTGGATACGAATAGTTAACGGCAAATCATAGCCCTTGCTTTTTGCCTCCTTAATCACGTCAAAAATTCGAATTCCCCTAGAATCCTGAAGTGGGTGTACCTTCATGTAGCCCTCTTCATCCACTTTGAAACAACCCTTACCCCAATTGTTTAAACCATAATATTTTTCAGAAGAGGCAATCGACCAACCATCTTCTTGAATATGTTTAACTCCATGAGAATTTAGACTCATAAGATAATGAACAAATTAATCAAAGCGTTCCAAAAACAAAAGGTATAATCAAGTACACTAGTTCGAATTAAATAATTCAACTACCTGACGCAACACAACCTTATGCTCATCCACCGATAAGCTGCCATTAGACAATGCATTTTCTGCCTTTGTAATAAGCGCACTCATAGATTCAAAGGGAGTAATCCCTACAGTATCAGGCAAAGCCTCCCAATCTAATTCTGTAATCAAATGATCCGTTGATAGTTGATAATAATATCCTAAATCTTTGGCTAAACCAAATTGTACATAAGGCTTTTTTGCATGCTTATAAACTGTATTTAAATAATTTTTAGCACGCTTGAAACCTTCTTTTTCAAAATAAATCTCATGATTCGTGTCCGATTCTAAATTAAGTACCATTGGAGTCGTACCAATTAAATCTCCATTCATATAAATTTTCGAACCTGAAGGAATGGATTCTATTAAAACATCCTGCTTAGATTGTAAGCTATCCACAACACTAGTGGTACAAGCTGAGGTAAGAAAAAGGGATAAAACAATAGCTAAAATTACAGTTAAAATTCTCATAAGTTTCAGAATATAGAAAAACTTTTAATTATTTAAAGTTTTAAACTTGTTAAAAAGCACTTTTTTTCGAATATTCAAGGTGTTGGATTAACTGCCATCCAACATCTAAAATGATTACATTATTTTTTCTCGCTCTAATATTCACCATATTAGTATCTGCCATTTGCTCAGTTTTAGAAGCCATGCTTCTCAGCACAACTCCCGTAGATATTGAACGATTGAGCCAATCTCATCTTAAACGTGGAAGACTTTTAGAAAAATACCTTTCAAATATTGAGGAAACCAGTTCGGCGATTCTCAGCTTAAACACTATCGCAAATACATTAGGAGCGACACTTGTAGGCGGACTCGGTGTTCAATTATGGCCCGATGACCCTAATATCCTCCTCAAGATTTCAACCTTTATGGCAATAGCTATACTTTTTTTCTCAGAAATTATCCCAAAAAATGTAGGCATTGTGTATCGCTCTGAATTACTTCCATATATGCCCCACATACTAAACGGTGTTTGTTCAATCATGATGCCCATATCTCGATTAGTAGGTACTTTTGTTAAATTTATTTTAAATTCGAAAAAAAAGGAATCTGACTGCGATGAAGAAATTATTTTAATGGCTGAAAAAAGCGCGAAAGATGGGACACTTACTAATAATGAACGAGATATGATCAGCAATGCATTAACGCTCGATGATATTGCGATAAGTGAAATTATGACCCCTCATTCGGTCATCTATGCTTTAGATGTAGATGAAACCATAGGCACCCTATTTAAAGCAAATCAAGAACTACCTTTCGGGAGAATCCCATTATTTTATAAAAATTTAAATACCATAATAGGAATCGTTCGCAGGCGAGATTTACTCAGTGCCAAAGCAAAAGATCAAGACACCTTGAAGATTCGTGCTTTAGCACAAAAGCCCATTTTTATTAAAGAAAAAGCCGTTGCTGCAGAAGCACTTGAATTATTCCTCAAGCACAGACAACAACTCGCTATTGTCATCGATGATAAAAATGAAACAGTAGGTGTACTTTCAATGGAAGATGTCATTGAACATATTATTGGAGAAGAAATCTTTGAAGATGATGATCCCGCCATCGATATGCGGGAGCTCGCTCGATTAAAAGACTCTCAATCTAAGAAAAAAACTCCACCCACTCAGGCATAATTAACTCAAATCTTGAGCATAAGCCTTAGCAAAATAAGTAAGGATTATATCGGCACCCGCTCTGCGAATCGCAAGTAAAGATTCATCCCTACAGGCTTTCAAATCCAACCACCCTTTTTCTGAAGCCGCCATAATTTGAGCGTATTCCCCAGAAACTTGATAAGCGGCAACAGGTAAAATAGTAGATTCTCGAACATCTCGAATAATATCTAAATACTGGCCCGCAGGCTTCACCATAAGAATATCTGCACCTTCTAATTCATCCAAACTCGTCTCTAAAAGTGCTTCCCTTCGATTTGCTGGATTCAATTGATAACTTCTTTTATCAATACTCGGCCCATCCTCTAAAGAAACACTCCCAACCGCATCTCTAAAAGGTCCGTAAAATGCGGAAGCATATTTAGCCGCGTAAGAAAGAATCAAAACTGATTCAAAAGCATTTGCGTCTAAAGTTTTTCGAATTACGCCTACTCTGCCATCCATCATATCCGAAGGTGCAACCATAGTCGCGCCTGCATCCGATGCCAAGACGGCCATCTCCGCTAAAATGTCTACGGTTACATCATTCAATGGTGACGATGTACCCATTTCAACAATACCATCATGCCCTTCGATTGTATAAGGGTCCAAAGCCAAATCAGAAATAATTGTCAACTCAGGGAAACGCTGACGCAAAGCTCTAATCGCACGATAAATCAAACCTTCAGGATTTAAGGCCTCTCGACCCATATTACATTTCAAAGCTGTTTCAATCTTCGGGAATAAAGCAATCCCACCAATTCCAAGTTCAATCAAGGATTCACATTCCTTTAGTAATAAATCAATTGAAAGACGTTCAATCCCAGGCATCGAAGCAATAGGCTCGCAAATCGAATCACCCTCAACCACAAAAAGAGGTTGAATTAACTTCGAAACTTTTAAATCTGTTTCCTCAACAAGATCACGTAAAGATTGAGTTTGACGCAATCTTCTTGGTCGATGGATCAAATCTAATTGATAATCTTTTTTATCTGACATATGAATCACTTTAAATAAAACTTCTGACTAATCAAGTATTTGCTCCAAACCTTTTAAACAAGACTGTTTCCAAAACCATGCCAGTTAAACTATACGATACATTAACTAGAGCCAATCAAACTTTAAGCCAACCCACCGGTCGACCTTTCTATTTTTATTGCTGCGGGCCAACTGTCTATGGCCCAGCACATATTGGAAACTTCCGTACCTTTCTAATTCAAGATGTTCTCAGACGAGTATTGGAAGTTGATGGATTTAAAGTTAAGCATGTACGAAATATCACTGATGTAGATGACAAAACTATCCGTGAATCCCAAGCTAATAAGCAAAGCTTAAAAATATTTACAGAACATTGGACTGAAAAATTTCATACGGATTGCCAAAGTCTCAACTTACTTCCGCCAAGCATTGAACCCAAAGCAGTCGACCATATAGATGAACAGATTCAACTCGTTGAAAAATTAATTGAGAAAAATCATGCCTATGTTGAGAAAGATGGATCTGTTTATTTCCGAGTACACTCTTGCTGTGATTATGGAAAGCTCAACCGTATCGACCAATCCGAACTTAAAACCCAAAGCGAAACTTCTTCGGGAAGCACAAACTTAGCAGATGAATATGACCGAGAATCCATCTCCGATTTTGCACTTTGGAAAGCTCGCAAAGACGAAGATGGGGATAATTTTTGGACAAGCCCTTGGGGTGAAGGACGCCCAGGCTGGCACTTAGAATGTAGCGCTATGGTTCACAGCACATTTGAAGGGCAAACTATTGATTTACATGGAGGAGGTATTGACCTTTGTTTTCCTCATCATGAAAATGAAATCGCCCAATCACAATCCGCTTACGAACAAACATTTTGCACCCATTGGTTTCATTCTGCTCACCTCAGAGTTGAGAATAAAAAAATGTCCAAAAGCTTAGGCAATTTATACACATTAGATGAATTAGTTGCTAAAAAACACTCCCCCATGGCCCTACGCTATACCCTAATAGCATCAAGCTATCGTCAGCCACTCAACTTTACCTTTGATGGATTACGTGCCTCTGAAAGTGCGCTTAATAAAATCGAGCGCTTTACCGAGGCTCTACTTGAAAAAATTAATCTAAATAAAGAGCAATTCAATGAGGACTTTGTGACTACCCATCAACTCAAAGATTATGGGCTGCTACAAAATGCCTGGGAAGGACTTTGCAATAACCTTAATACCTCTGCCTGCTTAGGATCACTTTTTGGGTTAATTGGCTCGAATCCAGTAAGCAAACTTAATGCATCTGAAACAGAAAATCTGCTCAAGGTACTCGGCTCTATTCTTTACGCTCTTGGTTTACAATTATTTTCAAATCCAGCACAAGCTTTGGAAGCCCCTCAAGCAATCCTTGATCTGGCAAAAGAGCGATGGGAAGCTAAACAAAATAAAGACTATGCCACGGCAGACTCCCTAAGAAAAAATTTACAAAACAAAGGTTGGGACATTAAAGATACTCCGACACACTTCGAACTTTTTCCCCTCAATTAATAAGACTACACCTTTCTGATATGAATCAAAGCCCACTTAGTATTCAAGCCATAGGCAAGCGCCATTCACTTTGGGGCGAAGGTCCTATTTGGTGGAATGATGCACTTTACTATGTCGACATCGAAGGCAAGGCCATCATACGACTCAATCCAGATACCGAGGAAGAAACCATATGGGAATTTCCCGAACGCATCGGCTGCATCGCTCCCTGTAATAACGGACAGCTACTTTACGCTGGCGATAATGGTATCTCTATTTTTGACACACAAACAAAAGCAATCACCCCAATCAGAGACCCCGAATCTCACCTCCCAGACAATCGATTCAACGATGGAAAATGTGATCCATATGGGCGATTTTGGGGTGGAACAATCAGCCTGAAAAAAATCAAAGGTAGTGCTTCACTCTACTGCCTAGATGGTGATCAAATTCTTGAAAAAAAACTTGAAGGACTGACCAATTCAAACGGCCTCGCTTGGTCTAAAAATAAGACACGTTTCTTTCATATCGATACTCCAAGCCGTAGCATACAAGCCTATACCTATAGCGGAGACACTGCCGAAATTTCGCAAGCCAGTACCCTAATCGATACAGAGGCACTCGGATTTGACAGTTCACCCGATGGGATGACCATCGACAGTCAAGATAACCTATGGGTGGCTTTTTGTCATGGTGGTTGTGTTGCCTGCTTTGATTCAAAAAGCGGAGCGCTTCTTCAAACCATCAAAATACCCGCTATTGAAACCACCGCCTGCACCTTCGGCGGACCCGAACTCAATCGACTCTTTGTCACTACAGGTATTAAAAAAGATACCTCAGAAAAACATGCTGGGAGAATATTTGTTATCGACGGCCTGCCAATAAAGGGCACGCCTCCAAATACCTATACTCTTGTATAAAGATCAAAGTGCCTATTTCATATAAACGCTATTAACTCAATAACCTAAGATTCCCTTTTTAGAAATCATGAAAGAAATGTCTCCATTAGAAACACTGCGTCACTCATGTTCCCATGTGCTCGCAACTGCTATTCTCAGGCTATACCCAGACACACAACTCGATATTGGACCACCCACCGACAACGGCTTTTATTATGACATTGATTGTCAGAAAAAACTCGATGCCTCAGATCTTGAAGCGATTGAGAAAGAAATGAAAAAGGTGATTAAAGAAAACCAAAAATTCATTCGCATAGAAGCCACACGAGAAGAAGCCAAAGCGAAAATTGAAGCTAGCGGGCAGACACGTTATAAATATGGCCGATTAGACGACATCCCCGAAGGAGAAGCTGTCAGTTTTTTCCAAAACGGGGAATTTATCGACCTTTGTGCTGGACCTCATGTTAACTACACAAAAAAAATTAAGGCCTTCAAACTCCTTTCAATTGCTGGAGCTTACCACCGAGGTGATGAAAACAACATACAACTCCAACGCATTTATGGAACTGCATTCCCTTCCGCACAAGAACTTGAAGATTATTTAGAGAAACTCGAGCAAGCCAAAGCTCGTGACCACCGAAAACTCGGAAAAGAATTAAAACTCTTCCACATTGATGAAGCCGTAGGCTCAGGCATGGTCTTGTGGACACCTAATGGATCCATTATACGAAACGAACTTCAATATTTCATCAGTGAAGAGCTCAGAAAATCAGGGTATAGCCAGGTCCACACTCCCCACATTGGTAAATTAGGTCTTTATCGAACTTCTGGACATTTCCCTTATTATAAAGAATCGCAATTTCCGCCTGTAGTAGAGCCTGGAACACTTGAGCAACTAGCGAGTGAAGGTTGCTCCTGTGGTGAACTCTCCAATCAACTTGATGAAGGAACGATTGATGGCTACCTGCTTAAGCCAATGAACTGTCCGATGCACATCAAAATTTTTGACAGCCAACCTCATTCCTATCGAGACCTTCCTGTTCGATTAGCAGAATTCGGAACCGTATATCGCTGGGAACAATCAGGCGAACTTAACGGAATGACCCGCGTTCGAGGTTTCACTCAAGATGATGCCCACCTTTTTTGTACCGAAGAACAAATTGCTGAAGAAATTGCAGGTTGTTTAAATTTAGTAAAACTTGTTTTTCAAACATTAGGTATGAATGATTATCGAGTGCGTATTGGTCTTCGTGATAGCGACTCTAGTAAATATGTCGGGCAAGCAGAACAATGGGATCACGCAGAAAACGCCTTAAGAGAAGCGGCAAAAAAACTCGATGTCGATTTCACCGAGGAACAAGGCGAAGCGGCATTCTATGGACCCAAAATTGACTTTGTTGTTAAAGATGTCATCGAGCGTGAATGGCAACTCGGCACCGTGCAAGTTGACTACAATTTACCAGAACGCTTTGACCTAAGCTATATTGGAGCTGACAATGAAAAACATCGCCCGGTCATGATTCACCGAGCTCCCTTTGGATCTATGGAACGCTTCTGTGGCGTCCTCATTGAACACTTTGCAGGAAACTTTCCAACCTGGCTCGCTCCCGAACAAGTACGTATTCTCCCTATGAATGATGAACTAGTAGAAGCCGCAAAAAAAATTGAGAATCAATTATCCGCAGCGAAGATACGATGTACTGTTGATGAAGTGGCCGATAAACTCGGTGCAAAAATTCGAAAAGCAGAAATAGCTAAAGTACCCCATATGATTATTCTTGGTAAAAAAGAAGCTGAAGTGGGCAAAATTTCCGTCCGCTCTAGAGCGAACAAAGCATTAGAATCCATCGATACCACAGAAGCATTCGTCAAAGAACTAAGGGAAAATATCAAAGGCAAGGTACTTCCAGATTTAAAATAAATTTTCTAGTTCTTACCATATTTATGGGAACGACCGAAGGCGCTTACTTTTTGTTATAATGGGTTTTATGCCGTCGGGAGCTTCAATCTTATAAATATTTTCTGAACCCAATCCATACAGAGCCTCTTTTCCTGTTTGTGGATTGCGGATTGCTGTAAATTCAGAAGCCCAAACTTCTGTACCATCGGCTAAAAAGTATTCGGGTATTCCCTGAGTCTGATTATCAATAAAGGCTTCAGTTCCAATGGTTACGACCCATTTTTGAATAGTCTTATAATCTTCTTTAAATA
>JAQWIW010000007.1 GCA_029248665.1 Opitutia bacterium | reverse complement strand
CCTAATAAGGTACGAGTCTCTTTTAAATGCGATAGTTCTGATTCTACTTCTGCTTCAGTAAGACCAAGGATCTTTGACATTTGAGCAGAATCTAAACGTTCGCCAGAAAGTAAGAGTTCTAAGACTGAATTCATAATAGGTGTCATTAAAAGAAGTTTTTCTTAAATAGCAAAAAAGAAAATTGAGAAAAACTTGCTTATAGCGACTCAAAAAACTCACAAATACAACATTAAAAATTTAGTGTGTTCACGATAAACTCAAGCTTCAGAAGTTAAATTAAAAATTCACTTTTCAAATTTTTTTCAAAAATATTAATGATTGGGAATAAACTCATATCAAATTATCTCTTATCGACGTCACCTACATTAATCACTTAATCCCTTTTTATCGCTTCTATTACATTATAGTACCGTAGCCCACCAAAAAACCTTAGCCAATATATTAAATAAAGTGATGTCAGCACTTCCAAGGTATGACTTATCTAGCCATTAATTGGTCTTCGACTTATCGCTGAGACAATCACTTCTTTTAACCTAATTTTAATTAACACCACATGACTGTAAAATATGATACAGAAAATTCTAAATTAGCCATAATTTGTACCCAACTTGCTTATGAACAATATGATAAAGGTTTAGCAGACCCAGATTACGACGGCTCTATCATTACTCTACCAAGTTACAATAAACTACCTAAAGCTTACACACAGGTTTTGACACTAAAAGATAAAGAGATCGATCCAGTCTGCCTGCCCTCGGTTCACAAAGCCTTAAGAATCCTACTAGATGAAAAACTAGAAAAAACTTCTGTATTGATTAAAGATATAATTGAGCATCTATGCTTTATTGGTGAACATGCACTCACTAATAAACTCGAACAGGCAACATCATTTAAGAAAGATTTAGTCTATTTTGGCTTTATTATTCAGTCCGAAGATAAAAATTTTCTAGCCTTTAGAGGTATGAAGACGCCACAAGAATGGGTAAGTGATCTGCTATGCTTACAAACTGAAATCAATGATCATATTAAGGGAAGTGATGATTATAAAGGAATTTCTGTCCACCTAGGCATTATGCTACAGTATAGTGCATTTATGAATTTAATTAATCAGACATTAGAAAAATTAGGAGGTAAAGCACCACTTTATGTTACAGGACATAGTCTAGGCGGCGCCCTATCGGTACTTTCATCATTCATCATTGCCGCTTATAATAAAGAGAAGACACTCGCAACCGAAGTTCTCAATTATAGCTTTGCCGCACCTAGAGTAGGAAATAAAGCATTTGCAACAAAACTTGTAGACTTAGTCCCCAATTGCTACCGAATTGCTAATTGTGCCGATTGCATTCCATTATTGCCACCTACAGATTTGGGCGATTTAGAATTTGAGCACGGCGGAATGCTTTACGATTATCTTTTTTATAAAGAGGACACGGCTGAGAATCACCGTTTTGTTTCAAATTATACTTTAGCCGTGAATTCAGAGGTGCCAGTTAATAAGCCAGCGCTTCCAGATTACCCTATTTCATGTCGCTAGTAAGGCTTCATTAATCACTTATTGAAATCTAAGTATTTTGCTGAAAAAAATTTCCAATATCTGGAATAATCTCTTTTTGAGCATCTTCTAGTACATAATGCCCTGCTTTATTATATCGATTGAGTTTCGCATTTGGAAAAAATTGAACCCATTGTTTCAAAAAATTTTCATTGAAACAGAAATCTTGTTCCCCCCAAAAAAGACCTATTGGCTTATCAGATAATTTAACTAAGTTCATTTCCACTTTCTTCAAACATTGATAACTTGGATGAGTGGAACGCATAGGAATATCTTTTACAAAATTCCAAATAGCCACACGATCGCCCCATGACTGATAAGGAAAGAGTAAGCCTTTTTTGATTACAGGAGCCAAAGGAATAGTTGTAGCCATATTAATCGCCATACCTGAAAATGTATTAAAGCCTCTTATCAAAATCTTTCCTAAAATTGGAATTCTTAAAAGTGCAATTCGAAAAGGTATATGCTTAGAGCGAAAGGCTCCTGAATTAAGAATTGCAATACGACTTATTTTATCAGGATTGTTTCCGGCCAATCCCATGCCGATTGCCCCACCCCAATCATGGACGACCAAACTGTAATGAGTGACACCCAAATGATCGAGTAAGTGTTCAACGTCTGAGATCCGTCGCTCCAAAGTGTAAGGATAATTTTCTGGCTTATCCGATAAACCGCAGCCTACATGGTCAGGCACTATACAACGAAAGCCTAACGAGCTTAGGTGAATTACTAAATTACGATAATAAAATGACCAAGTCGGATTGCCGTGTAATAAAACAATAACAGGACCTGATCCTTCATCGAGATAATGTTGATTGCACGAAGACTCCCTGGCGAATTTTTGAGAAACAAAATGACTGCTGAAAGGATATTCTTCTCTAAGGTAAGGTGATAAATCTTTGATTGTTTGTCTCATTATTTTATGTCTTCCATTCAATAGCCATCATCAAGCTGCTCAATCCGCTTCCAATTCCTAATAACGCTGCTTTTTCTCCAACTTTAAAAACTTTATTTTCAATAGCATGTGCCAAAGTAATCGGACAAGAAACAGAGCCGACATTCCCTAAAAATTCAAAGGTTGAATAATCTTTATTTAGATCGAGATTCAAAGCACCAAATAAAGCTCTTGTGTGGGCCTTGCCAACTTGATGAGTGAAAATTCGGTCTGCAGTCTCGTGCGTCCAACCACTTTCTTTTGCAAAATTAGCCCAGGCTTTTTTTGCGACTTGTATACCCGCATCAAGTAATGCTTCAGAATCCGTCTGCATCTCTAATCCATTGCCACTTGTATCTCCTTCACACAATTGATTATGAGAAGTATCGGTCGCAACTGATGCCGAATGCACAATTAAAGAATCTCCTTTAATTAAATCTTTTCTACATAATATCGCTGCTACTGACCCAGCCCCAATAGTTAAATTTGCAAAATATGGCTTGATTGTTTGACGAGTTAATTCTGGATTCTTTAAAGCTTTGATTGTATGATCTACGAGAGGGCGTCCATTTTCCCCGGAACAAATTAAGGCACGCTCAATCTGCCCTGACTCAATCATACTGGCTGCTATGGTCATGGCATTTAAAAATCCCAAGCACGCATTAGAGACATCAAAAATCTGTGTTGAACTAGATAAGCCCAAAAGATTATGTACATAAGAAGCCGTGGCAGGTTCAAGTCGATCACGACAGACGGCTGAATGCACTAATAAATCAATATCCTCTCTTTTAAAACGGCTTTTTTTTAATACTTTATCTCCAGCCAAATAAGATGCCTGTGACGCTTTAAAATTAGCATCCCAAAAACGACGCTCTTTAATCCCCGTCATGAGTTCCAATCGCCCTTTCGGCAAATTCAAACGCTCATAAACTGCAGACAACTCTGATTCTAGAGCTTCCGAAGTCACTACCATATCGGGCAAAACATAGTCTAAAGATTCAATGGCAACATTCTGGAAATGCATAGTAAGCGAGAATTTGGTCTATCTACAATGACAAGACGAGTTTATTTTTCATGCAATATTTAGAAATCACCAACTCTATCAAAATCGTTTTGATATTTTAGAGCGCTATTTAAAAAATGGTTGAGTCTATTTCTCCGGACGCATAGCGAGCCGAACAACCTCGCTATCAAAATAATTACGGTCCATGCCGGCATTCACAACTATACCCTGCCCGTTGATACCACTCGATACCTCACTTAACAGAAATATCGCCGTATTAGCGACTTCTTGGGTTTGCACATTTGCTTTTCGAAAGGTCAGCTTTTCAGCATACAAATAGCTCTCTAAATACCCTGGTATTCCCGCTGATGCACTTGTTTTTAACGGGCCCGCATTCACCGTATTAAAGCGTACCTTTGCATCTGCACTGAAGGACTTCGCTAAATTATAACTTGAGCTTTCTAATGCGGCTTTAATCGGTGCCATATAGCCATAATTTTCAGCCGTCACATCTGTAGAGGAAATTCCAATGGAAACCACTGAAGCGTATTCTGTAAAATGTTCCTTAAACGCATTTGCAACCTCAACTAATGAAAATGCTGAAATTGCTGTAGCCTGTAAAAAATCCGCTTTATCCGTCTCATGAAATGGACGCATCCCTTTACTATAATTAGCGAAAGCGATAGAATGAACAAGCCCGTCGATTGCTCCATAATCTTTCGCTACTGATTTGGCTAAAGATTGAATCGCCTCAGAATTTTCCACGTCGCAAATGTAAGCCTTACGATCACCAAGCAATTTTTGTAGACTCTCCAAGCGAGCTTCAGATCGCACGCTAAAAATCACCTCGGCTCCTTCTGCTTCTAATGTTTTAGCAATTGCCCACGCTACACTTTTGCGATTGGCCACACCCATCACTAAATAACGTTTACCTTCTAAATTTAAAAAACTCATTCCAATTAACCTTCTTCCTCAACCATAGCTAAGGCACATTCCAAGGTCAGCACCGGCTTACCCTCTTTTAAGACCTTACCTTTCATGAAATAAAATTTACTCAATTTTTCCTTAAATTCAGCTTCAATCGTAATAACATCACCAGGCTTAACCATTTGTTTAAACTTGGCTTCACCGATTCGAGATAAGACCGGTGTAACTTTGGATAAATCAACCCCTTCCGATTCCATAAGAGTGGACAAGTATATCGCTCCTGCCTGAAAAACTGATTCACATAGTAAGACCCCAGGCATGATAGGATTTCCTGGATAATGCCCTTGAAATTGCGGCTCATCCTCACGGATCGTTCGTGTGCAGATCGCCTTGTTTTCCGTCACTTCCACAATTTCATCAACGAATAAAAATGGGGGACGATGTGGTATTTTTTTTAAGATCTCTTCCATAAAGATTAAACCGTAGGAATTATCACAAACTCTGCGATATAAAAATTTACTTCCCGAAATTGCCCTTAAGTCTTCTTAAGCCTAAGCCGTTTCCAATTTAGACTGTTCAAAAAGCCATTTATCTAACTTATTTGCGGTAATCACTCCATAGTTCATACTGCCTAGCCAACCTGACATAATAATGCCTACAGAGCCGGCATGATACAGCCCACTAATTTGATCGGATAATTCTAAAGACACTTTCAATCCTTCAAATTTTGTCCCAAAAGAAGTCCCTTGCATAGACTTTGTATAATAATTCACCGTTCTTGGAGTCGCCGCTTCAATGTGGTCAACCTTATCACGAACATCTGGAATGAAAGACTCTAAACTGGCTAAACATTCTTCGCAAATCCGAGCTTTTTCTTTTTCATATTCTTCTTCAGAAAGTTGGTCCCATTCGTCCCAACGACTATTCAAAGAAGCAACTACTGCATATCGTTTTTCCTTAAGGTGTGGGCGTGTCTCTGGATAATAAAGTGAAAAAGTATGACTACTTGTCTTAATCGAGGTTAATTCATCAATGGAATATTCGTCTGCTTTAGAGGTAAAAACTAGGTCCCCAATATTTGGAATTGTTTCCCCTTTTTTAATTCCCATGTAAACTTGGCATGAACTTGTATTATTGCGAACCGCCTTCACTTCATTAATATAAGCCTCACTAAAATGCTCTTCTCCTACTAGGTGCTGTATTGTATTGCGAACGTTTGCATTCGATAAAACTGCACCACATTTAATTTCTTTAATCGGAAATTCAACTCCACCAGTATTTTGACTACGAGCACGCACACCGACCACTTTGCCATTTTCAATTTTCACTTCTTCAACTAGGGCACATTTACGAACCTCACAGCCGTTCGATTTTAATTCTGCCACCATCTTTTTGATCAAGGTATCCGTTCCACCCTGGAAAGTGAATACCCCCTTGTTCATGAAATTAGAAAAAACAATTCCGTAAGTAATTGCGGGATCATTTACATGTGAGCCATTCGCATAAGAAATCGGCTCCATTAACAATCGATGTACATCTGTACGACCAGGGAAAAATTCTTCAAACATTTCACCCGTCGTCTGAGTATTATCATCATAGAAGTTCATCTGTCTAAGATGGTCGTAAAAGCCTTCAACTTTTTCCCTATCAATCCCAAAGTCTTCCACTAATATCTTGGTAAAATCATCCCGATCAAAACTCGTCCAAACGTCCATTTGAGGATTAATAAATCGCACGTCCTTTAATTGAATAATTGAATCGGCAATTTCCTTTGTCCAATATTTACGGCAGGATTTCACCATCCCATAAGGGAAACCATGAAGCGAAATATCAAAAATATGCCCTCCTGGACGTTTAAACCAAGTGGCTAACCCTCCAAACTGATAATGATGCTCTAGCAAAAGTACCTTATGTCCATTTTTAGCCAAATAATTAGCACTAGTTAACCCGCCAAGACCTGAGCCAATGACGACTACGTCATAACTATCTTCAATACCTGCTAACCAATCTTTTGCCATAGTCTATTTAGTTTATATAAAATGCGATATCCTGTTTATCAATCGAATGTATGACTAACGAAATGAAAACAAGCAGTTCTCACAATAAAAATATCTATTTAATTTTCAAACACTTACGGGCAATTTTTGAAATAAAGGATTTCTCGCTTTATTTTCAGTTTAAAAAACGTAGCCTCGCCTATTAGAACAATGGAAAAAATACGACAGTTACTCAAAGCACTGGGACCAGGCATATTAATTGCCTGTGCAGCCGTTGGAGGCTCTCATTTAGTATGGTCAACGCGAGCAGGTGCCGAATACGGATGGTCTCTGCTCGGCCTGGTTCTTCTGGCAAACTTTCTCAAATTTCCTTTCTTTTATTTTGGGCAACATTACACCGCAGTCACAGGAGAAAGCTTACTCTCTGGGTACAAACGACAAGGCTCCATCTACTTATATGCATTTGTTTTTATTAATTTACTTACAGGTAGTATCAATGTTGCAGCAGTCGGCATGCTCACTGCTTCTTTAAGTATGCCTTTTTTGGGATTTTTAAATTTAGAACTGACCCATCTCACGATTTTTATTTTTCTTATCCTTTCTGGGATTCTTTTTTTAGGCAAATATGCCATACTGGATCGCCTTTCCAAATGGATCATCTTGATTTTGACTTTCTGTACTCTACTTGCTGTATGCTTAGCCTTCTTTAATCAAAGCCCTGTAATTGAAACAACTACTAGTACAGGAATCAACCCATTCAAACTGGCTTCATTAGCATTTATTGTAGGTCTTCTTGGATGGATGCCTGCACCAATCGATGTATCCACTTGGTCTTCATTATGGATGCACAGCCGAGAAGAACAAACTCAACACAAAGCCACTCCTAAAGAAGTCACTATTGATTTTTCCATTGGCTACAGCATAACCACTTTACTTGCCTGTTTATTTTTAGCTTTAGGAGCCTTAACTGTTTTCGGGACGGGCAACGAAATCCCCCAAAGTGGCATCCAGTTTTCCAATCACTTAATCCAGCTTTATACCAGTTCAATTGGCCCCTATGCTAAACCGATTATCATTCTCGTAGCATTTTTCACTATGCTCAGTACAACATTGGCCTGCCTCGATGGGTATCCTCGCTCATTGGCAACTAGTTTAATTTTACTGAAAAATTCTTCTAATAAAATCACTACCATACAGAATAAGCACTATCTGGTTACACTTGTTCTCTACACCATAACTGCATCTTTGATTTTGCTCTTTTTTGTAAAAAATCTCATGTCCTTTCTCAGCTTTGCCGCAACCGTCGCTTTCTTATTCTCTCCTATCCTTGCTTGGATTAACTTAAAAGTCATGACAGGATCAAATGTCCCTCTTGAGCATCAACCTAGATTCTGGATAAAATTGATCTGCTATGTGGGAATCGCATTCTTTACTCTAATTTCTTGCCTTTTTATTTATCAACAGTTCATTGACTGAAGTTATGACTAAGCCAAAAATTCTCATTCTTTGTACTGGAAATTCCTGTCGCTCTCACATGGCAGAAGGTATTTTAAGAAATTCCGCAAATGACCTTTTTGAAGTGTTTTCCGCAGGATCCAATCCTAAAGGCGAAGTTCATCCTTTAGCTATTGAAGCATTAAAGGAAATCGAGATCGATATTGCTCACCATACCTCCGACCACCTTGACCTTTATTTAAATTCTGGCATCGATACGGTGATCACTGTCTGCGATAATGCTAAAGAAGCATGCCCCGTATTTCCCAACACCCCTACTACTTACCATTGGTCTTTTGAAGACCCCCCGCACGCAACACGAGAAGGAGAATCTGAGATGGATGCTTTTCGCCGAATCCGTGATCAAATCAAACTTGTATTTGAAGCCTATGTTGCAGGCTACAGAGACGCTCGATAAATTTTCAAATACCTATGATGAAAGCCAAACTTATTACTGAATTCATCGGAACTTTTTTCTTATATCTTATGATAAGCTTATCCGCTGTTGCGGGTAACGCAGGGGACTTTGCACCCTTAGCTATTGGAATTGGACTCGTCGCTATTTGCTTTGCCTCAGGGCAACGCTCAAAAGCACACTTTAATCCTGCAGTGACCGCAGCCTTTTTAACAACCAGGAACCAACCAGCAAAAGAATCACTCTTTTATTGTATTGTTACTATAGCGGGTGCGGCACTCGCTGCCTATGTAGCCCTCATAATAACACCGGCACCTTTCCAAGCAATTATTGATAATGGGACGGGATTACAGCATTCTGAAAATTTTGAATTAATTCCAGCCATCCTTAGTGAATTTTTATTCACTTTTGCTTTAGTCTGGGTCATCTTGAATGTAGCAATTGCTAAAGGAACCGAGGGCAATGAATTTTATGGAATAGCGATTGGTTTTGTTGTTGCCGCAGGGGTTTTTTCCGTTGGCTCGATCTCAGGTGCTTCATTTAATCCCGCGGTGAATGTTGGATTATTAATTCATCAGGTTATCGATCTCAAACTGTTTGTAATTTACTCAGTTACACAAGTATTTGCTAGTTTAGTTGCCACATTTATTTTTAATTCAATTGAGCCTAAAAGCGAAGCAAATGGCTAAATTAAAAAGCGAGATAACAAAGGCTATTGCCGATCGCTTATCGATAATCGAAGCACTACTGCCACAATTAGAAAAAGAAGTTTTAGCCTTACAAGAGACCTCCAATACAAGAAAAACAAAAACTAATGTTTTTGATTTAGTCACGGAAGCAGATCTTCATTCAGAAAAAATAATCACTTCAGCGATTCAAAAACATTTTTCGGATGATGCCATCGTGGCCGAAGAAGGAACGAATAGTGATGTACAAAATTCCGAATCATTTACTTGGGTGATTGACCCTATTGACGGAACCG
>JAQWIW010000026.1 GCA_029248665.1 Opitutia bacterium | reverse complement strand
AATACTGGATCTTTTAAAATTGGAAATATTCCTAATGGTAAATGTCTTTCCTTAGTTACACCCGATGGAGAAAGAACCATGCGAACATCGCTAGGTGCTGCGATGACACTATCAGAAGACGATCTCAAGCCCTCTGACTTTGAAGAGTCTGACCATTTACATATTGAAGGATTTCTCATTCTTAATAAAAATGTGCTCCTTAAGGCATTAGATTTAGCAAAAATGAATCATTTAACTGTGAGCTTTGACCTGGCTTCTTTTGAGATAGTAAATCAGTCCAAAAATGAACTTACTGAGATTCTTAAAGATCACGTTGATATGGTCTTTGCCAATGAAGATGAAGCGGCTGCTTTCACTCAACTTCACCCTTCCCAATCAGAGCAATCCGTTCAAATACTCAACGAACTGTGTGAAACCGCAGTTGTGAAGCTAGGAGCTAAAGGAAGCCTTATTGCAAAAGATAATAGAGTCATACATTCCGAAGCTGTTCCCGTAAAGGATGTCATCGATACCACAGGAGCAGGCGATTTTTGGGCTGCCGGATTTTTACATGGATGGGCGAACAACAAATCAATCGAGAATTCTGCCCAATTTGGAGCACTGATGGGAGCATTTGTAATTCAAAATCATGGTGGGACTTTAAGTCAGCACCAATGGGACGCTATTCTTAAATCAATTCAAGCAACCTAATACAAAAAACAATGAATGATCTAGATTTACCAAATTTAATTGAATCAATAGCCCGATCTGCTCGGAAGGCGTCTCTTGAACTTGCCACACTTTCTAGCGAAAAAAAGAATCAATTTTTAAACGATTTAGCTGATGCTCTCGTAGCTAATACTGAAAATATCTTAAAAGCTAATTCAGTGGATATTAATAATGCTCAATCTATGGATTTAAGCCCTCCAATGATTGAACGCTTGAAATTCACAGAAGAGAGAATTGCTCAAATGGCAACTGGTGTTAGACAAGTTGCTGATTTATCGGATCCAATCGGTGAAGAAATCGAACGAATGAATCCACCTAGGGGCTTTGACCTCAGGAAAATCCGTGTTCCTATTGGAGTAATTGGCATTATTTATGAGTCCCGTCCAAATGTAACGGTTGATTGTGCCATCCTTTGCTTAAAGTCTGGAAATGCTTCCATCTTAAGAGGCGGTAAAGAAGCCTTTAGTAGCAACACGTGTTTAATTGAAATTATTCAATCCTGCCTAAATAAAAATGAGATTAATAGCGATGCGGTTCAGCTTATCCCAACAACCGACCGAAATGCTCTCAACGAATTACTCAAACAGGATCAATATATTCACTGCATTATTCCTCGTGGTGGTGAAGGACTTATTCGTTTTACCGTAGAAAATAGCCGAATTCCAGTCATTAAACACTACACTGGCGTCTGTTCAGTCTATATTGATGAAAATCATGATTATGATACGGCTGAAAAGATCACGCTGAATTCCAAATGCCAAAGACCCAGCGTCTGTAATGCCGCCGAGAATTTACTCATTCACCAGAATGCCCTATCTTCACTTCCTAAATTAGCCCAAGCTTTACACGAACAAGGTGTAGAGTTGAGAGTCGATACCTCCACTAAAGCAGCTTTAACTGGCACTGGAATCCCTATGATTGATGCTAGTGATGTAGATTTTGGCGAAGAATATAATGACCTTATTATCTCTATTGCCGTAGTGCCCGATATGAAATCAGCCATTGAACTAATTAATACCAAGGGTTCTGCACATACGGATACCATCGTGACTGAGAATGCATCAAATGCCCAAGACTTTTTAAATGGAGTCGATTCAGCAACCGTCTTGCACAACGCTAGCACACGCTTCAGCGATGGCTTTGAATTTGGACTCGGCGCAGAAATTGGCATCTCAACGGATCGACTTCACGCCCGTGGTCCAATGGGCTTAAACGAGCTATGTACCTATAAATATATCGTACACGGTAAAGGCGAGATTAGAGACTGAGCCTTAATTGCTTAAATTTGGTTTAATGAACGGACTGCTGGGAGTTAACTCCTCTTTGGCCATTTCTATTTCCTTCTTTAATCGCAATTGCCCACAAGCCGCATTGATAGAATGTCCTTTCTCTCGGCGAATCGTCACCGATACATTTGCATCCTTGAGAACTTGTACAAATTTATTTTGGCGGGTGATACTCGGGCGTTTCCATTCGAGTCCTTCGACCTTGTTGTATGGAATACAGTTCACATGTGCATGAAGGCGTTTAGCGATTTTCACCAAAGCCCTAGCTTGATCCAGCCCATCATTGACTCCATCTATCAAGATAAACTCAAGTGTTACCATACGCCCGTGTTTTTCACGAAATTTCTCAATTGCAGGAATTAATACCTCTAAAGGATATCGCTTATTAATTGGCATGATTTGATTGCGAACTTCATTCGTTGCACCATGCAAGGAGATCGCTAGGCGAATCGAAATCCCTTCATTCGCTAATTTCTCAATTTCTGGAGCAAGACCTGAAGTGGATACGGTAATTCTTCGAGCACCAATATTCAAGCCCCATGAAGCATTCATGATTTTCAAAACACTGACCAACTCATTATAATTAGCCAAAGGCTCACCCATACCCATGAAAACAATATTATCAAAAGAAACCGATTCTTTTGCCTCGTTTGGCTCGTCAGGGCTATCTAGCCGCGACATATGCAAAAGCTGTGCAATTACCTCAGAGGCATAGAGATTTCGCTTAAAGCCAGCCAAACCAGAGGCACAAAACTTACACCCATAGGCACAGCCAACCTGAATAGACACACAGACGGTTTTTCTCGATTTGTCCACGCCTACCCCCTCTTGTGGAGCTCGAATCAATACTGTTTCAATCAAACGCTTATCTTCCAACTGAATCAAAAACTTTTGTGTCACATCGTTTGACTGTTTATCCAATAGAATTTGCGTAGGATCGATCACATAGTTGGCATCTAGCCACTCAATTAAAGGCTTCGGGAGATTCTTCATTAAAGCCAAATCACTAATTCGCTTTTTGAAAACCCAATCAAATACCTGCTTGGCTCGATATTTAGGAAAATCAGCCGCCAATATATCCGATTCAAAATCTTCAAGACTCTCTCCTAATAAACTTTTTTTCTTTGGGATGAAACGCATAGCTAATTTTAAAATTGGCCAAGATTGAATATTCTAAATACTACCAACAAGTACACGCTACTTACTTAAGCCCTTAAGTCTAGAAAAAGTGACCACCTACCCGACAATTCCTCTTAAAGAAATCGAAATTGAAGAACGCCCGCAAGAGAGGCTCTTGCGATTAGGGCCAGCCGCTTTAAGTGATAGTGAGCTCTTAGCCATGATTCTCAGAAGTGGAACAAAGGGAACTAATGTCATTGTTTTAGCCAAAAAAATCCTTCAAGAAGCAGGTTCTTTACATAATTTAAGCAAATATAGGTTAGAGGATTTTAAAAAGATAAATGGAATTGGTCAGGTAAAAGGACTTCAATTAATTTCCATTATTGAATTGTGTACTCGAATAGCCTCACCATCTGAAAAGCAATTGTTACTAAATACACCGAAAAAAATATACCAATTTTTTGAGAAGAAAACAATGAAGCTTGATATAGAAAAAGTATGGGTACTCTGTTTAAATAGAAAAAACTACTTAATAAATTCATATGAAATCACCTCAGGAATTGCCACCAGTTCTTTGATTCATCCCAGAGAGGTTTTCAGAGTAGCAATTCGCTTAGGTTGTACCGCAATAATCGTAGTGCACAATCACCCTAGCGGAGACCCTAGTCCAAGTAATGCAGATATCTCAGTAGCTAAAAACCTGTTTGAAAGCTCAAAGATCATTAGCATAGATTTACTAGACTTCATGATCATTGGAAAAGAAACTATTGGCTCAATGCAAAAAGGCTACTTTAGCTTCAGAGAAAATAAATTACTCTGATGCTTGAATCAGCTTCTGTAACAAGGCATCTAAAGTAGCCGGATTTGCTTTACCTTTAGTCGCTTTCATTATCGGCCCTTTAAGAGCATTTATTGCTTTAGCATTACCCTCTTTATACTGTGCTACTGCTTTCGGATTATTCGCAATTGCGTCTAAACACAAAGCTTCAATCGCAGAATCATCATTATTTTGGCTTAAATCTTTTTTCTCAATAATTACCTTAGGAGATTCACCTGAAACAAACATTTCTGTGAAAACTTCTTTAGCAATCTGTTTTGAAATAAGTCCTGATTCAACTACTTCCACTAATTCAGCAATAGATTCTGCTTTCATTTTTGTATCACTGATAGATAAAGCAGAATCACCTACTTCAGAATGAGCCGATAATTCCCTAAGAAGGTCATTTACAATATAATTTGCGATGGCTTTCGGTGCATCATAGTAATTGAGTGCTAATTCAAAAAAATCACTCAATTCACGATCTGCACATAAAACAGAAGTGATTGTGTACGGTAGAGAATATTTTTCTTGATAGCGACGTTGACGATCAAATGGCCGTTCTGACAAAGCTTTCTTCATGGTATCCACACGATTTCTATCCATAGAAACTGGCATCAAATCTGGATCAGGAAAATAACGATAATCATGTGCTTCTTCTTTACTTCTTAGAGAAAAACTTGTGTTTTTTGAGGCATCCCAACGACGTGTTTCTTGAATCACTGATTCATTTGCATCTAATATTTTTGCCTGACGCTTAATCTCATACTCAATTGATGCTTTCACATTAGAAATAGAATTAAGATTTTTCATCTCAGTTCGAGTCCCTAAAACTTCAGAGCCTTTAAGGCGTAAAGAAACATTAGCATCACAACGCATTTGCCCTTTTTCCATATCGCAATCTGAAATGCCAGTATAAACAATTAAATTCCTCAGTGCATTCAAGAAAGCCACCGCTTCTTCAGAAGAATAAAGATCTGGCTCAGTTACAATTTCGGCTAAAGGAACCCCTGCTCGATTAAAGTCCACTAAAGTATCAAAAGCCGTATGCGATAATTTACCAGGGTCCTCTTCTAAATGAATACGATTGAGTTGAACCCAACGATGTTCGCCTTGAATATTTCGTGCTGCACCTGGTAATTCTATTTCAACAGAGCCTCCAATACAAAGAGGTTGTTCATTTTGGGTTAACTGGTAATTTTTGGGTGAATCTGGATAAAAATAATTTTTCCTATCCCATTTGCACACTTCAGCTATTTCACAACCAAGCATTAAGCCAAGTTTTGCACAACGCTCAATAGCTTCATAATTTAAAACCGGTAAAGTTCCTGGAAGACCAAGGACAACTGCATCAGTTAAAGTATTAGGTTCGGCCCCATAGTGATAAGGAGCTGCCGTAAACATTTTCGTTTTCGTCTTAATCTGAACATGGATTTCTAATCCTATAACCACTTCATACTTCATTATTTAATATACTTAAATTTGAGGTCTCATGTCTTTGTATCCATGATTTATTTCAAAATCATGAGCAATTGATAAAATGTCAGCTTCGCCAAAAGCTTTCCCGATAACCTGCATACCTATTGGTAAATTATTTTGAGTCATTCCCACTGGCAATGAAAGTGCGGGTAACCCAGCTAAGTTTACCGAAATCGTATATATATCATTTAAATACATTGCCAAAGGATCATCACTTTTTTCGCCACGTTTAAACGCAGGTGTTGGTGTGGTTGGTGTGATAATCGCATCAACTTTAGTAAATGCTTGTTCGAAATCTTGACGAATTAACGAACGTACTTTTTGTGCTCTCAAATAATACGCATCGTAATAACCAGAACTTAAAACGTAAGTCCCAAGGATAATACGGCGTTTCACTTCTTCTCCAAAACCTTCTCCCCGACTTTTAGAAAATAGCTCCAATATATTTTCCGCATCTTTACTTCTATGAGAATAACGAACCCCATCAAATCGTGCAAGATTTGATGATGCTTCAGCCGTAGCAATGATATAGTAAACCGGCACACATAATTCTGAATGCGGTAAGGAAATTTCTTCTATGGCGTAGCCTTCTGAACGATACCAATCAATTGCTTTCTCAATTGCTTCTTTAATTTCTGGATCAATACCTTCTTGAAAAAATTCTTTCGGAACACCTAAAGTCTTCTTTTTTGCTGTTGCATCTAAAGCAGAAGAATAATCAACCTTGGCTTGATTTAAAGAAGTTGAGTCCAAAGGATCGTGCCCAGTAATTGCCTCTAGTAATAATGCTGAATCTTTCACACTACGAGATAAAGGCCCAACTTGATCTAAAGAGGAAGCAAAAGCGACTAATCCATAGCGAGAGATCAATCCATATGTAGGCTTCATGCCAACCACACCACAGAGAGCGGCAGGTTGCCGAATAGAACCACCTGTATCCGTACCTAAGGAAACAATAGCCTCACCCGCAGAAACAGCTGCTGCACTTCCACCTGAAGAACCACCAGGAATGCACTCTAAATTCCAAGGATTAGCAGTAACACCATAAGCGGAATTTTCTGTTGATGAACCCATAGCAAACTCATCCATATTAAGACGTCCCCAAATAACTGCACCTGCATTTCTCAACTTAGTAATACAGGTTGCATCATAAGGTGATCGGTAGCCTTCTAGCACCTTAGAAGCACAGCGTAAGGATTGGTCCTTCACCGCTAAAATATCTTTAATCCCAACTGGAATTCCATCAAAAGCACCTAAATTTTCTCCTCTCGCTCGTCTTTCGTCAGAAGCTCTAGCTTGCTTAAGTGCATCTTCAATATCTCGATCTACAAAAGCATTAATTTTTGCTTCTACTGCATCTGTACGATCAATCACTGATTGCATTAATTCAACTGCACTGAAGCTCTTTGAATCCAATCCTTTATTTAAGGTAGAAATATCTGAATAAAATAAATCAGTCATGTTCTTATTTCTTATTCCACTACTTTAGGAACAACAACTTGGTCATCTCGACTCTCAGGAGCCATTGCTTTTAAAACCTCTTTTGGAAAAACAGGGCCTAGTTCGTCTCCCTCACGCCAAACATTATCAACTTTATGTGCATGAGCCATTGGTTCAATTCCATCGACATCAACGCTATTCAATTTTTCAAAATAAACTAAGATGTCGTTTAATTGCCCCGAAAGCTTTTCTTTATCGTTATCGGATAATTCCAAGCGTGCTAATTGTGCGACATAATCAATATCTATTTTTTTATCTGATTCTGACATTTAAACTATTTTCTGATTTGATAATTTGTTTCTTTAAGAACTAAAGATTGAACAGCTTCAAACACAGCATTCACCTCTTTATCTTTAAGTGTACGATCTTGTGCTCTGAATTTCATACTCACCGCAAAGCTTTTCTTACCTGCTTCAAGTCCTTCTCCCTCGTAAACATCAAATACCTCTACTGATTCACAGGCAAAGCCCTCAATTGATTGTGCGATAAACCCTTTGACTGTTTCAAGAACTTCATTTGCGAATACAGTCTTATCCACAACTAGGGATAAATCCTTCATAGAAGCAGGTTGATTACTCAAAACTTTATAGCGAAAGTGCTTCATCTCTTTTTCGAACAATTCCTTTTGAAGTAACAGTGAACCTGCAAAGATCGGATTGGATAAACCCCAACGCTCTTTAATATTTTTTATATTTAAAAGTCCAAGACTCACTTCATAACCATCTTTCGATAAATTACCCGCTTTAGCTGAATGCTCAGCTTGCCAAAACTCACTTGCTTCTATTGGAGACCATTCTCGCTCTTTAATCTTAAACGGTAACAATCGGAATATATCTTCAGCACACGACTTAGCTGTATAAAAATCAAACTCCACACCATCTTGCCACTTACGATCTAAGCTCTTACCTAAAGAAATAAAGCCGACTGAAATCAACTCTACCAGCTGGCCTTTGATAACTCGGAAGACTCGACCACGCTCAAAAAACTGACTCGTTAGATTTTGTCGTGCAAGATTCAATTCTAAAACATCCAATAGCCCAGGTATTAAAGAGTTTCTCAAATGACTCTGATCACTTTGTAATGGGTTATCTAGTTTTAAGTCTGAAGTCTCTGCATGATCCTCCCCTTTGAAAAAAGCCACTTCTTCTTCATTTCTTAAGGTGTAAAGGAATGCTTCATTAAAACTCTTTCCTATCATGTAAGCTCCAACAGAATCATTAAATTGATAAATAGGATGATCGATTGCATTGATCCCATTTGCAGAAATAGGCTGAGTAGGAATTTTATCTGTTCCAAAAATACGAATAAATTCTTCGTACAGGTCAACTGGACGAGACACATCTTTACGATAAGTCGGCAATGTAATCAACCACTTCAAATCTGAAGCCTTCTCAACCTTAAAATTCAATGACTCAAATATTGATTGCACTTCAGCATCTTCTACCGAAAACCCAATGAATGAACGTAGTGCATCAGGTGAAAATTCAATTGTTTTTAAAGCCTTGTCTACTGAACCGATTTGCACGCGTTTTCCAACAAGTGATCCACCTGCTATATCTAAAATCAAATCACACGCTCGCTCCATTCCGAGTTGCACACCTTGAGGATCTATACCTCTTTCAAAACGATAAGAGCTATCCGTGCTTATGTTCAAGGTTCTTGCTGTTTTCCGAACTGAAGAAGGATTGAAATAAGCAGACTCTAAAATGATTGATTGAGTACTTTTATCAACTTCTCCATCTGCAGAGCCCATCACACCTGCAATGGCTAAAGGTTTTGAAGCGTCCGCGATGACCAACATAGAATCATTTAAAGTATGCTTTTTTTCATCTAAAGTTACGACCTCCTCACCATTCACTGCGTAACGAATTGTTAATGATTGTCCGCTCACTTTAGCTGAATCAAAAGCATGTAACGGTTGACCCGTCTCATGCAAAACGTAATTCGTGATATCCACAATATTATTGATCGATCTAAGTCCCACGGACTCTAAAGATTTTTTCAACCAGTCAGGACTTGGCCCTATCTTAATACCTTCGATACAAATCGCCGAATATTCAGGGCAATTATCCGATGCTTCTACAGTCAAAGATTTAAGCACGGAGTTGGATTCAAAAGCATCAACAATTGGTATATTCGATTGGATCTTTGGCATCTCTACACTACCGCCAAAACGAGCCACCAATTCACGTGCGAGACCAATATGGCTCAAAACATCCACGCGATTCGGCGTCACCTCTAAGTGAAAAATAATATCTGAATCAGAATAAATCGCATTCAACTCTGTGCCTAAGGCAACTGATGAATCTAAGATCATGATACCGTCATGATCTTGCCCAATATTCAATTCCTTTGCTGAACAAAGCATCCCTTCAGATTCAATACCTCGAAGCTTTGATTTTTTTATTTTAAAATTACCGGGCAAAATTGCACCTGGCAAAGCAACCATCACACGATCACCTGCTTTAAAATTTTTAGCCCCACAAATAATGGAATGCTCTGTCTCATCCTCTGCGGTCTTTACTTTACAAAGTCTCAAGCGATCTGCATTCGGATGTGCTTCAAATTCCACGACTTCACCGACAACAACATGTTCCATTTGCGGGGGCCCAAGAACTTCTGTTTCTTCAACATCAAAGCCGATCAAAGGAAGTGCAGTCAAAATTGCATCAGAACTAATCTCTGATTTAAAATATTGTTTAAGCCAATTGTAAGAAATCTTCATATCCTCTAATCACTGAATTGTCGTAAAAAACGAATGTCGTTTTGGTAATAATAACGAATATCGTCTACACCTTGTAAAATCATTGCAATACGTTCAATACCCATACCAAAAGCGTAGCCTGAATATTCATTTGGATCTAATCCCACGGATTTAAAAACTTCCGGGTCTACCATACCGCAACCCATAATTTCCAACCACTGATTGCTTAACTTGCCTAAATCAGGGGAATAAAAATCCATCTCGAAACTTGGCTCGGTGAAAGGGAAAAAACTAGGTCTTAAGCGTGTTTTAGCAGATTCACCAAAAACCATCTTCACAAAATAATCTAAAGTCGCTTTTAAATCCGTCAGCGTCACCTTCTTGTCCACATACAGCCCTTCAATTTGGTGAAAGTTAGCACTATGCGTAGCATCTGGAGTATCTCGGCGAAAACAACGCCCTGGTGCGACAATACGAATTGGAGGCTTTTCTTTGAGCAAAGTACGAATCTGTACACTAGAAGTGTGTGTACGGAGCAGATATTTTTCATCTGATTCTTTTGAAACATTAGCCATCTTTGTTGCGTCAGGCATAAAATAAGAATCCTGCATATCTCTCGCTGGATGATCCTTAGGAATATTGAGAGCATCAAAACAATAATACTCAGTTTCTATTTCTGTTCCTTCGGCTACAGCGAAGCCAATTCTTTGAAATAATTCTACAACCTGATCACGCACTTGAGCAATTGGATGTAGCACTCCCTTTGCGTCATTGGAACTCGGCAAGGTCGGATCAATCGTCGGACCTAAACTAGAAAGTAATTCAGAGTCTTCGATACGCTTGTTCGCCTCATCCATACTCGCCTGAATCAATTGCTTCGCCTCATTGATTTTCTTACCCATGATAGGCTTTTCCTCCTTAGGCACTTTGCCCATCAACTTCATCACATCCGTTAACTTGCCCTTAGGTCCCGATATTGTTGATTTGAAAGAATCAAATTCTACACGACTACCCAACTTCGGGCTCATTTCTTGCACCTCAATAACCAAGGCATCTAATGTTTCTTCAATCATAGGTAATTAGTCATTTTAAAAATTTGAACATCAAGAGAGTTGCTTGATTGATCAACGAAATAAAGCTTAAATTTAGGAAAAATCTACTTCCGCTGCACCTTTCCACAGCTCTTCCAATTCATAAAGTGATCGCATCTCTGCCGTTTGAATATGCACCATAAAATTGAAGGCATCCAATACCATCCAGCCGCTCGATGATTCATTATCATTTCCAATCACGGAAATTCCTCGTTCTGCTATCATTTTATCCAAATTTATTTTCAAGGCTTTAGCATGAGGTTGTGAAATCGCCGAAACCAGAATAACATAGTCAGTCACTGAGGATTGTTCACGGATATCGAAAACACGTATATTGTCTCCTTTTTTATCCTCTAAGGCTTCGATTACGAATTTGAGCTCTTCTTTTACCTGAGCTAATTCATTTTTTGTATTACTTTCTTCCGACATATAAAATATTTTTTATTTAGGACTTTGATATAACTGATGCTTATTAATAAAATCTTCAACATTTCGTGGGACAATATCTCCTATAGATACACCTTGTTCACATAAATTTCGAATCTTTGTAGAACTCATATTCCAATAAGGCAAATTTAAAACCTCGTAGGTAATTACTTTACTTGAAACAATCGGTGCCGTCTCAATTGGATAACCCTCTCGTGGATAGACTAAGAATTTAAGTTCTTCGATCAAAGTCTCTACCCTATGCCAATTGGATAATTGATAGAATTGATCAGCACCCATAATAAAATAAAGATCCGAATCCGTATACTTTCGATACTCTTCTACCGTATCAATTGTATAACTAATGCCACCTTTATCTAATTCTGAATCATCTAAAGCAAAGCCGTCTATTCCCTCAATCGCTTTTAGAATCATTTCTTTACGTTGATCATTTGTCGCTAGTGGGTTGTGTCGCTTCAAAGGTGAAACAGCACTAGGTATAAAAATAACCTCACTAATTATTTCTAAATTTAACACTGCTTGTGCTAAAGCCATATGACCACAATGAATAGGATCAAAGCTTCCGCCGAATAAAGCCTGACCCTTTTTAAAATTTTCATTGTATTTTTTTTGCATAAATAGCTTCCAATAAGAAAAAATCTAAGCTAACTAAAGCAATGCAAAAAAATCATGTCAAAAATGATAGTGCACAGACTTCAGAAAAAAGTTTGAAGGAAACTTTAGAGTCTATCCTGGAAACCACAAAATCTCACAGTATACAGGTTTCAGAACTCTTTAATAATTTAGGTTCTAAAGGATTTGGAATTATATTAGTCTTTTTATCACTTCCAAGTGCGTTGCCCGTACCCGCTCCAGGCTATAGTACTCCATTTGGCATCGCTATTGTATTGATTGCTTTTCAAATACTTATCGGAAAAAATTCCCTTAAAACACCCAATTCTATTAAGAAAATCACCTTTTCACCAAACATCAGCCAAAAGATCCTTAGTTTCGCGATTTCATTTTTAAATAAGATTGAGCCGTTTATTAAACCTCGATTACTCCAATTTCAATCCAAACAGTTTCGCCCATTCGTCGCCATTAATCTCATCTTGTTGGCTTCATTGATGATTTTACCGATCCCATTTACCAATACATTACCCGCAATGGTTATTTGTTTATTCGGCATCAGTATTTGCGAGAACGATGGATTATTAACGCTAATTAGCATTGCCTTAAGCCTTTTATCATTAGCATTTTATGCATTTATAATCATTTTAATAATGACTTTAGGCCCTGATGCTTTGACTAATCTTTCCAATTGGATTTTTGACAAACTTTAAAAAGAATTATCCCTTCCAGCTTGCGCATAAAAGGGAGAATTTTGCATGTACCCTAACACCTTATCAATAAATTAAAAAATTATATTATTTTAAAATTTATTAACGAGGGTGAGAGTATCTTAAATAAGTTTTATTCCTATTTTTTATATAAATTCTAAAAAAAATGAAATATCTTAAAAAAAATAAAATATTTTAACTAAAAATAAGTAAAATAAATGGCAGGCCGATAGGGATTCGAACCCCAAATGACTGTACCAAAAACAGTAGTGTTACCATTACACCATCGGCCTAAAA